>DASRLO010000024.1:0-56160 GCA_035648415.1 Allostellaceae bacterium
CGGTGCCGAAGGCTCGCCAAAGACTTCGAGGCCACCCTTACCAGCGCCGTTGCCTGGGTCCTTGTCGCTCATATCAGGCTGTTGACACGACGCATCGCACAAACCTGAAATCGTGGACACCTTTTCGAGTCAGACTCTAAGGTCTCCGTTTCTTAGGAGCGAACGCCTATTGATCAAAGAAGATGCCGATTCGATTGCAAATATTTCATTTAAAGTCTTCACATTTAGCAGAAAAACTTAATCGCGCTGGCTTCGATTGCAACGCACGAGGAATTGCCCGGTGCAGAAGCCAAGATGTTTGCACACGGTCCGGGCTGCCTGAATTTAGTCTGTTTTCCCGAGCAGACTATTTTGCGAACGGTGCCCCTGATTTGCGAACGAGCGTAGCGATGCGGTTTGACTCGTTTCGCTACGAGGCGTCCCATCGGTTTTAGAACGATGGCGCTGTCGGGGAGGCTGCAAATCATGCCGACGATCGATGTCCAGGTGCACGCCTATGAACGCAACCACCCCGGCCGGCCGTGGGTCGGCACCTTGCACGGGCCGGCGGAGGTGACCGGCGATCAGATGGTGGCGGCGATGGACGCGGTCGGGGTCGACGGCGCGGTGCTGGTCTCGCCGTTCTCGATGTACGGCTACGATTCGAGCTATGCGCTGGAGGTCTACGCCAAGCATCCGGGCAAATTCGGCCTGGTCAAGCCGGTCGATCCCAACGACCCGGCGGTGGCCGAGACCATCGCCGACTGGGCCGCGACCGAGGGCACGGTCGGCGTCCGGATCATGATGCGCGACAATGTTTCGACCGACCCGGCCGACCCCGGAATCAACCGGGTGCTGGCCGCCGCGGCGCGGCACTCGCTGGCGGTCAACCTCTTGTGCTGGGGCCGGCTGGAGCAGGCCGGGCAGCTGGCGGCGCGCAATCCGACGACGCAGCTGGTGATCGACCACCTCGGGCTGCAGCAGCCGTTCGAGCCGCCGCCGCCGCCGCTTCCCTGGGCCGACCTGCCAACGGTATTGGCGCTCGCCGCCCACAAGAACATCGCGATCAAGATCAGCGGCGCCTGCACGCTGTCGCACGAGAAATTCCCCTACAACGACATCTGGGACCCGCTGGGGCGCATCTTCGACGCCTTCGGCTTCGAGCGCTGCATGTGGGGCACCGACTGGACGCGCGCGGTCGCGCTCCTGACCTACAAGGAGGGGGTCGAGGCGTTTCGCGTCACCGATCGCCTCTCCGACGGCGACCGCGCCGCGCTGATGGGCGGGACCGTGGCGCGGGTGTACGATTGGGCGCCGTCGCAGGGCTGAGGCGAGATGAAGCGAACCAAATCAAATCTATCGTCCCCCGCGAAAGCGGGGGGCCAGGGCAGCCGCACTGTCTGATCAATGGCTGACCCTTAGCCGACCTCCAATTTGGGACCGTCTCGTTCCCGCTTTCGCGGGAAAGACGACAGAAATGACGATCGGTGGCATGGTTCGATTATTTTCGCCGGCCTCTAAGCCTTCACGCCCCAGGCGACAGCGTTGCGCAGCAGCGTGACGAAGGCGTCGGTTTCCCACGGGCCGTGAAAAGTGGGCGGCGTCGTGTCGGCGGGATCATGGTTGGCGCGGGCCGCGCGGATCGCCGGGTTGTGGCAATGGCCGAGCGCGACATAGGTGACGCCGCCCTCGCCGACCGCGCGGGTATAGCCGATGATTCGGGTCTTGCCGTCCGCTTGCAGCGAGGTGTCCGAGGGGTAGAGGCCGGCGGTCGCGGCGGCGGCGCTCGGGCCGTATTCCGCGGTCAGCAGGATGTGCGCCGCGGCGGGGTCCTGCAGCTCGATGAAATAGGGCTCGTCCTCGACGACGAACGACGACCCGAGACCCTGGGTGAGCGGGGAGTTGGCGTCGGTCACGTCGACCCGGAACTCGCGGATCGGCGGGTGGGTCAGGAAGAAGCTGCCGAGCAGCGCATGATGCTCGGTCTTGACCGTGCGGCGCATGCGTTGGCCCTCGACCCGCTGGGCGCGGCCGCCGCTGGTGCCGTGCAGGGCGAGCCAGTGTCCGCCCGCCTCCAGCCAGCTCCGGATGGCCCGGGTTTGCGCGGCGTCGGGATAGGGGCCGGCGACATAGGTGATCAGCAGCCGGGTCGCCGGCAGCCATTTCTCGACATCGGCGAAATCGTTGGCGACCGAGGCGGGGATGTTTTGTTCGGCCAGGAGACCCAAAAGTTTCAGCCGGGCATAGTCGTGGTCGTGCCCGCCCTGCGAGCCGGGCGGGAAACCGCCGGCGATGAGATGCGCGCGGCCGGGTAGCGGTTCTGTCATCGGATCACCTCGCTCCACCGAATGAGTCAGAGTAGATCGGCCCCTCCCGCTCAGCGACGGAAAACTGCCGGGAGTTCGAGGTGCGTGCGGCGCCGTGCGCCGAGCGGTCTTCGTCACGTCACCAAATGCTGCGCCGCTAGGGGAGCGGCGTGCGCTCCCAGGTGGCGAGTGTCAAGCCGGGCTCCAGCAGGCGTTCGCCGCGCGGCCGCAGACCGGCGCCGCTCAGCAGGTCTTCCGGCGAGCGCTCGGGGACCGCGCGAAACAGCGGCCGGCCGCCCGGCAAGCGCGCCGCCAGGTCGCGGGAGAGGTAGAACGCATCGTAGCCGATGCCAAGGAACAGGTCGAAGACATCGGTGCCGCCGACCACGGCGACGATCCCGTCATCGATGCCGAGCGCCTCAAGCACTGCGGTGAACGGCATCCCCAGCGGGTTCCACCGCACGATCGCCGGCTCTGCCCGGACGATGGAAAACACCGCGACGGTCCGCGTCACGAATATCCGGGGGCGTCCGTCCGCCGCGGGGCCGCCCTCGGCGGAATGGCGGCCGTGGACGACGATCCGCGCCGCGGCCAGCGACGCCCGGAAGAAGAGCTGGTCGGCTTCGACAATCAGCGCCGGCGGCATGCGGCCCGCGCCATCGGCGATCATGCCGTCGGCCGAGACGATGGCGTATCCGCAAATCCGCACCGCAGCCGCGGCCATGGCGTGACATCCCTTCGTGCGAGCAACGTCCCTTAACAGAACGCGATAAGCGGCCAATAATCGCGGCCGTGAATTTTGAGGAGCCGCCCGCATGCCGAATTTCGCCGCCAATCTCAGCATGATGTTCCAGGAGATCCCGAATTTCCTCGACCGCTTCGACGCGGCGGCCAAGGCCGGGTTCAAGGGGGTCGAATTCCTGTTCCCCTACGAATTCCCGCCCGAGGCGATCGCCGAACGGTTGGAGCGCAACAAGCTGACTTTGGCGCTCTTCAACCTGCCGCCGGGCGATTGGGCGAAGGGCGAGCGCGGGTTCGCCGCGCTGCCGGGGCGGCAGCAGGCGTTCATGGCGGCGGTGGAGACCGCGATCCCCTACGCCCTGGCGACCAAGTGCAAGACGATCCATGCGATGGCCGGGCTGTGGCCCGACGGGCGCGACAAAATCGAGGCGTTGCCGACCTATGTCGACAATCTGCGCTGGGCCGCCGACCGCCTCGCGCGCGAGGGCATCACCGCGATCGTCGAGCCGATCAACACGCGCGACATTCCGGGCTACTACCTCAACACCACGGCGCAGGCGATGCCGATCATCGCGGCGGTCGGCCGGCCCAACCTGCGGCTGCAGCTAGATCTCTACCATGTGCAGATCATGCGCGGCGATCTGGCGCCGACGATCCGCGAGCTCGCGGGCATGTACCCGCATGTCCAGATCGCCGGCACACCGGGGCGGCACGAGCCCGATGTCGGCGAGATCAACTATCCCTACCTCTTCGACCTGCTCGACGAGATCGGCTACAAGGGTTGGATCGGCTGCGAATACCGGCCGAAGGGCGACACCGTCGCCGGGCTCGGCTGGGCGAAGCGCTACGGGATCGGATAGCGGCGCGCAGCGCTTAAAAATTTCACCACAGAGACAGTGAGGCAGTGAGATACCGAGCGACGGCGATCTCACTGCCTCACTGTCTCTGTGGTGATTATTACGGCTTCGCCGCGACCGGGTCGGTTGCGTATGTTAGGATTGATCGACTCAGTACGGAGAAGCGTCATGAACCGGGCGGATTTCGAGACGAAGCTGAAGGCCGAGGGTTATGAAATGGTCGACCGCCAGATGGAGGCGGACCATTTCAATCCCGAGCACGCGCATGAATTCGATGCCCAGGTGCTGGTCGTCGACGGCGAGATGACGATCACCCGCCACGGCAAGCCGGAGACTTTCCGCGCCGGCGACATGTGCGCGATGCCGGCGGGCACCCTGCACAGCGAACAATGCGGCCCGGCCGGCGCGCATTATTTGGCCGGCCGGCGCTACGCGCAGAAAGCGGCGAGCTGACGCCGCCGCCAATTTAGCCGCTATTTCACCTCCCCTCATGCGGGGGAGGGAGCGCGCGCCGGGCGACCGACGAGTTGCCGTCATGCCCGGCGAGGTGAAACCTTTGGCCGCTGCAACCGCGATTCGCGTTCGCGGTTTTAGTCATGCATACTGTCCGACGTCGTACTTGGCGGCATGCCAGAATGGCCGTGATGTGCGCCAAATTCGTGCAATAGCGCGCTTTGGAAGAGCTGCGGATGGCAGAGTTTCGCGACCCTGAGGTAAGAGGACCTGGACTTTACGACCCGCGCAACGAGCACGATTCGTGCGGCGTCGGCTTTGTCGTCAATATCAAGGGCCGAAAATCGCACGACATCATCCGCCGCGGCCTCGAAATCCTGGTCAATCTCGACCATCGCGGCGCGGTCGGCGCCGATCCGCTGGTCGGCGACGGCGCCGGCTGCCTGATCCAGACGCCCGACGCGCTCTTGCGCCATTGGTGCGAGGAGCGCGGCCTCACCCTGCCGCCGCCCGGCCGCTACGCGGTGGCGATGTGCTTCCTGCCGATGGAAGAAAAGGCGCGGGCGTTCGCCACCGCGCACATGGAGCGCTTCATCCGGGTCGAGGGCCAGGAACTGCTCGCCTGGCGCGAGGTCCCGGTCGACCCGACCGGGCTCGGCACGCGAGTCACCGAGACGATGCCCTATATCGCGCAGGCGATCGTCTGCGCCGGCCCGGACACCGCCGACCAGGACGCGTTCGAGCGCAAGATCCTGACGATCCGCAAGCAGACCTTGAACCGGGTGTCGATCCTGGCCGAGCGGCGCGGCCTGCCGGGGCTGCGCGACTTCTACATCCCGTCCTTCTCGACCCGCACCGTGGTCTACAAGGGCCTCCTGCTGGCGCCGCAGATCGGCACGTTCTACGAGGATCTGCGCAACCCGCTCAGCGTGTCGGCGCTGGCGCTGGTGCATCAGCGCTTCTCGACCAACACCTTCCCGTCGTGGCGGCTCGCGCACCCGTACCGCTTTCTCTGCCACAACGGCGAGATCAACACGGTGCGCGGCAACGTCAACTGGATCCAGGCGCGCCGCCAGGCGATGTCGTCGGCGCTGATGGGCGCCGATCTCGGCAAGCTGGTGCCGCTGATCCTGCCCGGCCAGTCGGACACGGCGTGCCTCGACAATGCGCTCGAACTGCTGGTCACCGCCGGCGGCTACTCGCTGGCGCATTCGATGATGATGCTGATCCCCGAGGCCTGGTCCGACCCGCTGATGGACCCGGATCGGCGCGCCTTTTACGAGTACCACGCGGCGCTGATGGAGCCGTGGGACGGGCCGGCGGCGATCGCCTTTACCGACGGCCGGCAGATCGGCGCGACGCTCGACCGCAACGGCCTCAGGCCGGCGCGCTACATCGTCACCGACGACGACCATGTGATCCTGGCCTCGGAGTCCGGCGTGCTGCCGGTGCCCGAGGAGCGCATCGTCCGCAAGTGGCGGCTCCAGCCCGGCAAGATGCTGCTGATCGACCTTGAAGAGGGCCGCATCATCGGCGACGACGAGATCAAGGCGAAGCTCGCCGCCGAGCATCCCTACGAGGCGTGGCTCAAGCAGACCCAATACAAACTCGGCGAATTGCCCGAGCCGGCCGAGAACACCACGCCGCCGCGCCCCAACGATCCCGCGGCGCGGCTCGCCTTGCAGCAGGCGTTCGGCTACACCCAGGAGGATATCGGCTTCTTTCTCGAACCGATGGCGCGCGACGGCGACGATCCCGTCGGCTCGATGGGCACAGACACGCCGCTCGCCGCGTTCTCGAACAAGCCCAAGGTGCTCTACAACTACTTCAAGCAGAACTTCGCCCAGGTCACCAACCCGCCGATCGACCCGATCCGCGAGGAGCTGGTGATGTCGCTGATTTCGATGATCGGACCGCGGCCCAACCTGCTGGGGCACGAGGTCGGCACGCACCACCGGCTCGAAGTGGCGCAGCCGATCCTCACCGATGCCGACCTCGACAAGATCCGCAACATCGAGCGGCTGATCGACGGACGGTTCAAGACCGACACGCTCGACATTACCTGGCCGGCGGCCGACGGCGCCGCGGGGATCGAGCCGGCGCTCGACCGCCTGTGCTACGAGGCGACCGAGGCGGTGCATGCCGGGCACAACATCCTCGTGCTGTCGGACCGCGCGGTGTCGCCGGAGCGCGCGCCGATCCCGGCGCTGCTGGCGACCTCGGCGGTGCATCATCACCTCATCCGCGAGGGGCTCCGGACCCGCACCGGCATCGTCGTCGAGACCGGCGATGCGTGCCAGGTCCACGATTTCTGCGTGCTCGCCGGCTATGGCGCCGAGGCGATCAACCCCTACCTCGCCTTCGCCACCCTGGAGCAGATCCGCAGCGAAACGGGGCTGGCGCTGAGCGCCTACGAAGTCCAGAAAAACTATTTGAAGGCGGTCGGCAAGGGGCTGATGAAGGTGATGTCCAAGATGGGCATCTCGACCTACCAATCCTATTGCGGGGCGCAGATCTTCGACGCGGTGGGCCTGGAAAGCTCGTTTGTAGACAAATACTTCACCGGCACCGCGACGACCATCGAAGGGGCCGACCTCTACGCCATCGCCAGCGAGGCGCTGGTGCGGCACGCCCAGGCTTATGGCGAGGATCCGCTTTACAAGGAAATGCTCGATGTCGGCGGCGACTACGCGTTCCGCCTGCGTGGCGAGGCGCATGCCTGGACACCGCAGACCATCGCCCGGCTGCAGCACGCGGCGCGTGGCAATTCCTTGGCCGATTACAAAGCCTTCGCCGAAATTATCAACGACCAGAGCGAGCGGCTGCTGACAATCCGCGGGCTGATGAAGTTCAAGCCGGCGGTGCTTCCGGTTCCGCTCGACGAGGTCGAGCCGGCCGTCGAGATCGTCAAGCGCTTCGCCACCGGGGCGATGAGCTTCGGCTCGATCAGCCGCGAGGCGCACACCACGCTGGCGATCGCGATGAACCGGATCGGCGGCAAATCCAACACCGGCGAGGGTGGCGAGGAGGCCGAGCGCTACAAGACGCTGCCCAACGGCGATTCCAAGCGCTCGGCGATCAAGCAGGTCGCCTCGGGCCGGTTTGGCGTCACGACCGAATACCTGGTCAACGCCGACGTCTTGCAGATCAAGATGGCGCAGGGCGCGAAGCCGGGCGAGGGCGGCCAGCTCCCCGGCCATAAGGTCGACAAGGCGATCGCCAAGGTGCGGCATTCGACCCCCGGGGTTGGCCTTATCTCGCCGCCGCCGCATCACGACATCTATTCGATCGAGGATCTGGCGCAGCTGATCCACGATCTGAAGAACGCCAACCCCAGGGCCGCGGTGTCGGTCAAGCTGGTGGCGGAAGTGGGAGTGGGCACGGTGGCGGCCGGCGTCTCCAAGGCGCGCGCCGACCATGTGACGATCGCCGGCTACGAGGGCGGCACCGGCGCGAGCCCCCTCACCTCCCTCACCCATGCCGGCTCGCCGTGGGAGATCGGCCTCGCCGAGACCCAACAGACCCTGGTGCGCAACGGCTTGCGCGGCCGCATCGCGGTGCAGGTCGATGGGGGCTTGCGCACCGGGCGTGATGTCGTGGTCGGGGCGCTGCTCGGCGCCGACGAGTTCGGCTTCGCCACCGCGCCGCTGATCGCCGCCGGCTGCGTGATGATGCGCAAGTGCCATTTGAACACCTGCCCGGTCGGCATCGCGACGCAAGACCCGGTGCTGCGCGCCCGCTTCACCGGCCAGCCCGAGCACGTCATCAACTTCTTCTTCTTCGTCGCCGAGGAAGTGCGCGAGCTGATGGCCGAATTGGGCTTCCGCACGATGAACGAGATGATCGGGCGGGTCGACCGGCTCGACATGGTGCGCGCGGTGCATCACTGGAAGGCGCGCGGCGTCGATCTGTCGCGCATCCTCTACCAGGAGCCGGCGGCGCCGGGGGTCGCGATCTACCATTGCGAGGCGCAAGACCACCATCTCGACAAGGCGCTCGACCAGGAGCTGATCGCCGAGTCGCAGGCGGCGCTGGATATGGGCGAGCTGGTGCGCATCGAGAAACCGATCCGCAACGTCCACCGCACGGTCGGCGCGATGCTGTCGGGCGAGGTGGCGCGGCGCTACGGCCATGACGGGCTGCCCGACGATACGATCTGGGCGAAGTTCACGGGCACCGCTGGGCAGAGCTTTGGCGCCTTCCTCGCGCACGGCGTCACCGTCGAGCTGATCGGCGACGCCAACGACTATGTCGGCAAGGGGTTGTCGGGCGGGCGCCTCATCGTGCGGCAGCCGCCGCAGGCGACCCGCGAGCCGACCGAGAACATCATCATCGGCAACACCGTGCTCTACGGCGCGATCGCCGGCGAAGCCTATTTCGAGGGGGTCGCGGGCGAGCGCTTCGCGGTGCGCAACTCCGGCGCCATCGCGGTCATCGAAGGCACCGGCGACCACGGCGCCGAGTACATGACCGGCGGCATCGTCGTCGTGCTCGGCGACACCGGCCGCAACTTCGCCGCCGGCATGTCGGGCGGCATCGCCTATGTCTACGACCCGAAGGGCCGGTTCGCCAGCCTCTGCAACCCCTCCGGGGTCGACCTCGAAAACCTTGCCGCAGTCGACGACGGCGATGAGGGCGGCAAGCCGCGCCAGCGTCCGATCGACGTCCACGACAACGGCATGGGTGATCTCCTGCGCCACGATGCGCAGCGGCTGCGCATCCTGATCGAGCGCCACCACCTGCTGACAGGCAGCGCCCGCGCCCGCCAGCTGCTCGAGGACTGGGACAAGACGGTCGCCAGCTTCGTCAAGGTGATGCCGCGCGATTACCGCCGCGCGCTGCTGGAACTGAAGGCCGAAGGCGAAACGCGGATGGTTGCGGCCGAGTGAGGCGGCGCGAGCTCATCGCTTTTATCGGCATAGCGGCAGCCGCATGGCCGCCGGCCACTCGCGCAGATACCGGGAGCAAATCCTGGCGGATCGGTTATCTCGATGGAGGAGCCGAGGCGGCGCGCCGCCCGTTGTTCGACCGCTTCCGGCAGCGGATGCGCGAGTTGGGCTATGTTGAGGGGACACGGCCTGTCTACGAGGCACGCTATGCGGGTGGAAGCCTCGAACGCCTGCCGCAGCTAGCCCGTGAGCTGCTTGGACTGAAGCCGGACGCACTGCTGGTCGCCACTACCCCGGCAAATATCGCCGCTAAGGCCGCGACGTCGAGTATTCCGATCGTTATGATTGCCGGTGCAGACCCGGTCGCCGCCGGACTGGTCGAAAGCCTCGCCCGGCCCGGCGGCAACGTAACCGGGGTCACCAACATTGTCACCGATCTAACCGGCAAGCGTCTGGAGCTCATCAAGGGTCTGGTTCCCACCGCAATGCGGATCGCGGCGCTCTTGAACCCGGATGATCCAAACGCGAAGCCTCAGCTGAGCAGCGCGTCGGCGGCAGCGCAGCAGCTCGGGGTAGAGCTTAGTCCGGTGTTGGAAATACGTAGCGCGCAGGATCTCGGACGGTCCTTCGACAGAGCGGTCGAGGCAGGTGCCGGCGCCGCGATCCGAATGGTCGACCCGGGCTCAATGAGCCTTGCTAAGGAGACGGCGGATGCCGCGGCGGCGCATCGGCTTCCGGTAATCTACCCGTGGCGCGAGAATGTCGAAGCCGGCGGTCTTGTCGCCTACGGGACCTCGCTCGGCAGCCAATATGCGCAGGCGGCTGACTTGATGGATAAGATACTAAAGGGCGCCAAGCCGGCCAATCTGCCGATCGAGCAGCCGACCAAGTTCGAGCTGGTCATCAATATGAAAACCGCTAAGGCGCTCGGCTTGACGGTGCCGCCCCTGCTGCTGGCGCAGGCCGACGAGGTCATCGAGTGAGGCGGCGGCAGTTCATCGCCTTCTTCGGCGGCGCGGCGCTGGCCTTGCCGCTCGACGGCATGGCGCAAGCGCAAAAGATGCCGACCGTTGGCGTACTCGTCGCCGGCAGGCCCGACCCGGAAGAACCGTTGCGCATGTTCCGGGCAGGCTTGCGCGAGCTCGGGTATGCCGAAGGACAAAACATCCGGATCGACATCCGCAACGCCGAAGGAAATATAGACCGCCTGCCCGAACTCGCCGCGGCACTGGTCCGCGAGAAGGTTGATGTCATCGCCGCCTGGATGACGCCGGTGATCCTCACCGCGAAACGCGCAACGAGCGAAATCCCGATCGTGATGCTGGGTGCGGGCGACCCCGTCGGCATGGGGATCGTCGCCAGCCTGGCCCGGCCCGGCGGCAATATCACCGGGATGACAGGCATGACGCCCGAGTTGGCCGGAAAGCTTGTGGAATTGCTCAAGGAGTTGCTGCCGTCGGTTAGCCGCATCGCCGCGTTATGCAACGCGCCAGACCCATTCTGGAAACCTTTCCTCCACCAGATCGAGCTTGTCGGAAAGGCCGCGAGCGTGAAAATCGTGCCGATCATGGTCGCGGCCGGCGAGAAGCTCGACGCTGCTTTTGCCGAAATCGCCGCCCAAAAAGTCGATGCGGTTATCGTCCAGCCGAGCCTCCCGCTAAAGGACGTCGCCGACCTCGCGCTGAGCCATCATCTCCCGGTGGTCTCGCCGTTGGCGCCCTTTCCCAAGGCCGGCGGGCTGATGGCCTACACCGCAAAAGCCGCGAATTATTATCGGGAGGCGGCGGTCTTCGTAGACAAGATCCTGAAGGGCGCCAAGCCCGCCGATCTCCCGGTCGAGCAGCCGACCAAATTTGAGTTGATCATCAACCTGAAGACCGCCAAGGCGCTCGGCCTCACCATACCCCCGTTGCTCCTCGCCCAGGCCGACGAGGTGATCGAATGAGGCGGCGGGACCTCCTCACGCTGATTGGCGGTGCGGCCGCGCGCCGCCGGCGCGCGGCAGAAGGCGATTCCGGTGGTCGGCTTCCTCGATAGCACCACGGCCGGCTCGCGCGCACCCTATGTCGCCGCCTTCCGCCAGGGACTGAGCGAAACCGGCTATGTCGAGGGACAGAATCTGGCGATCGAGTACCGGTGGGCGGAGGGAAGCTATGAGCGGCTGCCCGCACTGGCGGCCGATCTCGTCGGCCGCAAGATCGATTTGATCGTGACGGGCGGCGGCTCTGTGGTGGCGCTCGCGGCAAAGGCCGCGACCTCGACGATCCCGGTCGTCTTCATCAGCGGCGACGACCCGGTCGGGTTGGGCCTCGTCGCCAGTCTCGCGCGGCCGGGCGGCAACCTCACGGGCGTCAGCCTGATCTTCGCCAAGCTGACGGCGAAGCGGCTCGAGTTGCTGTCCGAGTTGGTTCCCCAGGCCAAGGTGATCGCCCTCTTGGTGAACCCGGGCAATCCGAATGCCGAGCGGATCATTGGAGACGGGCGGGAAGCGGCGCGCGTGAAGGGGCTGCAGCTCCACGTCCTCAAGGCCAGCAGCGAAAGCGAGATCGACATCGCTTTCGCCGCCCTCGCCCAGCTGCACGCCGGCGCGCTTCTAGTCGGCAACGACGGATTCTTCGGCAGCCGGCGCGATCAGCTCGCGGCGCTGGCGACGAGCCGTGTCGTTCCTGCAATATATGATTCGCAGCAATTCGCGGCTTCCGGCGGGCTGATCAGCTATGGACCGAGCCTCACGGCTTCCTATCGACAGCTTGGCATTTACGCCGGAAGGATCCTCAAGGGCGCCAAGCCGGCCGATCTACCGGTCCAACAGCCGACCAAATTCGAGCTGGCCATCAACCTGAAGACCGCCAAGGCGCTCGGCCTGAGCGTGCCGCAGCTTCTGCTTGCGCAGGCGGACGAGGTCATCGAATAACCCGGCCGGCTTCCTGCCGGCGCGTTATTGTTGATGTTGCGCGCCGCACAGGGCATCATTGATATAAGTCAGCATATATGACCAGTCTCGACGGGGCTGGTATAGGACCAGGGGATGGGCAAGCCGACCGGGTTTCTCGAAGTCGAGCGCGAGGACCGCCACTACCACAAGGTGGCGGCGCGTCGGCAGAATTGGCGCGAGTTCATGCAGCCGCTGCCCGAGAAGACGCTGCGCGCGCAGGCCATGCGCTGCATGGATTGCGGCATCCCGTTCTGCCATGAGGGCTGCCCGGTCAACAACATCATCCCGGACTGGAACAATTTGGTCTATCGCGACCAGTGGAAGAACGCGCTGACGGTGCTGCACTCGACCAACAACTTCCCGGAATTCACCGGCCGCATCTGCCCGGCGCCGTGCGAGGCGTCGTGCACGCTCAACATCGACGACAATCCCGTCACGATCAAAACGATCGAATGCGCAATCGTCGACCGCGGCTGGGCCGAAGGCTGGATCGTGCCGCTGATGGCGGCGCGCAAAAGCGGCAAGCGGGTCGCGGTGGTCGGCTCGGGGCCGGCCGGGATGGCCTGCGCCCAGCAATTGGCGCGCGCCGGGCACGCGGTGACCTTGTTCGAGAAGAGCGACCGGATCGGCGGGCTGCTGCGCTACGGCATCCCCGACTTCAAGATGGAAAAGCACCTGATCGACCGCCGCGTCGAGCAGATGGCGGCGGAGGGGGTCGAGTTCCGGCCCTCGACCGAGATCGGCGTCACGCTAAGCGTGCAAAAGCTGCTCGCCGATTACGACGCGGTGGCGATGACCGGCGGCGCGGAATGGGCGCGCGACCTCGAAGTGCCGGGCCGCGAGCTTGCCGGCATCCACTACGCGATGGATTTCCTGCCGCAGCAGAACAAGCGCAACGCCGGCGACGACGAGCCGCGCGCCGCGCCGGGCGGCACCATTTCGGCGGCGGGGAAGCATGTCGTGGTGATCGGCGGCGGCGACACCGGTTCGGACTGCATCGGCACCTCGACCCGCCAAGGGGCAGCCTCGATCACCCAGCTCGAAATCCTGCCAAAGCCGCCGGAGCACGAGAACAAGGCGCTGACCTGGCCCGACTGGCCCTTGAAGCTGCGCACCTCGTCGTCGCAGGAGGAAGGCTGCGAGCGCGACTGGGCGGTGCTGACCAAGCGCGCGGTCGGCGCGAACGGCAAGATCGAGGCGCTCGAATGCGTCCGGGTCGAGTGGGCACAGGGCGCGGACGGGCGCTGGTCGATGCGGGAAATGCCGGACAGCACATTCGAGCTGAAAGCCGATCTGGTGCTGCTGGCGATGGGGTTTCTCGGGCCGCGCCGGCCCGGCATGGTCGAGCAGTCGGGGGTCGCGCTCGACCCGCGCGGCAACGTCCAGGCCAATGTCGCGGACTACAAGAGTTCGGTGCCCAAAATGTTCTCCGCTGGCGACATGCGGCGCGGCCAATCGCTGGTGGTGTGGGCGATCCGCGAAGGCCGGCAATGCGCGCGCGCGATCGACGAATTCCTGATGGGGAAGACGACGCTGCCGCGGTGAGCGGTGGGCGGGCGACGCTCCTAACCCAGCTTTCTGCCGCGCCGCGCGATGAAGTCGGGGAAGGCGTCCTCGGCTTTGGCGCCGCGCACGACATGCGTCGTGAAATGGCGCTCGGCCTCGTATTGCTCTTCCAGGTTCTGGCTCATTTGCTGCAGCATCAGCTGCTTGATCCCGACGATCGCGGCGCGGTTGTTGCCGGCGATGGTGCGGGCAAGCTCCATGGTCTTGGCGCGCAGCTCGGCGCGCGGCACGAGATGGTTGAGGAGGCCGATGCGGTAGGCTTCCTCGGCCTCGACGATGCGGGCCGAAAACAGCAGTTCCTTGGCGACCGGCCAGCCGACCTGGTTGGGCAAGGTCCAGGTGCTGTTGATCCGGCCATAGGCGGCGGCGAGAAAGCGGAATTTCGAATCCTCGCAGCCAATGCGCATGTCGAGCGAGGACGCGAGCACCCCGGCGCCGCCATAGGCGAGGCCGTTCATCATGCCGATCGTCGGCTTGGCCGAGGCGCCGATCTCGTAGCTGCCGCGGGTGCGCCGGGTCTCCTGCTCCTCGTCGGTGAATTTGTGGTCGTCCTCGCGCTGCTCGTGGATGTCGCCGCCGGCGGAAAACGCGCGGCCGGCGCCGGTGATGACGATGCAGCCGATGCCGTCGTCGGCGTCCATCGACTTGACCGCGTCGCGCAGCTCGGACGACAGCCTGCGGTTCATCGCGTTCAATTTGTCCGGCCGGTTCAAGGTCAAGACCCCGACGCCGTCTTCGATCTCGACGAGGATGTGCTCGTAATCCATCTCGCTCCTCCTAAAGCCAACCATATCGAATTTTTGCGTTCTATTACCCCGGTCTTCGTCGCCTTGACTTCGCCCTTAAGGCGGCCGTCAAATCCAGCGTTTCCACAAACCTCCACATAATCCGGGCGCGATGGCCGCCGCCGCAAAGCCTCCAGATCAATCAAGTCCCATGACAGCGGCGACCGGTTCGCCTCCAACCCGTGCCCCACAAGACATCATCATTCCCTTCGCCCTCGCAAAGGGAACCACATCCCCCTAACATTGGGAATCCTTCACAGGCTCGAAGGCCGGGGTCCATCTAACCGTCCTTGGTCGGCAGGGGCCCGGCCGTTCGCCGGGGTGGTTTGCTAAAAGGAGAGATGCGCATGCCATTGCCACGCCAAGAGGTCGACGGCACCACGCCTCGCTATCTGCGCGACAAATACGCGATCGTCGGGGTCGGCGAGACCACCTACACCCGCGGCTCGGGGATGACGACCCGCGCGCTCGGCACCTGGGCGGTGCGCAACGCGATCCTCGATGCCGGCCTCAAAGCCAGCGACATCGACGGCATGCTCGACTATTCGGGCGGCGATTCGACCTCGGCAACCTTCATCGCCGGCGATCTCGGCTGCCGGCTCAATTTCTACATGGACGTGGTCGGCGGCGGCTCCTCGACGGAGGCCCTTGTCGGCATCTCCATCGGCATCATCGAGGCCGGTCTCTGCAAGACCGTCGCGATCTTCCGCTCGATGAACGGGTTCAGCCAGGTGCGCATCGGCGGCACCGGGGCGCGCTCGGCGGCGCCGGTCGCGGGCGACATGCTGCACAACCGCGCCTATGGCTGGCAGAGCGCCGGGCAGAGCTTTGCGCCGACCTTTATGCGCCACATGTACGATTACGGCACCACCCCGGAGCAGGTGGCGCATGTGAAGATGTTCCACTCGCGCCATGCCTCGAACAACCCCAAGGCCTATTACAAGAAGCGCTTCACGGTCGAGGACGTGATTTCGAGCCGCTTCATCTGCAAGCCGCTGCACCTTCTCGATTGCTGCGTCGAGACCGACAACGCCACCTGCGTCATCGTCACCACCGCCGAGCGGGCGAAGGACATGAAGCAGCCGCTGGTCCTCATTCGCGGCGTCGTCGGCCGGTGCAACAAGCCGCGGCTCGACATGCATTACCAGCACGGGCCGATCTCGACCGTCGCCGGGCATTACGCCAAGGAGATCTTGTGGCCGAATTCCGGGGTGGGGCCGGAGGATGTCGACATCACCGGCTCCTACGACGCCTTCACATTCACCACGATGCTGCAGCTTGAGGATTACGGCTTCTGCAAGAAGGGCGACGGCGGGCAATACGTCAGCGACGGCACCATCGGCCTCGGCGGCAAGCGCCCCAACAACACCAGCGGCGGCCATCTCTGCGAGGGCTACACCCACGGCATGAACATGGTGATCGAGAACACCCGCCAACTGCGCCATGCCGCCGACGATTCCTGCCCCATAGGCGCGGACGGCAAGCGCCAGCACACCTACGACTACAAGGAAGGCGGCTGCCGCCAGGTCAAGGATGTGGAGGTCAGCGCCAATCTCGGCTGGGCCAACCCGGCGACCGCGTCGTCGATGGTCATGCGCAAGGGCTGGTAGGGAGATACCACAATGGCGACCATCGACGGCGACTACATGGGCATGGGCTTGCGGATCGACGATCTCGATGTCGAGAACGTCGCCTACTTCAAGCACTGCGCCGAGCACGATTTCCACCTCCAGGGCTGCAACGAGTGCGGCCGGCTGCGCTACCCGCCGACTACCGCCTGCCCGTGGTGCATGGCGCGCGAGTCGACCTGGAAGAACGTCGAGGGCAAGGGGGCGGTGCATTCCTACACCGAGGTGCACCACGCCATTCAGCCCGCTTTCCGCGGCAAGACGCCGTACATGGTGCTGCTGGTCGACCTCGACACGCAAAAGGGCCAGCCGACCGCGGACGAGGCGCTGCGCGTCATCGGCAACCTCTGCACCCCGGACGGGCAATTGGCCCCGCCCGACATAGTGAAACGCGTCGGCGTCGGCACCCGCGTCCGCATGGTGTTCAGCGACGTTTCCGCCGGCATCGCCCTGCCGCAATGGACCATCGACGAAGACGCGCCGCAGCCCGACAAGCCCTGGCGCTACGCGCAGGAGTAGCTTCCCGCGATCTTGCCCGCCATGTAGCGATGCTCCGTTGCGGTGAGCGACGCTAATTTCGCCAAAATTCTGTGACATCTATCGCGGGCCGGCGTAATCGCGGCGGCGGGAGCCTCTTGATGCCTGAGAATTTGCGGCAAATAACAGGGATAACAGGCGCCCGCGTTGCCGCCGCCCGTGCGTCGGCTATAGTCGGGCAGCACTAGAGGGAGGCTCCGATGCGCTGGCTCCGCTACGAGGCGAACGGTCAGGAATCCTACGGCATCATCGAGGGCGACGAGGTCGTCCAGGTCACCGGCGATCCGTTCGCCGGCTACGAGATGACCCGCACCAAGCACCGGCTGCGCGACATCAAATATCTCGTGCCGGTGGTGCCGAAAACCTTCTACGCGGCCGGGCTCAACTATGTCGAGCACATCACCGAGATGGCGAAGAAGCGCGGCGAGAAGCCGAACATCCCGCCCGCCGCCGATGTCGGCTACCGCGCCAACAACGCGCTCATCGCGCATAACGAGAACATCGCGATCCCGCACGACGCCGGCGAATTGGTGCAATACGAGGGCGAGCTCGTCGCGGTCATCGGCACCAAGGCCAAGCACCTATCGGAATCGGAGGCGCTGTCCTGTGTCCTCGGCTGGACCATCGGCAACGACATGAGCGAGCGCACCTGGCAACGCAACGACCGAACCTTGTGGCGCGCCAAGAACACCGACACCTTCAAGCCGATGGGGCCGTGGATCGAGACCGATTTCGACCTCGAGGCGGCGCGCACGATCGTCCGGGTCAACGGCGAGGAGACCGACAATTTCCGGACCAACCACATGCTCTACGGCGTCGCCACTTTCATCAGCCGCATGTCGCAATACCTGACTCTGTGGCCGGGCGACGTCGTCTGGATGGGCACCGAAGGCTCGCCGCGCAACCTGAAGCACGGCGATGTCTGCGAAATCGAGATCACCGGCATCGGCATTCTTCGCAACCCGCTGGTGAAGGAGACGCGGTAGGAAGCTGCGAGTACCGATTTAATTCGTCTTTCCCGCGAAAGCGGGAACCCAGGGCCAGCGATGCGCGGGTGCCCCTGGCCCCCGCTTGCGCGGGGGAGCGAATTTTACAGGGGTGGGCATGAATCTATTCGATCTTTCCGGAAAAGTCGCGGTCATCACCGGCTCGTCGCGCGGCATCGGCCGGGCGATCGCCGAGCAGTTCGCCGAGGCGGGCGCCAAAATGGTGATCTCCGGCCGCAACCTCGAACCCTGCCAGGAGGTCGTCGACGCGATCAAGACCAAAGGCGGCGAGGCGACCGCGATCACCTGCCGCATCTCCGACAAGGCGCAGTGCGAGAGCCTGATCGCCAAGGCGAACGAGGCCTATGGCCGCGTCGACATCATGGTCTGCAACGCCGCGGTCAACCCGCATCACGGCTCGCTCGACACCCTCACCGACGAGGTCTTCGAGCGGATGATGACCAACAACGTGCAGAGCAATCTGTGGTTCTCGCGTGCGGTGGCGCCGGGCATGCGCGAGCGCAAGGAAGGCTCGATCATCTACATCATCTCGGTCGCGGCGCTGCACGCCTCGCTGGAACTCGGCATGTACGGCATCACCAAGGCCGCCGATTACGCGCTGTGCCGCAACCTCGCCGCCGAATGGGGGCCGGACGGGGTGCGGGTCAACTGCATTGCGCCCGGACTGGTGGTGACCCAGTTCGCCCGCGCGCTCTACGAAAACCCGGAGCGCCGCGCCCGCCGCGAAGCCGCGACCCCGCTGCGCCGCCTCGGCCAGCCGATCGACATCGCCGGCCCGGCGCTGCTCCTGGCGTCGCCCGCCGGCGCCTTCATCACCGGCCAGATTCTCACCGTCGACGGCGGCACGACCATCCAGTCGCGCTAGACTGGTTTTATGTGCCGCTCCCCGGCGGGGGCCGGGGTCCATGTTTTCACAGTCACGGGCGCTGAAAAGTGGGTCCCGGCTTTTCGCCGGGAAGCGTAGAGCACGATCGCTACAGCATCCCCAGCGACGAGCGGCCCTTGGGCGGCGGGAAGGCGCGGTCGAGGTCGGCAAGGTCTTGCTCACTGAGCTTGAGGTCGAGCGCGCCGAGGTTTTCGCGCACATGCTCCTGCCGACTGGCCTTGGGGATCACGATCATCCCGTCCTGGCGCAGCAGCCAGGCGAGCGCCACCTGAGCCGGTGTCGCGCCGTGGCGGCCGCCCACTTCGGCGAGCGTCTTGTTGCCGAGCATGCGGCCCTGTTCGATCGGCGAATAGGCCATGATCGAGATGTTGCGCTCGCGGCACCACGGGATCACCTCCCATTCCGGTCCGCGCCGGGTGAGGTTGTAGAGGATCTGGTTCGAGGCGACCGATTTGCCGGCATCGAGCCGCGCCCACTCCTCCATGTCGCCGCGGTCGAAATTGCTGACGCCGTGGTGGCGAATCTTGCCGTCGCGCTGCAGCCGCTCGAGCGCGGCCAGGGTCTCGGCGAACGGATGCGATCCGCGCCAATGCAGGAGGTAGAGATCGATCCGGTCGGTCTTGAGCCGCTTGAGGCTCTTTTCGCAGGCCTCGATCGTGCCTTTCCGCGAGGCGTTGTAGGGCAACACCTTGCTGACGATGAAGAGCTCGTCGCGACGCCCCTCGGCAGCCTCGGCGACGATCTCCTCGGCGACGCCGCTGCCGTACATCTCGGCGGTGTCGATCAAGGCGATGCCGAGATCGATGCCGAGCTTCAGCGCCGCCGCCTCTTCCGCAAAACGGCCGGGGCTTTCGCCCATATGCCAGGTGCCCTGGCCATAGGCCGGCACGGTCTCGCCGTCGGGCAGGGTGATGTGCGGCATGTTCATCGGGAACCTCCCTCGCGGAGCAGAAAGATCAGTTTCGCCGCGCCGTATTTACGCACCTCGATCATCGTAAACTCGTGGGGCGGCGAAAAAGCTTCGTTCGCCGCGACCTCGACGACCGCCAGGGCGCGCGGCGCGAGCCAGCCCATCTCGGTCAACGCCGCCAGCGCCGGTTCGGCGAGCCCGCTGCGATACGGCGGGTCGAGAAACGCCAGCGCGCAGGGATATGTCGCCCGCGGCGGGCGGGTCGCATCGCCGAAGATGATGTCGGCGCTGTCTTCCTCGTCGAGTGCGGCGAGGTTGCGGCGCAGCGTCCCAAGCGCGATGCGGTCGGTCTCGATAAACGCAGCGCGCGCCGCGCCGCGCGACAGCGCCTCGATGCCGAGCGCGCCGGTACCCGCGAAGGCGTCGAGCATATTCTCATCGGCGAAGGGAAGACCGGCCGCGGCGAATTCGCCATGCGAAAGGATATTGAACAGCGCCTCGCGGGCGCGGTCGCTGGTCGGCCGCACCGCCTCGCCCGGCGGCGCGACCAGCCGCCGTCCGCGGTGCCTACCGCCGACGACGCGCATAGGATTTCGCCGGCTTTTCGCCGCTGCCGAGCTGGTCCGCCAGGACCGATTTCGGCACTTCCTCGACCGCGCCGCGTTCGAGATGGCCGAGCTGAAACGGACCGTAAGAAAGTCGGATGAGCCGCGTCACCGGATAGCCGAGATGCTCCAGCACGCGGCGCACCTCGCGGTTCTTGCCTTCGCGCAAGCTGAGCGCGACCCAGGCATTCGACCCCTGCTGGCGCTCCAATTGGGCGCGGACCGGGCCGTAGGCGATGCCGTCGATCGTCACGCCTTTTTCGAGTGCCGCGAGCCGGACCGGCTCCACCAAGCCGTGCACCCGCACCTTGTAGCGCCGCAGCCATCCGGTCGCCGGCAATTCGAGACGGCGGGCCAGCGCGCCGTCATTGGTCAGCAGCAGCAGCCCTTCGGAGTTGAGGTCGAGCCGGCCGATCGAGATCAGCCGCGGCAATTCCTTCGGCAGCGCCGCGAACACCGTGGCGCGGCCTTTCTCGTCTCGGTGCGTGGTGACCAGCCCCGGCGGCTTGTGATAGCGCCACAGCCGCGCCCGCTCGGGCTCGGGGAGCGGCATGCCGTCGACGCGGATGTCGCTCGCTTCGGTCACGGTGAGGGCGGGACTGGTCAGCACCTTGCCGTCGACCGCGACGCGGCCCTCGGCGATCCAGCGCTCGGCGTCGCGGCGCGAGCACAGCCCGGCGCGGGCGAGCACTTTGGCGATGCGTTGCGGAGCGGTGTCGTTCATCCTGCTGAGGAAATAGCGAGGGGCGGCAGTGCCGGCAATCACCAAACGCCCGACGGGGCTTAACGACACGCCGATGGCCCGCGCCTTCGCCGAGGCCGAGGCCGCCGGCTGGCGCCGCGAGGTGCCGGTCGGCGCGGCGCTGGTCGGCGCGGACGGAGCGGTGATCGCCGCGTCGGGCAATCGGGTCGAAGCCGAAAACGATCCGACCGCGCATGCGGAAATGCTGGTGTTGCGCGCCGGCGCCGCCGCGCTTGGCCAAAAGCAGCTCGACGGGTGCGATCTTTACGTGACGCTCGAGCCGTGTCCGATGTGCGCCGCGGCGATCGCGCTGGCGCGGGTCCGTCGGCTTTATTTCGGCGCTTACGACCCGAAAGGCGGCGGCGTCGAGCATGGGCCGCGCATCTTCGACCAGCCGACCTGCCACCACCGGCCCGAGGTCTACGGCGGGATCGAAGAGCGCCGCGCCGGCGCGCTGTTGCGCGCCTTCTTCCAGGCGAGGCGTTAACTGCGATCGATTTGCGGTTGCGGGATGACCGCAAGCCGCCGCCGCCCCGAAGCTATTCCTGCGGCAGCTCGAAGAGACGCTGCATCTTGGCGAACCCGCGCATTTCGAAATGGCCGATTTCCCACATCGGACGGTGCAGCGTGTCGGCGAAGGCCTCCGACATGATCAGGGCGCGGTCGAGTTCGCGGCAGAGCCGCTCGATGCGGCTCGTCAGGTTGACGTCCGGGCCGATCACGGTGAAGTCCATGCGGTCGCCCGAGCCGATATTGCCATAGCTGACCGTGCCGTAATGCAACGCGACCCCGGCGCGCAGCGGCCGCGACGGGTGCTTGCGGTTGCGCTCGACGAGCGCCGCGAGCCCGGCGGTGGCGGCCGTGAGGGCGCGGCTGCAAGCCTCGGCGGCGTGGCCGTGAGGCCCCTGGCGGAACATCGCGAGCACGCCGTCGCCCATGATCTCGACCACCTCGCCGCCGTGGTCGCGGATCGGCGTCATCACACAGTCGAAATACTGGTTGAGCACGCGGATGACCGCACGCGAGCTGAGGCTGTCCGACATCTCGGTGAAATCGCGCAGATCGACCAGCATCAGCGCCGCGGTGATCTCGCGCACATCGCCGCGCCGCACCTGCCCGTCGAGGATGAGCCGGCCGGCATGGCTGCCGACATAGGTCGTCAGGATTCCGCCGATGAAGCGGCGCAGCGCCTTCAATTCGGCGACCGCGGCATAGGCCGGTAGAATCTCCTCGAAGAACCGCAGCTCGCCGGCGCTGAACCCGCTCGGCTTGCGGGTCGCCCAGGAGATCGCGTTGGTAATCCCGACGGCATAGACCAGCGGTGCGATGACGTATTGGGTATACCCGGCCTCGCGCAGTTCCTGGAGAACCGGGAAGGTCAGCGGCGCGTTGCCGTCGAGCCGCCATTCGAGACGCCGGCTTTCCTCGGTCACCACGCGCACCGGGCTTTCGAGATAAGTCGCGGTCTTTTCGATGCCGTGGTCGAGGAATTTCTCCTCGAGCGGCCGGCCGCGCCGCCAGACGCGCGAGACACCGCGATATTGCGGGTGAAAGGCGCGCTGATGCAGCGACACGCGGTCGATCGGTATGCCAGAGCGAGCGACGCGCTCGCAAAATTGCTGGAGGATCGTCTCGTTGTTTTCGAGGAAACGCCCCTCTCTGATCAGCCACTCGCTGGTCTGCGCCGCCAAGCCGGATTGCGGCGTGGCGTCCGGCGGCGGTGGCGCTTCGCGCGGGTCTCGCGGCATCGGTGCTCCCGACAGGGTGATGAGGCGCGCTTCATGTCGGGTGCCGACAGCGAATCGGCAACCGCCGCGTCAAAAGATGCTGTGTCTCCCGCGCGTCGCGATCGACCATAGGTACGGACATCGCAGGTTTCATGGCCTGGGTTCAGCGGTTCTCGTCGTCGTGGATCAGCCCGACCATCAGCCGATCGACCCGTTCGCCATCGTCCGACAGCGGCATGATCACGGTTTCGTAGCGGGCCAAGCGGCCGTCGATGATGCGGTCGCGCTTGCCATGGGTCACCTCGCCGGTGGTCGTGACCCGAATGAAACTTTGCCGCGCCAGCATGCGGAATTCGTTGACCGGCAACTCGTCGAGCATCTTGCCGCTCAGTTCGTAGCCCACGTATTCCGACAAATTGGTGCCGTGCAGCCGGATGCGGAAACGAACCGGCGTTTCGTCGACAACGTCGACGAGAATGATGTTGCCGATGACGAAGGTCAGGTCGAGCGGGTCGAGATCGCGGCGCGCCGGCATTTTCCGCCCGGCGCGCTTGCCGTCCCAATACTCGTATAGGCGCCGCAGCTTGGGATGCGCGATATCCGGCATCGCCAAGCGACGCTCGTTATTCCGCCGCCTCGAGCCGCCGCCGCTCGCCGCGCAGCCCGGCGACCCTCTCCTGGGTGTAGAGATCGGTCCAGTTGCTGAGCGAGAAATCGCTGACCTGGTGCGGATCATAGGGCCGGTCGGCGATCTTGATCTCCCGGCCGGCGATATAGACGCCGCACAGCCGCCGCTTGTCCTGGAGAATGCCGATATCGGCCAAGGGCGATCCGTCCCAGGCGACGAAATCGGCGGCGCGGCCCGGCTCCAGCACGCCGATACTGGCGGTATCGGCCATGAACCGGGCATTGACTTCGGTCGCCGCGCGCAATGCCGCGGCTTTCGAGAAGCCGAGGTCGTCGACGAACAGCTCCAATTCGCGCGCATGCCATTCGCCATAGGGGGTGACCGCGAATCCGGTGTCGGTGCCGGCGAGGAACGGGATGCCGGCCTTGATCGCCTTTTTAAGATTGGCGCAACCGAGCTTGTAGCGCCGCTCGGTCGCTTCGGGTCTGCCCCGTTGCCCGGCGGGCTCATGCGGCTGGGTGAACTCAATAACGTTTTTCGGCTGGGTCAAGGTCGGGCACAGCATGCTGCCGGTCCGCTTCATCGCGGTGATGCATTCGTCGTCGAGGAAGAAGCCGTGGAAGATGAGGTCGACCCCGGCGCGCGCCGAATAGAGCGTCGCCTCGCGACCGACCGCGTGCGCCACCGCCTTTTTGCCCATGCGGTGCGTCTCGCGCACGATCGCGTCGGTCTCTTCCTGGGTAAAGGCGGCGATCAGCTCGCCGTCCGGCCGGCGCTGGATGCCGTCCATCGCAATCTTGATGCAATCGACGCCGTTCTTGACCTGGCGGCGAACCTCCTGAATCGCCTCGTCGATCGAGGTGACGAGCTTGCCGATCGAGGTCTCCGGCGCGCCGATCCAGGTCGGATACCAGTCGGTGAGGCCTTGATGGGTCGTCAAGTAGGGGCCGGCGGCCATCACCCGCGGCCCGTCGAAGAGGCCGGCATTGATTGCGTTGCGGATCGACAGGCTGACCTGGCCCGCGTCGCCCGGCGAGCAGATCGCGGTATAGCCGGCGGCGGCGACCTTCTGCGCGAAGAACATGCCCCGGAGCGCGCGAAACTCGAGCGGACTGTAAAGGTCGATATCCTCCTCGGTCTTGGCGTTGCCATAGGCGAGGTGGGTGTGGACATCGATCAGGCCCGGCATGACGAAATGCCGAGAATGGTCGATCGCCCGGTCGGATTGGCCGCATTTGGGCGCACCCGCCTCGGGTCCGGCGTAGAGAAGTTGGCCGCCATCGTCATAGACGAGCGCGGCGTCCGTCCGCGCCTCGTCCTCCTGCCCGGTGAACAGCTGGCCACAGCGGACGAAGGTCGTCATCGAGCGAAACTCCTCACTATTGGCGTCATTGCGAGCGCAGCGAAGCAATCTCGCCCCGCGTGCGCCTCTCGATCGGGATTGCTTCGTCGCCTGCGGCTTCTCGCAATGACAAACACGTTCACCGCACCGCGTGGCCCATAAAGCGAGGCGGAATCGGCTCGCCCCACGGCCCGTTGAGCTCACCGCGGCCCCATAGGCCCGACGGCACGCTGGCGTCGAGCACGTCGGTGTCGGCCCAATGTTCATGGACGCGGCCCCAGGGATCGCCCCAATAATCGAAGACCTGGCTGCCGAGCGAGTGGCGGCCGATGCCCCAATAATGCTCGTAACCCTTAGCCTTCATGACCTCATGGCCGCTCATGATGTCGTCGATGTCGGCGGCTTCGTAGGAGAGGTGGTTGATGCCCGACTTGTCGCCGCGGATGCAGAAGAAGACATGGTGGTCGACATGATCGTCACCGCGGTCGAGCCGGTTGAACGACCCGACGATGTTGGTCTTCTCGTCGGCGTAGACCTCGTCCGAGCAGCGGAAGCCGAGCATCTCGCGGTAGAAGCCGAGCATGTTGTCGAAGTTCGGCGTCATCACCACGAAATGGCCGATGCGCTTGACGTGGCTCGGGCCCGACTGCACGCGGTAGAGCACGTTGCGGCGCCGGGTCTTGTCCTCACCGATATTGACCGCCGGGCGCTCGACCGGAATTTTCGCCAGCATCTCCATGCCGTGCACGACCTCCACCTGGAAGCCGTCGGGGTCGGTCAGCCGGACGCGCTTGCCGCCGCCGGGCTCGTCGATGGCTTCGACCTTCGAGGCGCCCTCGACCCGGCTCAGCTTGTCGAGGTCTTCCTCGCTGCCGGCGTGAAAGGCGATGCCGACATATTTGGGCTCGCCCAGCTCGGTCACATGGATGTGGTGCGGCGCGTCGGTGCCGCGCATGTAGAGGGCGTTCTTGGTGCGGTCGGCGCGCACCATGCCGAACGCGGTGAGAAATTCTTCCTGCTTGTCGAGATCGGGCGAGCGCAGCCGCCCATAGGCGAGATCGGTGGCTTTGACGACGGGCATTGTGGTCTCCCAGATTTGGTCGGGACAGTATAGCGCAAACCGGGCGGCGGTGTGTCAGCGGCGATGTTAGCGCCGCGCGCCGTCGGTTCCGCGCCAAAGCGTCGTCCTACGTCCCGATCGCCAGGGGGCTGGTCAGCTTTCGCAGCAGGGCGATGACCGAGAGCGCAGTCAGCCGCCCGGTGCGCGGGTTTTCGAGGCTCGGCACGTTCTCGATCTGCATCGAGAAGCGCGCGGCATCGGCTTCGACCTCGATGCGGTGGGTGTTGCGGTCGAGCGCGGGGTCCGCCCAGATCTCGATCGTCGTGCGGTCCGGTCCGATCCCGGCGAGCGCGAGCGCCGCCGCGACATTGACATTGGCCGGAAAGCCGCGCGCCGCCTCGCGCGCGCTGCCGGTGAATACCAGCTTCGCCGCGGTGAGTCCGGTGACGCGGATCTGCTGCTCGACGAGGTAAGGCGCGCCGTCGAGACCGCCGGGCGGCTTGCGGGTGATCATCCGCACCGATCGGATGCCGCCGCCCAATGCCGCCGCCTGCACCGCGTCGAGCGCCAAGAGCGCTCCGGTCGGCACCAGGATGCGGCCGCCGTGCCGCCGCGCCAGCTCGACGAGGTCGAAATTGTCGAGCAGCGCACCGCAGCTCAACGTGACGAGGGTGCGACCGTTGGCGAGCGCCGGTTCGGCGATGTCGCGCAGATGCGCCGCCGGCGCGCATTCGATGACGATGTCGGCCGCTTCCCAGAGGCGATCGAGCGGCAGCACCGGCACGGGATGGGCGAAGGCGGCCATCGCCGCTTCCGCCCGCGCCGCGTCGCGGGCCGCGACCGCGGCGAGGCTGAGGCCCTCTATGCCGCCAGCTTTGCCAGGGTCTAATGCCTCGGCGACCGCCTTGCCGATCGCCCCGAACCCCCCGATCGCGACACGCAGCACCATGCTTGACTCCGCGCGTCCATCAAGGCGCCGCCCGGCGGCTCGAAGCACGCATATCGCCGTACGCTATTTCACCACGCCATCGAGGAGATAAATCCGCGAGGCCGCCGATTTCCGCCGCAGTTCGGTCAGCTTGCTGTATTCGGGCGAATTGTACCAGCGATTGGCGTCTTGCAGGCTGTCGAACCCGAGGATCGACACCATGCCCTCGGGCGGCGCGCCTTCACGCGTGTCGGGCAAGGCGCGCGCCAAGGCGCGGCCGTGATAAGGCGCCAAGGTCGCCGGCTCGCCGCGCATGTATTCGGTGAAGCCGGCCGGGTCGGTGACTTTGGTTTCGGTGACGACATAGGCCGGGTGCGGTCCCGTTTGCGCCCGGAGCGCCGGAATGCCCCACGCTCCGATCCCAATGCCGGCGACGAGAGCGAGGGCGACCTTCGCAGCATCTCGCATAGGCGGCTCCCGCGTGTTCGGTTTACGGCATCCTTGCAACTATTAGGGTGAATAAAGGCTTAATTCCCTCAATACGATTTCGGCAAGCCGAGCACCCGCTCGCCGATATGCGACAGGATAAGCTGCGCCATGACCGGGGCGATGCGCGCGATCTGCGCCTCGCGGAAATAGCGCTCGACGTGGAATTCCTTGGCGTAACCCATGCCGCCATGGGTCAGCATCGCGGTCTCGCACGCCTTGGCGCCGGCCTCGCCGGCGAAATATTTGGCGGCGTTGGCGAAGGCGCCCGCTTCCTCGCCGGAATCGTAAGCGGCGGCGGCGCGCAGCACCAAGAGCTCGGCCGCCTCCAGCTCGACCCAGCGCTCGGCGAGCGGGTGCTGGATGCCCTGGTTCTGGCCGATCGGCCGGCCGAAGACGACGCGCTCCTTGGCGTAGCGCGCGGCGCGGGCGAGCGCGACGCGGCCCAGCCCCACCGCCTCGGCGGCGATCAGGATGCGCTCCGGGTTCATCCCGTGCAGAATGTACTGGAACCCCTTGCCTTCCTCGCCGATGCGGTCCTCCAGCGGCACTTTCAGCCCGTCGATGAACAGCATGTTCGAGTCGACGGCGTGACGGCCCATTTTCGGGATTTCGCGCACCTCGACGGCGCTGCGGTCAAGGTCGGTGTAGAAGAGGGTCATGCCCTGCGACGGCCGCGCCGAATCCTCGAACGCGGTGGTGCGGGTGAGGATCAGCATCTTCTCGGTGACCTGCGCGGTGGAAGTCCAGATCTTGCGGCCGGTGATCGTGTAGCCGTTGCCCTCGCGGGTGGCGCGGGTCTTGATCCGCGTGGTGTCGAGCCCGACATCGGGCTCGGTGACGGCGAAGCACGCTTTTTCCTTGCCGGCGATCAGCGGCGGGAGAAAGCGCTGCTGCTGCTCAGTGGTGCCGAACACGACCACCGGGTGCAGGCCGAAAATATTCATATGCACCGCCGAGGCGCCGGAAAACCCGGCGCCCGACTGCGCCACCGCCTGCATGACCACCGCCGCCTCGGTGATGCCGAGCCCGCTGCCGCCATATTCCTCGGGCATCGCCACGCCGAGCCAGCCGCCCGCGGCCATCGCCTGGTGGAACTCGTGCGGAAACCCGCCGTCGGTGTCCTTCTTGAGCCAATAGGCATCGTCGAAGCGGGTGCACAGCCGCGCCACCGCCTCGCGGATTTCGAGCTGTTCGGGGGTGAGGGCGAAGGTCATGCGTGTTTCCTGGTAGCGCCAGCGACGCCGGCTTTTGCCAAACGGCGAATTTCAGCCAATTCTGTCACTTCGGATTTTGATAGGTGCTTTCGCCGCGGCGGGGATCCAAACCAGACAATAGCGGCGCTGCCGTCACCTTCGTTCTCATGGCAGAATTCGATCAGATCCGGCCAGTCTCTGTGTGGGCGCTTATAGCGACGTGTTTCAAAATCATCTCGAAACCAGCGATTGAATAATACTATCGCCTCCGGTGGCGGCTTTCTTCGTTTACGCTCATTGAGCGGCAAAGCCAGAAAATAGGCTAATGTCCATTCGGCCCGATCTATCGCCACAGTATGTTTAACTGGATGTCGTGCTGCCCGCCTTCCGGCAACGGCCTGGGAAACTACTTCCCCTACCCAAATTCGAAACTCACGACTTATTTCAGGAAGTTTATGATGATGCTTATTGAATCTCGTCTCAGAATCGCTGGAAATTCCAACGTACTGCATTCTTGGCTTATGCTGACGAGAACGTTTCCCGAGTGCCAGGTAAACGACTTCACCAAGTTCGTGCTCTCGAACAGCAGCCTTTGCCTCATCGATTGCGTAAAATGGGCCCGACCAATCAACCACCGCAGCGATCGTCACAGCTCGACGCCCTCATACCGAATTTCCCGCATCAACGACGTGCGGTCATCGTAGGAGCCGGCGCGATAGGGCATCGCATGGATCACCGCCCCGGCGTCATCGATGATCTCGACGACGACGGGAACCATCCGCCGAACTTCGTCGCGACGGTCGGTTAGCTCGTGGAGGAACACCGCAACGTCGTAATCCGAGTCCTCCCTGGCGTCGCTGCGAGCGCGCGAGCCGTAAAGTATGACGCGTTCGATGCGGTCGCCGTAGAGCGCGTCAAGCGCGGCGCGGAAGCGTTTGAGGACCGGGTCGTCGAGGGCGGCGGCGAGCATGGCGCGTTGTACCATATTCGGCATCCACCGACGATGCGGGAGCGCTGTCGCCGCGCGCCGTGAACGCTGGTATCGTGCGGCGAACCGCGCTTCGGAGCACCCCTTGCCGCTCGATACCGCATTCAGCGTCTGCCCGCACGATTGCCCGAGCGCCTGCGCGCTCGAGGTCGAGCGGATCGACGGCCGGATCGGCCGTATTCGCGGCGCGAGGGCGCAGGGCTATACCGATGGCGTCGTCTGCGCCAAGGTCGGGCGCTACGCCGAGCGGCATCACCATCCCGACCGGCTCTCGGCGCCGCTGCGCCGGGTCGGCGACAAGGGGGTCGGCCGTGCCGCCTTTGCGCCGATCTCATGGGACGACGCGCTCGACCTCGTCGCCGAAGGGCTGACCCGCGCCGCGCAAGGTCATGGCAGCGAGGCGGTCTGGCCGCATTACTATTCGGGCACGATGGGGCTGGTGCAGCGCGACGGGCTGCAGCGTTTGCGTCATGCGATGCGCTACTCGCGCCAGCATTCGACAATCTGCAACGCGCTGACCGACGCCGGCTGGCTGGTCGGGGTCGGCGTCAAGCGCGGTGTCGACGGGCGCGAGATGGGGAAAGCGGACCTGATCGTCGTCTGGGGCGGCAACCCGGTCTCGACCCAGGTCAATGTGATGACCCATATCGCCAAGGCCCGGAAGGAGCGCGGCGCCAAGCTGGTGGTGATCGACCCGTACCGGACCGGCACCGCCGAGATCGCCGACCTGCACCTCGCACCGCTGCCCGGCACCGATGGCGCTCTCGCCTGCGCGGTGATGCATGTGCTGTTCAAGGAAGGCTACGCCGACCGGACCTACCTCCAGCGCTATACGGACGATGCGGCGGGGCTGGAAGCGCATCTCGAAAGCCGCGACCCGGCCTGGGCTGCGGCGATCACCGGGCTGGCGCAGGACGAGATCGTCGCCTTCGCCCGGCTCTACGGCCAGACCACGCGTGCCTATCTGCGCATCGGCTACGGGTTTTCGCGCCAGCGCAACGGCGCGGCGAATTTGTTTGCGGTCACCTGCCTGCCGGCGGTCACCGGTGCTTGGGCCCATGAGGGCGGCGGCGCGCTGCAATCGAACCACGGTCTTGTGCGCCTCGACCGCCGGCTGATCGAAGGGGCGGACCTCATCGACCATTCGACGCGTATCCTCGACCAGTCGCGCATCGGGCCGATCCTCACCGGCGACAGGTACGACCTCGGCGACGGCCCGCCGGTCGACGCGCTGCTGATCCAGAACACCAACCCGATGGTGGTGTCGCCCGAGTCGGGGCTGGTGCATCGCGGGTTCGCGCGCGACGACCTCTTCGTCTGCGTCCACGAGCAGTTCATGACCGAGACCGCGGCGATGGCCGATATCGTGCTGCCGGCCACGACGTTCCTCGAGCATGACGACATGTACACCGCGGGAGCGCACACCTTTCTGCAGCTGCACCGCGCCGTGGTGCCGCCCTATGGCGAATGCCGCTCCAACCACGAGGTGCATTGCGGGCTTGCCGAGAGGCTGGGCGCCGAGCACCGCGGCTTCAAGATGACCGCGTTCGAGATCATCGCCGAGACCTTGCGGGCGAGCGGTCTGCCCGGTGCCGGGGAATTCGTCGAGGGCACCTGGCTCGATTGCGCGCAGCCGTTCGAGACCGCGCATTTTCTCGACGGGTTCGGGCATCTCGACAAGAAGTTCCACTTCCGCGCCAATTGGGCGTCGGTGGCGGGGCCGATGCGCGGCCGCGACCTCGCGGCGCTGTCCGAATTCCCCGATCATGTGGCGATCATCGACGACGGCGATCCCGAACGGCCGTTCCGCATGGTGCCGGCGCCGTCGCGCTCGTTTCTCAACACGAGCTTTAACAACACCCCGAGCGGGATCGCCCGCGAGGGGCGGCCGAGCGTGCTCATCCATCCCGAGGCGCTCGCCGGGTTCGGCCTCGCCGACGGCGACCGCATCCGCATCGGCAACGAGAAGGGCAGCGTCGTCGTCCATGCCCGCGCCTTTGACGGCCTGCAACAGCGGGTCATCGTCGTCGAGGGGGTGTGGCCCAACGCCGCCTTCGAAGAAGGCATCGGCATCAACCTCCTGACCAGCGCCGATCCCGGCCCGCCGCAGGGCGGCGCGGTGTTTCACGACACCTCGGTCTGGCTGAGGCCGGCATGAGCGCGGACCAGGACCGGCTTCCGGCAACATCATCCCCGGCCGATGTCGAGGCGTTTCTGCGCGACCTCCACCAGGCGCCGGCGGTGCGGCCGGGCGGCGGGCACGGGCGCCTCATTTTCGCGCTCGACGCCACCGCGAGCCGCGAGCCGACCTGGGACCGCGCCTGCCGCATCCAGGGCGAGATGTTCGAGGCAACCGCGGCATTGGGCGGGCTCGACGTGCGGCTGCTGTTCTACCGCGGCTTCGCCGAATGCCGGGCAAGCCGCTGGATGCGGAATGCGGCCGAGCTCCACCGCGCGATGCGCGCGGTTTTCTGCCTCGGCGGCGAGACGCAGATCGAGCGGGTGCTGAGCCACGCGATCGTCGAGAGCAAGAAGCAGCGGGTCAACGCGCTGGTCTTTGTCGGCGACGCGATGGAGGAGAATGCCGATCGCTTGTGCCAGCTTGCCGGCGAGCTGGGATTGCTTGGCACGCCGGTGTTCGTCTTTCACGAGGGTCGCGACGCGGTGGCGGCCGCCGCCTTTCGCCAGATCGCCAAACTGTCGCGCGGCGCCTATCTGAGCTTCGATATGGCGAGCGCCGACCGGCTCAAGGAGCTGCTCGCCTCGGTCGCGGTATACGCCGCGGGCGGCTACCGCGCGCTTGCCGCTTACGGCGCCCAGAAGGGCGGCGACATTCGGCTGCTGACCGCGCAATTGCGGGGGTGATGGCCGCTTGGCGCTTCTCATCTTAATCGTCCCCTCCGCGGCAGCGGGGGTCCAGGGCAACCAGTTCGTCGCTCGCCCTGGGTTCCCGCTTTCGCGGAAAAGACGATGTTTCCCGTACTGAGCGCCGGCGATGCTCGCGCTCCTCGGTGGCGCGGCGATCCTCGTCGGATTGCTACTGCTCGGCTACCTGTTCGTCAACGCCAACCCGGCGAAGCTGGTGCGTGGCCTCAAATGGACCGCGATCGGCATCGCGGCCGTGCTGTTCCTGTTCCTGCTGTTCTCCGAGCGCTTCGCCTATCTGTGGCTGCCGCTGACCCTGGCTTTCCCGTATCTGCGGCGGGCGCGCTCGCTGTTCGCCGGATTTCGCGGCGCCGGGCCGGGCGGCCGGACCTCGGACGTGTCGACACCCTATTTGCGGATGAGCCTCGACCACGACACCGGGGCGATGAGCGGCACGGTGCTGGCCGGCAATTTCACCGGAACGCGGCTGGATGAGCTGGGTCCCGCCGACCTCCTCGCGCTGCTGCGCGAGTGCCGCGCCGCGGATGAAGAAGGCGCGCGGCTGCTCGAAGCCTATCTCGACCGGCTGCACCCGGAATGGCGCGACGAATTTACCGGCGGTCAGGGGGCTCCTCCGCCGCGCGGCGGCGGCAGCGACATGACCGTCGAAGAGGCGTACGACATCCTCGGCCTCGCGCCGGGCGCCGACGCGGCGGCGGTCAAGGCCGCGCATCACCGGCTGATGATGCAGTTGCATCCCGACCACGGCGGCACGGATTATCTCGCGACCAAGATCAATCGCGCCCGCGACGTCTTGATGAACCGGCGTTAACCCGACATAAGCCCGCCACGCCCGATGATCGCGCTGTTTTGAGGCAAGGGAAGTGCGCGGCCATTTTCGCGTTATTAGGACACGGGCGCCAGGGCGCGCCGCGGGACTTGAGGAGAACGGATGCCCCAAACCGTGCGCAAGGCGGTGTTCCCGGTCGCCGGGCTCGGCACGCGCATCCTGCCGGCGACCAAGGCGATGCCGAAGGAGATGCTGACCGTCGTCGACCGGCCGCTGATCCACTACGCGGTCGAAGAGGCGAAGGCCGCGGGGATCGAAGAGTTCTATTTCGTCACCGGCCGCGGCAAGGGCGCGATCGAGGACCATTTCGACGTCGCCTTCGAGCTGGAAACCACGTTGCGCGAGCGCGGCAGGATCGAGCAGCTCGACGAGCTGCAAGCCTGGCTGCCGGCGGCGGGCCAGATCGCCTATACGAGGCAGCAGCGCCCGTTGGGGCTCGGCCACGCGGTGTGGTGCGCGCGTCATCTGGTGGGCGACGAGCCGTTCGCGGTGATCCTGGTCGACGATCTGATGGTCTGCGATCCGCCCTGCCTCAAGCAGATGGTCGACGCCTACGACAAGACCGGCGGCAATGTCGTCGCGGTCATCGAGGTGCCGCGCGAGCAGACCAACCGCTACGGCGTGCTCGACATCGTCGAGGACGACGGCAGGCTGGCCCGCGCCAGGGGCGTCGTCGAGAAGCCGAAGCCGGAAGAGGCGCCCTCGAACCTGACGATCATCGGCCGCTACATCATCCAGCCGGAAATCTTCCGCCATCTCGAAACCATGAAGCCGGGCAGCGGCAACGAGATCCAACTGACCGACGGTCTGGCCGCGTTGATCGCCGCGGGCCAGGCGTTCCACGGGCTGCGCGCTACCGGCCGGCGCTTCGACTGCGGCGACAAGCTCGGCTTTCTCGAAGCCAATATCGCGCTCGGGCTCGACCATCCCGAGCTCGGGGCGGAACTGCGCCGCATCCTGCAGAATTATCGCTGATCAGGCAGATGGCGCACCGCTTCGACCCGGCGATCCTGCGCGAATACGACATCCGCGGTATCGTCGGCGCCAATCTCTTCGCCGCCGATGCCGAGGCGCTCGGCCGCGCCTTCGCCGCGACGGTTGCCGAGAGCGGCGGGCGCAAGGGGAAATATCGGATAGCCGTGGGCTATGACGGCAGGCTGACCTCGCCCGAGCTCGAAGCCGCGCTGGTCGAGGGATTGACCGCCGGCGGGGTCGATGTCGTGCGCATCGGCCGCGGACCGACGCCGATGCTCTATTTCGCCGCCGCGACACTCGGCGTCGATGCCGGTGTCATGGTAACCGGCTCGCACAACCCACCCAGCCATAACGGCTTCAAGCTGGTGCTCGGCGGCAAGCCGTTCTATGCCGAGCAGATCCAGCAGCTGGGGACGACCGCGCTTGCACTCGGCCCGCCGACGGGGCCGCGCGGCGGGGTCGCGGACCACGCGATCGCCGGCGGCTACATCGCCCGGCTGGCGCGCGACTACGATTCGGGCAAGCCGCTCAGCGTCGCCTGGGACCCCGGCAACGGCGCAACCGGCGAGATCGTGACCCGACTGACCGCGCTGCTGCCCGGCGAACATCACCTGATCAACGCGGCGATCGACGGGCATTTTCCGGCGCATCACCCCGACCCGACCGTGCCGGAAAACCTTGTGCAGCTGCAGGCGGAGGTCGCGCGGCATGGCTGCGATCTCGGCATCGCCTTTGACGGCGACGGCGACCGCATCGGCGTGGTCGACGCCCGGGGCCGCATCATGTGGGGCGACCAGCTGATGATCGTGCTGGCGCGCGACGTGCTGACCCGCCACCCCGGCGCGCCGATCCTCGCCGACGTCAAGGCGAGCGATGTGTTGTTCGCCGAGATCGCGCGCGCCGGCGGCAAGCCGGTGATGCTGCCGACCGGGCATTCGCCGATGAAGGCGAAGCTCGCCGAACTGAAGGCGCCGCTCGCCGGCGAGATGAGCGGGCACATCTTTTTCGGCGACCGCTGGTACGGCTTCGACGACGCGGTCTATGTCGCGGTGCGGCTTCTCGGCATCCTGGCGCGCAGCGGCGACAGCCTCGCCGCGATCGCCGACCGGCTGCCGGTCATGTTCAACACGCCCGAATTGCGGCTCGACTGCGACGAGGCGCGCAAATTTAGCATCGTCGCCGAAGTGGCGGCGCGGCTGCGCCGGCGCGGCGCCGAGGTGATCGACATCGACGGGGTGCGGGTCAAGAGCGCCGATGGATGGTGGCTGGTGCGCGCCTCGAACACCCAGGCGGTGATCGTCGCCCGCGCCGAATCGGCGACGGCCGACGGGCTGACGCGGCTGAAGGCGGAAATTACCCGCGAACTGGCGGCGAGCGGTCTGGCGGTCGACCTCGACTGAACAGCGGCCTAGCCTAGCGACGCAATAATATCGGGCAGCATTCGCTAGACAAATCTTGTTCCATATGTTCCGGTAAATTATGGAACAAATGGAACGGTTCGGCGATTTCGCCGAAACTTGCCGGCGCGTCTTCGCGCCCGAACACGGCCGACGTTGGAAGACCGCGGCGGCGGCGGCGCTGGCGATCGGGCGGACGACGCTCTATCGCTATCTGAGTGGTGAGGCGCCGGTGCCGGGCGATGTCTGGGCTCGGCTCGCGGCGCTCACGCGCCAACCGGCCAATCCGTATAGCCGGGCCTATGCCGGCACCCTTCCCGGAGCAGATAGGATGACCCCCGAACAGCACATCGCGGGCGGCGCGCGCCCGTTCACCGGAGCGGAATACATCGAGAGCCTCAGAGACGGGCGCGAGGTCTACATCAACGGCGAGCGCGTCCGGGACGTGACGACGCATCCGGCGTTCCGCAACGCGGCGCGCTCGCTGGCCCGGCTCTACGACGCGCTGCACGACCCGGCCAAGAAGGAGGTGCTGACCTGTCCGACCGATACCGGCTCGGGCGGCTTCACTCACCGCTATTTCCGCGTCGCGCGCTCGCCCGGGGAACTGAAGGCGCAACAAGTGGCGATCGCCGAATGGGCGCGGCTTACCTATGGCTGGATGGGCCGCACGCCCGATTACAAGGCGGCGCTGATGAACACATTGGGCGCCAATGCCGAATATTACGGCCAGTTCGCCGGCAATGCCCGCGCCTGGTACAAGCGCGCCCAGGAGAACGTGCTGTTCATGAACCACGCGATCGTCAACCCGCCGGTCGATCGCGGTCGCCCGACCAACGAGGTCAAGGACGTCTACGTCTCGATCGAGAAGGAGACCGATGCCGGGGTCATCGTCTCGGGCGCCAAGGTCGTCGCCACCGCGGCGGCGCTGACCCACTACAACTTTCTCGGCCAGAATGCCGCGACCGCGACCAGCGACCCCGACATGGCGATCATGTTCATTCTGCCGATGGACGCGCCCGGCGTGAAGCTCATCTGCCGCAATTCCTACGAGGAGATCGCGACTCGGTGCGGCACCCCCTACGACTACCCGCTGTCGTCGCGCTTCGACGAGAACGACGCGATCTTCGTGCTCGATAAGGTGCTGATCCCGTGGGAGAACATCCTCGTTCACCGCGACACCGAGAAAATCTTGTCGTTCTATCCGCGCTCTGGGTTCCTTAACGGCTTCTGCTTCCAGGGCTGCACGCGCTTCGCGGTCAAGCTCGACTTCATCGCCGGGCTGGTCGCCAAGGCGCTGCACGCGACCGGCGGCGACGAATTCCGCGGCAACCAGGCGATGCTCGGCGAGATCGTCGCGTGGCGCGAATTGTTCTGGTCGCTGTCGAACGCGATGGCGGCAAACCCGCAGCCCTGGGTCGGCGACGCGCTGCTGCCCGATCTGCAGCCGGCGATGGCCTACCGGGTCTTCGCGCCCGACGCCTATTCCAAGATCAAGGAGATCATCGAGAAGATCGTCGCCTCGGCGCTCATTTTCCTGCCGTCGTCGTCGCGCGATTTCGCCAACCCGGCGATCGACCCGCTGCTGCGGCAATACGTCCGCGGCTCGAACGGCATCGACTACAAGGAGCGGATCAAGATCATGAAGCTCTTGTGGGACGCGATCGGCAGCGAGTTCGGCGGCCGCCACGAGCTCTACGAGCGCAACTACGCCGGCAACCACGAGGACATCCGCATCCAGGTGCTGACCGGCGCGCGGCGCGCGGGCGCGATGGCGTCGATGACCGACCTCGTCGACCGCTGCATGGCCGAATACGACGAGACCGGCTGGCTCGACGAGCATTGGCTCAACCCCGAGCCGGCGCGCCGCTAACTCTGCGCCGCAGGCCAAATAACCACGGAGGCACGGAGGGCGCAGAGAAAGGGACGCTGTGACGCGGAGCTCGCAAAGGATACGCAGAGGACGCGATGATTTTTTGGCGCTGCGCGCCCTTTAGAAAATATGCTGTTAGCAGTCTTCAGCCCGTGAGACATCCTGGTCGCTTCGCGTCCTTTGCGAAATCTCCGTGTCCTCTGCGCCAAAGCGTTTATTCCGTGAACCTCTGTGCCTCCGTGGTGAATTCGCGTCGCGCTTCGCACGGGCGGTGGCGGTTTTTCGAGTTGGGCGCGGTGGGGCGCTCTGCTACGTTTCGCTATGGCCCTCGCGGCCTGGCATGAACCATGCGAGTAAACAACGCGGGGCCGCCGCGCCGCCAGGTTCACGGCGCAATCGAACGGGGGGAGGTTCTCATGCTGTCACGCCGCTCTCTTGCCTTTGCCGCGGCCGGTGCGCCGCTCGTGCTGGCCGGCGAGGCGAAAGCCCAGACGCCGCCCGCCGACCAGGGCCAGTCGACGCTCGACCGGGTCAAAAGCACCAAGACCTTGCGCATCGCCGCCCTACCCGGCGAAGCGCCCTATTTCAACAAGGACATCGCGACCGGCGAGTGGTCGGGCATGTGCGTCGAGATGGCCAAGGACATCGCCAAGGTGTTCGACGGCAAGGTCGAATACCTCGAATCGACCTACGGCAACTCGGTGCTCGACCTGCAGGCGGGCAAGATCGACCTCGCCTTTGCGCTGAACCCGACGCCATTGCGCGCGCTGGTGATCGACTTCACCCATCCGTTCTACCTGCACGGTTTCGGCATGGTCGGGAAGAAAGGGTTTCATGCCACCAACTGGTCCGATCTCGACAAGCCCGAGGTCAAGGTCGCCTGCGACATTGGCTCGGCGCACGAGATCGCGGCGCGGCGGTTTTGCCCGCACGCGCAGATCATTGCCTTGAAGTCGCGCGACGAATGCATCCTCGCGGTGCAGTCGGGGCGGGCCGATTGCGTGATCCTCGCGGTCAATCTCGGCCTCACCGCGGTCAAGAAGAACCCCGAGCTCGGCGAGTTCCAGATGCTGCATCAGCCGCGCATGCAGCTGCCGACCTGTATGGGCATCCGCATGGAGACGGACGAGCGCTGGCGGAATTTCCTCAATGCCTGGGTCGATTACAACCGCGGCATCCAACAGATCCGCGCCTGGCTCTACGCCGGCCTCGCGATCAACGGCGTCAAGCCCGAGGACATCCCGGCCGACGTGGAGTTGTGAGGCAACAAGGCGCCGTCATTGCGAGCGCAGCGAAGCAATCCCGCGCCGATAAGAGCCTGGCTCGACGAGATTGCTGCGTCGCGTAAGCGCGCCTCGCAATGACCGGCGGCGGGCGGCGATGAACCACGTCGTCTACCACTGGGATTTCACCTTTCTCTGGCATTACCGCTGGCTGATCCTGTGGGGGCTCGGCATCACGATCGCCTACACGGTCGTGACGATCGCCGCCGGCATGGTGATAGGCCTGATAACGGGACTGCTGCGGCTGTCATCGAATAAATTCGTCACCCTGCCGCTCACCGCCTATGTCGAGATTTTTCGCTGTACCCCGCTCCTGGTGCAGATCATCTGGTTTTATTACGCGCTGCCGGTGGTGATCGGGATCAATATTCCGGGCGTGCTCGCGGCCGGGATGGTGCTATCGCTTTACACTGGGGCGTTCTATGCCGAGATCGTGCGCGGCGGGGTCGAGTCGATCGAGCGCGGGCAGTGGGACGCGGCGCGGGCGCTCGGCTTGCGCCATCTCCCGGCGCTGCGTCTGGTGATCCTGCCGCAGGCGCTGCGGCGGATGATCCCGCCGTTTATGAACCAGTCGATCATCCAGCTTAAGAACACCTCGCTGGTGTCGACCATCGCGGTCGCCGATCTGCTGTACGAGGGCCAGATGATCACCGCCGCGACCTATCGGCCGCTCGAAGTCTATACGATGGTCGCGGTGCTCTATTTCGTCGTGCTGTTCCCGCTGACCTTGGGAGCGCAATGGGTCGAGCAGCGGCTTTCGCGCAAGGATTGAGCCGCTCAGTCCCCGTAATAATGCGATTCGAGCAGCAGGCAGCCGCGGTTCGACTTGAACGGGCCGTGCGCCGCGCCGGGCGGGCGGCAGGCATAGGTTCCGGGCGGGAAATTCTCGCCGCCTTGCCCGCGCGAATCACTGCCCACGGTGAGGTCGCCGTCGACCAGATAGACCTCTTCCCAATAATCGTGGACGAACGGCTCGGTCGTATGGACGCCCGGCTGAAAGCGCAGCAGCCGGGTGCGGCTGCCGGTCTTGTTCGCCTCGTCGAGCGCGCCCGCGAGGATCTTCTGCTCGATCCCCGCCGGATAGCCGGGCGGGGTCTCCCACCCGCTCCGCATGTCGAGGCGGTGGAATTCGAGATGCGGCTTGTTGATCGGCATGGGCGATTCCTCCCTGGCTTTGATACAACAGCCGGGCGCCTCGCGGGAGGCCGAGGCGGAGGAAAAGCGGAATGGACGCGTGGTTTCACTGCGAGAACCCGTATCCCTTTGTCCCCGACGAGGTGCTCGCCGCCACCGACTCGGTGCGCGCCAGCCTGCCCAACCGCTACTGCGATCCCAAAATTGCCGCGCGGCTCTTCGAGGAGACGCTCGACGAGTACCTGCTGTGCGACGAATTGGGGCTCAACATCACCTCGAGCGAGCATCATGCCGGGATCAACTGCCTCTACGGCGCGAGCCCGGTGGTGCTCGGCATCGTCGCGCGGCAGACCAAGAACATCCGCCTGCTCTCGATGGGGACGCTCATCACGGTGCGCAACGATCCCGTCCGCGCCGCCGAGGAGTATGCGACCGCCGACGTGATCTCGAAGGGCCGCCTCGAGATCGGCTTTGTCAAATCGGGCGGGACCGAGATGGCGTCGGGCAACGCCAACCCGATCGGCATCCGTGAGCGGTTTTGGGAGGCGATCGACCTTATCGACAAGACCCTGACCTACCGTGAGGGGCCGTTCTCGTGGGAGGGCAAGCATTTCACCCATCGCCACGTCAACATCTGGCCGCGGCCCTATCAGCAGCCGCACCCGCCGATGTGGGCGGCGACCTCCGACCCGATCGACACCGCCGAACTGGGCCGGCGCGGGATGGTCAACATCATGGTGATGCGCGGGGTCGACGTCACCAAGCGTGCCTGGGGGTCTTATCGGGAGGCGCGCAAGGAGGCGGGATTGGCGGCGCCCGCGACCGATCGCTTCGGCTACTCGGCCTTTGTCTATGTCGGCGACACCGACGAGGAGGGCGTGCGCGTCGGCAGCAAGCTGTTGTGGTTCGTCAACACCGGCATGAAATCGGCGCCGCAATACGCCAAGTACCTGCCCGGCACGACGCCGCCCGAGCTAGCGCCACAGCTTTACCGCGACCCCAATGCGGCGGGCAGCCTCGGCCGGCCGGGGCGCGGCTCGGCGCTCAACCGGCCGGGCGTGACGACGGAAATGGCGATGGCAGGTGGCCGCATGTATGCGGGCAACCCGGACACCGTCTACCGGCAGATCATGGATTTCTACGATAAGGTCGGCGGGTTCGGCCAACTGATCATGGTCGGCAAGACCGGCTTCATCACGCATGACGAAGCGGTCAAGAACATCACCCTGTTTTCGAAGGAGGTGCTGCCGCGGCTGCGCGAGATAAAGCCGGTGACGCTCGACTGAGCGTCCGCTTCCGGCGCCCGCTATTTCTGCGGCGCTATTTCTGGGGCGCTATTTCTGGGGCGACGGGGCCGAATTGTCGACCGGCGTGTCGGCACCCTGCGCCAGCCGGGTCACCTGCGGTAGCCGGTCGACCACCTTCTGGGTGACAAGGAACGTCAGGTCCAGCGTCGCCAGCCCGACGGCGAAAATCAGCAGCACGACATTGAGGTCGGCGGCGATCTTGTCGATCCGCTGCATGAACTGGCTCGCTCCGCGAGTCTTCTTCGATGTTACGCGCATTTCCCACTCCAACCCGCCGGCGGCGAGATCTCCCAAGCTACCAAACGATGCAGACCTAAGCGTTCATGCTGCAGTGCACAAACGCAAGTCCAACGGGTCAGCTATGCGAACCTATGCGCGGGGATTGCCGCGAGGTTTACCACCCCGCAACCGAGCACACCCGGCCGGACGCTCAGCGTCGCCGGGCGCAGGATAGGGTTAAATGGTTAATGATTCGCTGCCGTCAGCCGCTTCGCCGCTTCCTTGGCGAGGCTCAGGTCGGTGTATTTGCCGACGTCGAGCTTGGTGCGCAGGAAGCCGAGCTTTTGCGCCAGGTCGACATTGGCCTGCAATGCCTCCAGGTTGGGCAACCCGTCGGGGTCGCGGTAGTAATCCTGCTTGGTGAAAACCCAGTCCCTGAAGAGCTCGGCCGGCTGCTTGGTGGCATCGACCACCAGTTGCACCGCCTGGTCGCGGTTCGCCGGATCGTCGAGAAAACGGGTCGCGCCGATATAGTCCTGCAGAAAATCGACCATCGCCTCGCGGTTCTTGTCGATGAACCCCTGGCGCGCGACGAGGACGATCATCTGGGTGCGGCCGACCGCCTCTTCCTGGGTGAAGAGCGGGTGGGCGAAGGCCGTCAGTGCCGGGTCGAAGCCGAACGGCGCCACAGCGGTGATCAGGTCGACCTTCTTTTCGCCCAGCATCGCCATCATGTCGGGGAAGCGAACCTCGATCATCGTCACGTCGCGCTTGTCCTGAAGACCGTGCTTCGACAGCATCGCGCGCACCGCGACATCGACGGCGCTGCCGGTCTGGTTGGTGGCGACGATCTTGCCTTTCAACTCCTCGACGGTTTTGATCCCGCTGTCGTTGCGCACCATCATGCCGTTGGTATGATAGCCGGGCACGCCGTCCTGGAACACGTCGGCGATGACCCGCAAATCGTCCATCGCGGCGTTCTCGACGCCCAGCGCGAAGGTCGAGTAAGCCAAGGCGGCGACATCGAGGTCGCCAGTCGCCAACGCCTGCATCTCGGTCGGCGTTCCGGTGAAATGGGTCAACTCCGGCGCGTAGCTCTTGCCGGCATGCGGCGCGATGCCGGGCTTCCGGTAGATCAGCGGCATGATGTCGGCCGGCACCACCACCCAGCCGACGCGAAGACGGACCGGCCCTTCGGCCGCCGCCGGCAGGATCGCTGAGAGGGAGAGGATGATCGCCGCCGCAATTCCGCCGAAACGCATTCCATCCTCCCTGAGCACCGCCGGCCTTCAGGCCGTCGCGGCAAAGGATCGCACTGACCGCCCGGAATGCCAACCGCCGGCGTTTTCTGCAAGCGAGGGGCAGGCGGGTCCTTGCCCGCTAGAATAACCGGACCAAAATAATGTATTACGAATAGCCGCAGCACCGGCGCGGTATCGACCGGGGAATGTCGCCGGCTTTGCGGCGTTAGCATTTGCGAACGCGGGGCGCCGGCTTTAGATATCGTCGATGGTGAAGCGCCGCTTGTATTGAGCGTGGGGTAGCGACAACAGATGAATGTTTCAGTAAACGAGCGCCGGCCGGTGAGGCAGGCGGGCGGTGGCCGGGCGCGATTGCTGGCGTTGGCCGCGCTCACGCTTTTCGCCGTGTCGGGCCGGCCGGCCGCGGCTGATGCCGCGCGCCAGCTTGTCTATCAGGTCAAGCACTCGGTGTTCGGCGATATCGGCACCTATACCAATTCGATCGAGACCTCCGGCACAATGACCACGGTCAAGACCGCGGCGCATTTCATGGTGAAGGCGCTCGGGGTGGGTCTGCACAGCGAAGAGGCGCAGCGGGTCGAGCAATTTCAAGGCGACCGGCTCACCTTTTTTCACGGGGTCACGGTCAAGAACGGCGACAAGATCGAGATCAAGGGCCAGGCCAGCGGCAACAATTTCGTGATCGATTCCCCGACCGGCACGATTACCGCGCCGGCTTCGGTGAAGCCCGCCAATCCATGGTCGCCGCTCAGCATCGACTCGACAACGATGATGCGGGTCGATACCGGCAAGGTCGAAAACGTCAAGGTCAGCGCTGGACGTGAAACCAACATCTCGGTCGACGGCGCCACCACCACCGCGAAGGAATATGACATTACCGGACCGACAAACAACTATAAGATATGGTTCGACCAGCACGATATTCCGGTAATGTTCGAGGTTGACGACGACAGCGGAAAGGTTACCTTTACCCTGAAAAAATAGGCTGGTACTTGCGTTGGCCCTGTTGCTTGCACGAAAGCCGCTGACCGGATGAGCAGCCTTTCACACGCCACGAACGCCTCCAACGCTACGGCCCAGCCGCGCTGGTCGTTGGACAGCATCGCGTGGCCGGAACTGCGCCGCGGCCCGGTCGCCGCCAGCGAAACGACGTTCTACCTGATAGCGGCGGCCTCGTTCATCGAGGCCACGACCGACCTCTACACCCGGAACCTTATAGATTTTTTCGCCGATGACGACGAGATCGTCGAGTGGCTCGAGGTGCATTGGCTGCCCGAGGAGCTGCAGCACGGCCGGGCGTTGCGCCGCTATGTCGAACTGGCCTGGCCGGAATTCGACTGGGAGAAGGTTTACCAAGGATTCCTGCCCGAATTCGCCGCGCAATGCGCCGATGACGGGGTCGAGCCGACACGCAGCCGCGAGATGGCCTCGCGCTGCATCGTCGAGATGGGCACGGCAAGCTATTACCGCATGCTGAGCCGGATGACCGACGACCCGGTGCTTCGTCAATTGACCCGCCACATCTCGGACGACGAGGTCAGCCACTACAAGCATTTCTACCGCTATCTGCGCAAATACCAGGCGCGCGAGGGGCAGCGCCGCGCCGGCCTGGCCCGGGCGATGTGGAACCGGGTGAGGATGATCGACGGCAACGACACCCGCATCGCCCTGCGGCACATCTACTGCGAGCGCCACCCCGGTGCGCGGTTCGACGAGCGCGTTTTCCGCCAGATGCGGCGCGCCGCGGGGGTGATGATCGGGCCGCATTTTCCGCACCGCATGTGCGTCCAGATGCTGCTGACGCCGCTCAGCCTCCCGCACCGGACCCAGCGTGTCTTGGCGCCGGTGCTCGAGGCGATCGCCCGGCGGGTCGTGCCTTAGCCGGCGCGATCGACCCGCGCGGCGTAGCAACCCGGCGCCGCGAAGTGGGCATGCAGATAGTCGGCTGCCGGGTCCGCGAAGCGCCTCTCGATCGCCGCTTCGAGCTCGTGCCCGTCGATCAGTTCCCAGCCGACCATCATCGCCGTCGCGTCGAAAGCGCGCACCGCGAGCATGCGGCTGCGCAGCTGTTCGGGCACGGCGTCGATCGCGTCAAAGCGCTGTTCGCCCTCGCGCACATAGATCGCGAAGCGCATGCGATAGGGCGAGGGGACCGGATGGTGCTCGTAATTGACCAGGATCAGCTCATCGCCGGGGGTGGAGTCCGTCAGGCTGATGCGGCACGGATAACGCCCGTCCGCGACCCGTCGCACCGCACCGCGCGCGGCGAGTTCGGCGTCGGACAACGCAAATAGCGGCGTGAAGGGTTCGGCCGAGAGGCCGGTGATGCGAAAGCTCATGGGCTCGCTCCTCAAGTTGTGTAGTCAACATGAGGGTGGCCAGCGCCGATATCTTCCCGTTGGTTGCGGTTCGATTGGGCGCGGCTGCCAGACTGCGCTGCCGTCGGCCGACCGCACTTCGTCGATCATCCGTGGCGTAAAGGCGATAAGTCCGCGATCACGGCCAGTCCAGCCAACACCATGCCATGCGACGATTCATAGTTTACCGCTTCCTCGGCGACGCCTCGTTGGCCAGCGCCGAGGTGACGTCGGCGAACGAGGTCTTGAGCGAGGTGCGCACGTCGAGCACGGTCGGCTTGCGCGAGGCGACCGCCTCCTTCAGCGCCGGCGCCAGGTCCTTCGCCTCCTCGACGCGGGTACCGTTGCAGCCCATCGCGCGGGCGATCGCGGCGTGGTCGAAATCGCTGAGCTCGGCGGCGAACGGCCCGCCGCCATGCAGCACCCAGCCGAGCGCGTTGTTGTTGAAGACGACGGTGGTGATCGGGATGTCGTGCTCGAGCGCGGTCATCATGCCGTTCATCGTCATCGCGAAGCCGCCGTCGCCGCACACCGCGACGACCGGCCGGTCCGGGTGCACCAGTTTCGCCGCCAGCGCCGCGGGAATCGCGAACCCCATCGGCCCCGACCCCGCCGCCTGCAGGAAGCCGCCGGCCATCCTGGTCTGGTAGAAATGCGTCATCAGGATGCGGTTCTCGCCGGCGTCGCAGGTGACGATCGCATTGTCCGGCAGGTTCTTCATCAATTCGCCGATGACCCGCTGCGGCAGGATCGGCTTGTCGTCCGACCCGTAGCTTTCGAAGTCGAAATAGCCGTGCTTGGCGCGGTGGCCGGCGACGCGCTTTTCGCCCTCGGCGCGGCGATGCCCGGCCTTGGTGCGGACCGCCTCGTAGAGCTGGCCGAGGAACATCCTCACGTCGCCGAGCACGATTTGTTCGGCCGGGAAGGTCCATGACGCGTTGCGCGGCTCGATATCGACCTGGATAAAGCTCTGCCGCGTCGGGTCCAACAGCTTGCCGTTGGCCCAGGCGGTATCGCTCGGCGACAGCTTCGAGCCGAGCACCAGCACCAAATCGGCCTCGCCGATGCAGGCATTGGCCGCCGGCGTGCCGAAGGTGCCGAACACACCCAAGGCCAGCTTGTGCGTCTCGGGGAAGACGCCCTTGCCGGCCGCGGTGGTGCCGACCGGGAGGCCGGCGGTCTCGGCGATCTTTTGAAGCTCCTCGTAAGTCTGCGAAATCCGCACCCCGTTGCCGGCGATGATGATCGGCTTCTTCGCGGCGAGGATGCGCTCGGCCGCGGCATCGATCTGCGCCGGATCGATCGGCGGCGGGGGCGGCGGCAGGTAGAAGCGGGTCGGGTAGAGCGGCGGTTGCTGGTCAGGGGTGATCGTGCCGGCCAGCGAATCGTGGCTGAACAGGATCGCCACCGGCCCCATCTGGCCGCTGAGCGCGTGTTTGATCGCGAGCTGCGTCGCCTGCACCGCCTCCAGCGGCTCGTGCGCCTGCATCACCTGCTTGGTGACCCCGCCAAAGGCGCGGCGCGCGTCCCAGCTGCCGTAATCGCCGGTCGCCTGCTGGTAGGGCGCATGCAGATGAAAATGCGGCGCGTCGCTGAAATCGGTCAGCAGCACCATCGGCGACGACGACAGAAACGCTTCGAGCGTGCCGATGAGGCCGTTGCCGAGCACCCACGGCCCCTGCCCGATCATCACTCCGGGCCGGCGGGTGAGGCGGCCGTAAACCTCGGCCATGACTCCGGCCAGCGATTCCTCGCGCACGGTGACCATGCGGACCTGGTTCTGCACCTGCGCGAGGCCGGAAATGATCCGCCCGGTATGCCCGCCGGAGATGCCGAAGACGAATTCGATCCCGGCCTCGGCCAGCACCCGCGCCACCAGCACCCGCGACGGCGTCTCCTCCTTCAGCATCCGCTCGACCGGCATGCCCCGCTCCTCCCAGAGGTTTGGGGCGAGCTTGCTACCGGCGGGCGGGGTTGGCAACGCCCCACCCTCACCCGGCGCGGCATGGGAGGGTGAGGGTCGCCCTTCCCGCCCGCGCCATCCGCTGCCATGCTTGACTGATGGTGCCGCTCTCCATTCTCGACCTGTCGCCGATCGTCGAAGGCGGCGATGCCGGGCAGTCGCTGCGCAATTCGCTCGACCTCGCGCGGCATGTCGAGGCGCTGGGCTACCGCCGCTACTGGATGGCCGAACACCACAATCTGCCCGGCATCGCCAGCGCGGCGACGGCGGTGGCGCTCGCCCACATCGCCGCCGGCACCAGCCGCATCACCATCGGCGCCGGCGGCATCATGCTGCCCAACCACGCGCCGCTGATGGTCGCCGAGCAGTTCGGCACGCTCGCCGCGCTGCATCCCGGCCGGGTCGAGCTCGGGCTCGGCCGCGCGCCCGGCTCGGATCAGCTGACGATGCGGGCGATGCGCCGCAACCTGCTCGCCGGCCCCGACCAGTTCCCGCAGGACGTGGTCGAGCTGATCGGCTATTTCCGCCCCGCCGAGCCCGGCCAACGGCTGCAGGCGGTGCCCGGCGCCGGGCTCGACGTGCCGATCTGGATTCTCGGCTCCAGCCTCTTCGGCGCCCAGCTCGCGGCGATCCTCGGCCTGCCGTTCGCCTTCGCCTCGCACTTCGCGCCGGCGGCGCTGATGCCGGCGCTCGCCATCTATCGCGAGCGTTTCCAGCCCTCGCCGCAGCTCGCCGCGGCGCATGTCATGCTCGGCATCACCGCTGTCGCCGCGGAGACCGATGACGAGGCGCGCTTCCTGTTTTCGTCGTTGCAGCAATCGACCCTCAACAACCGGATCGGCCGGCCGAGCCGGGTGCCGCCGCCGGTCGCCGATTTCGCGGCTACGCTCGACCCGCAGCGGCGCGCGGTGGTCGACGACGCGCTGGGCGCCGCCGTGGTCGGCGGGCGCGAGACGGTGCGGCGCGGCCTCGAAGACATCATCGCCCAGACCGGCGCCGATGAGCTGATGGTGACCGCCAACATCTTCGACCACGCCAAGCGCAAGTGCTCGTTCGAGATCGTGGCGCAAATCGGCGCCGGGTAACAAAGGGCTTTGTCACGGAAGGGGGAGTGGGGCAGACCGCGCGTCCGGCCCTTTGACCGCGCGGCATCACCCGGTGGCAAAATGCGGACCAAGGTCGTTAAGCGCCAGTAGCGCCTGGCTAACGAGTTCCGCCTGGCTGCGGGCGCCGGTTCGGGCGAAGGCCGTTTTCAGATGGAACCTTACCGTATTGATGGAGATGCCGGCGCGCTCGCCGTAACGCTTGAGGTCTTCGCCGTCGAGCAGCGCGCATATTAGACGCGCGGCGCCGTGCGGAAGATCCAGTAGATCGGCAATTCTCTGGGGCGAAGACGCCGCCGGTCCGGCCGGATCGTGGATCGCGACAAGGATGCCCCTCCCCATAGCAGGAACGAGTTCGTTTTCGCTCGGCAAGCGCGCGACCAGGACGACGTAGGGTGCTCGACCGGATGGCCGGGCGATCCGCACAATCCCGCCGGCGCCGCCGCGTAAAACATCGGCCCGGACGGCTAAAAGCCGCTTAGCGGCATTACGGTCGGCGGCAATGAGGTGTCCATTCCGGTCGAGCGCCAAGCCGTCTCCGGCTTCGGCCATCAATCGGACGGACCTGTTGACGAAGAGAGCCGGACCGTCCGGCTGCAAGGCGATGATGCCCGTGCTGCTGCGATCGACGATCGAGGCAAGCAACGCGCCGCGCTCCTGGCTTTGATCGAATAGCCGCCGGATCTGCTGTACCCGGCTGAAATGGGGGCTCATCCTCGCGAGCAGCGCCGAATCCTCTTCGTCGAAAGAACGACGTCCAATGCCCTGTAAGACGGAGAGCGTCCCCGATCGGCCAGCACCCAGGGATTGCCGACAGGCGATCGCCTCAGCGACTCCGGCCGGGCGAAGGAACTCATTGATAAAAGGATTCCGATTCCACTCTTCCTGAGAGACCAGTTGGGCCGAGGTGACGATACTGCCCGCGGGCGCCATCATCGTGGCGTTCGGCATCGGATCGAAGCGCGCAAACGGAGGGTAGCGGGTAAGAATCAAGTTTTCGTCCAACGCGCCTGCGGTGATCAGATTGGAAACCCCCGGGCGACCGAATTCCGTTTCTCCCAGTACGGCGGCGGCGCCGTCCAACAATCCTCGGAGGCGGTCGAGGGCCCGAGCGAATTCGGAGCGGTCGCAGACGCCGCGATAGACCGCGTCGACGATTTCGGCTTCAAGATCGGCCTTTTCGAGCATCGCCTATCCCCTCAACGCCCTCCGGCTGAGTAAAAATAAAAAAGAAACGAGGCCCTACCCAAATGGGTAGTGAATGCATTTTTTTTCATGTCTACCCTTCATGCAGTGCATACCATTCGTCCACCTCGGTTCGCAAATTGGAGGCCTGACGGTTAGGCTCGGGAACCTACCTGGCAGTGTCGTAAAGAAACTCGTTAGGCTAAATGGAAAGAAACGCGATGCTAGATCTGCTCGGTTATGCCGCATCGTTTGCAGTACTTATCACGTTCCTTATGCCAACTATGAGAACGCTACGTGGTTTTGCTATATTAGCAATTTATTGTTTATTATATACGGATATATGGATGTAATTTATCCAGTTTTGGTTCTTCATGCCATTTTGTTACCAATTAATATTATGCGGTTATTCGAGTTACGGGCGGTACAAGACAGATTGGTTCGAATTATCAACCAAAAGAAGCGCGATTACCATGGATCTGACTCTCTATGCTCTTCCAGTATTCCTAGTCGGTTGCATATGTGCCCCCTGGGAACTGACAGTACCTGCGATCCTTCTACCGACGCGCGCCACGAATGGAACGGCTCCGCCATCTGACACCCGAATCCTCAGTGGCGAGGATCTTCCTGTTCACGACCGGGCGGCCCCGTTCAGGAAATTCACGTCTCTTGCCGCTACCGACAAGCATCTGCGGAGTGCAGCCAGCCATGCCTGACCCCACTTTTACTGCCCTTGTTGCGGCGTGGCGCACAGTCACTATCGCCCTGGTCCTTTTTATTGGCGCTCTCGCAATCGCTCCTTATTGGGATCAACACGTCTTTTTCAGCGCTCTACGGCAGACCTTGGCCAGCGACCAGATGTAGGTGCGGTCCTCCGTCCGGTTGATGGTGCGTGGCTCTGCGATCGCGCGGAGCCGGGTTGTCGGCGCCGCCGGGTTTACGGACGCGTAATACAATTGCCAGAGAACAAATTTTGCAACTTTTACAGTATGGGGATTAACGGCCAGACGCCTCGCGGTCCGTAACCCGGACCCAGCGATGCAGCCCCTTTGCTTCTCGCATAGGTAATTTGCTGTCATAAATCCGCAACACGGCGGATTGCGGCGCGATGTCATTCATCAACTCGACGCTCGGCAGGATCGCGGCGCCGGAACGGCGGACGATGGCGGTCGCTTGCGGCGCGCATGTGCTGCACGACGGCTACACCGACCTGCTCTACGTGCTGCTGCCGCTGTGGCAGGCGCAGTTCGGCCTCGATTACGCCGCGGTCGGATTGCTCCGCGCGCTCTATGTCGGCGCGATGGCCGGGTTCCAGATTCCGGCCGGCGCGATCGCCGAACGGCTTGGCGGCCCGCTGATCCTCGGCCTCGGCACCGCGCTTGCCGGCATCGGCTATCTTACTGCCGGGGCCAGCGCCGGGTTTGCGATGCTGGTAGGCGCCCTCGTCATCGGCGGGCTCGGCTCGGGGGTGCAGCACCCGATCAGCGCCAATTTGGTGGCGCGGGCGTTTCCCGGCGCGCGCTCGCGCCGGGCGCTCGCCGCGTACAATTTCTCCGGCGACCTCGGCAAGATGGCGTTCCCGGCGGCGACCGCCTGGCTTTTGACCCTGATGCCGTGGCGCGCGGTGGTGACGGTGATCGGCTGCGTCGGCCTCGCCGTCGCGGCGGCGATCCTGCTGGTGCGCGGCCTGCCTGGGCGCGGCGCGGCGGACCAAGCCGGCGCCCAACCCGGCACGGAAGAGGCGGCGCCGGGCGGCCGCGGCTTCCCGCTGCTGCTGTCGATCGCGATGATCGACAGCGCGACGCGGATGGGGTTTCTCACCTTCCTGCCGTTCCTCCTCAAACTGAAGGGCGCCGGGCTGGCCGAGATCGGCGTCGCGCTGACCCTCATCTTTACCGGCGGCGCCTGCGGCAAGCTCGCCTGCGGCTGGCTCGGGCAGCGATTGGGCGTGGTGCGCGCGACCTGGGTCACCGAGGGCGCCACCGCGTTGGGGATCCTGGCGCTGCTGCCGTTGCCGCTGTTCGCCGGGCTCATGGTGCTGCCGCTGATCGGCATGGCGCTCAACGGCACCTCCTCGGTGCTCTACGGCACGGTGCCCGAGCTCGTCGCGCCCGAGCGCCGGCAACGCGCGTTCAGCATCTTCTACACCGGCGGGGTCGGCGCCGGCGCGCTGTCGCCGGTGCTGTACGGGATGCTGAGCGACCTCGCCAGCGTGCCGGCGATGATGGTGCTGGTCGCGACGGTCGTGCTGGCGACCCTGCCGCTGGCTTGGCGTCTCGGCGCCTTCTTGCGCCCTGCGACGGAAGCGGGTTGAGCATTACCAAGGCCCGCATCGTTTGTGCTGCGATGGTCTCGGCGCTATCGTCGGAATCGTCGGACGGGAAGAATCGTGTTACGCGAGCAGGCGCTCCTCAACAGATGCGGTTGGGCCGGTTGTACGCAGCCGCCGCTGGGCAACGCTGTCTTGTGCAGCGAGCATGTCGCCGCGGTCATTGAGGAGCCGCTCGGCAATTTTCGTCCGTTTCTCGAAATGCTTTCCTTCATGCTCAACGTGACGCTCGCCGGAAATGCGCTCTACCACACGATTCACACCGCGGTGCATTCCGGCATGGTCACTCCGTTGCTCGGGCACGACCTGATGCGGTCGGCAACCGCGTCGCGTAGCGGCGACAAGGTCGAGATGACGGTCGAGAAGCTGCTGGCGTCGATCCGGCCCAGCGATCAGGGCGAGTTCATGATGCATTTGAAACGGCAGCTGCTCGTTCCCGAGCGCCGCGCCGCGCGCCGGGAAGCGAGCGGCTGATCACCCGTTGCGGTCGCCTCTCGACAGGGACTTGTTCGCGTGTTAGCAAATAAGAACAAAAACGGAACTTGAGCTGCTTCACCATGACGACCGGCGCGAGACACCTTCAGCGCGAGGCGGAGCGAAACTTTCCGGTACGGGTGCGGATCGCCGTGCCGCCGGACGGCTTTGGCCGCCAACTCACGGTGATGCACGCCTGGCTCGACGCGGTGTGCGGCATGGCGGGTTGGACCTCCGCGCCCGCTGGGCTCACGGGCGTCGTCAACGACGCGGTCGCCTTCTCTTTCGACGACGCGGCCGTCGCCCAGGCCTTTGTCAACCGGTTCTGCTGCGGCTACCGCCCGGTCGAGGTCTACCGCACTGTCGAGGGCGCCTTCGCGCTGCGCAGCGATACGCCGGAGCCGCGACGTGCCATGCTCCAACACAAAACACCATAGCGGATGCATCTCGCCGCTTGGGCCGGGCTGGCGGCGACCTGTTTGCCGCCGCCCTGCTGCAGGCGACCAACGGGTTCGGCTTCGCCGTCCTCGCGGTGCCGTTCTTCCTGCTGCTGGCGCCGGCGGGAGAGGCGATCCCGCTGATCGTCGTCATCAGCCTGGCGACCTCGCTGCTGGTGATGCCGGGCCTCTACCGCTCGGTCGAGCCGGGTCTGTTGCGGCGGCTGACGATCGGCAGCCTGATCGCGCTGCCGCTCGGCCTCGTCGCGTCGTCCCAGGCCAACCCGGTGATCGTCAGCATCGCCGCCGGGGCGATCGTCACGCTCTTCGCGGCGATGCTCGCGTGGTACCGCTCCCACGGACTGCCGGCCGGCGTCGCGATGCGACCGGCGCACGATCTGGCGGCCGGCGCGGTCGCCGGGATCGCCACCGCGCTGGTCGGCATGGCGGGCCCGCCGGTGCTGATCTACCTGATGCTGGGCGGCGCGCCGATGCGCACGGTGCGGGCGACCTTGATCGGGTTCTTCGTGCTGGTTTACGCCGCGACGGTGGCGGCCGACATCGTCCTTGGCGGGATGCCCGGCGCCGTCTGGCCGATCGCGGCTAGCCTCTTGCCGTTTGTTTGGGCCGGCGGCCGTGTCGGGTTGCGGGTCGGCGACCGGCTCGGCGAGCCGGCGGCGGCGCTCTCGCCATCATTGTGCTCGCCGCGACCGGGCTTTACACGCTCGCCGCCGCGGCCCACGCCGCGTTATGGTAAACGCGCACAACCGAAAGCCGAGCCATGCCGCCGATCGACCGCATTGCCGCGTGCCATGACGAGATGACGAATTGGCGGCGCGACATCCACGCGCATCCCGAGCTCGGCTTCGAGGAAACCCGCACCTCCGACATCGTCGCCGCCAGGCTCGCGGAATTCGGCATCGAGGTCACCCGCGACATCGGCAAGACCGGCCTCGTCGGCAGGCTGCGCGTCGGCAATTCGCCGCGCGCGATCGGCCTCAGGGCCGACATGGATTGCCTGCCGATCCTCGAAGCCAACGATTTCGGTCACCGCTCGACGCATGACGGCAGGATGCACGCCTGCGGCCATGACGGGCACACGACGATGCTGCTCGGCGCCGCGCGCTACCTCGCCGCGACGCGCAATTTCGACGGCACCGTGCATTTCATCTTTCAGCCGGCCGAGGAGGGTCTCGGCGGCGCCGAGGCGATGCTCAAGGACGGGCTGTTCGAGCGCTTTCCGTGCGACGCCATTTTCGGCATGCACAACCGGCCCGGCCTGGCGCTCGGGAAATTCCAGATCCGGCCTGGCGCGATGATGGCCGGCGGCGCCTATTTCGACATCACGGTGACCGGAATCGGCGCCCACGGCGCGCGGCCCGAGGCGGGAATCGACCCGGTCGTCGTCGGCTCGCATATCGCCGCGGCGCTGCAGACCATCGTGTCGCGCAACGTCCGCCCGGTCGATACCGCGGTGGTCAGCATCACCCAGTTCCACGCCGGCCACGCCTACAACGTCATCCCCGACAAGGCGGTGCTCAGCGGGACGGCGCGCTGCTTCAGCGAGGCGACGATGAGCCTTGTCGAAAACAACATGCGTCGTATCGCCGAGAGCATCGCCGCGGGGTTTGGCGCTACCGCCGCGCTCGATTTCCGGCTGATCTTCCCGCCGCTGGTCAACCATGCCGACGAGACGCAATTCATCGCCGATTGCGCCGCCGAAATCGTCGGCGAGGGAAACGTCAACCGCAACGGTCCCGTTACGATGGCGTCGGAGGATTATGCCTCGATGCTGCGCGTCGTGCCCGGCGCCTACATCCAGATCGGCAACGGCGACGGCGAGGGCGCCTGCGAGGTGCACAATCCGGCCTACGATTTCAACGACGGCGCGCTGCCCTTCGGCGCCAGCCTCTTCGTCCGCCTGGTCGAGCGCCGGCTCGACCGGCTGACCGGATAGGAGGCGTTTCCGCCGCACCCCCGGATGCGCTATCGTCACCCTCACGGTTATTCAGGGAGCAAGCCCATGGCTGAACTCGGGGTTGAGCTCGATTGTCTCGAAGGCGTCAAAATCGTCGATTTCACCCAGTTCGAGGCGGGACCCACCTGCACCGAGTCGCTCGCCTGGCTCGGCGCCGAGGTCGTCAAGATCGAGAACCCCGGTCTCGGCGATCCCGGCCGCCGGCTGCGCCCCGGCCATCCCGACGACGACCCGTGGTATTTCCACCAGTTCAACGCCAACAAGAAATCGCTGACGTTGAACCTCAAATCGCCGCGCGGGCTCGAGATCGTCCGCGAATTGCTGAAGAAGGCCGATGTCACGGTCGAGAACATGGCGCCCGGCACGATCGAGCGCCTGGGCCTCGGCTATGACGAGGTCAGGAAGGTCAACCCCGGCATCATCTATTGCCAGGTCAAGGGCTTCGGCACCGGCAGCCCGTACGAGAAGAACCTCGCCTTCGACATGATCGCGCAGGCCGCCGGCGGGCCGACCAGCGTCACCGGCGAAGCCGGCCAGGCCCCGGTCAAGCCCGGCCCCAGCTTTGGCGACACCGGCACCGGCATGCTGATGGCGATCAGCCTGCTCGCGGCGCTTTACAAGCGCGCGAAGACCGGAGAGGGCCGCCGCCTCCAGGTCGCGATGCAGGACGCGATGATCCACTACATGCGCGTGCCGTTTTCGCGCACCCAGCAGAGCGGCAAGGCGCCGGTCCGCGGCGGCAGCAGCCGCTCGGCCCAGGGCGGTCTGGTGCCCTCGGCGCTCTACCCGTGCAAACCGGGCGGCCCCAACGATTACGTCTACGTCTTCTGCAGCCGCGCCAACGCCGACCATTGGCAGCGGCTGCTCAAGGTCATCGGGCGCGAGGATTTGAAGGGCGACGAGCGCTACGAGAGCGGACAGGCGCGCAGCCAGCGCGCCGCCGAGGTCGACGAGCTGATCGCCGCCTGGACGCGCCAGCACTCCAAGGAAGAGGCAATGAAGCTGATCGGCGCGGCCGGGGTGCCGGCGGGCGCGGTGTTCGACACCGTCGAATTGATGAACGACCCCTCGCTCGCCGAGCGCGGCATCATGCAGACCTTCGAGCACCCGACCACCGGCCGGGTCAAGATGCCGGCCTGGCCGGTGCGCTTCGACGGCTCACCGGCCAAGGTCAAGCCGTCGCCGCTGCTCGGCCAGCACAATGCCGAGGTGCTGTCGGGCTGGCTTGGCATGAGCGCGGCCGAAATCGACGGTCTGAAACAGGACGGAATACTCGGCGCCTAATTCATCCCTCCACCAAACGAGGCACACCATGAAGCTTTATTACGCCCCCGGCGTCTGCTCGATCGGGATCCACGTGCTGCTCGAGGAAATCGGCAAGCCCTACGATCTCCAGGCGGTCAATTTGCGCGAGGGCGCGCAGTACCAGCCGGCCTTTACCGCGGTGAGCGCCAAGTCGAAGGTGCCGGCGCTGGAGCGCGACGACGGCTCGGTCCTCACCGAGTTTCCGGTAATCGCCAGCTGGCTGGCGAAAAAGAACCCCGAGGCCAAGCTGATCCCGCAGGACCTCGAAACCGAGACCCGCGCGGCGGAGGCGATGGAATACGCCGTCGCGACGATGCATGGGCAGGGTTTCGCACGCATCTTCCGGCCCGGCAATTTCGGTCCGGCCGAACAGGAAGACCAGGTCAAGGCGCGCGGCCGCGAGATGGTCGAAAAGGGCTTCGCCGTGCTCGACAAGGCGCTGGCCGGCAAGAACTACCTCGGCGGCGGCGAGCTGTCGATCGCCGACGCGGCGGTGTTCTACGTCGAGTTCTGGGCCGCCGGCCGTCTCAACATGACGCTTCCCGCGAACGTCGCGGCGCATTACGAGCGCATGAAAGCGCGCCCCGCGGTGCAGCGCGTGATGCAGCAGGAAGGCGTGGCGTAAGTAGCCCCCCTTCCCTCCCCCGCTTGCGGGGGGAGGGTGATGGCAAACGCTCCAGCAA
>DASRLO010000025.1:0-40001 GCA_035648415.1 Allostellaceae bacterium
ACCTTGAGCAGTACGGTGTTGTCTTCCAAGCCGATCCGGCTGGTGACCGGCGCGCGGGCGACCAGGCCGCCGGCCCCGGCTGTCGCCACGCTGCCGAGATGGAGGGTGTCATGCCCGTAATCGGTGTAGCGATATTCGCCGCCGACCGAAATGTTGGGGGTCACCGCGTATTCGATGCCGCCGCCGACCGTCGGCCCGAGCAGCGTCGTCGAATCCGAGGCCGAGCCGCCGGGCGCCGCCACGCCGCCGACCGTGCGCGGCGCAAAGCTCGCCTTCACGTTGGCGTTGGCGACGGCGACGCCGCCGGTACCGTAGAACAGGAACTGATCCCAGGCATAGCCGACGCGTCCTCGGACCGACGCGTTCCAATCGGACGACGATTGGAAACTGCCGCCCGTCGCGAAACTGGGAGCTCCGCCGGCGCCGATGGCCGTGCTGTTCGACGGCCCGCCACCCCTGATGTCGCCCTCGACGCCAAGCACGAAATTGTCGAATTGCCAGTTGTAGCCGGCCTGGCCGCCGCCGGTGACCGTAGTTTCGTCGCTGTTTCTAAGACCGACCGAGCTGCCGCCTACGGCCGGCGAACCGGGAACCGCGCCGGCCGGCGTTGGGTCAACCCTGACCGTACCCGGAAGACGGCCCCACTCGCCGCCAAGGCTGAGCCCGACATAGGGGCCTTGCCAATTGACCGTGCCCGGGACCATCTGGGCCTGCGCCGCCGCAGGAACCATGGACGCGAGCAGCACAAAACCTGCCGCCGCGTTGACCGTGTTACGCATACGCCCCCTCCAAACTCTGCTGTGCCTCACGAGTCGCCGGCGGAAATCGCGGCCGACCTCAACGGTCAACCTAAAGCGCAATTTTCCAGGCTCGCTCGTCCAACATTGGCGAGAACGGTGCGGTTCCGAATGCTGTGGATAATTCGCCCGTGTGTCACGAAATTGCCACAGGGTCAAGAAGTTGAAATGCTATCGACTTGGTTCGCGTAAGGACTGGAGGTAGAAAAATCTCCGGATTATTTCCTCAAAGATCGAGTTCCAGCATCTCGCCTTTCGCCCGTGTGCAGCAAATCAGCACGAAACGCTTGCGGTCGGCGGGATTAAGGATCTGATCGCGGAAATCGGGCTCGCCCGAGAGGTACCGAGTGAGGCAGGTGCCGCAATAGCCGAGCTCGCAGGACGTATCGACCGTGACCCCGTGCCGGCGCAGCGCCCCGGCGATCGACTCGTCGGCGCGCACCTCGTACTCGCCCCCGCGCCGTGCGAGCCGCACGCGGAACGGCAAATCCTCGCCGATCATCTCGGGGATCGCCGCCGCCGGGCCCTTGAAATACTCGCAATGCACGGTGCGCGGCGGCCAGTGCGTCGCGGCGCGGGCGACCGCGTCCATCAATCCGGCCGGCCCGCAGTAATAAAGATGCGTGCCGGGCGGCGGCTCGCGCAGCAGCCCGGCGACGTCGAGCCCTTTCGCCGGGTCTCCGCCGTCGTAATGAAAGCTCACCCGGCCTATCGCCGCGAGCAGCGACAGCTCGTCGCGGAACGCCGTTCGCTCGGGGCTGCGCGAACAGTAATGCAGGTGGAACTCGGCGCGGCGCCGTTTCAATTCGGCGATCATCGCCATAAACGGGGTGATCCCGATGCCGCCGGCGATCAGCCAGTGCCGCTCGGCTTCTTCGACCAGCGGAAACAGATTGCGCGGCCACGACACCTCGAGCAGATCGCCGGCCCGCGCCTGCTCGTGCAGTCGGTTCGAACCGTGGCCCTCCCTCTCCTTGAGCACGGCGATGCAGTAGCGCCGGCGCTCGGCCGGGTCGTTGCACAGCGAATAGTCGCGCAGGAGGCCCGGCGCGACGCGGATCGCGACATGCGCTCCCGCCGCGAAGCGCGGCAGATCGTGCTCGTTCGGATCGGTCAGCTCGAAACCGAGCACGTCCTCGGCGAGATAGGCGATCGAGCGAATGCGCAACTGCATGCGCCGTTATCGAGCGAATGGCCGGTTCGGCAAACCGCAATCGCGTGAGCCAGCCGCGCACCCGCAACCTGGCGCTGGAAACGATCGCGCATTAGCCCCGTAGCGTGCCGCCGGTCGCCTTTTCGACCGCGCCGACGAGGCGCTGCGAGAACGCGTCGATTTCGGCGTCGGTGAGGGTTGCGTCCTGCGGCTGCAGGATGACGGCGATCGCCAGCGACTTCTTGCCGTCGGGCAGGCCCTTGCCCTCGTAGACATCGAACAGGCGGATGTCGGCGACGAGCTTGCGGTCGACGCCGCGCGCCGCGCGCAGCAGCGTCTCCGCCGCCACGTTGCGGTCGACGATAAAGGCGAAATCGCGCTCGACCGGCTGGAACACCGAGAGTTGCAGCGACGTCCGGCGGCCGCCATCTTCCTTGGCGCGCGGCAGCGGCACCGCGTCGATGAAGACCTCGAACGCCGCGACCGGGCCGCGAATATCGAACGCGTCGAGGATATCGGGGTGCAGTTCGCCGAAATGCCCGAGCACGGTCGGTCCGAGCCGCAACACACCCGAACGGCCGGGATGGAACCAGGCCGGCGGGTCGCCCGAAACCTGGAGATTGTCGACCGGCGCGCCAGCGGCGGCGAGCGCGGCGAGCGCGTCTTCCTTCGCGGCATAGAGGTCGGGGTCGCCCGGCTTGACGCGCCAATCGCGGGGACCGAGGCGCCCGGCGCGCAAGCCGGCGGCGACATTCGCCTGGCCCTCGGGCGTGTCGTCGCGGTAGATCGGTCCGACTTCGAACAGCGCCACATCGGGGAAGCCGCGATCGGCGTTGCGGCGCGCCGCGTCGACCAGGTTCGGCAGCGCCGAGGGCCGCATCTGGTCGAGATCGGCGCTGATCGGATTGACCAGATGCAGCGCCGGCTGGCCGCCGCCGAAGCGCTCGGCGACGGCGGTGGCGATGAACGAATAGGTCACCGCCTCGGTCAGCCCCCGTGCCGCCAAGGTGCGGCGCACCAGCTCGGTGCGGCGGCGCCGCGCATCGATCGCGGGCCGCGCGATCACCGTCTCGCGCGGCAGCGGCACCGGCGGGATGTCGTCGTAGCCGCGCACCCGGAGCACTTCCTCGACGAGGTCGGCCTCGCCGACGATGTCGCCGCGCCATGACGGAGGCGTCACGCGAAATCCGCCGCCGTGAGCCTCTACCGAGAAACCCAATACTTCCAGAATTCTCGATGATCCGTCGGCTGGAACAGCCAGGCCGCCGAGTTCCGCGACGCGATGCGGGCGCAGCACGTAATGCCGCCGCCATTCCGGCACGGCGCCGGCGGTTACCACTTCCGAAGATTCGCCGCCGCACAGCTCCAGCACGAGCCGCGTCGCGATCTTCAAACCCGGCCGAGTGAATTCGGGGTCGATGCCGCGCTCGAAGCGATACCGCGCGTCGCTGATGATGTCGAGCCGCCGGCCGGTCGCGGCGGTGCGGACGGGATCGAACAGCGCCGCTTCGATGAACACTTCGGTCGTCGCCTCGGTGCAGCTCGTCGGCTCGCCGCCGATGACGCCGCCGAGGCTTTGCACGCCATTGTCGTCGGCGATGGCGGTGATTTCGGGGTCGAGCGCGTATTCCCGGCCGTTGAGCGCCAGCAGTTTTTCGCCCGGCTTGGCGAAGCGCACGACCAGGTCGCCCTCTATCTTGCCGGCGTCGAATACATGCAGCGGCCGGTTGAGGTCGAAGGTCAGGAAATTGGTGATGTCGACCAGCGCCGAGATCGGCCGCAGCCCGATCGCTTCGAGCCGGCGGCGCAGCCATTCCGGGCTCGGGCCGTTCTTGAGGCCGCGAATGTGGCGGCCGAGAAACATCGGGCAGGCCTTGCGGTCGGTCAGCGTGATGCCGATCGGCGAGGTGAATTTGCCCGGAACCGGCGTCTCGTCGAGCGGGATCATCATGCCGATCCCGGCGGCGGCGAGGTCGCGGGCGATGCCGCGCACGCCGAGGCAATCGGCGCGATTGGGCGTCACCTTGATGTCGATCACCGGGTCGCCGAGCCCGGCATAGGCCGTGTAGGGGGCGCCGACCGGCGCATCTTGGGGAAGCTCGATGATGCCTTCGCGATCGTCGCTCAGCGCCAGCTCGTACGCCGACATCAGCATGCCGCGCGAGGCGACGCCGCGGATCGTGCTTTCCTCCAGCCTCTTGGCCGTCAGCGGCACGATGATCCCGGCCGGGCCGAAGACGCCCTTCATCCCGGCGCGGGCATTGGGCGCACCGCACACGACCTGCACTTCGCCGTCACCGGCATCGACGACGCACACCCGCAGCCGGTCGGCGTTCGGATGTTTCTCGGTCGAGACGACACGAGCCACCTTGAACCCGGCGAGCGCGGCGGCCGGGTCTTCGACCCCGTCGACATCGTGGCCGAGCATCACCAGCCGCCGGACGATCTCATCGATGCCGGCCGTCGTGTCGAGATGCGTCTTGAGCCAGGAGAGCGTCGTCTTCATCAGAGCGCTCCCCGCACCGGCGACGGGATGTCGAGCGGCAGGAACCCGTAATGCCGCAGCCAGCGCAGATCGGATTCGTAGAACGTCCGCAGATCGGGGATGCCGTATTTCAGCATCGCCACCCGCTCGATCCCCATGCCAAAGGCAAAGCCCTGGTACTCGTCGGGGTCGATGCCGCAATTCTTCAGCACCTGCGGGTGCACCATGCCGCTGCCGAGAATTTCGAGCCAATCTCCGCCGGCGCCGATCTTCAATTCGCCGCCGGCGCGCGAGCAGCCGATATCGACCTCGGCCGAGGGTTCGGTGAACGGGAAATAGCTCGGCCGGAACCTGACCGGCAGATCGTCGACATCGAAGAAGGCGCGACAGAACTCGATGAGGCAGCCTTTGAGGTGGCCCATATGCGAGGTGCGGTCGATCACCAGCCCCTCGACCTGGTGGAACATCGGCGAATGCGTCGCGTCGTGGTCGCAGCGGAAGGTGCGCCCCGGCACGATAATGCGGATCGGCGGCTTCTGCCGCTGCATCGTGCGGATCTGCACCGGCGAGGTATGGGTGCGCAGCACCAGGCGCGAACCGTCCGCCCGCTCCGGCAGGTAGAACGTGTCGTGCTCCTGCCGCGCCGGATGTTCGGGCGGGATGTTGAGCGCGGTGAAATTGTAGAAATCGTTCTCGATATGCGGGCCCTCGGCGACGACGAACCCCATCTCGCCGAAAATCGCGATGATCTCGTCGATCGTCTGGCTTATCGGATGGATGCGGCCGGTCGGCGCCGGCTGAACCGGGAGCGTCGCGTCCACCCGCTCGGCGGCGAGCCGGCCGCTGAGCGCGGCGCGGTCGAGATCGGCGGCGCGCGCCTCGACAGCCGCGGCAATCGTGTCCTTGAGCGCGTTGAAGCGTGCGCCGGCCTCGCGCCTCTCTTCCGCCGGCAGCGCGCCAAGGCCGCGCATCAGCCCGGTCACCAGCCCCTGGCGGCCGAGATACTTGACGCGAATTTGTTCGAGCGCCTCGGGCGATGCGGCCGCGGCGATCTCGCCGAGCCCGGCTTCGCCCAGTTGCTGTGGGTCGTCCATGACCGATCCTTAAACCTAGGCACCAATAGAAAAGGGGCCGATTGCGGCCCCCTAGTGACTCGTACGCAAGCGGCGGGCTTAGCGAACGCACCCGCCGGTAAATCGCGCAACCCTTTCACCATACCGGCCCTCGGGCCAGCCAAAGGCCGGACCCGTGGGCCGGGGTGGTGCGGAGATGAGCGTCACGATCGTCACTCGGCGGCAGCTACCTGGGGGAGCGCCGATTTCGCCGTCTCGATGACGCTCGCGAACGCCTCCGGCTCGCGGATCGCGAGGTCGGAGAGCACCTTGCGGTCGAGTTCCAGGCCCGCGATCTTCAAGCCATGGATGAATTGCGAGTAGGTCATGCCGTGCTCGCGCACCCCGGCGTTGATCCGCTGAATCCACAGACCGCGGAAATCGCGCTTCTTGTTGCGCCGGTCGCGATAGGCGTAGCGCAGCGCCTTCTCGACCTTTTCGAGCGCGATGCGATAGGCCTTGCTGCCGCGTCCGCGATAGCCTTTGGCAAGGTTGAGGACCTTCTTGTGGCGGGCGTGCGTCGTCGTCCCGCGTTTGACCCGGGCCATCGCTCAACCTCGCAGATACGGCATGTAGGTGAGGACGAGCTTGGCGTCGCCGGGCTGCAGGGTCACCTTGCCGCGCGCCTTGCGCTTCATCTGCTTGGGCTTGGAAATCAGCCGATGCCGCTTGTGCGCGACATTCATCGTGATCTTGCCGGACGCGGTGCGGCCAAAGCGCTTTTTGGCGCCGCTCTTGGTCTTCAACTTGGGCATTTCCGGTTCCTGTAAGCTGTGGCGGCCAGGCATGCCCTATGGGCGCCGATGGTGCAAGACCGCGCGCGGCCCGCCGCCAATTGAGCGCCGGGTTATACCGGCGCGATGGGGTGAAAGCAAGGCGTCGGTCGTCGCGTCATCGTCAGACGGACATAGTGTTTGCATCGCCCGCTCCCTATAGTCCGCTTCCGGTTATGAGCAAGCGATACGGACGTGTCCTCGCCGCGATGGTCGTCGGGCTGACCGCGTCGCAGCGGCCCTGGAGGCGCGCGGCGACGCGGTTGCGCGTCGTCAACGCGCTGCTGCAGCGTCACGGGATCGAAACGCCTCACGGAACCCTGATGCTCGTCACCGATGACCCCCGCGCGCTTGAATACCCGCGCGAACTGGTGAGCCGCGAACCCGAAACGATCGAATGGATCGACGCGTTCGAGCTGCCCTGCGTTTTCTGGGACATCGGCGCCAATGTCGGCATCTATAGTCTCTACGCAGCGCTGCGCGCCGACGTCGCGGTACACGCCTTCGAACCGGCAGCGGCCAGCTATGCCGCGCTCTGCCGCAACAGCGAGGCGAACGGCGGTAGACCTAATCTCGACGCCTATTGCATTGCCCTCGGCGGCACCAACCAGCTCGGGCACCTCAACATGAGCGCGACCTTCGCGGGGAGCGTCTACAATGCATTCGAAAGCACGATGGACCAGCTCGGACGGCCGCTGTCCGTTGTGTTTCGCCAGGCGGTCGTCGGCTACTCCGTCGACGGTTTCCGCCGACAGTTCGACCTCGCGGTGCCGAACTACATCAAGATCGATGTCGACAGCATTGAAGAGCAGATCCTTGTCGGGGCTGCCGAGACATTGGTCGCGCCCGCGCTTCGCTCGGTCCTGATCGAGCTCGAAGACCCGCCGACGCTGCGCAGCCAACGCATCATTCGCACGCTGACGGCGGCGGGTTTCGCGCTCTCGCGGCAGGGAATGGCGCGCGGCGGCGGGGTCAACACCATTTTCGATCGAGCGCGCTGACCATTGCGGCGCCAAGCCGCGGCCGCTCCGGCTAGGCGCGCGCCTCTCGGCCATCGGTGCGGGGACGCGGTCGATAGCCGAACGCGTGGCAACAGCGCAGGATCGCGCGCGCCGGGTCGCGCACCGCATGGAGCCGCGCCAGGCCCGAAAGCAGCGCGTAGCGCAGGGCATCGGCGGCATGCCCGTGTCGCCGCGCCCACAGCAACGCCCTGACGGCGGCGCGCTGTACCGCATAGGCCCGGTCCCGCGCCGCCAATTCGGGGTGGCGCTCGACGAAATGGCCCAAGGCCATGGTCACGTCATGCAGAATGCGGGCCTGGTTGTCGGTGAGGCGGCCTGGCGCCGATACCGGCTGGCAGGCGATCACCGCCGGCACATAGACAAAATCGCCGAGCTGCGCCAACGGCAGCGCGATGCTGTAATCCTGGCAGCAGACCTCCTCGTCGGCGCCGCCGACGTGCAGGTAATCGTCGCGCCGCAGCAGCATCGCGGTGGGGTTCATTAGGGTGTTGCTGTGCAGCATCCGTTTGAGCGGCGCGCGGATCGGCTTGCAGGCGACGGGCAGGTCGTCGCCGGGCCAATCGAAGCGCTGACCGAGCTCATAGGCAGCGCCGCCGCCGATCGCCAGCACCGCGCCGCTCCCGGTCAACGCCTCGTAGAGCCGGCGCGTCGCGTTGGGCGCGAGCACGTCGTCGGCATCGACCAGCTTCAGATAGGGCAGCGCCGCCGCCGCCACGGCGGTGTTCATCGCCGCGCTCGACCCGGCATTCTCCTGGGCGACGATCTTGCAATTGTCCCAGCCGGCCGTCGCTTGCCGCACGAATTCGAGCGAGCCGTCGGTCGAGCCGTCATCGACGATGACATATTCCCGGGCGAAATCGCCGCGCTGCCCGCGAACGGCGGCCAGCACCTCGGGCAGGAACGGGCGCTTGTTGTAGACCGTCACGATAAACGAAATGCCGGTCACATCCGGTTCCTCGCTCGAACGGCGACAGTAAAGCACGGTTCGGCCGTCGCCTCACTTCGCGCGATCGGCATGGACGCAACAGGGGGCCGCCCGCATGATGGCGGCCAAACCAACCCGGAGCGACGGTGGCGATCCTCTTCAAGACCACCCCGGCGGCGATGACGCGATGGCGGCCGCATCTCGCGGCGGTGCTGCCGCAGCGCGAGATCCGCTTCTGGCCGGAGATCGGTGACAAATCCGCAATCGACTGCGCGCTGGTCTGGCACCCCGAGCCGGGCCTGCTCGCGAGCCTGCCGAACCTTAAGCTGATCGTCTCGCTGGGCGCCGGGGTCGACCATATCCTGCGCGATCCCGACCTCCCGGGCGGCGTGCCGATTCTGCGCCTCGTCGACCCGTATATGACGGATGCGATGAGCGAATATATCGTCCTCCAGGTGCTGCGCCTGCACCGTCAGGACATCGACTACCGGACGCAGCAATCTGCCGCGGAATGGCGCGAGCGCGAGCAGAAGAATGCCGCCGAACGCACTGTCGGCATCCTCGGCTTCGGCACGCTCGGCCAGGACGCCGGAAAGAAACTCAAGGCGCTTGGCTTCGATGTCGCCGGCTGGGGCCGCTCGGCGAAGGACATTCCCGGCTTCGCGACCTATGCCGGCCCGGTGGGGCTCGACGCGCTGCTGGCGCGCAGCGAAATCCTCGTGTCGCTCTTGCCGATGACGCCGGAGACCGACGGCATCCTCGACGCCGCGCTGTTCGCGCGGCTGCCGCGCGGCGCCGGGCTCGTCAATGCCGGGCGCGGGCGGCATCTGGTCGAGGCCGACCTCTTTGCCGCGCTCGAGAGCGGGCAATTGTCGGCCGCCGTGCTCGACGTGTTCCGCGACGAGCCGCTGCCGCCCCATCACCCCTTTTGGCGGCACCAGCGGGTCGTCGTGACCCCGCACGTCGCGGCCGAGACCCACCCGCCGACCGCGCTGCCGATCATCGCGGCGGCGATCCGCGACTTCGAGGCCGGCCGCCCGCTCGGCAATTTGGTGGACCCGCGGCGCGGGTACTAACGCAGGCTCCGCAACAGTTCGCGCAGCGCCGCCTGGTCGTCATCGCCACCGACCGGAATGGCGAATTCGAGATGGCTCGCGACGCCGGCAAAGCGCTGGTTGAGCTTGCCGGAAATTTCCTCGTGCGTGCCGATCACCGCGTAGGTGTCGAGCATCTCGTCGCCGATGAAATCGGGCATCTCCTCCCAGCGCTGCGCCCGCGAATAGCTTTGCAGGGTGCGCGCGACCTCGCCGTAGCCCTGCGACTCGAAGGCGACCAGATAGGTCGGGGTCGAGGCATAAAAGGCAATTCGCGCCCGCACGTCGCGCACCCGCGCTTCGAGGCCCTTGCGGTCGGGCGCGGTGGCGATCAGCGGCATCACCGCCATCTCGAACCGGGAGAAATCGCGCCCCGCCTTCTGCGCGCCCTTCTTCGCCGCCGGCAGCATCGTTTCGGCGATGTAGCGCGGGGTGCAGACCGGGTGCGCGCGGATGCCGTCGGCGACCTCGCCCGCGACCTGGCACATGAACGGGTTGACCGCGGCCAATTGGATCGGGATGTGCGGGTGCTCGATCGGCGGCGGCGCGAACAGCGGGACCATCAGGCTGAGCTTATAGTGTTCGCTCCGGTAATCGAGCCCGGTGCCGCCGTTTTGCCAGCATTCCCAGATCGCCCGCAGGGCGCCGACATAGTCGCGCATCCACGGGCCGGGCGGCGACCATGCCATCCCGTAGCGGCGCTCGATATGGCCCTTGACCTGGCTGCCGAGGCCCAGGGTAAACCGGCCCTTCGACAGACGCTGCAAGGTCCAGGCGGCGAGCGCCGTTACCGCCGGCGCGCGCGGGAAGGCGATCGCGACACCCGTGGCGAGGCCGATCCGCTCGGTCGCCTGCGATGCCAAGGCCATGACGACAAACGGGTCGTCCTTGGTCTCCTCGGTGACGATCCCGTCATAGCCGAGCGCCTCGGCGAGCCGCGCCTCGTCGCCGACCCGCGCGAGATCGAGCCCGCCCGCCGCCGCGCGCAAACCCGGGTCGAGATTGCCGAGCGGGAGTTGGGTCTCGATTTTCATGCGCGCGAGCCCTTCGATTGACATTGATATTCGATTAGCTAAGTTTGTGAACTAAGTTGAGGAGTGCCGGAATGGACGAGCCTATCTCGATTCACGCGGCCAAAACGCATTTGTCACGCCTCATCGCGCGCGCCGAGGCGGGCGAGGAGATCGTCATCGCGCGCGGCAAGAAGCCGGTCGTCAAGCTCGTCCCGCTCGCGCCGAAGCCGAAGCGTGTGCCCGGGCGGTGGAAGGGCCGCATCTCGATCGGACCGGAATTCTTCGAGCCGATGTCGGAGGAAGAACTCGCCGACTGGTACTGCTAGGGTGAGAATCCTTCTCGATACCCATGTGTTGATTTGGTGGCTGCTCGACGACACCGCGATTCCTGCTGGAGCCCGCGCCGCCATTACGGATGAGATGAACGACATGTTAGTCAGTGCCGCGACGGCCTGGGAAATTTCGATCAAATACAAAAGCGGCAAGCTGCCAAACATCGCTCCTCTCATGATCTCGCTGGAAACGGCGATCCTCGATGAGGGCTTTACCGGTCTGCCGATCACGCTGCGCCATGCTGAACTCGCCGGCGGTCTGCCACCCCACCACAAGGACCCGTTTGATCGGATGCTGATCGCGCAGGCGCTGGCGGAGTCGCTGACGCTCATCTCGCACGAGCGCCTGTTCGACCGTTACGGCGTGGTGCGGCTCTGGTAGCTAGCCGAACCTGCCCGCGATAAGCGCGTACAGCGCGCGCAAGGTTTGCGCCTCGGCGCCTTCGGGGCGGCCGGGGCGGGTGCGGCCGTTCCACGCCATCACGTCGAGATGCGCCCACGGCACGCTGGGATCGACGAATTCGTTCAGATAGAGCGCGGCGGTGATCGCGCCGCCTTGCGGTCCGTCGGAGACGTTGTTGAGGTCGGCGATCTTGCTGTCGATGAGGCGGCGATAGGGTTTGTAGAGCGGCATCCGCCACATCGGGTCGTCCTCCGCCACGCCGGCGGCGAGGAGCGCGTTCGCCAGCGCATCGTCATTGCAGAACAGCGCCGGCAAATCGGGACCGAGCGCGACCCGCGCCGCGCCGGTCAGGGTCGCGGCGTCGACGATCATCGCGGGCTTCTCGTCGGACGCGTCGGCCAGCGCGTCGCATAAAATGAGCCGGCCCTCCGCGTCGGTGTTCCCGATCTCGACGGTCAGCCCCTTGCGCGTCGTGACGATGTCGCGCGGCCGCATGGCGTTGCCCGCGACCGAGTTCTCGACGCAGGGCAGCAGCACGCGCAGCCGCACCTCGAGGCCGGCCTGCATGATCGCCTGGCCCAAGCCCAGCATGATCGCCGCGCCGGCCATGTCCTTCTTCATGTTGAGCATGCCGGAGGCGGGCTTGAGGTCGAGCCCGCCGGTGTCGAAGCACACGCCCTTGCCGACCAGCGTCACCTTGGGGGCCTTCTCATCGCCCCAAATGATGTCGACGAGCCGTGGCGCGCGGGTGCTGGCGCGGCCGACCGCGTGGATCGTCGGGTAGTTTTCGTCGAGCAGCTTGTCGCCGACGACAATGCGGCACCGCGCGCCCGCGGCCCTGGCGACCTTCTTGGCGGCTTCCGCCAGCTCCTCGGGGCCCATGTCCGACGCCGGGGTCGTCGCGAGGTCGCGCGCCAGGAACACGGCGGCCGCGAGCCGCTCGACATATCCGCGATCGGCGCCGTCGGGCCATACCAGCCGCGCCGCGCCGGCCGGCTTCGCGTGGTACCGTGTGAAGCGATAGGTGCCCAGAGCCCAGCCGAGCGCGAGGCGGCTCGCGTCGGCCCCTTCGGGCAGCGGGTCGAGACGGTAGCTGCCCTCGGGCAAGGTCTCCGATAATCCGGCGGCGGACCACATCGCCGCTTCGCTCTCGCTCGTCCCGACCAGCACGCGGCCGAGCCTGCCGTCCTTGTCCGGCATCAGCGCGACCTTGCCGGCCTCGCCGGTAAAATCCACCGTCGCCGCCCAGTCGCGCTCGTGCGGCGGCGCGCCGTCGCGCCACGCCCCGAACCGCGCCTTGGTGAGAGGGGTCAGCCGAACCGCGCCGCTGTCTTCTTCGATCAGGGAGAAGGCCATCGCCAAATCCTCGCGTCTGCTTGCCGCAGAATGCCTGCGGCGGGGCGGCCATGCCAGAGGGACGCCGCGCCGATTGCCCTCGGGTCGTGTTAGCGCCACTGTACGAAGCGTCGTGACCGACCGGGGGTGTTTATGGCCGATCTGACGATCTATCTCGGCAACAAAAATTATGCGTCGTGGTCGCTGCGCGCCTGGCTGGCGCTCAAGGCGACCGGCGAGGAGTTCGTCGAGGAGGTAATCCCGATATTGCAGCCGGGCAGCAAGGAGACGCTGCTCAAATATTCACCGAGCGGCAAGGTGCCGGCGCTGTGCCACGGCGACGTGGTGGTGTGGGACAGCCTGGCGATTTGCGGCTATCTCGCCGAGCGGTTTCCGGCAGCGGGGCTGTGGCCCGACGATCCCGCGGCGAAGGCGATTGCGCGCTCGATCAGCGCCGAGATGCATTCGAGCTTCCAGGCGCTGCGCGGGCAGTTCCCGATGAACATCCGCTCGAGCTTTCCGGGCCGCGAGATCAGCCCCGAAGCGCAGACCGACATCAACCGCGTGATGGCGATCTGGCGGCAGTGCCGCAACCGCTACGGCGAGGGCAACGGCGATTTCCTGTTCGGGCGGTTCACCGTCGCCGATGCGATGTACGCGCCGGTCGCCACCCGCTTCCGCACCTACAAAATCGACCTCGAACGCGAGGCCGACGCCTATTGCGACACGATCATGGCCCTGCCGGCGATGCAGGAATGGGCCGCGGCGGCCGGCGACGAGCCGATGGTGATCGACCAGTACGAGTTCTAGGCGGACAGCGCATCCAGTACCCCTGCCAGCCGCCCCAGATCCTCGTCGCGCGACAGGCGGTGGTCGCCATCCTTGATCAGCGTCAGCGCCACGTCGGCGCCTTGAAGCTGCTCGGCGAGCTTGAGACTCTGCCGCCATGGCGCCGACTCGTCCGCCATGCCGTGAAGCAGCCGCACCGGACAGCGCAGCGGGATCGTGTCGCGCAGCACGAGGTTGCGGTCGCCGTCCTCGACCAGCGCCCGCGTGTAGAGATAGCCCGCCGCATCGTACAGCGAGGGTAGCACGATGCGGCCGTTCTCCCGCAGCTCGCGCTGCTGCGCCGCATCGAGGCGCCGAGGCAGCAGGTCAGTGGTGAAATCGGGCGCCGCGGCGATGCCGACCAGGGCCGCGACGCGCTCCGGACGGGCCAGCGCGGCCAGCACCATGATCCAGCCGCCCATGCTCGATCCGACCAGCACTTGCGGCCCCTCGGTCAGCGAATCGATCACCGAAACCGCGTCGTCGCGCCAGCGCGAGATCGTACCGTCGGCAAATTCGCCGCTCGATTTTCCGTGCGCGAAATAGTCGAACCGCATATAGGCGCGCCCGCGCCGGCGGCAATAATCCTCCAAAAACAGTGCTTTGGTTCCAGTCATGTCGGAGCGGAAGCCGCCGAGGAAGACGATGCCCGGCCCCGCGCCTCGCAGCCGGTGGTAGGCGATTGTCGCCCCCGCAGCTCGTGCTAGAATCTCTATCCCATCAACGGGAGTCGGCGCGGCGTCCGGTGTTGGCATCGAAAAGCGCTGCAATGGCAAGCGGAATGGCACGCAAGACTAGCATCGACCAGAGGCGTCAAGAAACCCGTCCGCCGGCGGTGCTCCAAATCGTCCCGAGCCTGGTCTCCGGCGGCGTCGAGCGCGGTACGGTGGAGGTCGCCTCGGCACTCGTCGCCGCGGGGTGGACCGCCTACGTGGCTTCGTCGGGGGGCCCGATGGAGCGCGAGCTGGCCCGCGCCGGGGTCGAGCACATTCCCTTGCCGCTCGCCTCGAAGAACCCGCTGACGATCCGCCAAAACGCCGCGGCGCTGGTCGACATCATCCGCCGCTACCGCATCGACATCGTCCATGCCCGCAGCCGCGCGCCGGCATGGAGCGCCTGGAAAGCGGCGAAGAAGACGCATCGCCGGTTCGTCACCACCTTCCACAATGCGTATGACGAAAAGACGCCCTTGAAGCACTGGTACAATTCGGTGATGGCGCGCGGCGAAAGGGTCATCGCGATCTCCGATTTCGTCGCCCGTTACGCGGCGAGCAGCCATGGGGTCGGCCCCGACCGGCTGCGCACGATCCCGCGCGGGGTCGATCTCAATGTGTTCGACCCCAACCGGCTCAAGGGTGACCGCGTCGCCGACCTCGCCGCCAAGTGGCGGGTGCCGGACGAGGCGGCCGTCGTCATGTTGCCCGGCCGACTCACGCGGTGGAAGGGCGGGCTCGACCTCATCGAGGCGATCGCCAAACTCGGCCGTCCCGACCTCTGTTGCCTTCTGGTCGGGGCCGAGCAGCGCCGCGGCTTTCGCCGCCAGCTCGAGGCGGCGATCGAGAAGAACGGGCTCGGCGGCCAATTCCGCATCGTCGAGGATTGCCGCGACATGGCCGCCGCCTATGTGCTGGCCGACGTCGTCGTCTCCGCCTCGACCGATCCCGAGGGTTTCGGCCGCACGATCGTCGAGGCGCAGGCGATGGGCCGGCCGGTGATCGCGACCGACCATGGCGGCGCGCGCGAGACGGTCGTGCCGGGCAGCACCGGCTGGCTGGTGCCGCCCGGCGACACCGCGGCGCTCGCCGCGGCGATCGGCGAGGTGCTGACGCTCGACCAGGCCGAGCGCGGGGCGCTCGGCCGCCGCTCGCGGGCCCATATCGCCGCCGGCTTTACCCGCGAGGCGATGTGCGCGCGGACCATCGACATCTACGAGGAGTTGCTGTTCCCGGAGGCGCAGACGATCGCCTTGGCGCAGCCGATGGCGATCCCGGCGTGAATTGAGGTCGCGCTGTTCTCGAACGCCGGCAAAACCGCAAGTCAAATCCTCGTCATCAAGCTCGGCGCGCTCGGCGACATCGTCCAGGCAATGGGGGCGGCGAAGGCGATACGCGACTTTCATCAGGGAGCGGCGATTGTCCTGCTGACGACGCGGCCCTATGCCGAGTTCTTGAGCCGGGCGCCGTATTTCGACGAGGTGTGGATCGACGAGCGGCCCGGCTGGGGCGATCCAGCGGGGTTGTGGCGGCTTGCGCGAAGGCTCCGCACCCGCCGCTTCGGGCGGGTCTACGACCTGTCGACGCGGACGCGCAGCGCGCTCTATTTCTGGCTGATGCGCCGCGCGGATGGCCCGGAATGGTCGGGGATTGTCCGGTGCGCCTCGCACCGTCAGCCCGATACCGCCGAGCGCCGGCGCCTGCACACGCTCGACCGCGAAGCCGACCAGCTGCGCCGGGCCGGCGTTCCGGGTCCGATCCCCGCGCCCGACCTGTCATGGGCGCTCGCCGATGTCGCGCGGTTCGGGTTGCCGGCGGATTACGTGCTGCTGATCCCCGGCGGCGCGCCGCACCGGCCCGAGAAGCGTTGGCCGCTCGATCGCTTCATCGCGCTGGCGGAGCGTGTCGCGGCGGCGGGGCCGACGCCGGTGGTGCTCGGCGGTCCGGCGGAACGCGATCTCGGCCGGGCGATCGCCGCCGCGGTGCCGCAAGCGCGCGACCTGACCGGCGCCACCGATTTTTCCGACATCGTCGTGCTCGGCGGCGGCGCGCGGCGGGCGATCGGCAACGACACCGGGCCGATGCATCTCGCCGTGGTCGGCGGCGCGGCGGCGACGGTGCTCTATTCCGCCGCCTCCGACCCGTCGCTTACCGCGCCGCGCGGCCCCAAAATCATCGTGCTGCGCAAGGACGACCTCGCCGATCTTTCGGTGGAAGAAGTGGCCGTCACCGTGGACCTGAAACCTTGACGGAACGCGGCCGCTTAGCGATATTCCGGGCATGAGAACGAGCGTCCGGATCGCTGTGACGACGACCACTCCGCGCGGCGGGGTGTCGGGAGGTTGTGCACGCTGATCCAGCAGCAAGGCTCGAAACCGAACGACCCCGCCGGCCAACGGACGGGGTTTTTTCGTGACGATTGCCCCGTACGCGCGCCGCGCAACGACGGAGCATAGGGCGATGAGCGAGACATCCGCGGCGAAACCGGTCGTCGTGACCCTGCCGGACGGCGGCAAGCGCGATTTTCCGGCGCCGCTCACCGGGGCCGAGCTCGCCGCCTCGATCGGCCCCGGCCTCGCCAAGGCCGCGATCGCGCTAAAGCTCGACGGCCGGCCACGCGACCTCGCCACGGTGATCGACCGCGACGCCACGGCCGCGATCATCACCCGCGACCAGCCGGACGGGCTCGAGATTCTGCGCCACGACGCCGCCCATGTGATGGCCGAGGCGGTGAAGGAGCTTTATCCCGAGACGCAGGTCACCTTCGGCCCGGCGACCGAGAACGGCTTCTACTACGATTTCGTCCGCGACACGCCGTTCACCCCCGAGGACCTCGACGAGATCGAGGCGCGGATGCGCGACATCGTCAAACGCGACGAGGCGATCACCCGCGAGGAATGGGAACGCGACAAGGCGGTCGCGTTCTTCGCGGCGCGCGGCGAGCGCTACAAGGCGGAGTGGATCGCCGAGATTCCCAAGGACGAGGCGATCAGCCTCTACCGCCAGGGCGATTTCGTCGATCTCTGCGTCGGGCCGCATCTGCCCTCGACCGGGCGTCTCGGCCAGGCGTTCAAGCTGATGAGCGTCGCCGGCGCCTATTGGCGGGGCGATGCGAAGAACGCGCAGCTGCAGCGCATCCACGGCACCGCCTGGGCGAACCAGAAGCAGCTCGACCAATATCTCTTCCGCCTCGAGGAGGCCGAGCGGCGCGACCACCGCAAGATCGGCCCGCAGCTCGACCTGTTCCACCTCGGCGAAGAGGCAGTGGGCAGCGTCTTCTGGCACCCGAAGGGCTGGACGCTGTTCCGCATCATCGAGGCCTATATGCGCGCCCGGCTCGAACAGGCCGGCTACCAGGAGGTCAAGGGCCCGCAGCTCTTGGACCGTTCGCTGTGGGAAGCCTCGGGCCATTGGGAGAATTTCCGCGACAACATGTTTATCGCCGAGAGCCGCGACGGTCGGGTGCTGGCGGTCAAGCCGATGAACTGTCCCGGCCACGTTCTGATTTTCCGCCACCGGCTGCGGAGCTATCGCGAATTGCCGCTGCGTCTCGCTGAATTCGGCAGCTGCACCCGCAACGAACCGTCGGGCGCGCTGCACGGCATCATGCGGGTGCGCGCCTTCACCCAGGACGACGCCCACATCTTCTGCACCGAGGATCAGATCACCGGCGAGTCGATGGCGTTCTGCAAGCTGCTGCTGGCGATCTACAAGGATTTCGGCTTCGAGGAGGTGGCGATCAAGTTCGCCACCCGGCCCGAGCTGCGCACCGGCGGCGACGCGACATGGGATCGTGCCGAACAAAGCCTCGGCGATGCGGTGAAGGCCGCCGGGCTCAGCTACGCGCTGGCGCCGGGAGAAGGCGCGTTCTACGGGCCCAAGCTCGAATTCCACCTGCGCGACGCACTCGGCCGCGATTGGCAATGCGGCACCTTGCAGCTTGACTACATGATGCCGGAGCGGCTCGGCGCCTCTTATGTCGGCGAAGACGGAGCGCGCCATGTGCCGGTGATGCTGCACCGTGCGATCCTGGGGTCGATGGAGCGCTTTATCGGCATTCTGATCGAGCATTACGCCGGCCGCTTCCCGCTCTGGCTGGCGCCGGTGCAGGCGGTCGTCGCGACCATCACCGACGAGGCTGACGACTATGCCGCGGAGGTCGCGCGCGCCTGCGCCGAAGCCGGGCTGCGCGTCGTTCTCGACACCGGCGGCGACACAATCAACTACAAAGTCCGCGAGCACTCGCTCGCGCGGGTTCCGCTGATGCTCGTCGTCGGCAAGCGCGAGGCGGAAAACCGCTCGGTGGCGCTCAGGCGGCTCGGGGGCAATGCGCAACAAGCGCTTGCGCTCGCCGAGGCCGTTGATAGATTGAAAGTAGAAGCCGCCGTTCCAGCGTCTGCTTAGCGAACGGCACGGTTCAACAAACGACGGAGAACGTAAATAGCCAGACCACCCTTTAATCCCACCCCGACCCGCGATGGACCGCGGATCAATGGCGAAATCTCGGTGATACAGGTTCGCCTGGTCGATGAGCGCGGCGACATGGTGGGGGTCGTCAACCGCAACGAGGCTCTCGACATGGCCGCCAATGCCGGTCTCGATCTGGTCGAGATATCGCCCAACGCCGACCCGCCCGTCTGCAAGATCCTCGATTTCGGAAAGTACAAATACGAAGAACAGAAGAAAAAGAACGAAGCCAGAAAGAAACAGAAGGTCATCGAGGTCAAGGAAGTCAAGTTTCGCCCGAGCATCGACGACCACGATTACGACGTCAAGATGCGCAGCATGCAGAAATTCATCGGCGAGGGCGACAAGGTCAAGGTGACCATGCGGTTTCGCGGGCGCGAGCTGGCGCATCAGGAACTCGGCATGAACGTCTTGATGCGGGTCAAGGGCGACCTCGACGAAGTCGCCAAGGTCGAGCAGTTCCCGCGTATGGAAGGCCGCCAGATGACGATGGTGGTCTCGCCGAAATAAGCGCGAGCGCGGCGTCGGTCCCGTTTCCGAGGATTGTCAGCTCGCCGGCGGGTGGCCGAAATACATGCCGCAGACCACCAGCGCCGTGCCGAGCGTCATCAGCGCGAAGGCGACGGGCGCGCGCGAGCGTCCCTGGCGGCTCTGGTTGAGGCCGATCCCCATCGCGACAAAGCCGATGAGGGTCAAAACGTTGAGCCCATGCAAAATGTTCTGGTCGAGCAGGGCGTTCATCAGAACCGCGTCGCGGCGAAGGACGAGATGTCGATCGCCGGGTCGCGGCCGGCGACGAGGTCGGCGACGAGGCGGCCGGTCATCGGCGCGGCGGTCATGCCGACATGGCCGTGGCCGAAGGCGTAGACGACATCGCGGGTCGCGCGCGAATGCCCGAGCACCGGCAACGAGTCCGGCATCGAGGGGCGGTGGCCCATCCATACCGAGAGGCGTTCTTCGGGATGATGCGCGGCGAGGCCGGGCAGCATCTTGCGGCCCTGCTCCAAGAGGATACGGGCGCGGCGCCAATCGGGCGGCGCCTCCAGCCCGGCCAATTCGACGGTGCCGGCGAAGCGCAGGCCGGTATCCATCGGCGTCGCGACGAACTTGCCGTCGCCATCGGCGGTGGGGATTTTCGGCATCACCTCGGGGTCGCGGATCATCAGATGATAGCCGCGCTCGGTTTCGAGCGGCACCTTGTCGCCGAGCGAGGCGGCGAGCGGTTTCGACCAAGCTCCGGCGGCGACCACCGCCACATCGGCGGCGAGCTCTCCGGCGTCGGTGCGGATCGCGATCAACTGGCCGCCGTCGAGACGGAAGCCAAGCGCGCGGGCGCGGATCACCGCGCCGCCCTGCCGCATGAAATGCTCGACCAGCGCGCTGACCAGACCGAACGGGTTGCTGGTGTGGCCGTTCTCGCGCACCAAGAGGCCGCGGACGTAGTCGCGCGACAGGGTCGGTTCGAGCTGGCGCAGTTCGTCGGTGTCGAACTCGTCGACCACGACCCCGTTCTCGCGCCGCAGCGCCCAGGCCATCCCGTCCTTGGCCAGCGATTCGGCCGAGCGATAGACGTAAAGATGTCCCCGCTGATGCACGAGATTCTCCGCGCCGGCGTCCTTTACCAGCGGCTGCAAGGCCGACAGCGTCGCGCCGACCAGCGGGCGCAGCGCGCGCGCTTGCGCATGGATTTTCTCTTCCGTGCCGGCCCGCACGAAACGGTAGAGGTACGGCAGCACCGCCGGCAGATAGCTCCAGCGCAGCGACAGCGGCCCCAACGGGTCGCGCAGCCAGCCCGGCACCTTCTTGAGGGTCCCCGGCATCGCCACCGGCGTAACCGACGAGGCGTTGAAGGCGCCGGCGTTGCCGAACGAGGCGCCCTCGCCCGGCACGCCGGGATCGACCATGAAGACGCTGTGGCCCTCGCGCTGCAGATAGCTCGCCGCGCAGATCCCGACCATCCCGGCGCCGATCACCCCGATCCGCTTTGCGTTGGTGGTGGCCGCCATTTCCGATCTCCGCGCATGATCGCCGGACAGCATGGCGGTCTCGCCCGCCGCGGGCAATCCCGCGGCAGGTTATTGCCGTATGGGCAGCAGCGGGAGGGCGAACGGCGGCTCAGCCGCTCAGCAACGTGACCCCGAGTCCTCGGTACGGCGGCTGACGGCGGTTTCGCGCGGATCGGGCCAGTCGCCGCCGTGCCCCTGGCCGACAAAGGCGAGAAAGCCGCCATTGTCGACCGCCGCGGCGCACATCATGCCGAGCATGTTGACCACGCGGCAGGTGGGGCAGGTCGCCGCTCTGGCGCGTTCGGCATAGAGATCGAACATCTCGGTCGCGTTCATGGCATCGGGAACATCCGTCTCGTACCGGCGAGATGCAAAGCATTTGATGGTTAATTGAGCCAATTTAACCAACCGTTCGTCGGCGTTGCGGGGTGCGGCGGCCGGTATCGCGGTCACCGCAATGTCATCGGCGAGCGTTGCGCGCGGCACAGGCGCCAGTATTCAAGCCCCGGCATAGCCGCTACTGTGCCCTCGCCGGGGAGAGGCGGGATGCGCGATGAGCACGGCTCTCGACGAGCACATTAAACGATTGGAGCCGGAGAATGCCGCGTCGCGGCGCTCCCTCGACAGCCGCTTCGCCAAATTCGCCGTGGCCCTCCGGCGCCTCCCCAGCCGCCCGCAATCATGACCGCCGCCAAGATCCTCGCGGTCGACGACGAGCCCGATTTCGAGGCCCTGATCACCCAACGCTTCCGCCGCCAGATCCGCGAGCGCGAGTTCGAGTTCCGCTTTGCCCATCACGGCGAGGAGGCGCTGGCGGCGCTCGCCGCGGAGCCCGACATCGATTTGATGCTGCTCGACATCAACATGCCGGTGATGGACGGGCTGACCCTGCTCAGCCGGCTGCGCGAGCAGCGGACCGAAGTGCGCACGATCATGGTGTCGGCCTATGGCGACATGGCGAATTTGCGCACCGCGATGAACCGCGGCGCCTTCGACTTCGTGACCAAGCCGGTGGATTTCGGCGACCTCGAACTCACCGTGCGCAAGACGATCGACGACATCGAGCGGTTGCGCGACATCGACCGCCAGCGCCTGGCGGCGGAGCGGGCGCGCGGCAACCTCGCGCGCTATTTCTCGCCGCATTTCGCGGCGATGCTGGCCGAGCGCGACGACCCCTTGGGCGCGGTGCGGCGGCAGAACGTCGCCGTCTTGTTTGTCGACATTGTCGGCTTCACCCGCATGGCGGAGGACATGGCGCCCGAGGCCGTGGTCACCTTGCTGCGCCAGTTTCACGACCGGATGACCGCGCAAATCTTCGCCTGCGGCGGGTCGGTCGAGAAATATATCGGCGACGAGATTTTTGCGGTGTTCGGCGTGCCCGAGCCCACCGGCGCGGACGCCGCCAACGCGCTCAACTGCGGCCGGCTGATGCTCGACGCGCTCGCCGCATGGAATCGCGATCGGGAGTCTGCCAGCGAAGCGCGCCTCATGATCGGCATCGGCATCAATTACGGGCCGGCGGTGCTCGGCGACGTCGGCAGCGAGCAGTCCTTGTCCTTCACCGTTATCGGCGACACGGTCAACACCGCGAGCCGGCTGCAAGGCTTGACGCGAACCCTCCAAACACCGCTCGTCGTCGCCGACGCGGCGATCCGCGCGATCGACGCGCCGCCGGGCAGCGATGCCGCCGCGGCGCTCGCCTCGCTGCAGGATCGCGGCGAGCAGGCCCTGCGCGGGCGCACCGGCGAGGTCCGCATCTGGACCTGGGCCGGCGGCTGACCGCCGCTAGATTAGGCCAACGCGATCGCGCCTTCGCGCGGTACGACCCGCTTGTCGCCGACCCGGCGGGTGACGCCGGTCCGGTCGAGATATTCGAGGATCTCGATCGTCAGGTTGCGCCCGACCTTGGCCCTGTCGTTGAACGCGCCGGCGGTGAAGCCGCTGTCGGGATCGGCCGCGGCGAGGTCACGGGCGATATCGGCGAGGCGTGCGACCGTCTGCGGCAGGAAATAGCGGTTGGGCGCGACTGGCGCGACGCGGCCGAAACGCTCGAAGCGTTTCATCAGACGCGCCGTCGCTTCGGGGTCGAGGCCCAGCGCCTCGGCCAGCTCGCGCACCCGCGGCGGGCGTAGATCCTCGACCGCGAGCAGTCTCTCGGCCTGCCGCCACAGGCGCTCGTCGTCGCGGCTGAGGCGCGGCCGGTGCGCCGGGAGGCGCAGCACCGCGCCCTCGCGCACGATCCCCCCTGCCTCGATCGCCGCCGTGAGCGCCGCGCCGAGCGCCGGTTCGGGCGCCTCGCCGCGCAATCGTCGCAGCAGCACGGGGCGCGGCGGGCCCAGCGCGTCGGGTTCGGCGCGGTGCACCTCGGCAAGCATGTCGGCGAGCCGCGCGCCGAGCCGGTCGAGCCGCTCTCGTGTCGCGGCGTAGGGCGCCCGGGTGTCGCCGAAGCGCACGAAGCCTCCCGCCGCGGCCAGCGCGCCGGCTTGTTCGAGCGTCAGGTTGCGGGCGAGAGCGAACGGCGCCAGCGCGACCACGCCCTCAAGGTCCAGCCATGCTTCGAGCGCGGTGCCGGGGTCCGTCTCCCGCAACGCGCCGAGCGCGGCCAATCGCTCCGGCCGTGCCCTGCCGCGACGCGGCGGAAACGGGTCGACAACGCGGCCGCCGGCCAGCGTGTGGATTGCGCCGTGGTCGCGCAACACGACCCGGTCGCCCCAGAGCGCGCCGAGCGGCCGGTCGAGGTCGAGCTGCACCAGCCCTTCCTCGCCCGGCGCCAGCGCATTGCGGCCGAGGATCGCGGCGCGGCCGACCCGGTCCTCGGTGCCGAGATGGACATGCACCGGGAGGCCCGAGCGCAGCTGCGCCGGCGCGGCGCGCGACATCTTGAGCACGACATCGATACGCCCGGTCGGGGCGTGCAAACCGGGGGCGAGCAGCCAGTCGCCGCGCCCCGGCTCGCCGCCTTCGGGGAAGCCGCCGACGATGTTGAGCGCGCAGCGCTCGCCGACGGCGGCGCGCTCGACCGGGCGGTTATGGGCGTGGACGCCGCGCACCCTCACTTCGACGCCGCGCGGGCTGAGCAGCAGCCGGTCGCCCGGCGCGACGCTGCCGCTCGCCGCGGTGCCGGTCGCCACCATGCCGATCCCGGGCAGCGAGAACACCCGGTCGATCGGCAGGCGGAACCCGCCCGCGGGCGGTCGGGCGGCGCGCTCGCGATCGGCGACAGCGGCGCGTTCCGCGAGATGCGCGGCAAGCGCCGCGATGCCGTCGCCGGTGCGGCTCGACACCGCGAGGATTGGCGCATCGCCGTATCCCGACGCGGCGAGCAGGGATGCCAGCTCCATCGTCACCGCGGTGCGGCGCGCGGCATCGACCCGGTCGATCTTGGTGACGATGCCGGTCACCTCGGCGATGCCGACCAGCTCCAGGATGTCGAGGTGTTCGCGGGTCTGCGGCCGCGGCCCGTCATCGGCGGCGACGATCAGCAGAACCCGGTCGATCGACAGCACGCCCGCCAGCATGTTCGGCAAAAACCGCTCGTGGCCGGGCACGTCGACAAAACCGAGTTCGGCGCCGTCCGGCAGGGTCGTGTAGGCAAAGCCGAGATCGATCGTCAGCCCGCGGCGCTTTTCCTCGGGCAGGCGGTCGGCGTCGACACCGGTCAAGGCGCGCACCAGCGCGGTCTTGCCATGGTCGATATGCCCGGCGGTGGCGAGGATCATCGCTCTTTGTCGGTACCCCCGCGAAAGCGGGAGCCCAGGACACACCCCGCTCCGTTCGCTCCTGGGCCCCCGTTTTCGCGGGGGTGACGATGAGAGTCGGTCATCACGGCTTGATGGCTCCAAGCTGAGTGATGAACCCCGCTTCGTCCTCCAGGCAGCGCAGGTCGAGTACGACGCGTCCGCTTTCGATATGGCCGATCACCGGGATCGGCAGGTCGCGCAGCATCTGCGCCAGTCGCTCGACCGCGTTGCCCGAAGCCTCGACCGGCCGCAGCGCGAGGCCGGCGCTGGGCAGCAGCGACACCGGCAGGGCGCCGCTGCCGATCTGGCTTTTGGTGGCGACGATCTCGACCGCCGCGATGCCGTCCCATGCCGCCGTGACGGCCGGCAATAGCTTACGGGCCAGCGCCTCGATCGCGGGTCTGGGACGGGTCAGGAGGCGCAACGCCGGCAGGCGTTGCGCGAGCCGGTCGGGGTCGGCGTAAAGCCGCAGCACCGCCTCCAACGCGGCGAGGCGGATCTTGTCGAGGCGCAGCGCGCGCTTTAGCGGGTTCTTCGCCAGGGTCGCGATCAGGTCGGCGCGGCCGACGATGAGCCCGGCCTGCGGCCCGCCGAGCAGCTTGTCGCCGCTGAAGGTGACGAGGTCGGCGCCCGATTTGAGCGCCTCGGTCACGGTCGGCTCGTGCGGCAATCCCCAGGTTTCGAGATCGACCAAGGTGCCGCTGCCGAGGTCCTCGACCAGCGGCAGGTTGTGCTGGCGCGCCAATTCGGCGAGCTGCGGGGCCGGCGCGGCGGCGGTAAAACCGTGGACCGCGTAGTTGCTGGTGTGGATTTTGAGGATGAGGCCGGTCTGCGGCCCGATCGCGGCGGCGAAGTCGCGCAGATGGGTGCGGTTGGTGGTGCCGACCTCACGCAAAATCGTGCCGGCGCGCGCCATGATGTCGGGCAGGCGGAACGCGCCGCCGATCTCGATCAGCTCGCCGCGCGAGACGATGGTCTCCTTGCCGGCGGCGAGCGCATTCAGCGCTAGCACCAGCGCGCCCGCGTTGTTGTTGACCGCGAGCGCCGCCGCGGCGCCGGTGAGGCGCTTCAACCAGCCGGCGACATGGTCGTCGCGCTCGCCGCGCCGGCCGCCGTCGGTCTCGTATTCGAGCGTCGTCGGCTCGCGCATCGCCGCGGCGGCGGCTTCGATCGCCTCCTCGGGCAACGGCGCGCGGCCGAGATTGGTGTGCAGCACGGTGCCGGTCAGGTTGAACACCCGGCGCTGCGATTTGCGCATCAGCCGCATCAGCGACGCGGTCGCGTCGGCGAGGATCGCCTCCTGGCCGGCGGCCGCGCCCTCCTCGCGCCGCGCGGCGAGGGCGTCGCGCACCGCCTCGGTGACCAGCGCGCGGCCGTAGCGCTCGACCAGCGCATCCGCGCCGCGCAGCACGCGGTCGACCGAGGGCAGCGCCGCGCGTCCCCGGCGCTCGTCTTTGGGAGTTGGCGCGGTCATTTGGCCGCGACGAGCGCGGGCGAAGCGGCGACACAACCGGACGCCAGGCGCACCCGCGGTTCCGCTCCAGCCATCGGATCGACGGCGCCGATCTCGGCCGCGAGGTAGCCGATGTCGAGCAATTCTCCGAGGCACGCGCTCGCGTGCCCCGCCGGGACGCCGGCGAGCAGGCCGCCGGCGGTCTGCGGGTCGATCAGCAAAGCCGTAAGCGGCGCCCCCATATCCCCCTCGGAGAGCGAGGCCGTCGCCGACAGGTTTGCCGGATGCAGCGAGCTGGCGATGCCGGCGGCGAGCAGGTCGAGCGCGCCGTCGAGCGCCGGGATGCGGTCCGGATCGAGCCGCGCATCGGCGGACGAAGCGCGGAGCATCTCCAGCAGGTGACCCAGAAGGCCGAACCCGGTCACATCGGTGCATGCGGTCGCGCCGTGCGACATGAAAACCCAGGCGGAAGCGGCCGCCGATTGCAGCATCGTCTCGATCGCGCCGGTCACCATCCGCGCGCGGGCGATCCCGCGCATCTCGGCGGCGAGGATCACGCCGGTGCCGAGCGGCTTGGTCAGGATCAGCCGGTCGCCGGGTTTGAGCCCGCCCTTGCGCAGGACGCGGCCGGGTCGCGTCCGGCCGGTCACCGCGAAACCGAGCGCCGGCTCGGCGCCCTCGGCGCTGTGGCCGCCGACCAGCATCGCGCCCGCTGCCTCGAGCACCTCGGTGCCCCCTTTCAGCATGTGGAAGAGGTCGTGTTCGGTGATCGCCGGGCGCGCCGGCGGCAAGACGGCGATCGCCAGCGCGGTCTCGGGCATGCCGCCCATCGCGTAGATGTCGCCTAGCGCGTGCGTCGCGGCGATGCGGCCGAAGAGATGCGGATCGCCAACCAGCGCGCGGAAGAAATCAACCGTCTGCAACAGCGGCGGCGCGCCGGGGAACGTGATCAGCGCCGCGTCGTCGCCAATCCCGATCCCGATGGCGTCGCCGGAGTAAGGCGCCAGGCGCGCCATCACCTGGCCCAGCACATCGGCCGGCACCTTGGCGGCGCAACCGCCGCAGCGCATCGCCGCGTCGCCGGCGTCCATCGCCGGCAACTCGGTGTAGCCGCGCATCCAGCGGCGGTCGATCCACTGCTTGAGGCGCCACAGCCAGGCGCCCTCGGCGGCAAGGGCGCCCCACGAGGCAACGGCGCGCCTGTCGCCGGTGCCGATCAGCGCCAGCGCCCGGCGCTGCGGGATGGCTGGTTTGAGCGGGCGCCCGGCCAAAGCGCGCCGCAGATTGCCGGCGAGAGGCGGCCCGGCGCGCACCGCGTAGACCCCGGCCTTGTCGCGCGGATGACCGCGCATCGCGGCGATGTCGCCGGCGGCGAAGACCGCCGCGTCGCTGGTCGAGCGCAGGCATTCGTCGATCTCGACAAATCCGCTCGGGTCGAGCGCAAGGCCGGTCGCGGCAAGCCACGGCGCGGCGGCCGCCTCGGTCACCCAGAGCGCCTCGTCAAAGCCGACCGCGCCGCCGCCGGCGAGGAGCAGCCGCCCCCGCTCGACCCGCACCACCTGCTGCCCGGCGATGATTTGGATGCCGCGCGCACCGAGAATGCGCCCGATTTTCGCCCTGACCCGCGGGTTGTGCGACGGCAGCAGCGTATCGCCGGTTACGAGCGTTACCTCGGGCGGCGCGGTGAGCAAGCCGGCGAGCCGGTAATGCGCCGCGAGAGCCAGCTCGACCCCGCCGGCGCCGCCGCCGACCACCGCGAGACGCAAGCGACCGAGCGTCTTGGCGCGGTCGGTCAGGGCTTCCCAGCGCTGCGCGAAACGGTCGATCGGCTTGACCGGAACGGTGTGCTCGGCGGCCCCCGGTACCGCATCGCGGCGCGGGGTCACGCCGATGTCGAGCGAGGCGATGTCGTAACGGATCGGCGGATGGCCGCGGCACAGCACCTCGCGGCGCGCGCGGTCGAGCCCGGTCGCCTCGTCATGGATGAGCCGCGCGCCGGCAAACCGTGCGAGCCGCATCAGATCGATGTGGCTTTCGTCGAACCGGTAATGCCCGGCGACATAGCCGGGCAGCATCCCTGAATACGGGGTCTCGACATCGCGGGTGATCAATGTCAACCGCACCCCGGGCACCGGCCGCATGCCGAAGCACTTGAGCACATGGACATGCGCATGGCCGCCGCCGACGAGCACAAGGTCCCGGGCGATCGGAATGGATATCGGGTCGGCGGGCCGCATCGCCGCCAACTATGCCCGAGCGTTCCCCTTAGACCAAATCACCCGGCAAAATTCTGGTGAGCAGGACGGTACGCCGGGGTTGCCGGCGTACCGTTGACCGCGCCTTTAGCGATTGGTGTTGGAGGTGGCGGGGTTCTGCGTACCCGCCGGGCCCTGCGGGCTCATCGGCTGCGTTATGCCCGAATTGGCGCCGCTCATGTTCTGGGACGCACCGGCGCCCTGGCCGTTCATCAGCCGGCCCATCGTCTGCTGGTCGAGCTGCGCGGTCTGCGGCAGGCCCTGCGCCTTCTGGAATTCCGAGAGGGCGGTCTGAGTTTCCGGGCCGACGATGCCGTCGATCGCGCCGTTATAGAGACCCTGCTGCTTCAGCTGCTGCTGAGCTTCCTGGATCTGCGATTGCGAGACGTCCTGCTGCATGCCCTGGCTCGATTGCGAATTAGCCTGCGGGCTCTGCGCACCGTTGGTGGGGTTGGGGTTCGACATCGCCGTTGGGTTTTGCATGCCGCTCGGCGCGCCCGAGGTCATCGGCGGAGTCATCTGCCTGCTGGGGGTCGAGGGACTGAGCGTGTTGGGGCTGGTGGACGGGCCGGCGCTCGACTGGGCGTGCGCCAAGCCGGCCATGCCCATGGCGGTAGCGAGCGCCACGGCGGCGGTAAGTGAGCGGTTCATCGGGTTTCTCCTAAATCCCTAAAAGGACAAGGCTCCGCTTGAAAAGCGTGAGCCCGTCTTCCTGCAAACGGACCGAGTGACCGTTCTGTTCCCCGATTTTAGCCCCGACCATCTTACATTAAGCCTTTGATTCAAAATCTATGATCGACCCCGTCCGGCGCGATGCGCGGGCTGCGTGGGCGGCCGGAGCTCCCTCGGCGGAGGCGAAGGCCGCTTGCCCGCAATAGGTTACGCGCGGTGCAAGCAAGCGGGCGCCCCAACGCGCTGCGGGATCGGCGGCTAGCTCTGGAAATCGAAGCGATAGGCGCTTTTGTGCCGCTTGATGCGGCCGCAGGTCGGCGCCGGAAAATGCGCCGGCAGCATCAGCGCGCCGCTGTCGGCGTAAGTCTCCACCAGCCGGGTGCGGCTGACCCGCGAAACGTTGGCGTCTGTGCACGCGAAGGTCGACCATTCCGGCTTGAGGCATTGCAGCGGGTGGTGCAGCACGTCGCCGATAAAGACGCCCCGGTCGCCGCCGGAGCGCGCGTGGATCACCACGTTTCCCGGGGTGTGGCCGGGATAGGATTCGAACCACAACCCGTCATCGAGCGCGTAATCGTCGCCGACCAGCAGGGCCTGCTTGGTCTTCACGACCGGCAGGATACTGTCGCCGAAGGCCAGCGCATGCGGGGAATCGACGCCGCTGGCATGGAAATCCTGCCAGTGGTCGTATTCGCGCTTGGCCATCACATACTTGGCGTTGGGGAAGGTCGGGACCCAGCTGCCGTCGACGAGGCGGGTGTTCCAGCCGACATGGTCCCAGTGCAGATGCGTGCACATGACGTAGTCGACCTCCTCGGGCCTGACCCCGATGCGGGCGAGATCGTCGATAAACGGGGTGTGCATCCGGTGGAATTGCGGGCGGGTCGGCCGCTCCTTGTCGTTGCCGATGCAGGCATCGATGAGAATCGTGTGGCGGCCGGTGCGGACGACAAAGCTGTGAAAGCTGAACATCAACCTGCCGGTGCCGGGTTCGATGAGGCGCGGACCGAGCAGCGCGGCATGCTCCTCGACCACCGCGGGATCGAAATCGGGGAAGAATTCGGAGGGTGCGAAAAACGGACCTTCGTAATCGCCGATGCGGTCGATCTCGAAACTGCCGATGCGGGTGGGTTGCATTGCGATCCTCCAGGTTTTGACGGAGCTTATCGCCTCGCCCGCCGCGCGGCAGCCAAAAGTTGCCGGGGCAGCGGCGCTTCGCTACGCTCGGCGCAATTAGCGAAGGAGGCTAACCTCGATGCGCATCGTTTCCGTTGTGGCTTTGATCGCCTTGGTATCGAGCGCGGCGGCGGCGCAGACCTCCTCGCCGCCCCCGGCACCGCCCCCGGCACCGCCGATGGCGCCCTCCGCCGCGCCCGCCGCCGCAGCTCCGGCGAATCCGGCCGCGGAAGGCATTTCCCGCGACGACTACATCGCCAAGGCGCGCGCCGCCGCCGAGAAGCGCGCGGGGACTCGTTTTGACGCGATGGACGCCGACCATGACGGCATCCTGACCAAGGCCGAGATCGCCGCCTACCGCGCCGCCCATCGCAAGAAGAGAGAAGATTCGTCGCAGTAGTCGGTCGAGGAAGGAGGAGGGCGCCATGCCGGACGATGCGAAGATCCTGGGCCAGGCCGCGAACTCGGCGTTGACGATTACCGGCCTCGACCATGTCGTGCTGCGAGTCGCAAGCCTCGAGCGGGCGATCGAATTCTACGGCACCGTGCTCGGCTGCCCGGTCGAGCGCGAGCTGGAGACCCCTCGGCTGGTGCAAATGCGCGCCGGCACGTCGATGATCGACCTCGTGCCGTGCGAGCCGGGCGAGGCGCCGGGGGTGTCGATCGGCGGCCGCAACATGGACCATTACGCGCTGCGCATCGCAAAGATGGATGTGCCGGCGCTGACGGCGCATTTGGCGCGCCACGGCATCGATGCCGGCGAGGTGCGCCGGCGTTACGGCGCCGAAGGCTACGGCTCGTCGATCTACATCACCGACCCGGACGGGAATACCGTCGAGCTCAAGGGCCCGCCGGAGACGGTTAGGCAGTAACCAGAAGCTGCCGCTTTTCGATTCGTCACTCCCGCTTGCGCGGGAATGACGAGGAATTTAGGAGCGAGCCATGCCCGAATTCTTCCCGGGCTTTGAGCGGCGCCGGATCGAGACCTCCGGCGCGTCGATCAACCTGGTGACCGGCGGCGGCGGGCCGCCGCTGCTGCTGCTGCACGGCTATCCGCAGACCCATGTGATGTGGCGCAAGGTGGCGCCGCGCCTGGCGCGGGACTTTACCGTCGTCATCCCCGACCTGCGCGGCTACGGCGACAGCTCGAAGCCGCCGGCCGGAGCGGATTTCGCGGCCTATTCGAAGCGGGCGCTGGCGCAGGACCAGGTCGAGACGATGGCGGCGCTGGGCCACGGGCGGTTCGCGGTCGCCGGGCATGACCGCGGCGCGCGGGTCACGCACCGGCTGCTGCGCGACCATCCCGACACGATCACCCGCGCGGCATCGCTCGACATCGTACCGACGCTCTACCGCTTCGAGACGATCGACCAAAAGGCGGCGACCGGCAGCTGGCACTGGTTCTTCCTGATTCAGGGGCGGGGGCTGCCGGAGCGGCTGATCGGCAACGATTCCGAATTCTTCCTGCGTCACATGTTCGGCACCCTGCTGCGCGACCAGGGCGCGACCAGGGCGCGATCGAGCCGGCGGCGTGGGCCGAATATCTGCGCTGCTTTGGCAATCCCGAGACGATCCGCGCGACCTGCGACGAATACCGCGCCGGGGCGTCGATCGACCTCGTCCACGACCGCGCCGACCTGGCGCGGAAGGTCAAGGCGCCGATGCTGATCCTGTGGGGCACGCATAGCGGGCAGGGCAGCGGCTACGATTTGCTCAAGGTGTGGCGCGACCATGCCGAGAACGTCCAAGGCCAGGGCATCGACAGCGGGCATTTCATCCCGGAGGAAAAGCCGGACGAGGTGTATGTGGCGCTGAAGACGTTTTTCGGCGGGAAATAGCACCCCACCCCACCCCACCCCATCCCCAGCGGGGGAGGGAGCGCGGTTTTGCGTTGGCGTTTGCCGACCCCTCGCTGACGATCCTGCCACGCGATTGCGTCGATTTTAGCGACCCAGGAACACCGCGACGAGGCGTTCGCAGCCGGCGCGGTCGTCGGCGTCGAAGCGGGCGCGGCGCGGGCTGTCGAGGTCGAGGACGCCGGTGACCCGGCCGTCCTCGATCAGCGGCACCACCAGCTCCGACCGCGAATTGGGGTCGCAGGCGATGTGGCCGGGGAAGTCGTGGACGTCGGGCACCAGCACGGTCTCGGCGCGCGATGCGGCGGTGCCGCAGACGCCGTTGCCCCAGGCGATGCGGACGCAGGCCGGCCGGCCCTGGAACGGGCCGAGCACCAGTTCGCCGCCGCGGGTGAAATAGAACCCGGCCCAGTTGAGGTCGCGGAGGCCGTGATAAAGCAGGGCCGCCATGTTGGCGGCGTTGGCGACGCGGTCGGGCTCGCCCTCGATCAGGGCCGCAAGCTGCGCCGCGAGGTCGCGGTAGGACTGGGGTTTCTCCATCGCATACTCACTCTGTCATCGCGCCGAATGAAATCGCGCGGGCCGTTTCTGTCAACCCGCCGGGCAACCCGCCGGGCAACCCGCCGGGCATCCCGCCCGACAACTCGATCGGTCTTTACCGCTGCGCCGGGGCTTGTCAGGCTGCCGCAACCAGCCACGCAGGGAGATCGCTGTGCCCCTTCTCTACGAAAAGCGCGACGGCGTCGCCTACATCACGCTCGACAATCCCGCCAAGGCCAACATCCTCGACAAGCGGATGGCGGACGATATCTCCGCCGCCTGGGTCGATTTGTGGGAGGACCGCGACATCCGCTGCGCGATCCTGACCGGCGCCGGCGACCGGCATTTCTGCGGCGGCCACAACCTCACCCCGCGCCCCGACCTGACGGCCGAGGACCGCGAGTATCTGCGCACCAACCGCATCTACTGGCCGCTCGCCGGCACCGTGCACGGGCAGAAGAGCGGGGTCGACGGGCGCATGGGCGATCACTACCCGCGCGTCTGGAAGCCGGTCATCGCCGCGGTCAACGGCTGGGCCGCCGGGGCCGGGCTCTACATTCTCCTCAGCTCGACCGATATCCGTATCGCCAGCGCCGAGCATGCGCGGTTCAAGTTCGCCCTCCTAACCCAGGGCTGGCTCGGCAACGGGCCCGGCGCGGCGCTGCTGGCGAAGCAGCTGCGCTATTCCGACGCGATGAAGATACTCCTCACCGACGAGCCGTTCGATGCCGCCGAGGCGCTGCGCATCGGCCTCGTCAACGAGGTCGTGCCGCACGCGCAATTGATGGAGCGCGCCGAAAAGATGGCGCGCCACATCTGCACCCTGCCGCCGGTCGCGGTGCGGATGATGAAGGAGTTCGTGGTGCGCTTTGGCGATCTGCCGACCGACCAGGCCTGGCACATCCAGAACATCATCAACCATTTGCTGATCCAGACCACGATGGACGGTGAGGAAGGCCGCGCCGCCTTCAACGAAAAGCGTCCACCCAACTTCACCGGCACGCTGCGCCACCGCGGCGCGCCGTGGGAAGAACCGTCCGAGGAAGACGCCGCTCGGTTGGACGAGGCGTACCGGAGCGGCGAGTTTTAGAGCGATATGAGATTTTGCTGAATCGGTAAGTTACACCTTCAAGCTCGCTCCCCGGCGAAAGCCGGGGTCCATTTTTACGGCGCTCGGAGGGCTGACAAGTGGGTCCCGGCTTTCGCCGGGAAGCGGCGAAAAGGTCCTGACACGTTCACCTCCTCCGCAAGAGAGCCTCACCTCAACCCTCCCCGCTTGCGGGGAGGGGGAGCAAAATACTGGCGACTACAGCGCCTCCGCGCCGGCCTTGGCGCAGTCTTCGTCTTCTTGCGAGGTGCCGCCGCCGACGCCGCAGGCGCCGATGAGGACGCCGTTGCGGAAGAGCGGCACCGCCCCCTGGCCCATGATCATGTGGCCGCCCTCGGCGGCGGCGATGCCGCGCGGGGTCGGCTGATCGGCGCGCTCGGCCATGACGCCGCTCGGCCGGGCGAACGCCGCCGAGGCGACGGCCTTGCCCTGGCTGCCGTAGACGCCGGCGAAGAACGCGCCGTCCATGCGCTGGAACGCGACGAGGCGGCCGCCCTCGTCGCACACCGCGGCGCAAACCTTGATGTTCAGATCGGCGGCCTTCTTCAAGGTCGCGCGCAGCACGCGGTTGGCCTGGTTGAGGGTGATGCTGGCCATGTCGTTTCCTCCGTCGGTGGTTTGGTTAGCCAAAAGTCCCTGAAGCGCGCAGCGCGGCGATCTTCTCGTCGGCAAGACCGAGCACGTCGCGCAGCACCGCGGCGGTGTCGGCGCCGAGCCCCGGCGCCGGGCCGCGGGCGCGGCCGAAGCTGGCGCGCCACGGCAGGCCGGGCAAGACGCCCTTCTCATGCGCGTCCCAGAAGCCGCGCTGGCGCAGATGCGGGTCCGCGACCAGATCGGTCGAGCTGCGCAGCGCCGCGGCCGGCACCCCGGCGCGCAACAGTTCGGCCGCCGCCTCGCCGGCGCGGCGGCGCGACGCCCAGCCGGTCAGTACCCCGTCGATCCCGGCGAGCCGCCCTTGCCGCTGGCCCAGGTTCCAGCCTGCGAGCGCCTCCAGCGCGGCGATGGCCTCGCATAGCCGGCGCCATTCGGCCTCGCTGGTGACGGCGAGGCTGATCCACTCGTCGTCGCCGGCGCAGCGATAGGCGCCGTGCGGGGCAAAGCGGTCCGAACGGTTGCCCTTGGGCCGCGGCGGGGCGTCGAGCTGGGTCGCCAGCAGCGGTGCGGCCATGGTCCACAGCATCGCCTCGATCATCGAGAAATCGACCTGCGCCACCGTGCCGTCGCGGCCGCGCCGCCACAGCCCGGCGGCGACGATGAACGCCAGCATCAGCCCGCACATCGGGTCGAGCCAGGCGAAGCCGACGCGCGGCGCGATCCCGGGGTGGCGGTTCAACCCCGCGAACCCGGCATAGCATTGCAATAGCGTGCCGTAGGCGACCGAATGGGCTTCCGGCCCGCTGCGCCCCATGCCCGAGGCCGAGACATAGAGCAGGTTCGGGTTGAGCGCCTGCAATTGCGCCGCGCCGAGGCCGAGCCGGTCCATCACGCCGGTGGCGAAATTCTCGAACACGACATCGGCCCGCGCCGCGAGGTCGCGGGCAAGCGCCACCGCCGCGGGCTGCTTGAGGTCGAGGACGACGCCCCGCTTCGCCTGGCCGAGCACGGTGTGGAGCTCGCTGGCGCGGCCGGGATCGCCGCGGCCGGGCGCTTCGATCTTGATGATCTCGGCGCCCATCGCCGCGAGGTAGCGGGTCGCGGTCGGGCCGGCGATGACCCAGCTGAAATCGAGCACCCGGACGCCTGACAGCGGCAGCGCGCCGGCGGTCGCGGGCTTGCCGGGCCCTTTCGTCAGGCTGAGCCCGAACGGCGGGCCGGGCGCCTTGACCGCCGCCCCGGCGACCGTCGCGTCGCGCCAGAAGCCGCGGTGGGCGAGCTGCGGCGAGGCGAGCTGCTCGGCCGGCTCGCGCAGCGGAAAGCTCGGCACATGCGCTTGCTGCGCCCGGTCGGCGATCCATTGCTTGGGATGATGCCGGCTCCATTGCGACATCAGCGCATGCAGCGCGTCCCAGTTGGCGACGCGGGCGGGCTTGGTCGCGAAGCGCGGGTCGGCGCCCCACTCCGGCGACCCCATCACCGCGAGCCAGGCCGCCCATTGCCGGTCCTCGCGCGGCGAGATCGCGGCGTAGCCGTCGCTGGCCGGGAGGATGGTCACGGTGGCGCCGTTGCCGTCGCCGACGCGCTGGCGCGGCCGCGCCGCGCCGCCGAGCCCGGCAGTGGCGAGCTCGGTCATCGCCAAGGTCGCCAGCGTCTCCTCGACCGAGACGTCGATCACCGCGCCGCGCTCGGGGGAACTGGCGGCGTGCATCCCGGCGCAAGCCGCCGCCAGCCCGCCGATAAACGCCGATTGCTCGCCGACCGGGCGGAGCGGCGCCTCGGCGAGGTCGTCGACCTGGCCGCTGAGCAGCCGGGCGATGCCGCTGGCGTAAAACAGCGTCAGGTCGCTGGCCGGATCCTCGGCGCGCGGCCCCGTCTGGCCGAACGGCGCTATGGTGACGATCGCCACCGCCGCATTCTTCCGGCGCAGCGACGGAAGGTCGCGGCCGCGCTCGCGCAACTGGGCCGGGCTTCCCTCGACGACGATCAGATCGGTGGTCTCGATCGCCGCCGCACCGTCGCTCGTCTTGCCGAGATTGAGATAGTCGGCGAGCGGCGACGCGTTGCCGGAATCGATGCAAGCGACTGCCGCCCCAACATCGGCGAACAGCCGCCCGGCGATAGCGGCCGCCAGGCCCTCGCCGATCTGCACCACGCGGAACCCGCTCAACAGCGCCATGGCGTCGCGTTCCTCCCGATCACGCAAGTTTGTGCCGAAGCCCCGCAAAACCGCAATGCGGATCGCCGCCAGCGATTGGAATTCGCCGACGAGTGCTTACCTTCTCCAGTCGAGGCGGATTTCGCGGAAGGGGGCCGCAATGATCGCCGCGCTAACTCGCGCTGTCCTGGTCTTGCTGCTGTTCGCTCCCGCCGTGCGGGCGGCGGACGACGTCAAGGCGGTTTCGACGCCCGGCCAGGGCGATTTGACGATGTGCCCGGTGTCGTGGGTCTATCACGAGTGCAACCTCTACCACCACATCGAGATACCGCCGCGGATCGCGGTCGGCGACACGGTGAAGGTCCATTTCGGCAGCAACCCGAAGCGGTACAATTTTCCCGTCGCCCGGATCGTGCGCGACGGCGACCGCTGCACCGCCTTCAGCCAGACGAGCGAGACCGAGAAGGTCGAGAAGATCGAGATCGGGTCCTGCGGCGGCACGCCATCGGCACAGTAGTCCCGCCGCCGCACCGAGGGAGGCGACCATGCTGATCTTCTATTTCGCGCCGGGCTCGAGTTCGATGGCGACGCATATCGCGCTGCACGAAACCGGCGCCGCGTTCGAAAGCCGGCTCTTGTCGTTCAAGGCCAAGGAGCAGCAGCTTCCGGACTACCTGGCGCTCAACCCCGAAGGCAAGGTGCCCGCGCTGGCTGTCGACGGGCGGGTGCTGACCGAGGTCGCCGCGACGCTCTATTACCTGGCGAAGACCTACCCGGCGGCGGGATTGTGGCCGCGCGGCGGTGTCGAGGACGAGGCCCAGGCGGTGTCGTGGATGTCGTTTATCGCCGCGACCGTGCATCCCGCGCGGCGCGCCGGCGACGCGCGCTGGCGCGGGGTCTTCCGCCTCTGCGAAGAGCGGCTCGGCGGCCACGAATGGGCGGTCGGCGGGCAGTATTCGATCGCCGACATCCACCTTTTCCGCCTGTTCTGGCGCTTTGTCGACGCGCTGCACCCGCCCGCCGCCGACTATCCCGCAATGATGGCGCATTACCGGCGCATGATGGCGCGGCCGGCGGTCGAAAAGACGATCGCGGTCGAAAGCGCCGTCGGCTACGAATTTCCGCGATAGGTCGCGGGTCCGCGTCGCCGGTCTATTCGTGCGGTTCGGCCAGCCGGTCCATCCAGGCGAGCAGCACGCCGGTCAGTACAAAGACCACCAGGATCGCGATCTGCCACATCAAATCGGTCTTGTCGGTCGAGCCGATCTCGACAAAGCTTTCCAGCAGATCGACCGCCGCGATCGCGACCAGCGACACCACGACCTTCAGCTTCAGCCCGCTGAAATCGACCTTGCCCATGAACGCGAGCCATGCGGCATGGTCTTCGCCCGACGACATGCCGCCCAGCGTGCCGATCCCGGCGCTGATCATGATCAGCACGAGATTGGCGATCAGCACCAGGTCGATCAGCTTGAGAACGCCGAGGATGACGCCGTCGGTGTCGAGCTTGGCGAAGCCGGCGATCGAGTGGACCAGCTCGACGAAAAACTCGACGCCGACCACGACGAGCGCCGCGATCAGCCCGAGATAGAGCGGCGCCATCAGCCAGCGGCTGGCGATCAGCACGGCTTCGATCACCGCTTCGAGGCGCTTCAACATGGGTTGCGCTTATCGGCCGGATTTGCCGATGTCAACCGGCAGACGCCGAACAGACCCTACCCCCTACTCGCGGCCGGACAAATCAGCCTTGCCGAACCGGCGCTTGTCTCTCCGGCGCGGCTGCCGATATTTTGCGCAGCCAAGCGTGACGAGAACGGCCCGGGAGGCAGAACGCCGATGACGACGGACGCGGTGGCCATCCACGGCCCCGGCGACACGATGCGCGGCAAGAAGGGCGGCGAGCGCGGCACCGAAGCGCGCGCGATCGCGGTCGTCTCCGCCGCGCATTTCGTCAACCACTTCCACAACCTAGTCCTGCCGCCGCTGTTTCCGCTGTTGAAGGCGACGCTCGGGGTCGGCTTTGTCGAACTCGGCCTGGCGTTGACCGTCGCCAACGTGCTGTCGGTCGCGGCGCAATTGCCGGTGGGTTTTCTTGTCGACCGGGTCGGCTCGCGGCGGATGCTGGTGCTGGGGCTGGTGGTCAGCGCGCTCGCCTTTATCAGCTTCGGCCTGTCGCCGACCTATCCGCGGCTGCTGATCGCGATGGCGTTTATCGGCCTCGCCAACAGCGTCTTCCACCCGGCCGATTATGCGATCCTCTCGGCGCAGGTCGCCGCGCCGCGGGTCGGCCGCGCCTTCTCGATCCACACGTTCTCGGGCTTTCTCGGCAACGCCATCGCGCCGGTGACGATCCTGCCGCTCGCCCTGCATTTCGGCCTCGGCTTCGCGATCTTCGCCGCCGGCGCCGTCGCCCTGGTCGCGGCGGTGCCGCTGATCGTGGTGCGCGGCATCGACAACCGGCTGCCCGCCGCGCCGGCCGGTCAGGCGGCCGCGCCGAAGATCGGCATTGCCGCGGTGCTGACCCCGAACATCATCTTCCTCACCGGGTTTTTCGCGCTGTTGAGCCTCTCGGGCAGCGGGATCAGCAATTTCTCGGTCGTCGCGCTGCGCGGCGCCTTCGACACGCCGCTCGCGACGGCGAGCTTGGCGCTGACCGTCTACCTCGCGATGCAGGCGCTGGGCGTGCTGGCCGGCGGGTTCATCGCCGACAAAACCAAGCGCCACGCCGAGGTCGCCTCGGTCGGCTACGCGGTCAACGCCTGCATCGTGCTGGCGATCGGGACAATAGGCTTGAGCGTCGCGCCGTTGATCGCGGCGATGGGCTGCGCCGGTCTCCTGGGCGGGCTCATCATGCCGTCGCGCGACATGCTGGTGCGCGCCGCGGCGCCGCCGGGCGCGATGGGCCGCACCTTCGGCGTCGTCACCAGCGGGTTCAACATCGGCGGCATGGTCGGGCCGCTGATGTTCGGCTTTATCATGGACCACCACGCGCCGCGCTGGGTGTTCGGCGCCAGCGTCATCGTGATGATCACCGTCGCGCTCGTCGCCCTCATCGGCGACCGCCGCGCGGCGCGCCAGCGGGTCGGCGCGGTGGCGGCGGAATAAGCCTCAGCTGCGCTCCGCCAGGTTAAGCAGGACCTGGTCGAAGACGGCGCCCTCGGCGAAATGGCCGATTTCGGGCTCGGGCGCGGTGCGCGGCGGAGCCAGCGGGTCGGGGATCGGCGCACCCATGCGCTGAGAGATCGGCACCGTGCCGGCCCAGCAATCGGCGGCGTAATCCTGCTCCAGGTCGAGCGGCCCGCCGCTGCGGATTTTGGCCGAGGCGTGTTCGATGGTCATGCCCATCAAACTCGTCGCCTTCAGCTCCTGGGCGGAAATCCCGCGCATGATCCCGCTGCGGCCGGGGTAGACGCGCTCGATAAAGGCGTTGAACCCGGCTTCCTTCTCGGCCGGGTCGTCGACGATCGCCGCGGCGCCGAAGGCCATCACCGCGCGGTAGTTGAGCGAGTGGCGAAACGCGCAGCGCGCGAGGATTAGCGCGTCGACGTGCGCCACCGTGAGGCACACCGGGATGCCGGGCGCCTGGGTGCGCAGCATCCGGCTCGCCGACGAGCCGTGCCAGTAGAGCCGCTCGCCCTCGCGCCAGAACAGGGTCGGTGTCACGTAGGGCTTGCCGTCGATGACATAGCCGATATGGCACATCAGCGCCGCGTCGAGGATCGCGAACACACTCTCGCGGTCGTAATGCGCGCGCTCCGGGTGGCGGCGCACGCGCGTCCGCGGGGTGCGCGGGTAGGATGGCAGGCCAACGGCGTCGGGCATGATGGCGCTCCAAAGAAGGCGCGGTCACCCTAGTGGATTGGCGCTGATAGATGATTCCAGTGGGCTCGCGGATATGCGAGTCTGGCTGGATGAGAGCAGGTGTTGAAGTCCGGCTTGGTCCGGGCGACCGGGAGCGGCTGGAAGCTGTGATCGGATCGGGGAACAGCGC
>DASRLO010000026.1:0-61549 GCA_035648415.1 Allostellaceae bacterium
AGATCGTCGTCGAGGGATCGGGCAGCTGAGGCCGCGCAGCCGGCAAGCAGCAGCGCCAACGCGCCCGCGGCAACCCCCAGACGCCGGCCGCCCGGCCTCAGCTGCCCGATCCCTCGACGACGATCTCGATGCGGCGGTTGCGGGCGCGCCCGGCGGGCGTGTCGTTGGGCGCCACCGGGTGCGTCTCGCCGCGTCCTTTCGCCGCCAGGATCTTGGGATCGACGCCGTGGGTGCGCAGATAGTTCACCACGACGTCGGCGCGCTTCGACGACAGATCGACATTGGTCTTGATGCCCTGCTTCTTGAGCGGCGGGCCCGGCGGTTCGCTGTCGGTATAGCCGTAGACGACAATCTTGCCGTTCTTGAGCCCGCGCAGCTTGCCGGCGATGTCGTTGAGCGCGGCCTGGCCGGCTTGCGTCACCTCGAACTGCCCCCGCGGGAACAGCATGTCGGCCGCCACGGTATAGGTGTTCTGCGCCGTTTGCTGGCTGAGCTGCGCCTGCAGCGCCGCGTTCTCCGAGCTCAGCTGTCGGTTCGCCGCCTGCGATTGATCATAGCGCGCCTGCAGCTCGTCGTAGTTCGACTGGGTCGTGATCCCCGGAATCCCCGGCACCGCGCACGCGCAAAGCGGGACCAGCATCACCGCTGTTGACCATCGTCGGATCGTCGCCGCCGCCCTCGGCATCGCTCTCCCCAAGCGTCATTGCCCAGCGCTGTGCTAGTAAACCATTGAAACCGTACGCACGGCAATCACCTGGTGCTCAAAACGCGCCAAGCCCCAGAATTCCGTCGACCGGGTCGATCCCGGCCAGCACGCGGCGGCCGATCAGGTCTTTCAGCGTCTCGGTGGTGCCGCCGCCCAAAGTGCCGTAGCGCGCGCCGCGGTAGAAGCGCGAGACCGGAAATTCGTCGGTGAAGCCGTAGCCGCCATGCACCTGGATCGCCTCGCTGGTGACGCGCAAGGCCATCTCGTTGACCGTGATCTTGGCGGCGGCGGCCAAGAGCGGGTCGGGGAACGGGTCGGCGCCGGCGCAGGCGCGGTAGAGGATCGAGCGGCTCGCCTCGATGTCGCGGTACATCTCGGCGAGCTTCCAGCGCATCCCCTGGAAATCGGCGACCGCGCGGCCGAAGACGTGCCGGTCCTTGGCGTATTTCACCGCCTCTTCCAGCGCTCCCTCGGCGAGGCCGAGGGAGATCGACGGGTTGAGGCAGCGCTGGGTGTTGAACGCTCCGAGCAGCTTTCTGAAGCCGTCCTCCAACACCAGGTTCTCCGGTGGCAGCTCGACATCCTCGAAGCGGATTTCGTGCAAATTCTCGCCGCCCATCGTGTGGTAGCTGCCGGTGACCGAAAACCCCGGCGTGCCCTTCTCGACCAGCACGCAGCCGATGCCCTCGCGGCCGGGCTTCTTGTCGACGCGGGTGAAGACGACGAACCAGCCGGCTTCCTCGGCGCGGCTGATCAGGGTCTTGACCCCGTTGAGGCGGAGCTTGTTGCCGACACGGTCGACATTGGTCTTGTAGCTGGCGACGTCGGTGCCGGCGTCGGGTTCGGTCATGCAGATTGCCAGGAGGCATTCGCCGCTGCACACCGCGGGCAGCACGCGCCGCTTGATCGTCTCGGGCGCGTAGGTCGAGATGATGCGGGTCTGCGCCCCGACCTCGCCCAGCACCGCCATCGCCGTCACGTAGCAGACCTTGGCGATCTCCTCGAGGACGAGCGCGGTATCGAACACCGACAGGCCGAGCCCGCCATATTCCTCGGGCACCGCCATGCCGAGGACGCCCAGTTCGGCGAGCGGCTTCATGTTCTCCCACGGGAAGGTGCCGTCCTGGTAGCGCGGCGCGCGCTCGCGGAACTCGCCCTGCGCCAACTCGCGGACCGTCGAGACGAAGTGGCGCTGCTCGTCGCTCAGGGATGGGAACACCGGAATCTCCTTGTTTGATCGCCGCAGACTATGCCCTGTCACGGCGGTTGTTGACGATCCGAAAGGTGTTGTTATACACACCAACACAATGCCGCGGCTGCTGTTGCGCGAACGTCATGTTCTCAGCGAGAGCGCTTTTGCGGAGATCGTAATCTGGCAGCTGCCTCGGCTGCTGCCGGGCAGTTCGCACCGCTTCAAATACCGCTTGGCGTTTGTCGTCGGCGGCGAATGCGTCCTGCGCTTCGACAACGAAGCCGGCAAAGGGAATCACAAGCATATCGGGGAGACTGAAGCGCCTTATCAATTCACGTCGTTGACCGGGTTGCTGACAGATTTCTGGAGTGAGATCGACGGATGGAGGACTCGTTGAATACGGTAACGATCGGCATTTCCTCTACCGAGGACGTCAAGGCGAGAGCAGCACGTGCTTTTACCGGCGAATCCCAAGGAGCTTTTGTCAGCTTCCCTACCGTCGAGCTGTTGTGGAAAGTCATCACGCCCAAGCGGTGGCAGTTGCTGCGCCTGCTGACCGGCGTCGGCCCGCTGTCCATTCGCGAGGCGGCGAGGCGAGCGAAACGCGACGTAAAATCGGTTCACGGCGAGGTCCAGGCCCTGCTTGCCGCCGGCATCCTAGAACGCGGCAGCGATGGGCGGATCGTCTTTCCCTATGACGAAGTCCATGTGGATTTCGTGTTGCGCGCCGCCTGACGGCGCTATTGGCGCCACTGCCAGTCGAGCAGGCGGGACATCGCCGCGCGCAGCGTCTCGTGCGGGCGGACGATGCCGAGCGTCTCCATCGCCTCGTCCCACGCGCCGGCGATGCTGCGCAGCTCGTGGTCGAGCGGCGTGTCGCCGAGCCGCTCGGCCCATCCCGGCGTGTCGCGCGACGCGAACAGCGCCAGCACGATCGCGCCGACGAGGCAGATCGCGAGAACCTGGCGCGGGCCGGCGCCGCGCCGGCGCAGCGCTGGCGGGATCGCGCCGGTGACAAGCGGCGCGCGTTCGTTGCGGCTCAGCGACATCGGCCGCGCAAGGGCTCAGAACCGGAAATAGATGAAGGGCGCGATGCCCTCGGGGCCGAGCGCGTTGATCGCGGCGAGGATGAGCCCGGTCGCCGCGCCGAGCCCCCAAAGCGGCACCCGCGCCAGCGCGAGCCCGGTGCGCTCGAACGCTCCGGGCGGCAGGAACTGCCCCGCCATCCCAATGACCACGAGGCCGACCATCGCCGGCTGCGCCTGCTGCACCGGATCGCCCCAGCCGTGCCCAAGCCCGGCGATAAAGACCCGGGCGACGGTGAAATCCTCCGCCCGGAAGAAGATCCAGGCAAGGCAGACGAAATGGAACACGACCAGCGTCGAGACGATCTTGCCGGCCAGGCTCACCGGCCGGCGGCCGAGCCACGGTTCGCAGATGCGCTCGACCGCCAGCCCGCCGCCGTGCAGCGCGCCCCACATCACGAATTTCCACGCCGCGCCGTGCCAGATGCCGCCCAGCAGCATCGTGATCAGCAGATTGCGGTAGGTGTTGAGCCGGCCGTGCCGGTTGCCGCCGAGCGGCTTGTAGAGATAGTCGCGCAGCCAGGTGCTGAGCGAGATGTGCCAGCGCTGCCAGAATTCCCTGAGGCGCTGCGACCGGTAAGGCTGGTTGAAATTGCGCGGAAAGCGGAACCCGCACAGCGCCGCAAGGGCGATCGCGATGTCGGTGTAGGCGCTGAAATCGCAGTAGATCTGCACCGCGTAGGCATAGGCTGCGAGCAGCAAATCGGGGCCGCCGTAATTGTCCGGCGCGGCGAACACCGGGTCGACGAGGCCGGTCGCCAGGTAATTGGCGATGATCACCTTCTTGACCATGCCGCCGAGGATCAAGAGCAGCGCCGCCGCGACCGGGATCGGCTCGTCCGCCGGCCGGGCGAGCTGCGGCAGGAAATAGGCGGCGCGCACGATCGGTCCGGCCACCAGCTGCGGGAAGAACGACATATAGAGCGCCATGTCGAGCGGCGCCCGGCATACCGCGACGTCGCGGCGGTAGGCATCGGTGATGTAGGAGATGCCGTGAAAGGTGAAGAACGAGATGCCGACCGGCAGCAGCACCTCGACAAACGGCAGCTCGTGCCCGAGCCCGAGCATCCGGGCGAGCTGGTTCGCCGAACCGACCAGGAAATCGAGGTACTTGAAGATGCCGAGGATCGTCAGGTGCAGCGCGACGCCGATGGTCAGCACCAGCCGCCGCGATCGGCGCCGCTGGCTCGCCCCGAGCAGCAATCCGGCGACGTAGCTGATTGCGGTGCTCGCGGCGAGCAGGAAGCAGAACCGCCAATCCCACTGCGCGTAGAAATAATAGCTGGCGACGACCAGCATCGCCTTTTTCAACGCAAAACGCCGATCGAGCAGCGCGAGCGCCGCCGCGACGACCAGGAAAAACAACAGAAAATCGAGCGTCGGAAAGAGCATCGGAGTGTTGTCGGAGAAGCGGCGCCGTGGGGTTCTATCGGGCGGCAAGACGCTCGGCAAGCCGCGAGCGGCGACAGCGCGTCGCAGGGTCTCCAAGCGTCGGAATTGGGTTTGCATCGGCACGGCGCAGCCCCCACTATCGGGCTGCGGCCTGTGCTTTGGGGGGCCGGGGGAACGGGTCGCCGTGCGCGAAATCGGCTGGCTGAGGGTGATGTGGCGTCGCGTCCGCCAGGTTGGGATGGCGGCGTTGCTGCTTCTGCATTGGGGCGTCGGCGCGGCCGTCGCCGATGACGATTCGAGCGCGCGCCGGCTCGTCGTGTTCGGCGACAGCCAGGCGCAGGGCATCGCCGGCGGGTTGCAGCGGGTGATGCTCGACGATCCGCGCTACAAGGTGCTGAACCGCACGCATCCGGGCGCCGCGCTCGTCCACTCGGACAGCGAATGGCTGGCCCCGGTCCAGAACTTTATCGAGAAGGAGACCGCCGACATCGCGGTCGTCATGTTCGGCGCCAACGATCGCCTCGACATGCGCGACGACGACGGCAGATACCTGCATTTCCGCAGCGACGAGTGGCGCGTCGGCTACGCGAAGCGCATCGACCGCATCCTGACCGCACTGTCCGGCGCCAGCCTCAAGTTGATCTGGTGCGGCAACCCGATCGCGCGCAGCTCGGTTTACACCGCCGATATGAGCTATATCAACGACATCTATGCCGGCGAGGTGGCGCATTTTGGCGGCGCATTCCTGCCGCTGTGGACGGTGATCGCCGACAACCAGGGCCAGTTCGCCGCCTACGGCCCCGACCGCAACGGCGTCACCGAGCGGCTGCGCAATGACGACGGCATCCATTTCACCGCGGCCGGCTATGAATTGATCGCCGAGCGGGTCATCAGCCTGCTGCCCTCGCTCCAGGCGAATGGCCGCTGACCGGCGGCGGGCGCTGGTCCGCGCCGCTTGCGTGTCTCTGGCCAGCGGCGCCGTTGCGATCTTCTTGCTGCTGCAAGCCTGTTTCGGCCCAGCCGAGCCGCCGTCCATGCTGCCCGCCGGCGAACCGCAGCGCCTCTCGTCGCCCCAGGCGCTGGCGCCGTTTTTCGCCGCGCTGGACGCCAGGAATTCGCGGCAGCAGGTCCGCATCCTGCAGATCGGCGACAGCCATACCGCCAACGATTCGTTCAGCGGCCGCCTGCGCGAGCGGTTTCAGCAGAAATTCGGCGCCGCCGGGCGCGGCTGGCTGCCGGCGGGAATTCCGTTCAAGTACTACCGCCCGGCGCTGGTCAGTATCAGCGAGAGCGGCTGGCGGCATTTGCGGCCGGGCGACCCAGCCGGGCTGACGCTGGGCCTCGATGCGGTCGCGGCGCAGAGCCAGCCGCCCGACGCGACGATGGCGATCGAGAGCACCGAAGCGGCCGGTTTCGACCGGTTCGGGGTCGAGTTCCTGACCCGGCCGAACGGCCCGGCCTTCACCGTCGCGGTCGACGGCGGCGCGCCGATCCGCGTCTCGACCGCCGTCGCTTCCGGCACGATCAAGCGTTTCGACATGCCGCTCGACCGTGCAGCGCGGCGCGTCGAGTTGCGCGTCGAGGGGCGTGCGCCGGTCGCGCTGCTCGGCTGGAGTGTCGAGCGCGATTCCGCCGGAATCATTTACGAAAACCACGGCACGATCGGCGCGACGGTCGATCTCATCGGCCGGATGACGCCGGAAGCGGTGTCGTTCGAGCTCGCAGAGCGGCATCCGGCGCTCCTCGTCGTCGCTTTCGGCACCAATGAGGGGTTCGACGACGGGCTCGACCTCGATCGCTACGCGACGCGGTTCGCCGACAACATCGAAGCGCTGCGCCGCGCGGCGCAGGGCGCGCCGGTGCTCGTGCTCGGGCCGCCCGATGGCAACCGCGTCGGGTCGGGTTGCCCCGCGACATCTTGCCGAACCGACGCCGACGCCTGCGCTTGGCACGAGCCGGCCAAGCTTGCCGCCGTCCGCGAGCTCCAGCGCCGGGTGTCGGCGCGGCAGGGCTGGGCCTATTAGGATTGGTTCGCGGCGATGGGCCGCAGCTGCAGCATCGACCGCATGGCGTCCGCCGACCCGCCGCTCGCGGCGCGCGACCGCGTGCATCTGACCAAGCCGGGCTATGAGGCGATGGCCGATCTGCTTTTCGGCGATGTGATGCGCGAGTATGAGAAACGGAAGGCGCCGCCGCGCACCAGCTGAGAAGCCGAGGGAAGCGCCATGTTTTCGAGGCCCTCTCCATCCCCGAGGGAGTCTTTGCACAAAAAGCCCAGGCGGCCTGCCAGGGCGACACCTGCGGCGCTTCCTCGCCTTTCACAAGCCGGCCCCCGATACTCCCTGTGGGGAGCCGGGATATGGCATTTCTGTTGGCGAAACCAAGGGCATCTAGGCTGGCCTAAATGATGATAGAATGGTGGATGAATTGTGGAATTCAAAGCGTTTGCCCGTTGGAACCATGACGTTAGGGTCATGGTGGCCTTCTTGCTTCAAGGTCGATTCGGATAGGCGACCATGAGCGCAAATCCCCACGCGCCGAAGTTATTCCCCATGCCGGACGAGCCACGCCCGATGCCGCCCGCAGACCCCGAGTTTCCCAAAACCGCCGGTATCTTTCCCTCGCAAGAAATCAGCGGCCTCATCCGGGCTGGGGAAATTGATAGCTTGGAACGTATCACGCCAGATCAAATACAGCCGGCAAGTATCGATCTACGCCTAGGGCGGCGGGCATACCGAGTCCAGGCTAGCTTTTTGCCGCAGAAATTCAGAGTCATGGAGCGCGTCAAGCAATTAGACGGCCTGCCTGCTATTGATTTGAGTCAAGATACCGTATTCGAACAAGGCGCCGTTTATGTAGTTGAGCTTATGGAGAGTCTCAGTCTAACTAATGGCGCTGAAGCTGCGGCCAACCCCAAAAGCTCGACAGGACGGCTGGATGTTTTGACGCGCCTGATCACCGACTATGGCACGGCGTTCGATAAGGTTGATAAGGGCTACAAAGGACCGCTTTATGTAGAGGTCGCGCCACTGTCGTTCAGCATCGTCGTACGGCAGGGTACTAAGCTCAATCAGATGCGGTTTTATAGAGGAAGCCCGGAGCTGCCCGCTACCGAGGTGGCGCGGTTGTATGCGGATGATCAACTCTCACACACATTGCTTGACGAGCGCCTGCCGCTCCGGGGGAGCTTGGTCCCGGTTTCGGTCGATCTAGGGCTGGATGGTCGCAATATCGTTGGGTTCAAGGCCAAAAAAAGCACAAAAAAAATCGATTATGACCGCCTCGCACACTATAACCCCACGGAATTTTGGGAACCAATCTACTCAGAGTCGGGAAAACTCAATCTGGATCGAAACGATTTCTATATTCTGGCTACTAAAGAAGAGATCGGCGTGCCGCCGCATCTCGCCGCTGAGATGGTGCCTTACGATTCGGGCGTCGGCGAATTTCGGGTCCATTACGCCGGTTTTTTTGATCCGGGCTTCGGTTGGGACGGAAAAGCCGGCGGAAGCAAAGCGGTTCTTGAAGTGCGGTCGTACGGGGTATCGTTCACCCTTGAGCACGGTCAGGTCGTGGGGTGGCTGCGCTACAGCAGGATCGGAACCGGAACCCCGGAAAAAATCTACGGAAGGGGGATCAAGTCCAATTACCAGGGGCAAGGGCTGGCGCTTGCCAAGCAATTCAAGCCGTGGCCCAAGGGGCGTGGGACGCGGCGATAGCTGCGGTGCTGCTGTCCCGGCCCATCTGGGGCTGATCCCATGCTCGTGGGACTTTGAATCAAGCAGCAGATAATCTTGCACAGCCCCGCGTTGACCATCGCGTCGCCGCTCTTGCTGCGGACGCGACCGCGGAACTTGGCCTCGATCATTAGGGCCGTTTCGACGTTGCTGCGCTTGTGGTAGGGCGCAAGGATCTCGTCCCGTCGGGGCGGCTTTCCACCGAGTGCAAGAGGGAGGTGTGATGACCCTCGACCCCCGGCTCAACGCGATCCGCGACGGCCTAGCGGATATCGCGTTGCAGGGCAAGGTGGTCGCGCCGCGCTACGCCGAGGGGCGGCCGGCGCGAGTCGCGGTGGGCCTAGCGCCCGTGCGGCATGCGCCGCACCGCGCGGCGGCGCTCGACACCTGCTTCCATTACGGCGAAACCCTGCGAGTTTTCGACGAAGCCGGCGGTTACGCCTGGTGCCAGTCGCAACGCGATTCCTATGTCGGCTATGTCGACGTGTCGGCGCTCGCCTTCGGCGAACCGCCGGCTCCGACCCATTGCGTCGCCGGCCCCGGCGCCTACCGCTACGCCGACGCCGATCTGCGCTCGCCGACGATCGATTTCCTGCCGCGGCACAGCCCGGTCACGGTGGTGGAGGCGGGGCTCGAATGCCGCGGCACCGCCTATGTCGGGATCGAGGGCGGCGGCTTTCTCCCTGCGGAGTGCCTCGGCACCGAGCCGCCGCGTTCGCCCGGTCTCGCGGCGGCGGCGGCGCTTTATCTCGGCTGCCCATATCTGTGGGCCGGGCGCAGCTTTCTCGGCCTCGACTGCTCGGGGCTGGTGCAGGAGGCGTTTCGCGACCTCGGCATCGCCGTCCCGCGCGACACCGACATGCAACGCGACGCGATCGGCGCCGCGATCGATCTCGCTGACCCCACGAACCTGCGCCGCGACGATCTGATCTTCCTCCCCGGCCACGTGATGATCTGTGCCGGCGAGGGAACCGTGATCCACGCCTATGGCGGCGACATGAGGGTGCGGCAAGATAAGCTCACCGCGCTGACTGAAGGGAACGGCTGGGACTTCGCCGGCTTTACCGTGCGCCGGCGGGCCTAGGCGCTATGTCGCCGGGTGCTCGGCGATCCAATGCCGGGCGATGTCCTCGCGCCGGCAAATCCAGACGCGCTCCTTGGCCTGGATGTATTCGATGAAGCGGATCAGCGCCGAGGCCCGGCCGGGATGCCCGGCCAACCGCATGTGCAAGCCCACCGACATCATGCGCGGGCGCTCGGCGCCCTCTTCGTAGAGAAGGTCGAAGGCGTCGCGCAGGTAGGCGAAGAAATCCTCGCCCGGCCCGAACACGCCGCGGCCGAATTTCACGTCATTGGTCGACAGCGTGTACGGCACGACGAGGTGCGGCCTATCATCGACTCGTACCCAGTACGGCAGCTCGTCGTTGTAGGCGTCGCTGTCGTAGAGAAAGCCGCCCTCTTCGGCGACGATCCGGCGCGTATTCTCCGACGGTGCGTAGCGGCAGTACCAGCCCAGCGTCGGCTTGCCGGTGGTCTCGCGGATCAGCGCGACGGCGGCGGCGATCTGCCGGCGTTCCTCGGCCTCATCCAATTCGAAATGCTTGATCCAGCGATAGCCGTGGCCGCAGATGTCCCACTCGGTCGCGGCGATCGCCTGGGCGGCCGGCGGGTTGGCCTCGAGCGCCCTGGCGCAGGCAAACAGCGTCGCCGGCACCCGGTACTTGGTGAAAATACGATAGAGCCGCCACCAGCCGACGCGCGAGCCGAACTCGAACATGCTTTCGGCGCCAAGGTCGCGCCGTCCGAGCATGCCGGGGTCGATGCTGGCGCTTTCGGTGAGCCCGCCCTCGCTGATCCCGTCGCCGGCCGGGTAGGACAACTCCGACCCTTCCTCGAAATTGATCACGAAATTAACCGCGATGCGCGCCTCGCCCGGCCAATTCGCGTGCGGCGGGGTCGGCCCGTAACCGACAAAATCGCGGGTCATGGCTGCTCCAGCGGTTCGGGGTACCAGTCGTCTCGGCAAATCTCTGCGAGCGTGTAGGGGCATACCGCTGGCAATACCGCTGCGGCATTGGTTTCACCGTAAGGCTCCATGCCCAATGCGGCCTGCTTTCGGCCCACGCGATAAAGCCTGGACAACTCAGCCTCGATAGCGGACCGCAACGTCGCGGACATCCTGTCCTCCAAAGCGGCTCTGGCTTCGACAACCGATCCCATCCATCCCGACCGGGGTTCCCTCGCTGGCGAATATTGCAGTTTCAGGAAATGCTCGATGACGCGGCGCACCTGGCTGCGTACCGCATCGCGCTGGTCCCTGCCCAAGCTTTCGATCTCCTCGGCGACGTTTTCGCGGTCGAAGCGATTGTCCGCGGTCGGCATCGAACGCAGCACCGCGGCCTGGTGCTGCGTCCAGGCATAGAAATCGTCGTCATAGTCGGGCGCGTTGACGCGCGGTCCATCGGGCATTTTCGGTTCCAGCCGCTATTTCGCCGGCGCATCCGCGAAACGCCGATTGAATTCCTGTTGCCAATCTTCGGTCGCGATAAAGCCGGCAAGCTCGAAATGGCCGACCGTGTAGCTCATTGCCGATCCTCTCGCGAAGCTGCCGCGATGATGCGGCAAAGCCGTGTCGCGGGAAAGCCCCGGGAAATGACTTGCGGCCCGGCCGCGATGCCAATAAAGCGAGGCACCCGTTTCCTTTGGCCGGAGCAAGCCGATGCCCGACTTCCCAAGCGCCGCCAGCCTCCAAGCCCTCACCGCGTGGGATACCCCGACGATCTGCAATGCGCTCGAGGTGGTGGCGCCGGAGCGTCGCGCCCATGGCTTCAGCCGCCGGCCGGTCGTCGCCTGCTTTTCCGAGATGAAGCCGATCGTCGCCTTCGCCCGCACCGCGCTCATCCGCTCGCGCGAGCCAAACGCCCGCGACCGCGACGCCGCGGCGACGATGCGGATCGGCTATTACGAGCACATCGCCGCCCAGCCGATGCCGAGCCTCGCGGTGATCCAGGACATCGACGCCCCCGACACCGGGTTCGGCGCGTTCTGGGGCGAGGTGCAGACCCACGTCCATGCCGGTCTCGGCTGCGCCGGGGTCATCACCGACGGCTCGGTGCGCGACCTCGACGCGATGGCGCCCAATTTCATGGTGCTGGCGGGGTCGATCATGCCGTCGCACGCGCATGTCCACCTCGTCGATTTCGGCGGCACGGTCAGCGTCTTCGGCATGGTGGTCTCGGCCAACGACATCATCCATTGCGACCGCCATGGCGCGGTCATCGTGCCGCGGGCGGCGGTGGAGAAGATTCCCGAGGCGGTCGATCTGCTGACCCGGCGCGAAAAGGTGGTGATCGAGGCGTCGAAAAGGCCGGGCTTCTCGATCGACGATTTGCGCCGCGCCTTTGCCGAGCAGTCGGAGATACACTGAGGACCGCGAAAAGTGATTAAAAAAGATCAGGACTAAGTAGTTGAATTCCTTAAAACATGTCTCGAAAAACAGGAGGATAACAGGCAGAGGAACAGAACGAGCCGGGAACCCAATCATATCAGTCGTTTGAGCGGTTGGAGACATACCCTTAAGATATGTTCTCTCTATGTTCCTTTCGAGGGTCCGAGCGCTTAACCTCGCCATGTTCGCAAACGTCGCATAAGCCGCATTCTCGAAAATGCGTGGGGGACGGGTCTCGTCACCAATTTACAGGAGGTTGCCCATAGCGCTTACCTGCATTTTCTTCCGCTTTGCGGACCTGTTCAGGCCAAAGGACACCGCAGAGCCAGCGGGAGACAGGTACACCCATGGCAAACGTCGCAAGGTAACTAATACGCGCTGACCAAAGGTCGTCTACGCCGAACCATGGAAGAACATAAACCCCGGGCACGAAAAAAATTGGGAGGCCAATTATCAAAAAAACTACGAATACCCTCTTGCGTAACCAACGTTCCTCTTCTGACCAGTCTTTACCTGACCGATGCCGAGCCCACCAGTGATACATAATAAGCTGCCGACGCTTGCGCGCCCTGGGCTCTTGATCCATATCGAGGAAGGTCATGCTGGGGATAGCAACCGAAAAGGCCGACACCTACGGTCGCGCATCGATCTTAAGGAATCCTTCGCATCCCGACGGCGCTGGCGATTTCTACATCTTGTGTCTGGCGGCTTCGTCGGGAAACCGGCCTGCGCCGCATAAACTCAATTCTGGAAAACCTTTTCAGGTGTTCATAAAGTCACCAAACGTGCCTGGAAATATATCTCGCCCGCGCGCTCGCGTTTCTCTTGCTTCTGTACCCAGCGCCAGGCCACAAAAATACTTGCATCGTGCGCCGTTACTTGCCGGCAGGACGCCGCAAGATGTCGATCGCGGCTGCTCATCCCGCTGGCGGTCCAAGTATCGCCCGCACGTCGCCGAGTGTGACCATCAGTGTCATGGGATCGAGCGGCGACGGCTCGAAGCCGAGGGCCAGATAGAAGGTTTTGGCTTGCTCCGAGATGGCGTGAACGACGATGCCTCGAATGCCGATGCTGTCGGCGGCGTGGGCGATTCGTGCGGCGCAGTCGCGAAACAGGGCGCGGCCCAATCCACGGCCCTGCCAGGCGCGATCTATCGCGAGACGGGCAAGCACGGCGACCGGGATGGGGTCGGGCATATTGCGCCGGAACCGGCCGAGCGCGCCTCCGAGGCTGATCGCGCCCGAGGCGACGGCGTAATAGGCGATGACGCGGCGGCCTTCCGCCACGACGAAAGTGCGGGTCGCACCGCTGGCCTGGTTGCCGCGCGCGCGGCGCTTCAGCCAGTCATCGAGCGAAGGAACGCCGGAGGAGAATTCGGCCAGCTCGTGCGTATCGGCAAGCGGCTCTGGTGCGGAGAGCGGCACGCCTACTCCCAGGGAGCGGGGGTCTGAAGCGTGCGCCGCAGCTTCTCATTGGGATGCGGCCGCTCGTCGAGACGCGCTCGGAAGGCGTCGAAGGCTTCGGGGCCGACGAGAAACAGCGTGCGGTCGAGCAGCGCGTCCTCGGCCGCGCGGCGCGCGGCTTCTAGCACGAAGTCCGTTTTGGTCTTGCCGGTGAGCTTGGCGGCGCGGTCGATCAGCCCTCGATCATCCGGCTTGATGCGGAGATTGAGCGTGTCGCGATGCGCGGTCGGTTTTGCGTTTTGCATGGGAGCCTCCATTCGAAGACACCGTAGCACAACGTAACGCCATTGTCATTACACAGCGGCGGTCGCCGTCCTCTCGGCATGTCGCGAGCGGCATCGCTCTTTGCAAATTGCGTCGCTAAATCTCCACCTGGCCGCCGAGCTCGACGACGCGGTTGACCGGGATGCGGAAGAACTCGGTCGCGTCGAGCGCCAGCTCCGACAGCAGCACGAACAGCCGCTTGAAGGGAATGAGCCAGCGCGAGCGGCGCGTCGGCACGATCTTCTCGTGGCCGACAAAGAACGATGTGTCCATCAGGTTGAAGCGGAACCCGCCGACCCGGCACAGCGCCAGCGCGCGCGGGATGTCGGGCTCCTCGGCGAACCCGTAGCGAATCCGCACGGTGTGGAAATTCTGATCGAAGTGACGGATTTCGAGCCGCTCGGCTTCGGGCGTCCGCGGCACGTCGGCGGTCTGCACCGTCATCAGCACGGTGCGCTCGTGCAGCACCTTGTTGTGCTTCATGTTGTGCAGCAGCGCGGCGGGCACGTTGTCGACCTGCGCGGTCATGTAGATCGCCGTGCCGGGCACCCGCGCCGGCCTATCGGGCCGCAGGCTGGCGATCAGCATCTCGAGCGGCATGCCGCCGCTGGCCCGCTGCCGGGCCAGCTTCCCGCGCCCCCAGATCCAGGTGATCATTATCGTCAGCGCCGCCGAACCCGTGGCGAGCGGAAACCATCCGCCTTCGAAGAATTTCAGTAGGTTGGCTGCAAAAAAGCTGAGGTCGATGGACAGGAAGACGGCGAAAAGCGGCAGCAACCGCCACAGCGGCCAGCGCGGACCGTACCGCAAATAGGTGAAGGCGAGGATCGAGTCCATCGTCATGCTGCCAGTGACCGCGATGCCGTACGCCGCGCCCAGCGCGTTGGAGGAGCGGAAGCCGAGGACCGTCGCCACCACCGCGACGAGCAGGATGAGATTTATGGCGGGGACATAGACTTCGCCCATCGCTCGTTCCGAGGTGTGCCGCACCTGCATGCGCGGCAGGAAGCCCAACTGCACCGCCTGGTTGGTCAGCGAGAAAGCGCCGGAGATCACCGCCTGCGAGGCGATCACCGTCGCCGTCGAGGCCAGCACGACAAGCGGCAGCACCGCCCACTCCGGCGCCAGCCGGAAGAACGGGTTCTGGATCGCCTCGGGATTGGCGAGCAGCAGCGCCCCCTGACCGAAATAATTGAGCAGCAGCGCGGGAAAGACAAAACGCAGCCAGGCGCGGCGGATCGGGCCGCGACCGAAATGCCCCATGTCGGCGTAAAGCGCCTCGGCGCCGGTGACCGCGAGGACGACCGCGCCGAGCAAGACAAAGCCGGAGACCGGGTCCTGCCGGATCAGGTCGATGCCGTAATAGGGGTTGAGCGCCCACATGATCATCGGGTGGCGGACGATTTCGCGCAGCCCGAGAAACCCGATGATGGTGAACCAGACGATGAGGACGGGGCCGAAAAACCCGCCGACGCGGCCGGTGCCGCGACGCTGCGCGACGAACAGCGCCACCAGCAGCGCGAGCGTCAGCGGTATCACGAACGGAGCGAGTTCCGGTGTCTTGACTTCGAGCCCCTCGACCGCGCTCAGCACCGAGATCGCCGGCGTCAGCACCCCGTCGCCGAAGAACAGCGCTCCCCCCACCAGCCCGACGCCCAATATCCACAGGTTGCCGCGGTTGCCGATAGCCTGGCGGGCCAGGACCGTCAGCGCGAAGATTCCGCCCTCGCCGCGATTGTCGGCGCGCAGCAGCACGATGACGTATTTGATCGTGACGACGATCGTCAGCGCCCAAACGATCAGCGACAGCACGCCGAAGACGCGCGGGATGGTGACGGAGTCCACGCCGTCGAAGCACTGCCGGATCGTGTACAGCGGCGAGGTGCCGATATCGCCATAGACGACACCGAGCGCGGCGATCGCCAGGCTCTGGCGGGCAGCGGGGTGCTGCGGTTGGCCCGCCGCGGCGGCCTCGGGCATCGGTGCCGGTTGGGGATCCGGCAAAGGTTCGCTGATGTCGTTCACCCGGGGTCGCGCTTTCAAACCGGCGGCGGCAACGATCCGATTCGACGATGCACGCAACTCCTCCTCGAACAGCCGGCGCGCGCAGGCGCGCCGAGCGCGCCGTTTACTCCACCTGCCATCCTTGTGCCAGGATCATTTATCACCGACCTTGATTAACCGAAGGAGAACGCGATGGGCGATGCCGGGTTGCGCAGCGGCATGTTGGTATTTCCCGATTTGACGCAACTCGATCTGACGGGGCCCTACGAAATCCTCGCCCGGGTGCCCGGCGCCGAGACGCTGTTGATCTGGAAGACGCTTGAGCCGGTACGCTCCGAGTTCGGCTTGACGATCCTGCCGATGGCGACATTCGAGAGTTGCGGCCCGCTCGACCTGGTGATGGTGCCGGGCGGCGCCGGGATGAACCCGCTCCTCGAAGACGACGAGGTGCTGGCCTTCCTGCGCCGCACCGCGGCAGCCGCGCGCTATGTCGTCGGCATCTGCACCGGCTCGCTGGTGCTGGGCGCGGCCGGGCTGCTGCGCGGCAAGCGCGCCAGCACGCATTGGATGTCGCACGATTTGCTCGCCCAATTCGGCGCGATCCCGGTCAGGGAGCGGGTCGTCGTCGACGGCAATGTCTTTACCGGCGGCGGCGTCACCGCCGGGATCGACGTCGCGCTGCGCGTCGCCGCCGAGATCGCCGGGCGCGAGACCGCCGAGGCGATCCAGCTCGCCGTCGAGTACGATCCCGCACCGCCTTTTGCCGCCGGCTCCCCCGAACGCGCGCCGCAGGCGGTGCTCGACCGGGTGCTGACCCGCGCCGCACCGCGCCAGCGAGACCGCACCGAACGGGCCGCGCGGGCCGCCGCCCGCCTGCGATGAGCTTCGATTTCGAAGCCGTCCGAGCCTTCGAGCGCGCCGGGTGGCAGAAGGCGGCCGGCGAGTACCGGGCGACCTTCGCCGGAGCGACGCAGGAATTCGCCGACGCCTTGGTCGACGCCGCCGGTGTCGGGCGCGGCTGCGATGCCCTGGATCTGTGTTGCGGCCCGGGCGTTGCCGCCGCCGCGGCGGCGGCGCGTGGCGCGGTCGCCTGCGGCCTCGACTTCTCGCCCGCGATGCTGGCGCAGGCCCGCGCCTCCAACCCTGACCTGCGCTTCCATCAAGGCGACGCCGAAGCGGTCCCGCTTCCCGACGCTTCATTCGACGCAATCGTGTCGAATTTCGGTATCCACCATGTGCCGCGCCCCGAGCGGGCGCTGACCGAGGCGCTGCGCGTGCTGCGGCCCGGCGGCGTACTCGCCTTCACGACGTGGGCGGCGCCCACGCACAACATCGCATGGCAATTGCTGTTCGACGCCATTCGCCTGCACGGCGACATCGACGCGGCGAGCAGCCCGCCCTCCGGCGGCGGGCTGGGCGAGGCCGCAACCGTAAAGCGACTGCTGCGGGACATCGGGTTCGCCGAAGCCTCGGCCAAAATCCTGCGCCGCGAGTGGCGGCTCGCGCGGGCCGGCGACCTGATCGCCGCCTTGCGCCGCGGCACGGTGCGCACCGCAGCGCTGATCGAAGCGCAGCACCCGGCCGCGCGGCTCGCGATCGAGGCGGAAATCGCCCGCCGCGCCGGCGCTTATCGCCGCGACGGCCGGTACTTCATACCGCTCGCCGCAATTCTCGGGCGCGGCGTCAAGCCGCGATGATCCCTCTCGAAGCCGATATGCCTTGTCCCCGACCCGGCAATGACGTTCGACCCGCCGCCACGCCGCAATTGTGATCGTCGAAACGTGGCCGCTGCGCGAACGATTTAAGTAACGAAGCCGTGCTATTTATTCGGGCAACTCCATGGTAAGCATCGAAGAAGTTCCGGAGGATCGACGTATGGCCAAAACCGCGCTGACCCAATTGCAGGACCAGATCGAGGCGGTCCGCCGGGAAGCCTATGCCGCCGGCTACGCTGCGGCGATGCAGGCGATCCGCGATTTCGCCGCGCATCCCGCGGCGGCGCCCTCCGCACCGGGAACCCGGCGCGGGCCTAACCCGGCAACGCCCGCCGAACCGACGACCCAGCGTGGCCGGCGCGCCGGGCGCCCGGCGACGGCAAAGACTGCCCCCCGGCAGCGTCGCCGCCCGCAACGCGGCAGCAATGCGCGGCTCATCGCCGAGGTGCTGAAGGCGCTGCCGTCCGGCACCGGCCGTCCGGCGGACATCCGCAAGGCGCTGCAAAGCGACAAGGGTGTGGCGATGGCCTTCACCTCGATCCGCCATGCGCTCGGCCAGTTGGCGGCGCGCAATGAGGTCGAGCCGTTGTCCGACGGCAAAAGCTGGCGCTATCTGGACGGCTGATCCGGCACGGCCGCGCGGGCGAGCGCGTCGGCGCGTTCGTTCTCGGGGTGCCCGGCATGGCCGCGCACCCAGATCCATTCGATCCGGTGCGGTCCGGTCGCCGCGTCGAGACGCTGCCACAGATCGACGTTCTTGACCGGCTTCTTGTCGGCGGTTCGCCAGTTGCGGGCTTTCCAGCCGCGCAGCCATTGCGTGATCCCGTCGCGCAGGTACTGGCTGTCGGTGTAGAGCCGCACCCGGCACGGCCGCTTCAAGGCCTCGAGCCCGACGATCGCCGCGGTCATCTCCATGCGGTTGTTGGTGGTCGCCGGCTCGCCCCCGCTCAACTCCTTTTCCACCGCGCCATGGCGCAGGATCGCGCCCCAGCCTCCCGGCCCCGGGTTGCCGCGGCAGGCGCCGTCGGTGAAGATGTCGACCTCGGGCTCCGCTCCCGGCGCGCTCTCAGGCGTCGATGCCATAGCCCGCCGGGTCGGCCACGTCGCGGTGGAAGCGCAGCTTTTTCAGGTATTCGAGCGGGTCCTTCGGCCGCACCAGGGCGCCCTCGGTCTGGTTCAGCCAGTCGTAGAGCCGGGTCAGCAGGAAGCGCAACGCGCTGCCTTGCGCGAGCAGCGGCAACGCGGCGATTTCCGCCGCCGCCAATTGCCGTTCGCCGCGGTAATGCCCGACCAGCAGCCGCGCCTTGGTGACGTTGAAGCTGCCATCGGGCTCGAAGCACCAGGCATTGATGCACACCGCCAGATCGTAGGCGAAGGCGTCGGTGCAGGCGAAATAGAAATCGATGAGTCCCGAAACCTCCCGGTCGCGAAAGAACACGTTGTCGGGAAAGAGGTCGGCATGGATGACGCCTCTCGGCAAGCCTCGCGGCCAGTTACCTTCCAGCCGTGCCAGTTCGCCGCCGAGCTCGGCGGCGAGCCCCGCCTGCACCTCGTCGGCGCGCGCCGCGCAAGCCTGGTAAAGGCGGCGCCAGCCGGCGATGCCGAGGTCGTTCGGCCGCGTCATCGCGAACGATTCGCCGGCGCGATGCAACCGGGCGAGCGCCGCGCCGAGCCTGGCGCAATGAAACGGCTCAATCCGCCGCGGCCACATGCCGTTGAGGAAGGTGACGATCGCCGCCGGCCGGCCGCACAGCTCCCTGAGCGCGCCGCCGTTTCTCGCCCGCACCGGCGTCGGGCACGCGACGCCCTGATGCGCCAGATGGTCCATCAGCGCGATGAAAAACGGCAAATCGGCCGGCGATACCCGTTTCTCGTACAGCGTCAGGATAAAGGCGCCCCGTTCGGTGCCGAGCAGGTAGTTCGAGTTCTCGACCCCCTCGGCGATGCCCTTGCACGAGAGGACCTCGCCGATATCGTAGCCCGCGATAAAGCCGCGCAGCTCATCGTCGCCGATTTCGGTATAGACCGCCATCTGTCGCTTCGGCCGATCCTCGCTGCCCCCGACCCGGCTTGTATGCCGGGCAAGGCTCGCATAAAGTCGCGCCGCCCGGGGAGGCCGCGCGCTCGCGCGGACAGTAGCATAGGGCGACGGTGGGGAAGTAAAGATGGACGCTCCGATCCCAGCGCAAAAGGCGCCCTACGGCGTCGCCGTCGAAGCCGGTAAACGCTATTTCTGGTGCGCTTGCGGCCGCAGCGCGGGACAGCCGTTTTGTGACGGCTCGCACCAGGGCACCGGCCTCACCCCGATGATGTACACCGCCGAGAAGACCGCAGAGGTCTGGTTCTGCGGCTGCAAGGCGACCGGCAAGTCGCCGATGTGCGACGGAAGTCATAACCGCTTATAGATCGAGCGTCGTGTTGCGCGCAGGACGGCTCCGCGGCGCGGCCGCGCTCCTCATGGCTTTTGGTCTTATGGCTGTTGGGCTTGCCGGGTTGGCCGGCTGCAGCTCGATCTCGATCCCCTTCTTCGGCGGCAGGAAATCCGAGGCGACGGCGACGCCGGCATGTCCGGTCGCCGTGATCCTGCACCCGCTCGCCAACACCGCGGTGTTCAACAAGACGGGCGGCGACCTCAAGCCGCTGAACGTGACGTGGTACGGCGTCTTCAGCGACATTTCAGCGAGCTGTACCGTCAGCGGCGACACGCTGCACGCCTCGCTCGACAATATCATCGTCGCCGAGCGCGGCCCGGCGGTGCGCGGCAACGATGTCGACTTGAACTACTTCGTCGCGCTCACCGCGGGCGACCAGACGATTCTCGGCAAGAAATCGTTTTCGGTCCGCGTCACCGTGCCCGCCGCATCGAAGCGCGGCGGCGTCAACGACCATGTCGAGGTCGCCTTCGCCACTGGGGGGCACGCGATGTCCGACCTCAACATCACGGTCGGCTTCCAACAGAGCCCGCAGGCGATCGAGTTCTACAAGAATTTCCGCGGCCGCTGAGCGCTATTGGGTTTGACGGCAACGGGGTCGGTGCTACACAGGCAGCGCCGAATGCACGCCCGCAGGAGAGGCCGCGTCCCAGCCGACAATAGGGGACGCGGCGCCGAAGGAGCAACCGCCCCGGAAACTCTCAGGCAAAAGGACTGCAGGCGTAAGGGCGCTCTGGAAAGCAGCGGATGGGCCGTGTCGCCCGCCGCTCACCGAAGGAGTAAGCCGCCGGGCCTGACCATCGGCCGGCGGTGAATCTCTCAGGGGAAGCGACAGAGGGGGCATCTCTTGGCGGGCGTGGTGCGCCCGCCGTCCGGAGGTGCGCCCTTGGTTGTTGCCGACGAACCGGTTCCCTTGCGGCAAACGCCGCTCCATGCGCTGCACGTCGCGCGCGGCGCCCGGATGGTGCCGTTCGCCGGCTATGAAATGCCGGTGCAATACCCGGCCGGCATCATCGCCGAGCATCTGCACACCCGCGCCAAGGCGGGGCTCTTCGATGTTTCGCACATGGGACAGGTGGCGCTGCGCGGCGTCACCGCGGCGGCGCTCGAAGCACTGGTGCCGGGCGACCTCGCGGCGCTGCAAGAAAGCCGCATGCGCTACACGCTGCTGCTCAACGACGAAGGCGGCATCATCGACGATCTGATGGCGCTCCGCGTCGGCGGCGAGTTCCAGCTCGTCGTCAACGCCGCGACCAAGGCAGCCGATGTCGCGCACCTGCGCCAGCGGCTCGGGCCCGCCGCCGGCCTCGAATTGCTCGACGGCCGCGCCCTCCTCGCGCTGCAGGGTCCGCTCGCCGCGTCCGTGCTGGCGCGCCTGGCGCCGGGCGTCGAGACCATGGCGTTCCTCTCCTGCGCGCAGATCGGCGATCTCTTCGTCACCCGCTCGGGCTATACCGGCGAGGACGGGTTCGAGGTCTCGGTGGCGGCGGACCGTGCGGTGGAACTCGCCGAGCGGCTGCTCGCCGAGCCCGAGGTCGCGCCCGTCGGCCTCGGTGCGCGCGACACGCTGCGGCTCGAGGCCGGGCTTTGCCTGTACGGCCACGACATCGACGCGACGACGACGCCGGTCGCCGCCGGCCTTGCCTGGACCATCGGCACGCGCCGCCGCGCGGAGGGCAACTTTCCCGGCGCCGCCCGCATCCTTAAGGAGCTTGCCGAGCCGCCGCCCCGACGGCGCGTCGGAATCCGCCCCGACGGCCGCGCCCCGGCGCGCGAGGGCAGCGCCATCGTCGACGCCGCCGGCAACCTGATCGGCGAGGTGACGAGCGGCGGCTTCGGCCCGTCGCTGGGCGCGCCGGTCGCGATGGGGTACGTCGCGCGCTTGCATTCCGACCCCGGCACCGCGCTCTCGGTTGTCGTGCGCGATGTCGCGCGGCCGGCCCGGGTGTCGCCGATGCCGTTCGTCCCGACCCGCTACTACCGCGGCCCATAGGAGTTGCCGATGCCGACGCTGCGCTTCACCGAGGACCACGAATGGATCCGACAGGACGGCGATAATGCGGTGATCGGCATCACCGACTATGCCCAGCAGCAATTGGGCGACATCGTCTATGTCGAGCTGCCCGCGCCGGGGACGCGGATCGAGGCCGGCAAGGAGGCCGCGATCGTCGAATCGGCGAAGGCGGCGAGCGAGGTCTACGCCCCGGTCTCAGGCGAAATCGTCGCGGTCAACGGGCTGATCGCCGGCGACCCGGCCAAGGTCAATGCCGACCCGATGGGCGAGGGCTGGTTCCTCAGCGTCAAGCTAGACGATCCCACGGCGCTTGACGGGTTGATGGACGAGGCCGCTTACGCCGTTTTTATCGCGGAGCAGGGCTGATGCGCTATCTGCCGCTGACCCCGAGCGACCGCCAGCAGATGCTGGCGGCGATCGGAGTCGACTCGATCGACGCATTGTTCGCCGAAGTGCCAAAGGCCGCGCAGCGTGGCGGCCTGGTCGATCTGCCGCTGGCGCAAGGCGAACTCGAAGTCGAGCGCGCGCTCTCGCGCATGGCGGCGAAGAACCTCGCCGCGGGTTCGGCGCCGTTCTTTATCGGCGCGGGCGCCTATCGCCATCACGTGCCGGCGGCGGTCGACCATCTGATCCAGCGCGGCGAGTTCCTCACCTCCTACACGCCGTACCAGCCGGAATTGGCGCAGGGCACGCTGCAATCGCTGTTCGAGTTCCAGACCCAGGTCGCCCTCTTGACCGGGATGGAGGTCGCCAACGCCTCGCTCTATGACGGCGCGACCGCCTGCGCCGAGGCGGTGGCGATGGCGCACCGCATCACCCGCCGCAACAAGGCGGTGCTGTCCGGCGCGCTGCATCCGCATTACCGCGAGGTGTGCCGGACCTATGCGCAATTTTCCGGGCTCGATATCGCCGCGCTCGACCCCAGGCCGGCCGAGGCGGAGACGTTGGATATCGACAGTGACACCGCCTGCGTCGTCGTGCAGAACCCGGATTTCTTTGGCGAGTTGCGCGATTGGTCGGCGCTGACGGCGCGCTGCCATCGTGCCGGCGCGCTGCTGGTTGTCGTCGTTACCGAGATCCTCTCGCTGGGCGCGGTGACGCCGCCCGGCGAGATGGGCGCCGACATCGTCGCCGCCGAGGGTCAGTCGCTCGGCAACGCGCTGAATTTCGGCGGCCCGCATGTCGGCCTGTTCGCCGCGCGCGAGCAGCATGTGCGGCAGATGCCGGGCAGGCTCGTCGGCCAGACCGCGGACGCCGACGGCCGGCGCGGCTGGGTTCTCACCCTCTCGACCCGCGAGCAGCACATCCGCCGGGAAAAGGCGACCAGCAACATCTGCACGAATTCCGGCTTGTGCGCGCTCGCCTTCACGATCCATCTCGCGCTGCTCGGCGAGGCCGGGGTGACCCGGCTGGCCAGGCTCAACCATGCCGCGGCCTGCAGCCTCGCCGACCGGCTCGCGGGGCTGCCCGGCATACGCCTCGTCAATAAGAGCTTCTTCAACGAATTTTCCCTGCGCCTGCCGGTCCCGGCGGCGGAAATCGTCGCGGCGCTCGCCGAAAAGGGCGTGCTCGCCGGAATCCCCGCAAGCCGGTTCTACCCGGACCGAGCCGATCTCGCGAACCTGCTGCTGGTGGCGGCGACCGAGACGGTCACGGCCGAAGATGTCGATAATTATGAGCGCGCGCTGCGCGAGGCGCTGCGATGACCGGCTGGAGCCAGGCGCTCGGCGCGCCGGCGGAGGAAGCCCCGACCCTCACCGGCAACCGCGGCCTTCAGATCGAGGAACCGCTGATCTTCGAGCAGGATTCACCGGGGCATTGCGGCGTCGACCTGCCCGAGCCGCCGCCGCACCGCGGGCGTCTCGGCGCTCTCGAACGGCGCGCGCCGATCGGTCTGCCCGGCCTCAGCGAGCCGCAGATCGTCCGCCATTTCACGCGGCTGTCGCAAAAGAACTATGCGATCGACACCGGGCTCTACCCGCTCGGCTCGTGCACCATGAAGCACAACCCGCGGCTCAACGAGAAGCTGGCGCGGCTGCCGGGGTTCGCCGACCTTCACCCGCTGCAGCCCGAAACCACGATCCAGGGCGCGCTCGAACTGATCGATACGCTGGCGCATTGGCTCAAAACCCTGACCGGCATGCCGGCGGTGGCGCTGTCGCCGGCGGCGGGGGCGCATGGCGAGCTCTGCGGCATGATGACGATCCGCGCTGCGCTGACCGCGCGCGGCGACGCGCGCCGGCGTATCCTGGTGCCGGAATCGGCGCACGGCACAAATCCGGCGACGGCGGCGATCTGCGGCTATGCGATCGACCCGATCGCGGCCAATGCGCGCGGCCGGGTCGACCTCGCCGCGCTCAAGGCGAAGCTCGGCGGCGACGTCGCGGCGCTGATGCTGACCAACCCCAATACCTGCGGACTGTTCGAGGACGAGATCCTGGAGATCGCCGCCGCGGTTCACGCCGCCGGCGCATTTTTCTATTGCGACGGCGCCAATTTCAACGCGATCGTCGGCCGGGTGCGCCCCGCCGATCTCGGCATCGACGCGCTGCACCTCAATCTGCACAAGACCTTTTCCACCCCGCATGGCGGCGGCGGGCCGGGCAGCGGGCCGGTGGCGCTGGCCGCGGCGCTGGCGCCGTTCGCGCCACTGCCGTGGATCGTCCATCGCGACAATCGCCTTACGCTCGTCGAGCAGGCCGCCAAGGGGCCAGAGGGGGGGCCGGCGGCCAGTTCGATCGGCCGGCTCAAGGGCTTCCACGGCCAGATGGGCATGTTCGTGCGTGCGCTCGGCTACATGATGAGCCACGGCGCCGACGGCTTGCGCCAGGTCGCCGAGGACGCGGTGCTCAATGCCAATTACCTGCGGGTGCGGCTCGATCGGAAGACCGGGGGCCTGCTCAGCCAATCCTTCCCCGGCCCCTGCATGCACGAGGTGCTGTTCGACGACCGGTTCCTCAAGGATACCGGCGTCACCACGCTCGATTTCGCCAAGGCGCTGATCGACGAGGGCTTCCATCCGATGACGATGTATTTCCCGCTCGTCGTCCACGGCGCGCTGCTGATCGAGCCGACCGAGACCGAAAGCAAGGCGTCGCTCGACCAGTTCGCCGACACCGTCAACCGCCTGGCCGCGCGCGCCGGAAGCGGCGACGCCGCGGTTTTTCAGGCAGCGCCGCGTCTCACCCCGCGCCGCCGCCTCGACGAGACCGCGGCCGCGCGCAAGCCGCTGTTGCGCTGGCGCCGCGAACAGCCGAAGCGGGAGGCCACAAAATAGCAAACTAATAATGTATATTCAATCTATTGACATTCTTGTGTCGCTAAATAAAATTCTGATGCCCCGGCGGCACTCTCGCCGGCCGACTTGCGCCGGGCAACCCAGGGGCCATCTTTGAAGCCGGACCGTCCGCGGCACCACGGAATGTTGCGGGCGCGCCCGGTCAATGGAGGAAACCATGTCGCTGCGCATCAACGACCAAGCGCCGAATTTCACGATCGACACCACACAGGGCCGGATCAACTTCCATGATTGGATCGGCGACGGCTGGGCGATCCTGTTTTCGCACCCGAAGGATTTCACCCCCGTCTGCACCACCGAGCTCGGCTACATGGCCGGGCTGAAACCGGAATTCGACAAGCGCGGCTGCAAGATCATCGGCCTCAGCGTCGATCCGGTCGGCGATCATACGCGCTGGCAGAAGGACATCGAGGAGACCCAGGGTCACGCCGTCACCTATCCGCTGATCGGCGATTCCGAACTCACCGTGGCCAAGCTCTACGACATGCTCCCGGCCGATGCCGGCAGCACCGCGCAGGGCCGCACCGCCGCGACCAACGCCACCGTGCGCGCGGTCTTCCTGGTCGGGCCCGACAAGAAGATCAAGGCGATGCTGACCTATCCGATGAGCACCGGGCGGAATTTCGACGAGGTGCTGCGCATCCTCGATTCGTGCCAGCTCACCGCGGACCAGCCGCTGGCGACCCCGGTCAATTGGAAACCGGGCGACGACGTCATCGTCTCCGCCGCTCTTTCGAACGACGAGGCCAAGCAGAAATATCCTTCCGGCTTCCGCGAGGTGAAGCCCTATCTGCGCTACGTCCACCAGCCCCGGTAACCCTCACCCTTTCCACGCCTTCGGCAGTGCCGGCGTGAGGCGGGTGAGGATCGCCGCCGGAAAGCTCCTATTTCGGCATGTCGTAGGACGGGGTCGTCGGCGTGATCGGCGTCGGCGCCAGGCCGCGACGGCCCGGCTCGTTGACCGCGCCCGGGGCTCCCAGACCGGGCAGCGGGCCGCTCAGCGGCGGCAGCGCGGCGAGATGCGGCGTATCGCTCGGCGGAATGCCGGCAGTCTTGGCGATCGCTTCGATCTGTTTGTCGCTCAGCTTGATGCCATAGAATTTCTCGTAAAAATCCGCCATCAGGCTGCGCAGATCGTCCTGCGAATCGCCCGGATAGAAGAGCTGCGACAGCCAATAAAGCCCGATCAGCCGGTTGACCCCGGGCGGGTCGTCGATCCAGCCGAACGGTTCCGACGGCTCGAGGAACACTTTCTTGTTGCGCACCGCCGCGAGGTTCAGCCAGGCCGGGTTGCGCTGCACCGCGCGATAGAAGCCGGGATCCTGGACGACGATCAAATCCGGGTTCCACTCGTGCAGTTGCTGCGGCGTCACCCTGACCCGCTCGCCGCTGCCGAGCGCGGCCGCGACATTGATTGCGCCGGCCGCGTCGATCGCCGCGCCGGCCCCCGAGCCCGGCAGGCCGGTTTCGAGCCCGCTCGGCCCGCGCGCGTAATAGACCCGCGGCCGCTGCGTCGCCGGCTGGATCAGGAGGCGTCCGCGCAGCGCGTTGATCGCGTGCTCGGCGGAGCCGGCGAGATCGTCGGCCCGGTCGGCGACGCCGAGGATCCGGCCCACCGTGCGCAGCATCGTCGCGCTGCGGTCGAAGCCGTTGTCGAGAAGGATGTAGGGGACGCCGGTCGCCTGGGTGATCTGGTCGGCGAAGGCGGCGCGCTCCGGCGTCACCATCCCGGCGTCGATGATCAAATCCGGGCGGAGGCGGGCCATAGTGGCGGCTGTCGCGGTCGGCGCCGGCCCAGTTAGCCGGCCGACGACCGGCAGGCGCGCATAGCGTGCCGGGAGTGCACCGCGCGGCGGCGGCCGGGTCAAGCCGATCAGCCTGTCGGGCGCCAGCACGTAGACCAGCACCTCGGCGCTCGGGCTCGCCGCCATGACGCGGTTGATCCGCGCGGGCAGCACGACGATTCGCCCGGCCGAGTCGGTGAACTCGCCGGCGGCCGCGGGAGCCGCGCCGAGGAAAATCACGCACATAACCGCGGCAAGCGCGGCGGGCAATCGACGCGAGATCATCCGACCCTCGACTCCAACGGAGGTTCAAAAGGACTATAGCCGCCGCGAGTCTTCTGGCAAGCGCGCGCCGCCGCGGCCGTGCTAGGATCGCGGCCCGCAACAAGACGGTTCGGCGCGCCAATGGGTTTCCCAATGGACTTCGACGGGGACTTCAATGGGGATTTTTCCGGCGCCACGATTCTGTGCCTCGGCGACATCATGCTCGACCGCTTCGCCTATTGCGGCATCGACCGGATTTCTCCGGAAGCGCCGGTGCCGGTGCTGCTGCTACGGCGCGTCGAGAGCATGCTGGGGGGCGCCGGCAACGTCGCCCGCAACATCGCCGCGCTCGGCGGCTCCGCCGTCTTGATGGGGTTTCTCGGCGATGACGCGGCCGGCGAGGAGGCGCGCGCCAAGATCGCCGCGACGGGCCGCATCGCCGATGCCCATATCCTAAGCCCCGCGCGGCCGACCGTCTGCAAGACCCGCTATATCGCCGGCCACCAGCAGATCATGCGGGTCGACGAGGAGCATGTCCGCGACCTCGACCCCGGCGAGGAAGCGCGCCTCCTCGACGCCATCGGCAAGGCCCTGCCGGATGTCGATGCGCTGATCCTTTCCGATTACGGCAAGGGCGTGCTGGGCGGGCGGGCTCGCAAGCTGGCGATCGACCGCGCGCGGCGGCGCGGCGTCCCGGTCTTTGTCGATCCGAAGAGCGACGATTTCCGCGACTACCGCGGCGCTACCTGCATCACCCCGAACCAGGCCGAACTGGCGCGGGCCGCCAAGATGCCGGTGGAGACCGACGAGGAGGTCGCCGCCGCCGCGGGCAAGGTCATGCGCGAGGCCAAGGCGGAAGCGATCCTCGCCACCCGCGCGGACAAGGGCATGGTGCTGGTCGAAGCCTCGGGCGCGGTGCATCTCGAACCGGCGCGGGCGCGCGAGGTCTACGACGTCTCCGGCGCCGGCGATACCGTCGTCGCGGTGCTGGCGCTCGCCCATGCCAGCGGACTGGCGCTGCCCGCGGCGATGCGCCTCGCCAACACCGCCGCCGGGCTCGTCGTCTCGAAGCTCGGCACCGCGACCGTCGAACTCGACGAATTGATGCTCGAGCTGTCGCGCGACCGCGCATCGCATGACGCCAAGCTCCACGGCATCGCCGAGGCGGAGATTTTGGTGCGGCAATGGAAGAGCCGCGGGCTCAAGATCGGCTTCACCAACGGCTGTTTCGACATCGTCCATCCCGGCCATGTCGGGATGCTGGCGGCGGCGCGACGCGAGTGCGACCGGCTCGTCGTCGCGCTCAACAGCGACGCCAGCGCGCGCCGGCTCAAGGGGCCGGAGCGGCCGGTCAACCCGCTCGCCAATCGCGCGGCGGTGATCGCGGCGCTCGCCTCGGTCGACGCGGTGCTCAGCTTCGACGAGGATACGCCCCTCGACCTCATCTGCCGGCTCAGACCCGACGTGCTGATGAAGGGCGGCGACTACACGATCGAGACCACCGTGGGCGCGCCCGAGGTCATGTCGTGGGGCGGCAGGGTGGCGCTGATCGATCTGCTCGCCGGCCATTCGACGACCCGCGTGATCGACCGGCTGCGCGCCGCGCCGCGCGCGAAGGCCCCAGTTTGACATGTGGGTCGCCTGACATGTGGGGCGCCTGACATGCTGGTCGTCACCGGCGGCGGCGGCTTTATCGGCTCGGCGCTCGTCTGGGCGCTCAACGAGGCCGGCCACGCCGACATCGTCATCGTCGACCGCTTCGGCCACGACGGCAAATGGCGCAACATCGCCAAGCGCGACTTCTTCGAGATCGTCGCCATCGACAAGCTGCCCGCCTGGCTCGACCGTTTCGGCCACGAGGTCGAGGCGGTGTTCCATCTCGGGGCCAATGCCTCGACCACCGAGACCGACGCCGACCTCATCATCGACACCAATCTCAACGCCTCGATCGCGCTGTGGCGCTGGTGCGCGGCGCACGCCAAGAAGCTGATCTACGCTTCGTCGGCGGCGACCTACGGCGATGGGACGCAAGGCTTCGACGATGCCGGCGGGCTCGCCGAGCTGAAGCGGCTGCGCCCAATGAACCTCTACGGCTGGTCGAAGCACGCCTTTGATTTGTGGGCGCTGCGCGAGGCGGCGAAGGGTCATGCGCCGCCGCTCTGGCTCGGCCTCAAATTCTTCAACGTCTTCGGGCCGAACGAATACCATAAGGGCGACATGCAAAGCCTGGTCGCCAAGGACTACGCCAAGATCGCGGCGGGCGAGCCGATCCGCCTCTTCAAGTCGCACCGGCCCGACTATGCCGACGGCGAGCAGAAACGCGACTTCGTCTACGTCAAGGATGTCGTCCAAGCGGTGCTGTGGCTGTGGCGCCAAGCCACCGCAAGCGGCATTCACAATTTCGGCACCGGCGTCGCGCGCAGCTTCCGCGAGCTGATGGAGGCGACCGGCGCCGCCTGCGGCAAGCCGGCGAAGATCGAGTATGTCGATACCCCGCCGGCGATCCGCTCCAGCTATCAATATCTGACCGAAGCCAAAATGGATTGGTTGCACGCCGCCGGCTACAATGCGCCGCTCATGCCGCTCGAAACAGCGGTCGAGGATTTTGTGACGGGGTATCTCGCAAGACCCGATCCGTATCTCTAGGGAGGAGCCGATGAGCGAGAAGCGTCATTGGGTCGGCGCCTGGACCGCCGCGCCAGCGCCGGCGGAAGGCGCCGCCTTCGCCAACCACACTTTGCGGATGATCCCGCGCGTCAGCCTCGGCGGCGGCACGATCCGGGTGCGGGTGTCGAACGCCTATGGCGTCCACCCGCTGCGGGTCGGTGCGGCGCGGGTCGCGTTGCGCGATGCCGGACCCGCGATCGCGCCGGGTTCCGACCGCCAGCTCCTCTTCGGCGGCGAAGCCAGCGCGACGATCGCCGCCGGCGCGGTACTGGTGAGCGACCCGGTGGCGCTCGAGGTGCCGGCTCTCGCCGACCTCGCCGTCAGCCTTTACCTGCCGGATGAATTGCCGGCGAGCTTCGGCATCACCGGCCGCGATGCGCGCCAGACCAACTACGTCTCGCCGGTCGGCGACTTCACCGCCGAGCCGGCGATGCCGGTCGGCAGACTGACCGACGACTGGTACTTCCTCTGCGGCGTCGATGTCGTCGCGCCCGACAACACCACCGGCATCGTCGCGGTCGGCGACTCGCTGACCGACGCCAACATCTCGACCCATGACGGGCACCATAGCTGGCCGTCGCAACTGGCGCGGCGCCTCGCCGCCAGGATCGATCGAGGGGGCGGACGCCCGGCCGCGGTAATGAACCAGGGCCTCGGCGGCAACCGCATCCTGCATGACGTCCGCGGCGACAGCGGCCTCAGGCGCTTTGACCGCGACGTCATCGCCCAACCCGGGGTGACCCACGCCGTGATCATGCTCGGCGCCAACGACCTGCGGAACCGCGGCGCCAAGCCCGAGGAGGAGGTGAATGCGCCGCAGATGATCGCCGGCTTGCAGCAGCTCGCGCTGCGCGGCCGGACGCACGGCATCACGATGATCGGCTGCACCCTGACCCCCTTCTGGAACGAGACCTTCCTCCCCGGCGCCTGGAACGCGCGGCGCGAGGCGGTGCGCGAGAAGGTCAATGCCTGGCTGCGCGAAAGCGGCGCGTTCGACGCGATCGTCGATTTCGACGCGGCGCTGCGCGACCCCGAGAACAAATTGCGCATGTTGCCCAAATACGATTGCGGCGACCATCTGCACCCGAGCGATCTCGGCTACCGAACAATGGGCGACGCGATCGACCTCGCGCTGTTCGATTAGAGCGAGCTTTAAATCGCGGTCATTGCGAGCGCAGCGAAGCAATCTCGATCTGTCGGAGCTGTCTGCGCACGAGACTGCCACGCCATCCTTCGGGCGGCTCGCAATGACAACGCAAAGCGAGCGGAACCCGCGTTACGCTGCGCGCAGCCGCCTGTCCGCCTCGCCCAAAAGCCGCGCCAGGCGCGCGGCCCATTGCGCCTGCCCGGCGGCCTCGGCGATCAGATCCTGGCGGATCTCGATCTCGACATGATCGAGGCCGCGCGCCTCGCCATGCACCGGGATCGTGTAGTCGCTGGTATCGGTGATCGCGTAGGGCTCGTTGTCGCCGACGACGAGGTCGCCCTCGCCGCGCAACAGGTCGAGCATGATATGCGCGAGCCTGGGTTCGCGATGGTAGAGCACGCCGACCTGCACCATGCGGGCAATGTTCTTGAACACCGGGGTAAAGCTGTGCATCGCGATCACCACGGTGCGCCGCCCGGCGGCGATGCGCCCATCGATCAGCCCGGCGATCGCCGCGTGGTACGGGTCGAAGATCGCCCGGCGGCGCGCCGCGCGCTCGGCGTCGGAGAGGTCCTTGTTGCCGGGGACCGCCGTCGCTTCGCTGACCGCCGGGATCGAGGTCGGGTGATCGGGCGCCCGGTTGCAGTCGATGACGAGCCGCGAATAGGCCTGCAGCACCGCGGTCGCGCCGAGCCTTTCGGACAGCGCCTCGGTCACCGCGGCGATGCCGATATCCCAGGCGATGTGGCGCCCGCGTTCGGCCTCGTCGAGACCGAGCGTACCGAGCGCGCGCGGGATCAGCCGTCCGGCATGATCGCCCGTCAGCAGGAAATCGGAGCCGCCGTCCGGGCGCAGCATGCGGACCGGCGCCGGCTCGCCGGCCGCGATCAAATCTTCCGCCATGGCGGCGTTATATTAGCCAAGATGAATGTACCAGCGAGTGAGATGAAGGCGGCAAGATTCGGCGCGATTTTCTCGCGGCACCGGGCGATGTGTTTGAAGCGGCTACCATTTCGCGATACAGCGCCGCGCCGCTCACTCCGCCGCCATCCGTTTCCCTGGCTTCGGCCACCGGGTTGCGACGAGCGGCAGCACCTCGTCTATCAGGCGGCGGGTTTGCGCCATGATGTCGTCGTCGCCCTTGGCGGCCGGGCGCAGGATGAATTTGGAGATTCCGGCATCGACATAGGCGCCGATCTTGTCGGTGATCGCGGCAGCGTCGCCGATCGCGAAATAATCCTTCGGGTCGCGCCCGGTGCGCTTCCTATAGGCGTCGAACAGCGGCTGGAGTCCCGGCTCGTCGGCCGCACCGAAGCGGAACGGGATGCCGGCTCCGTAATGGTCGTCGTCGATGGTGCGGCCTTCCTCGGCGGCAGCCTTGCGGATCGCGGCGACGACGATTTTGGCCTGCTCCGGCGTTTCGGGCCCAGCTTGCCAGCCGGTGCCGAGCTTGGCGGTGCGGCGGATCGCCGCCTCGGACGAACCGCCGATCCACATCGGCAAATCGGGCTGCACCGGCTTCGGCGAGAGCGACGCGCCCGACAAATGATAGTGCACGCCCGCGAAATCGACCTTGTCCTCGCTCCACAGGCGGCGGATCACCTCGAGACCCTCGTCGGTCTTGCGGCCGCGGGTCTTGGTGTCGAGGTTGAGGGTCTTCCATTCGGGGCCGAGCGGGCTGCCGATACCGAACGCCGGCAGCAGCCGCCCGTCGGAGAGGAAATCGATGGTCGCGCATTGCCGCGCCACCAGCACCGCGTCGCGCATCGCCAGCGACAGCACGTTGACGCCGAACTTCAAACGCCGCGTGCGGCCGGCAAGCGCCGCCATCACGCTCATGCATTCGAGAAACGGCGTCGGGCTGACCAGGCGATCGGTCTGCCACAGCGAATCGACGCCACCCGCCTCCAGCATGTCGACCCAGCGCCAATAGGCGGCGGCGCCGGAGAATGGAAATTCCATGATCCCCATCCCGACCGCGACCTTGTTCGGCATGATGCGCTCCCTAAAGGCGACCGGCCACCGACCCCCGCGTCACGACGAGGCGGCGTGTTCGTGTCGATGATGCAAATCGGGATAGTGCGGGTGGGCGTGCACGATCGGCAAGTGCCGATGGCGATGCGCGTGCGGCTCGCCGGCGGGATTGCCCGGCTGGTGCCGATGCTGGTGGTGCGCGTCATGGCTGTGGCGGTGCTCGTGCTCGATTGCCTCGTGAGCATGCGTGTGCTCATGGGTTTCCGCCAAATGGAGATAAAGGCCGATCCCCATCAGCACGCCGGCTGCGACCAACCCAGCGGTCACCGGCTCGCCGAACATGGCGATCGCCAGCATCGCGCCGATAAACGGCGCCGTCGAGAAATAGGCGCTGGTGCGCGCTGCGCCGAGCGCGCGCAGGCCGAGCACGAACAGCACCAGGCTGACCCCGTAGCCGAGAAACCCGACCGCCGCCGCTTCACCGATCACGGTCAATGTCGGCAGGCGTGCGCCGACGGCAAACGCCAGAGCCAGGTTCATCGCGCCCGCCACCGCGCCCTTGATCGCCGCGATCTGCACCGGGTCGGCGGCGCTCAGCTTGCGGGTCAGATTGTTGTCGATCGCCCAGGCGAGGCAGGCGCCGGCAATCGCCAGCGCGCCAAGGCCGAACCCGCCCCCGCTAAAACCACTGGGCCCGCCCTGCCACGACAACAGCACCGCGCCGCCAAGGATCGCAGCGGCGCCGAGCAAGAGCCGGCGGTCGACATTTTCGCGGAACGCCAGCCAGGCGATCGCCATCGTCGCCAGGCCCTCCAGGTTGAGCAGCAAGGAAGCCGTGGAGGCCGGCACCGTCGCCAGCCCGAGCATCAGCAGCCCCGGCCCGATCATGCCGCCGCTCAGCACCACCAGCGCCAGCCACGGCAGGTCGCGGCGGCGCAGGGGGGCCTCACCTCGGGTCACGCCAAAGAGCCGCCGGCCGAGATGAACAAGGCCAAGCCCCAGTCCCGAGCCGAGATAGAGCAGCCCGGCCAGCAGCCACGGATCGACCCCGCCGCCGATCAGCAGCTTGGCTAACGGCGTGCTGGCGCCGAACAACACCGCCGAAGCGATCGCCAGCACCGCGCCGGACCGGCTTGCGTGCGTCTTGTCCATCGGCCGCCTTCTCAAACCATCGCGATCATAGCCAAGGCGGCCGCAAGAAGCTGTTGCCATGACGCGCGCGTCTGTGGCCCGATCCTCCCCGGCTTGGCGAGCGGCGAGAGGAACCCGGCGATGCGCGTCTTCACCACCGTGCCCCAGGGCGATCTGAAGAAGGTGCCGGACGCGGCGCGCGCCGCCGAGGCCGAGGGGCATGACGGTATCGTCACGATGGAGAATCAGCACGAGCCGTTTCTCGCGCTCGCGGTCGCCGGCGCGGCGACCGAACGGGTCGAGCTGCACACCTCGGTGGCGATCGCCTTTGCCCGCACGCCGATGGCGGTGGCCGAGGTCGGCTGGGACCTCGCCGGCTCGACCGGCGGGCGCTTCGTCGTCGGGCTCGGCTCGCAGGTGCGCGCGCATAACGAGCGCCGCTTCTCGGTTGGGTGGACGCCGCCGGCGCCGCGCATGCGCGAATACGTCCAGGTGCTGCGCGCGATCTGGCAATGCTGGAAGACCGGCGAGAAACCCGCCTATGAGGGCCAGCACTACCGCTTCACCCTGATGACGCCGAACTTCACCCCGCCGAAAATCGCCTGCCCGCCGCCGGCGGTCACCATCGCCGCGGTCGGCCCGGCGATGCTCAAGGTCGCCGCCGAGGAATGCGACGGCGTCAAGCTGCACGGGTTCTGCACCCGCAAATACCTCACCGACGAGATCATGCCGCGGATCGAGGCGGGGCTCGCCAAGGCCGGCCGCACCCGCGCGCAATACGAGATTTCCGGCGGCGGCTTCCTCGCCACCGGGCCGGACGATGCGGCGGTCGCCGAGCGTTTCGAATGGGTGCGCCAGCGCGTCGCGTTCTACGGCTCGACCCCGGCCTACTACCCGGTGCTGGCGGCGCACGGGCTCGAAGACCTCGGGCTCAAATTGAATGCGCTGGTGCGCCAGGGCAAATGGGGCGAGATGGCGAAAGAGGTGCCGGACGACGTCGCCTACCTCTTCGCCGCGGTCGGCCGCCACGACCAGATCGTCGGTGCTATCGCCGAACGCTTCGGTGGCCTCGCCGACGCGCTGACCCTGCGCGCCCCAACGGACCAGGGCGTGGTCGAGGGCATGCCCCCCGAACTGGTGCAAGATATCCGCCGCATCTCGCACCAGTACCGCGGCCGGAGGTAGCCCGATGACCTATCCGACCCATCTGATCCCCACCACCGTCGTCGGCAGCTATCCGCAGCCCGATTGGCTGATCGACCGCTCGGCGCTCGAAAAGCACGGGGTGCCGCGGGTCCATGCGCACGAAATCTGGCGCATCCCGCCCGACCGGCTGAGGGAGGCGCAGGACGACGCGACGATCCTGGCGATCGGCGAGATGGAGCGGATCGGCATCGACATCGTCAGCGACGGCGAGATGCGGCGCGAAAGCTATTCGAACTATTTCTCGCTGGCGCTCGACGGCGTCGATGCCGCGCGGCCGGGCGCGGTCGTCGGCGCCAATGGCCGCTCGACGACGGTGGCGCGGATCGTCGGCAGAATTCGCCGCAAGGGGCCGGTCGAGATCGACGACGCGGCCTTCCTCGTCCGCCACGCGACGCGCGCGACCAAGATCACCCTGCCCGGTCCGTTCACCATGTCGCAGCAGGTGCAGAACGAGTTCTACAAGGACGAGGCCGAGCTGGCGATGGACTACGCCGATGCGGTCAACGCCGAGCTGCGCGAGTTGAAGGCGACCGGGGTCGATGTCGTGCAACTGGATGAGCCCTGGGTGCGCGCCGCGCCCGACAAGGCGGCGCACTACGGAGTGGCGGCGATCAACCGGGCGCTCGCCGGCATCGACGGGCCGACAATCGTCCACATCTGCCTCGGCTACGGCCACCTCGTGCACGACAAGCCGAGCGGCTACGCCTTTTTGCCGCAGCTTGCCGGCTCGCTGGCGAGCCAGATATCGCTGGAGGCGGCACAGCCGCGGCTCGACCTCGGCGTCCTCCGGGAGCTGTCCGAAAAGACCATCCTCCTCGGCGTGCTCGATCTCGGCAGTGCGGAGGTAGAGACGGCGCAGGAGGTGGCGGCGCGGCTGCGGCGCGGCCTCGAGCACATCGCCGCCGAGCGCCTGGTCGCCGCGCCCGATTGCGGGATGAAATACCTGCCGCGCGAGCGCGCCTCGGCCAAATTGCGGGCGCTCGTCGCAGGCGCGGCGATCGTCCGCCGCGAGCTCGTTGGATGAATCGCCTCGCCGGCGCCGCGCTCGCCGCCGCCCTGGTCGCCGCCCTGGCCGCCGCGCCGCTGCCGGCGCGGGCCGAGAATGTCGATCTGTTGCTGGTCCTGGCGGCGGACGTGTCGCGCAGCATCAACGATGAGGAGTTCAACCTGCAGCGCAAGGGCTACGCCGCGGCCTTGTCCGATGGGCGCGTGCTGAAGGCGATCACTGGCGGCGCCAACCGGGCAATCGCATTGAGTTACGTCGAATGGTCCGGATCGGGCGAGCAGAAAATCGTCATCGATTGGACCGTGGTGAAGGACGGCGAGGATGCGGGCGCCATCGCCCAAGAAATCCTCACCGCGCCGCGCTCGTTCCTGGCGCGCACCTCGATCAGCGAGGCTATCGATTTTTCGGCCGCCCAGCTCGGCGCCGCTGCCCAGGCGGCCGACCGCAGGGTGATCGACATTTCCGGCGACGGCACCAGCAATGCCGGCCGCCCGGTGACCGAGGCGCGCGACGAGGCGGTCGCCAAGGGCATCACCATCAACGGGCTGGCGATCATCAACACTCAGGCCAATCCGGGTTTCACCTCGCACACCCAGCCGCCCGGCGGTCTTCCCGAGTACTACCGCCAGAACGTGATCGGCGGGACCGGGGCGTTCCTGCTGGTCGTCGAGAATTTCGAGAGCTTCACCGACGCGATGACGCGCAAGCTGGTGAGCGAGATCGCCGGCCTTCCCGCCGCGACCCGCAGCGCGTCGCTGAAACCGTTTTAGAACCGAGGACGCCATGCCGAACGAGGTTGCCATCGCCGCCACCCATGAGATCGAGACCCGCGACCTGGAATACCGCCGAGCCGAGGACGGGCCGCTGCTCGCGCGGCTTTACCAGCCGAAAGGAAGCGGGCCCTTTCCGGCGCTCGTCGAGGTGCATGGCGGCGCCTGGGCCGCGGGCGACCGGCTCAACAACGCGCCGCTCGACGAGGCGCTCGCCAAGAGCGGCATCGTCGTGCTCGCGGTCGATTTCCGCATGCCGCCGCGGCACCGCTACCCGGCCTCGATCGCCGACATTCACTACGCGACGCGCTGGCTGAAGGCGCATGCCGCCGAATTCGGCAGCCGTGCCGACCTCGTCGGCGGGCTCGGCACCTCGAGCGGCGCGCACCAATTGCTGCTGTCGGCGCTGAAGCCGAACGATCCGCGCTATGCGGCGCTGTCGCTGGCCGAGGCGCCGCACACAGATGCGAGCCTGCCCTATCTCGTACTGTGCTGGCCGATCTCCGACCCGCTCGCGCGCTACCGCATGGTCAAGGACAAGGGCAATGCGCGGCTCGTCGAATCGCACGACGCCTATTGGGCCGCGGAAGCCGAGATGACGGAAGGCAACCCGCTGCGCATCGTCGAGGCGGGCGAAGCGGCGAGCCTGCCGCCGGCGATCATCTTGCAAGGCACCGGCGACGACAACGTCACCCCCGACATGGCCGACCGCTTTACCGCAGCCTGGCGCGCGAAGGGCGGCCAGATCGATTTGCACAAATTCGACGGCCAGCCGCATACCTTCGTGATGCGCGACCCCACCTCCGATGCGTCGCGCCGGGCGTGCGAGCTGATCCGCGATTTCGTCAAGCGCAGCGCCGGAGCGAAATGATTTCCGCCGCGCCGCCAGCAACCCCAGGTCTCCGGCCCCATGCACCTCTGGTTTAACACGTCCGCGCTCTTTACCCGGTGGGTGGTCAGCGCCGGGCTTCTCGAACGGCCGTTTGTCGTCGTCGATGTCGGCGTCCAGGGCGCGGAGAACTCGCGCTGGCATCTGCTCGGCGACTACCTCGTCGTCCAGGGTTTTGACGCCATCGAGGAGGTCATCGGCCTGTTGCGGCGGAAGAATGCCAACTACCCGAACCGCCATTACCACTGGCTGGCCGCGGGCAGCGCCGATGAGGAGCGGGCGTTTTACGTCAACGAAGCCGAGTCGACCTCGAGCTCATTTTATGCCCAGGGCGACGACCGGTTCGGGCTGCGCGACAAGCGCGACGAGCGCGCGCGAATGGTCACCGTGCGCCGGCTCGACACGCTGCTCGCCGAAGGCATTATCCCGGCTCCGGATTTCCTCAAATGCGATGTGGAAGGATTTGAGAAGGAGGTGTTTCTCGGCGCGTCGCGAACCTTGCGGACGGTCTTGGGGGTCGAGGTCGAAACCAGTTTCAGCATCAGTCCGCTATATCCCAAAACCCATTTCGTCACCGTGCAGGAGCTGCTGCTCGAGGCGCGGCTGCTGCCGTTCGACCTCAACTTCAACCGGGTGCCCCGCGCCAGCTTTGTCGCCGCAGTCAAGGACCGACGAAAATCCGGCCGCGCTTCGCTGAGCGACATCGGCAAGCCCGCGACGTTCAACGTGCTGTTCTGCCGCGACCTCATCGACGAAGCCGACCACTCCGAGCACTACACGTCACTGGCCGATCCGGTCGAGGTCGATCAACTGATCAAGCTGATGGTCATCTACGAGCTTCACAGACTCAACGATGTCGCGCTCGACACCGCGGTGCGTTTCGCCGACCGCTTGGCCGGGCGCTTCGATGTCGATAAGGCGATCTATCTTTTGGCCGACCCCAACTGCCGCCGAGGGGCCTTGAGTTCGATCCGCCTTTGGCCGCTGCGCACGCTGCCGATGCGCGCGCTGCGCAAGGCGGGGCGGATGATGCGGCCGAAACGGCCGCCGCCAACACGCCAGCCGGCCGCCCGCTAGCGCCGCGCTGTCTGCATCCGGTCGGCGGCTATCTCGCCGCCCTTGAGCACCAGCGCGATGTTCTTCGGCTCGCGCAGCACGGCGATGTCGGCGAGCGGGTCGCCGGCGACGACGACGAGGTCGGCGAGCTTGCCCTTTTCGACGGTGCCGAGCTCGGCCTCCGTGCCGCAGCATTCGGCGGCCCACAGCGTCCCCGCCTGGATCGCCTGCATTGAAGTCATGCCGGCATCGACAAGGCAGGCCAACTCGCCGGCATTGGCCGGGTGGCCGTGCCCGCCGGCATCGGTGCCGGCGACGATTTTGACACCGGCCGCGAGCGCCCGCTTGATCGCCAGAACGTGGTGCTCGAAGAGCTCCCGCGCCCGCTCGCGGACATGCGACTGCGCCGATTTGCGGTGGTATTCGTAGACCAAGAGGGTCGGCACGAAGACGATGCCGCGCGCCGCCATCAGGTCGAGATGGCGCGGGTCCTCGTCGAGATAGCAGCCGTGCTCGATCGAATTGACGCCGGCCTCGATCGCGATGTCGAGCCCGCGCCCGCCGAGCGCGTGGCACATGACGCGCCGGTCGAGCGCATGCGCCTCCTCGACCAGCGCCCGCATCTCGTCGAGGTTGAAGGCGCCGTCGCGCGGCCCGTGGCCGGGGCGCGAACTGGCGCCGCCGGTGGTTGCGCATTTGATGACATCGGCGCCGGCGCGCACCATGCGGCGCACCACCGGCCGCACATCGGCGAGAGTTTCGACCACACCGCTCGGCAAGAGCGGATCGCCCGGCACGCAGCAGCAATCGCCCGACGGCGCCATGCGGTCGCCGATGCCGCCGATCGGCGAAATTATGGAGATCGACAGGACAAGCCGCGGCCCGACCGCGAGCCCTTCCTCGATCGCGCGCTTGAACCCGGCGTCGAGCCCGCCGGCATCGCGGATCATCGTGTAGCCGGCCTCGAGCGTCTGGCGCAGCACGGCGGCGGTGCGCAGATGCCGCGTGCTCTCCGGTTCGTCGATGCCCCAGCGATGCGCCAGATTGTAGCGATGGTTCGCCATGTGGTCGTGGCAGTCGATGAGGCCGGGCAACACGGTGAGCCCGGCGCAATCGATGATTTCCGCGTCGGCGGGGAAGTCGGCGTGGCTCCGGGTCGTGACCGCATCGATGCGGTTGCCGCGGACGACGACCGTTGCGCCCCTGGCCGGAGCCGAGCCCGTCCCGTCGATCAGCCGCGCATTTTTGAGGACTTTCATCGCGCGCCTCCCGTGGCCATCTTCCCGCGCAGGGAGGATGGTGACATGAAATCAGCTCATCGAATACCGCGAGCGCTCGGCGCGGCGCTTATCTCGTTCCTGGTCGCGCTCAGCGCTTCCGTCGGCCCGGGCTTCGCCGCGACGCCCGAGCAGGCGCCGCCGGTCGCGGCCGGGCAATCCCGCGTGTGGTTTCTGCGCCAACTGGAACCCGGCACCTCGTTTCACCCGCCGATGATCTACGTCAACGGCGCGCCGATCGCCACCAGCGCCGAGGGAACCGTGTTCTATCGCGACTTCGCGCCCGGCCACTATGTTTTCAGCGTCGAGAACTGCCTGCCGCAACAAGGCTCTTCGCAGACCCTGACCCTGCCGCCCAACACGCAATTCGCGCTGGAAATCCAGCAGGACGACAACGGCGCCTGGGATTGCGTGCCGCCGCAGGTCTCCTATCTGCGCCAGATCCAGCCGCAAGCGGTGCCTTACGTGTTCGCCCAGGTCAATTTCGTCGGCGCGCGATAAGGGTGCTCAAAGAGGCGGCCGGCGGGCGCGCCACGGGGTGGCGCGCTCGTAGGCGTCGGCTGCGCGCAGCACCGTCGCGTCGGCAAAGCGCCGGCCGACGACCTGGAATGACAGGGGCAGCCCCGCCTCGGTAAAGCCGCAGCACACCGCCATCGCCGGGCTGCCGGTGACGTTGAACGGCATGGTCAGCGACGGGCGCTCCATGATCGCGAATTTCGGCACCTCGTCGATCTTCGGCGCTTCGGATGGCGCCGCCGCCGTCATCACCAAATCGAGGGTCGCCATCGCCCGGTCGAGCTCGTCGACCAGCTCGCGGCGGCGGCGCGTGGCCTGCACGTAGTCCGCGGCCGTCCACAGCCCGGCCAAGGCCATCCGGTCGCGGAAGATCTCGCCGAAATCGGTGAAGCGGGTGCGCAAATTGGCTTCGTGGATGGCGTAGGCCTCGGTCATCATGATGAGGACGCCGCAAGCCGCCCATTCGGCAAGCGGCGACAAGGTGATCTCGCGCACCTCGGCGCCCATCTCGGCGAACTTCTTCGCGGCGGAGTCAATCGCGTCGCGGGTCGTCGCGTCGGCCTTGTTGTCGGTTGTATAGAAATGGCGGATGAGGCCGATGCGCAGGCCCTTGACGTCGCCCGACAGCGCCTTGCGGTAATCGGGGATCGGCCGGTTGGCGCTCGCCGGGTCGGCCGGGTCGTGGCCGGCCATCGCCTGCAGCATGATCGCGCAATCCTCGGCGGTCCATGCCATCGGCCCGGCATGGTCGAGCGAGAACGCCAGCGGCAGGATGCCGGCACGGCTGACGAGGCCGTAGCTCGGCTTGATCCCGGCGAGGCCGCAATAGGCCGCCGGCCCGCGGATCGAGCCGCCGGTGTCGCTGCCGGTGCCGCCCAGCACCAGCCCCGCCGGCACCGCTGCGCCGGTGCCGCTCGACGAGCCGCCGGTGAAGCGCGTCGTGTCCCACGGGTTGCGCGCCGGCGGCCAGGGCAGGTCGAACGACGGCCCGCCAAAGGCGAATTCGTGCGTCGCGAGCTTCCCCATCACGACGCAGCCGGCATCCTTCAGCTTGGCGACTGAGAACGCATCCGCCGCCGGCACATGGTTCTGCATGACCTTGGAGTGGCCAGTGGTGGGGATGCCCTTGGTCTCGTAGATGTCCTTGAGGCCGATGGGGATGCCGTGCAGCGGCCCGCGATAGCGGCCGGCGGCGATCTCTGCCTCGGCGGCGCGTGCGGCGGCGCGTGCTTCGTCCGGCAGCACGCGGATAAAGCTGTGGAGCTGGCCGTCGAGCTTTTCGATGCGGTCGAGCCGGCTCTGGGTCAGCTCGACCGGCGACAGCTCGCGCTTTTCGATCAGCGTCGCCGCCTCGGCGATGGTGAGGAAATCGGGGACCATCGCTATTTCTCCGGGAAGGCGCCAGAGGGGAAGGCGCCAATGGGGAAAGCAACGGTATGCGCCGGCTCGGCGCCGACCCAGCGCGGCTTTTTGACCAGCCGCGCCATCTCGGCGACGTATCCCACCGCGCCGACGAGCTCCTGACGCTCCCTCTCCGGCACGTCGAGCCCCAGCCGAGCCAGCGCCGCATCGAGTTCCACCCTGGTCATTTCAGCCCTCCACAGTCTAGTTCAATGCCGCGAGCGGCTATCTTTAACCTAGCGACGCCGGATCGTCGCGCACCGCTTCCTCGGCGAGCGAATTGTCGACCGCGACCTCGTAGGCCGCGCCTTTGGCGAACCCGCCCGACACCAACCCGTCTTTCAGCCGCTCATAGCCGTCGCGCGGCAGGATCGGATTGCGGCCCCAGATGCCGAGCGCCTTGTAGCGGCCGAGCGCCGCTGTGAGGCGCGCTTGCGGCATCGCCGGAAAATAGCGTTGTACGGTCTCGGCCAGCGCCTGGGCTGGCTGCGCGTCCAGCCATTTCTGGGTGCGGTAAAGGCCGCGCACCAGCAGCCGAAACTCCGCGCGCTTGGCCGCAAGCACCCGGCGCCGCGCGTAGAAGGTCGTGTAGGAGCACGGGCCGCGGCTCGCCGCCGCGTACCACAGATGGCCGCAACCCTCGGCGATCAGCTCCTCGGCGAGCGGCTCGAACAGCTGCACGACATCGAGCGCGCCGGCCCGCAGCGCCGCCATGTTGTCGGCCATCGAGCGGTCGGCGACGCGGTCGAGGCTCGCCGGGTCGATCCCGGCCAGCCGCAGATCGTGCTGCAGGCAGAGCCACGGCGTCGGCACCTCGCTGACCGTGGCGATGCGGGCCTTCGCCAAATCGGCGATCGTGAACCCCGGCCGCTTCTCCCGCCCGACCAAGAGGAACGGGTCGCGCGTCACCGCCTCGCCAAAGCACACGACATCGCAATCCGCGCGCTCCTCATAAAGCTGGTTGACCCGCATCGGCCCGCCCCAGGCGGCGTCGGTGCTGCCGTCGAACAACCCGCCGGGCGCGTTGCCAAAGCCCGGTGCGGCGGCAAACCGCACCTCGACGCCTTCCTTCTCATAGGCGCCGAGCGCCAGCGCCGCGTAATAGGGCGCGTAGAACAGCCCGCGCAGCGACTCCTGCAAGATAATGGTCATCGCCTCACCCCGCCTTGAGGATCGCCGCCGCGGCATCGGCGAAGACCTGGGCGCCGAGCACGATATCGTCTTCCCGTGTGTCCTCGGACCAGTGGTGGCTGACCCCGTTGAGGCTCGGGATGAACATCATGCCCGATCGCAGCCGGTGCGAGATCACCTGCGCGTCATGGCCGGCGCCGCTCGGCAGGCGCAGATGACCGCCCGGCACATGCTGCTCGGCGGCCGCCTCGATCGCATTCTCGAATGCCTCGTCCATCAGCCGCGGCTCGGTCTGCGACAATTCCTCGACCTCGCAGCGGCACGGGCCGGCGCGGTCGCATTCGGCCGCCAGCTCCAGCAGCGCGGCGCGGTAGCGCGCGAGGATGGCGGTATCGACGTCGCGCGCCTGCACCAACATCTCGGCGCGGCCAGGGACGACGCTCGGCGCGTTGGGCTCGATCAGCATGCGCCCGATCGTCCACACCGTGCGCGGCCCGGCGATCCCGGCGAAGCGGTCGTGGATTTGCGTCGCCAGGCGCACCATTGCCACGTCGGCATCCTTGCGCCGCGCCATCTGCGTCGTGCCGGCGTGGTTCTGCTGGCCGGTGAGGACGACGCGCCAGTTCCAGATGCCGACGATGCCCTCGACGATTCCGATCCTGCGGCCGGTCGAATCCAGCGTGTCGCCCTGCTCGATATGCGCTTCGAGGTAGCCGAGATAGCGCCCCGGCTCGACCTCGATGCGCGGCCTTCCGGCGAACCCGGCCGTGGCCAGCGCATCGCGCAAGGCGACCCCGTCGCGGCTCCTGGCGGCGTCGATCTCGGCCTCGCCGAGCCGCCCGGTGAACGACCGGCTGCCGAGCATGTTGCCGTAATGCCCCTCTTCGTCGGCCCAGGCGACGGTCTCGATGCCGAGCCCGCTGAGCGCGGGGTCGGCGGCGAACGCGCGCGCCAGCTCCAGCGCGTAGACGACGCCGAGCGCGCCGTCGAGCCAGCCGCCCTTCGGCTGGGTCTCGCTGTGCGAGCCGACCAGCAGCCGCCGCGTCGCGCCCTCCGCGCGGCCGAACACATTGCCGATGCCGTCGATCGCCGGGTCCAGCCCGGCCTCGGCGAATTTTCCCGCGAGCCAGTGGCGCGAGGCGAGGTCGACCGCGGAGTAGGTCGGCCGGTCGACGCCGGTTTCGTAACGGCCGAATTCGGCGAGGCGCTTCAAATCGGTGAGAACGCGGGCACCGTCGATCCTGGGCATGGCCTGGGAACCTTTCAGCGAACCCGCCGGCACGGGGAGCCGGCGCGAGCCGTCCGCGTATTCTATGCGGAAGCGCTCAGCGCGACGCGGAATCTCCTCGATTAGGCACAAGATTGCTTCCCCCGGATCAAGTCCGGGGTCGCAATGACCGCGGAGCAGGGTAGGATAGGCGCGGCACAACAACCCCGCGTCCGTCCCATGTCCAACGCCAATCCGCGCGTCGCCCTGCTCGGCTTCTCGATCGAGTGCAACCGCTTCGCGCCGGTCGCGACGCGGGCGCATTTCGCGGCGCGCACCTATCTCGAAGGCGACGACATCCTGCGCGCGGCGCGCGGTCCGACGCCGCCGATGCTGCCCGAGACGCCGGGCTTTGTCGCGGCGATGGACGCTGCGGGCGCCTGGGAGCCGGTCGGCATCGCGCTGGCGATGACCGAACCCAACGGCCCGGTCGATCATGCTTTCTTCACCGAATTGATGGCGACGATCGAGACGCGGCTCACCGCCGCGCTGCCGGTCGACGCGGTCTATATCTGCTCGCACGGTGCGGCGATCACCACCGAGGAAGACGACCCGGACGGCGCACTTTTCGCGCTGGTGCGCCGCATTGTCGGCCCCGACGTGCCGGTCGCCGCGACGCTCGATCTCCACGCCAACATCTCCGAGCGCATGGTGCAGTCGATCGACGCCTTTATCGGCTACCGCACCAACCCGCATATGGATATGCGCGAGCGCGGCGAGGAAGCCGCCGGCGCGATCCGCGAGATGCTGCCAGATGGCGACAAGGCCGGCACCAAGACCGAGCGCGCCTTTGTGCGTCTGCCGATCGTGCCGCCGACCGTGACGATGCTGACCGCCGCCGGGCCCTACGCCGAGATGATCGACTACGGCCAGACCAAACTCGGCCCGGAGATCATGAACGTATCGGTGATGGGCGGGTTCGCCTTTTCCGACACGGCGAAGAACGGTCTTACCGTGGTGGTGACAGCACGCCGCGACCGGCGCAATTCGCGCGCCGCCGAGGCGGTGGCGCGCGAGGTGGCGCAATTCGGCTGGGACAACCGCCCGCGCTTTTATCCCAAGCTCACCGCGCTCGGCGCCGCGGTGGCGAAGGCGCTCGCCGTGTCGCGCGATCCCGCGCTGCCGGCGCTCGCCTTCGCCGATGTCGCCGACAACCCCGGCGGCGGCGCGCGCGGCAACACAATGTTCCTGCTGCGCGCCTTCCACGAGGCCGGGGTCACGGGCGCCCTGGTTGGCGTCATCTACGATCCGCCGCTCGCCGCGGAGGCGCACCAATACGGCCTCCACTACAATTTCGACGCCCGCTTCAACCGCGCCGAGGACACCAAATTCTCCGACGAATGGACCGCGCCGGCCCGAATCGTTGCATTGACTGACGGCGATTGCGTCGGCCGGCGCGGCATCTATGCGGGGCAGAGCCTGCATCTCGGCCCCTGCGCGGCGCTGCGGATCGGCGGGATCACCGTCGTCGTGATCTCGCACCGGGTGCAATGCGCCGACCCGGTGTTCTTCGAGATGATGGGGCTCGACATCGCCAAGGCGCGCGCGGTCGTCGTCAAATCGCGCGGCCATTTCCGCGGCGGGTTCGACGAGTTCTTCGACCACGAGCGGATCGTCGAGGTCGATCTGCCCGGCCTCACCTCGCCGGTGCTGGCGAATTTTGACTGGACCCGCCTGCCGCGCCCGGTGATCCCGCTCGACGACGGGGTTACCTGGCAGCCGCCCGACGCTTAGACCGGCTTCCCGTTGATGTGCGGCTTCAGCGCCGCGTAGAGCAGATTGCAGGTCGGAGTCGCGATGCCGTGCTTGCGGCCAAGCTCAACCACCTTGCCGGCAAACCACGGCAGCTCGATCCGGTTGCCGCGCAGCAGGTCGTTGCACATCGAGGTCATGTGGTGCTGCGGCATCGAGCGCAGCTGCCTGGTCACTCTTGCGAAACTGTCGGGCGGCAGCGCGATGCCCTCGGCGCGGCCGACCGCGATGGTCTCGCGCAGGGTTCCCTCGCACAGCGCCCAGAGCTCGGGATCCTCGCAATAGATACCGAGCGGCGCCCGGGTCAGCGAATTGACGCTGGACAGCGGGACGATGCTGAGGAACTTCTCCCAGATCGGCACCAGCACATCCGGCTCGAACTCACCGTCAAAGCCGGAAGCGGCGCACAGATCGGCGAGCCGTTGTCCGCGCGCGCTCATCGTCCCGTCGAGTTCGCCGAAGATCAGGCGCTGATAGGCGCCGGTCTGGCGCACCACGCCGGGCGCGACGATCGAGCCGGTGACCCAGGCGGTGCCGCCCATCACCGCCTCGCGCCCGAGGATCGGGATCAGCCGCTCGTGCGCGTCGACCCCGTTCTGCTGCGGAATGACCGCGGTCTCCCGGCCGACCAGCGGCTTGATCGCTGCTCCGGCGCTTTCGACATCCCATAATTTGACGCAGAAAATCGCGTAATCGACGATGCCGACACTGGCCGGATCGTCGGTCGCCTGTACCGGGTCGATATGGGTTTCACCCCGGCCGCCTTCGATCCTGAGGCCGTTTGCCCGCAGCGCCGCGAGATGCGCGCCGCGTGCGAGAAAGACCACCTCCGCGCCCGCCTTGGCGAGCGAGGCGCCATAGATGCAACCGATCCCCCCGGCCCCGACGATCGCGACGCGCATGCCACCTCCGATTTTCCCTGGGCCAAGACTTACCCTAGGCTGCGCCCGTTACCAACATCAGGAGGACAGCATGGCCCAGACCACCAGCTCGCCCGCGCGCGAGCGCATCCGCGGCACCGTGCCCAAGCTCGCCGAGATCGCCGATACGCTGATCTACGGCGAGATTTGGGAGCGCCCGCACCTTTCCAAGCGCGACCGGAGCCTCATCGTCTGCGGCGCGCTGATGGCGATGGGGCGCTACGAACAGCTGACCGGGCATTTGGGCCGCGCGCTCGACAACGGGGTCACCAAGGACGAGATCGCCGAACTGATCACCCACCTCGCCTTTTATTCCGGCTGGCCGACCGCGATGACCGCGGCGAGCCTGGCGAAAGACGTGTTCGAGGCGCGATAGCCGGTTAGACGCACCGACCGCCACCCGGCCGGGCATCTCGCATGACAACAAGCACGGCCGGGATGAGCGGAAGAGCGCGCCAGCCCCGTCCCGGCGGCGGAACGCGGCGCGGTTGCCGCGGAGATCATGGGTCCCTCCCTGTTCGGCGCGGTGGTTTATCCGGCTAATTCGAGGATATCGAGCCCGTTCAAGCGGTCGATCAGAAACACCAGGCCGCGCGCCTTGTCGACGAAGATGTCGTTCGACTGCACGATGGTCTGCCCGGCGCCGGGGGCCGGCATAAAGCTGTCGATCTCCTCCGGCCGGTACGGGTTCGAGATGTCGACCGCGCGCAAGCCCCCGCCGAACCAGGTGACGAGAATGATGTTGCCGTCGACCGTCTCCTGCGGCTGGTGCGCGCCGTACCAGCATAGCGGATCGAACGGCTCGTCATGCGGCACGGTCCAGGTCGAGATCGGCACCGGGTGCGCCTCGTCGGTGATGTCGACGATCCACATAAAGGCGTTGGGCGACGGGGTGAGCCGGTCGGCGACTTCCTCGTCGGTTACCACCGCGACCTTGCGGCCTTTAAGCGCGTGCGGGATCGGCAGCACGGTGTGGGTCGGGCACGGGTAGGGCGGGCTCCAGTCGAGGCCGCTGATGAACTTGGGGTTCCGTAAATCGGCGCAGTCGAGGATCACGAACCCGCCATGCCAATAGCTCGTGTAGAGCCGGTCGCCGCGCCGCAGCGGATGATGGCAGCGGTGCCGGCGGCCCTGCCAGGTCGGAGTTTCGCCGCCGGCGGTCCATTGCCCCGGCATCCACCATTTGCCGATCGCCTCGGGTTTCGTCGGATCGGCGAGGTCGAGGATCACGACGATGTCGCCGAGATATCCCGCTTCCTCGGACGAGATGTAGGCGTGGCGCTCGTCCGAATCGAAGCGGTGCGAGCCGCCCGATTTGTAATGCCCGATCTCGCGCGGGCGGGTCTTGTCCTTCACGTCGTAGAGCTTGATGCCGCCGGCCCAGCCATCCGGCTTCTCGGCCGCTTTGGCGCGGAACAGCTCCTGGTTGACCATCATCACATCGCCGTTCACCCGCACCTTGTGCGAATGCATAAAGCTCGGAATCTCGATGCGGCTGGTGACGCGCGGGCGGCGCGGGTCCGACACATCGACGATCGAGGTGCCGTCGGGCGGCCCCATATGGCCGATATAGGCGAAGTCGCCCGCGGCGACGACCTGCCCGCCGCCGGGGATGTCGAGTTTGGCGAGGTGCTTCAGAAGCGCGGCCATATACGGTTTCCTTTTGTTGTTTCCCGGACGCTAGCACGAGCTCGCTACCGGTCGAGCCAGATCGTCGCCAAATCCTGGTTGACGTAATGGCTGGGGCTGATCTTCCAGCCTTTGACGTAGCTGCGATAGGGCACGATGCGGTAGCGCCATAAGAGGAAAATCTCGTGTGCCTCGGTGTCCAGTACCCGCTTCTCGAACCGGCGCATCAGGTCGCGCTGCCGCGCGAAATCGGTTTCCCGCAGCATCCTGTCGTAGATGTCGATCTCCTCGGGGTCGTCGTAGTAGCCGAAATTGAACGGGGAAACCGAGTGCGGCAGGTATTTCGTGCCGTCGAGCAGCGGGTTGACGACGGTCTGGCAATCGCCGTCGAGCGTCACCGCGAAATCGCCGTGCTCGATCGCTTCCGTGTAGGGGCCGGTGGCGAGCACGCGCTGGGTAACCTTCAGGCCGATCTTGCTCCACTCGTCGATCACCCAGGTCGCGTTGAACTTGTAGGGCTGATCGACGTTTCGGTTGAGCAGTTCAAAACTCAATCCCTCGGCGCCGGCTTCCTTCAACAGCCGCTTCGCCTCTTCCCGCGACTTTTCGATGTCCGGCCAGTAACCGGCCAATTGCTGCAATTCATCCTTGGTCGCCGCCAAGGGCGAGCCGGGAAAACTGACCCCGCCGACCGTCTTCTCGATGGTAATCTTCGCCAGCGCCGGCGCGCTGTGCCAGCGATCGATCACCAAGCTCAGCGCGCGGCGCACGCGGGCATCGTCGAACGGCTTTTTCTGGTGATTTGGGGTAACGAGCGCGCCGCAATTCCAGTCGCTCTCCTGGACCGTGAGCTGATCGCCCACCGCGGCCTTCAGCTCGTCCCGCGTGGCCGGCGGAAAGCCGCGGAACTCGATCGCCGCCCGGTCGCTGCGGATCGCCGCGACCCGGGTCGCCTGCTTGTCGGCGAAAATCCCGACAAAGCCGTCGAGATAAGGCAATCCCGGGCGGTAGTAGTCCGGGTTGCGCTCGCCGGAAATCGACTGGCCCGCCTGGTAATCCTTAAAGCGGAAAGGACCCGAACCCATCACGTTCTTCTCGTACCAATGGGGTCCGCGGTTCGGATCGTCGAGGATCGCCTTCGCGTAGATGAAGATATAGGGGTTGGCGAGCGCCGGCAGAAACGCGGCGGTCGCGTATTTCAGGCGGAAGACGACGGTATTCGCGTCGGGCGCCTCGATCTTCTCGACTATCGAATAGTAGCCGCGCTGCGCGCTGATGACGCCTGCCGGCGGGTTTGTAACCTCGTTCCAGCTCGCCGCCACGTCGTCGGCGGTGAGCGATGAGCCATCGGCAAATCTGGCATCGTTGCGGATCGGGAAGACGTAGGTGCGGCCGCCGTCCGCCGACTCGGGAATAGCGGTGCACACATCGCAGACGAATTGGGTCGTATCGCTCGGATTGTCCGGGTTCGCCCGGATCAGCACGCTGTAGAACGGCGCCATGGCGTGGATCGTCGCGAACGTATTCTCGCGATGGCCGTCGAAGCTCGGCGGCGCGTCGGCGGGGATCACGTAGGTGAGCGTACCGCCGTGCTTGGGCGTGTCGTCCGCCGCGGCTGGCGGGGCCAGCGACAGCAGGATCACCACGCTCGCCATGAACGCTCGATGCATCGCCGCCTCGCTGCCGCGTTTCCCCGCCGCTTCCGATAGCATTGAATCGGGCCCAGCCGCCGCATCAATCGCGCGCGATTTCCCCGAAACTTGCCGCGCGCCGGCCGGCACCTGATATAGTGTGGTGGGAGGTCGGCGGCGGACAGGTCCCTCGCCAACCCGGTCAGGTCCGGAAGGAAGCAGCCGTAACGAGTTCCGGCCTGGGTCGTTCGTTCGGTCTCCCACCCCGCTTCAAAGTCTCGCGATGACCCCTTTGGGCATGACCGACGCCGCGACCCATTATCGCGTGCTGGCCCGCAAATACCGGCCGCAGACCTTCGCCGAGCTGATCGGCCAGGAGGCGATGGTGCGCACCCTGGCGAACGCCATCGCCAGCGGCCGGGTGGCGCATGCCTTCATCCTCACCGGGGTGCGCGGGGTCGGCAAGACGACCACGGCGCGGATCATCGCCCGCGCGCTCAATTGCATCGGCGCCGACGGAACGGGCGGGCCGACCGTGTCGCCGTGCGGCGAATGCGAGCACTGCATCTCGATCGCCGGGGACCGCCATGTCGACGTCGTCGAGATGGACGCCGCCTCGCGCACCGGGGTCGACGACATCCGCGAATTGACCGAGGGGATGCGCTACCGACCGGTCTCGGGGCGGTTCAAAATCTACATCATCGACGAAGTGCATATGCTCTCGAAGAACGCCTTCAACGCGCTGCTGAAGACGCTGGAGGAGCCGCCGCCCGACGTCAAATTCGTCTTCGCCACCACCGAAATCCAGAAAGTGCCGGTAACGGTGCTGTCGCGTTGCCAGCGCTTTTCGCTGCGCCGCGTGCCGATCGACCAGCTCATCGCGCATTACCAAGGCATCGCCGCCGCCGAGGGCATCGAGCTCGCGCCGGGCGCGCTCGGCCTCATCGCCCGCGCCGCCGACGGCTCGGTGCGCGACGGGCTGTCGCTGCTCGACCAGGCGATCGCGCTCGCGGGTGGATCACGCCCCGGTGAATCAAGCGCTGGGGGGTCAAGCCCTGAGGAGCCGATCGCCGAGGCGGCGGTGCGCGAGATGCTCGGCATCGCCGACCGAAGCCTGATCTTCGACCTGTTCGAGACGGTGCTGAAGGGCGACGCCGCCGGTGCGCTCGACCGGATGGAGGCGCTCTACCAAGGTGGCGCCGACCCGCTCACGGTGATCCAGGACCTGCTCGACCTCGCGCATTTCCTGACGCGGCTGAAGCTAGTGCCCGACGCCGGCGCCGGCGACCCGATGGAAGCCGGCGACCGCGAGCGCGCCCGGCCGCTCGCCGCCCAGCTGGCGATGCCGGTCCTGGCGCGGGCCTGGCAGATGCTGTTGAAGGGGATCGAGGAGGTGCAGACCGCACCCTCCGCCAAGCCGGCGGCGGAGATGATCCTGGTGCGCCTGGCCTATGTCGCCGATCTGCCGGTGCCGGCCGAGCTGGTGAAAAGCATCGCCGATGGCGACGCCCCGGCGGCGCCGCCGATCCCGGTCGTCACGACGCCGGCCGCCGGATCGACAGCCGGGCCGACCGCGATGGTCGAGCCGGTCTTTGTCGAGCCGTTCGCGACCGCGCCGCCGCCACCGATGCCGTCCCCGAGTGCGCCGCGCCGCGGGGAAAGCGGCAATACCGCGCCGGTCATGGCGGCGCCGGAGCCGCTTCCCGCCGCGCCGCCGCTGCCGCCCGTCGGTCCCCCGCTCGACCCGCAGCCACGGAGCTTCGCCGAGACCGTCGCGCTGTTCGAACAACACGGCGAGGTCATCACCCGGTCGCAGCTGCGCTCGCAGGTGCATCTCGTCGCCTTCGAGCCGGGGCATATCGAGTTCCGCCCGGTTGACGGCGCGCCGCGCGACCTCGCCAGCCGGCTGACCCAGCGTCTTTCCGAATGGACCGGGACGCGCTGGGTGGTCGCGGTGTCGCAGGCGGCAGGCGCGCCGACGCTGGAACAGCAAGACCTGGCGCGCGACAGCGACATGAAGAGCCAGGTCGCGCAGCACCCGTTGGTGCGCGCGGTGCTCGACGCCTTTCCCGGCGCGACGATCGCCGCGGTGCGCGAGCGCTTCGCGGCTGCCGAACCGGCGAGCGAAGACGGTGCGGCCGGAGACGAGATGCTCGCGGACGGCGCCGCCGACAGCGAAGAGGATGAGCCATGAAGAATCTCGGTCAGCTGATGAAGCAGGCCCAGCAGATGCAGCAGAAAATGGCCGACATGCAGGCCCAGCTCGAAACCATCGAGGTTTCCGGTGTCGCCGGAGGCGGCCTCGTTCAGGTCACGCTCAACGGCAAGAGCGACCTCAAAAAGATCAAGATCGACAAATCGGTGCTCGACCCGGAAGAAGCCGAGGTAGTCGAGGATTTGATCGTCGCCGCCTTCAACGACGCCAAGCAGAAGGTCTCCGCCCTTGCCGAAGCGGAGATGCACAAGCTGACCGGCGGGCTCAACCTGCCCGGTGGGATGAAGCTGCCGTTCTGACCGCGCGTCCGGCGAGCCACCAGCCCATCACTCCCAGTTCGCCGAGCAGCAAGAGCAGGACGACATACTGGCCGTAGCCGAGGATCGCGGCGGCGACCGCGCCCAGGATCGGAAATTCGCCGGCAACGGGAAACCGCGCGACGAGGGCGGCGGTGAAGGCATAGAACATGCCGAAGGTGAAGTTGCGTGCCCATTGCGAGGTGTCGTAGACGAAGACCGCATCGCGCCAGCCGAGCAGACGGCGGCGCGCATCGAGCCGGAGCAGCTCGATTGCCTCGACGATGATGAACACCGTCAGCGTCATCGCCCAGAACGGCGCCAAAACCTCGATGCCGAACAGACCGCTGATCACCGCCGTCAGCCCGGTGATCGACAACGCGCCGTGAAGGATGCAGTTGGTGTTGTCCCAATCGGCGGCGAGCCGCCACGTCAAATCCGCGACATAGCGCCGGATGATCAGGCCGGCGCCGGCGGCATAGCACGCCGCGCCTAGCCCCATGAGGCCGGCCGCCGCGCCCCGCGCCGTCGCGGCCGCCGGGAACAAACGAAATGCCGCCAGCGCCACCGCTTGGGTGGCGACCGTCGTCAGCAGAATAATGCCGGTGGGGCGTGTGGCGCTCGCGGGAGCCCCAGCGATGCGCGCCAGGTTGCGCAGCGCTCTCGGCGCGAACCAAAGCCAAACGACGAGCCCCGCGGCGAACATCGCTTCGGCGAGCCATGGCGCATCCGGAGCGGCGAGCATCGCCATCCGCGCCGTCACGGTGCTGGCCGCGACCCAGGTGCCGATCGCGAAGCTGCCGATCAGCGGCCCGGTATGGACGGCAATGCCATCCCGCACGGCAGCGGACAGGACCAGCCCCGCAATGCCCACCCAGCCGAGCGCGAGCAGCAATGCGAGAGGTTTCGTCAGCGCCGCGCCCAGCGGTATTCGCTGCAACGCGACCGCGCCAAAAATCCCGCCGGCCATGATGATCGCACCGCTGCCGGTCGGCAGCCTTATCCCGGCTCGGCTTTGCGCCGTCCTCACCCGGCGGCGGCGAAATCGCTCGCGGCGACCTCGCGCAGCAAGTCGCGCAGCGCCGCCGCGCGATCCTCGCCGAACACCGTGCCGAAGCGCTGTTGCGCTGCTTCCCAATGCTGGAACGCGGCGCGGTGCCGATCGAACCCGGCCTCGGTCAGGTGCAGCTCGTGCCGCCGCCGGTCGGTGGCCGACCGGCCGATTTCGATAAGGCCGTCGCGCTCCAGGGGCAGGATGTTGCGGCCCAGTGTCGTGCGGTCCATTACCAGCAGCGCGGCAAGCGCGTTGATCGACATCGGCCCTTCGCGCCGCAGCCGGCTGAGGATGCCGAATTGCGTCGCGCGCAATCCGGTCGGCGCCAGGAGCTGGTCGTAGAACTGCGTCACATGCCGCGCCGCCTGACGGATCGCCTGGCAATTGCAGTCGCGGGACCTGGAATTCGTATCGGCGCTCACGATCGGCACCTCGGCTCTAGACAAACGTGCATATGCACTCTTATATAGGTGCATATACTCCTTAATTGGCGCTTTGTGAAGGCAAGGATACCATGTCGCTCGACGCGGCAAACCCGGCAATCACGATCGACGACGCCGAGGTACTGGCGCTGGAGCCCGCGCCCGTCGCGCCGTCCCGGCCCGCGCTCGACCCGCGCACCCGCCGGCTGCTCGAAGGCCCGATCGCGGCGACGCTGGTTCGCCTCGCCTGGCCGAACATCGCGGTCATGCTGGCCCAAGCCTCCACCGGGCTCATCGAAACCTGGTGGGTGTCGCGCTTGGGCAGCGACGCGCTGACCGGCATGGCGCTGGTCTTTCCCGGCTTCATGATGATGCAGATGCTGTCGGGCGGCGCGATGGGCGGCGGCATTTCGTCGGCGATTTCTCGCGCGCTGGGCGCCGGCCGCCGCGACGACGCCGACGCGCTGGTGGTCCACGCGATCCTCATCAACCTCGTGCTGGGACTGGCCTTCTCCGGGCTCGTCCTGGGCTGCGGGCCCATACTGTACCGGGCGCTCGGCGGCGCGGGCGGCTCGCTCGCCGCGGCGCTGCGATATTCCAATGTGGTATTTGCCGGCACCGCCTTGGTCTGGCTAATGAACGCGCTGGCCAGCGTCATCCGCGGCACCGGCAACATGATGGTGCCGTCTTTGGCGGTATGTCTCGGGGTCGTGCTGCTGGTGCCGCTGTCGCCCTGCCTGATCTTCGGGGTGGGGCCGTTTCCCGCGCTCGGCATGGCCGGTGCCGGCGTCGCGGTGGTCTCGACGACGGCGCTGACCGCCATCGCACTTGGCCTCTATATCCTTTCCGGGCGCAGCGTCATCCGGCTGCGGCGGACGCGGCTGCGGCGGGCGCTGTTCTTCGACATTCTGCGGGTCGGAGCGGTCGGGGCGGTCAGCACCTTGCAGACGACGCTCACCGTGACCTTGACGACGGCGCTGGTCGGGCTCGCCGCCGGACCCGACGCGATCGCCGGATACGGCACCGGCAGCCGGCTCGAATATTTGCTTATACCGCTGGTCTTCGGTCTCGGCGCGCCGCTGGTGGCGCTCGTCGGCACCAATATCGGCGCCGGTCAGCGCGCCCGCGCGCTGCGGGTCGCGATCACCGGAGGCGCGCTCGCCTTCGCGCTGACCGAGACGATCGGCCTTGCCGCCGCCGCGTGGCCGCACGCCTGGCTAAGCCTGTTCGGCGACGACCCGCGCATGCTGGCGACGGGCGCCGCCTATCTGCGCGCCGTCGGCCCAGCCTACGGCTTCTTCGGGCTGGGTCTCTCGCTCTATTTCGCGTCCCAAGGGGCCGGCCGGTTGTTCTGGCCGCTGCTCGCCGGTCTGCTGCGCCTCCTCGTCGCGATCGGCGGCGGCTGGCTCGCGGTGCGGCTGGGCGGCGCGCTGGGATGGGTGTTTGGCGCGCTCGGCGCGGCCTTGGTGCTCTATGGCGTGACCGTAGCGGCCGCGATAGCCTCGGGGGCCTGGTTCAGGGGCAGGCCCGCGAGGTAGGCATGCAGTATTTCGAGGATTTCGCGGTCGGACAGAAATTTCCTTCCGCGGCGCGACGGGTCGAGGCGGCGGAAGTCACGGCCTTTGCCGCCGAGTACGACCCGCAACCCTTCCACCTCGACGACGCGGCGGCGAAAGAGAGTGTGTTCGGCGGCCTCGCGGCGAGCGGCTGGCACACCGCGGCGATGACGATGAGCCTTCTCGTCCCGAGCGGGTTCCGCCCGGCCGGCGGCATTGTCGGCTTCGGCGGGGAACTCTCCTGGCTGAAGCCGGTTCGCCCCGGCGATGAATTGCGGGTCGAAAGCGAGATCCTCGAATTGCGCACCTCCCGCTCGCGGCCCGATCAGGGCCTGGTGAAAGTGCGGGTGACGACGCTCAACCAGCACGGCGAGGCGGTGCAGACCTTCACCCCCACTCTGTTGGTCAACCGCCGCGCGCGGTAAGCGGCGACACTCCTATGAGACGGGGCTAGGTAGGCAGCAGATCGGAGACGGCCTCATGGCTGGCGCGGCAAATGGAGCGGGTGAAGGGAATCGAACCCTCGTCGTAAGCTTGGGAAGCCTTAAGGTGGGTGCCGCAGGGTGGCCTAACATGCCCAATAACCCAAGCATTTTCAGTCTCTTGGCTTGATTTTACCGCCGCAAGTGGCACATGGATACCCGTAGTAGCGCGGGGCTTTCCGGTGCCAAATCGGTGCCAAGATAGGAGACGAAATTGCCCGCTTTGACCGACGCCGCCATCCGCGCAGCCAAGCCGAACACAGCCGTTTGGGACACCGCCCTCAAGGGCTTCGGAGTGCGGGCGGGGAAAGTCCGCAAGACCTTCGTCGTGCTCATCGGAAGTGGCAGGCGGCAAGCCATCGGAACATATCCGCTCTTATCACTCGCCGATGCAAGGACAGAGGCGCGGCGCATCCTTGCGGAAAAGACCCTTGGCAACGTCCGGCCGAAGCATGTCGCCTTCGCGGATGCGCGGGATGACTTTCTCAAGGAATGCGAAGCCCGATTGCGTCCCCTCACCGTCAAGCTCTACCGGCGGCATCTCGCGGTTCACTACCCCTATGGCCGCAGCGGCATTGCTGACATCACGCCGCGCCAGCTCATAAAGCGCCTCAGCGAATTGAACGACCGCCAGAGCGAGAAAGAGCACGCGCACCGCATCGGTCGCACCTTTTTCAAATGGTGCGTCCAACAGCACATCATCGACCGTAGCCCAATGGAGAACATGGCGACGCCGCCTCTCGGCGCGTCGCGGGAGCGCGTGCTGACCGACGACGAGTTGGCGGCTGTCTATCGAACCGCCTCACGCGGAGCGACCTCATTTCATCGGCTCGTCTCGCTCCTCTTGCTCCTCGGATTGCGAAAGACGGAAACAGCGAGCCTTGAATGGAGTTTTTTCGACGAAAAAATGTGCACGCTCACCATTCCCGGCGAGCTGACCAAAAACAAGCGGACGCTGGTTATTCCCTATAGCTCCGCCGTCTCAGCAATCCTTGAACGCACCCCGAAGGTATCACAAAAGTATCTCTTTCCGGCTGCGCGCGAGCATGTGAAAGGCAAACCCACCACCGTCATGACCGGATTCAGCACAGCCAAGCGGGACTTCGATATCGAGGCTGGCGTAAATGATTGGGTACTTCACGATTGCCGCCGCGTGGTAGCTACCGGCCTTCAAAAGCTCGGTACTCGCTTGGAGGTTATCGAGGCGTTGTTAAATCATGTGAGCGGCACTCGTGCTGGCATTGTAGGCGTCTACCAACGCTATAACTACCAATCTGAACTGCGAGTCGCTGTAGAAGCATGGCAGCAACGATTAGAAGCGTTGCTAACAAACACAGAGGAAGCCAATGGCACAGACCTTCCAGGACCACATCACGAAAGAACGGGAGCGGCTAAATAGCGAACGTGAGGCCATCCTCGCCAAGCGCGGGGATTTGGACGCCCAGCTCGCGGAGATAAACCGCGAGTTCAAGGCAATCGAAGCGTACGAGGCCGCAAAGAGCGGTAAGGCATCGCGGCAGTCGGGTCCGCGCACCGGTGGAACCCGCCGCGGCAGCAAGCGCGACGGGATCCTGGCCGCTCTTTCCGATATCCCCCACGGGCTCACTCGCGGCGAGTTGCTCGAAAAGCTCGGCCTGAAAGGCAACAAATCCGGCGAGATGTCCGTCTCGAACGCGCTGACCGCTCTTACCAAGGCCAACCAGGTGGTGCGGAAGGACGGAAAATACATAGCGTCTATGGGATGAGGCACGGTGGGGCACCGTAGCAGTTGCCCCACCGTTGCTTGCTGCGTAGCATTTTGTCGCCGGCTTTGCCGGCTCCGGAGCTGGCTCACTCATTTCGAGGGAGTTCAGCGATGGACGGGTTCTATACGGTGAAGGAGGTTTGCCGGAAGCTGCATATCGCGCGTGAGACGCTGCGGCGTTGGGAGCGCGACGGCTGGTTCCCGAAGCGGGTACGCTTTTCGCGATACGCTCGGGGCCGCGTCGGGTTTTCGATTTCGGATGTCGATGCGTGGATTGCGGCCCGGAAAGCCGAGGCAGCGTGAGACCCACCGCCTTGCGAAAGTGAGGGGGCGAGAGAGCCGGGGTCCAACCCGGCTCTCTTTTTTCGCGATTGACTCCCTCGCGGATAGCGAGAAACGATCATTCAAATCGACCGGAGAGCCTAATGCCCCGCGATGTGGCAAGCCTTCGCAGCAGTTGAACGGTGCGCGTCTGGCTAAAAACCCGACAAGTGGACGGATTGCTACCGTCGAAAAAGCACTTCTTTGTCGATTGTACGGTGCTCTTCTCGGAGGAAGAAAAGGCAATCATCAATGCCCGCGGGCTGGGCCAACATTATTTCCAAATCGGTTCCAACGTTCCACCTCCCGCGACTTGGCTTCGTCCTTTGGCCGCCCTTCTAAAGGCGACCTCCCCGCTCGTATTCCTCGCCGGCTGCGTAGCCGGGATCGGAATGTCGATTGCCGGTCGGGGCGATGCCGTCATGGGCTTCGCATTCTTCGTCGCGCTGGGCATGCTGCTCGGCGGTATTGCACTCAATCGGCATGCCAGTGTCGCCGAGAAGCCGGCACAAACCATCACGCTGGGCGCGCTAATCAATAACCCGAGTTTTTCTGTGCACGCGGTCGACAACGCGACGGCGAAGGCGGTCGATCTCGATGTCCGGACCATTCTAGAGCAGGTCAAAAGCGGCTTGCTCGCCAATGCACAAATCGAAGCAGCAGAGGTCTTCGAACTGTGAGAAACCATTTCCCGCGCTGGCCGACCGGCTCGCCCGATCCGCTGGTCAACATCATCGCGACCGGCATTCTCGTCATCCTCGGCTTTCTCGCCCTCGCGACCAGTCTGTTGATCCTCGTGCCGATCGCGATCGGCTTTACCGTCATCGCGCTCATGCGCTGGCACCACAACCGGCCGCCGTCTTACGCCAACCCAGCGCTCTCGACCGCCGTCGCGCTGCGTACCATCGAGGCCAATTTCCCCGACGGCGACGCTTTCATCAAATTCTACCTCCATCGCCTGATCGACGCCTGGCAGCAGCGCATCCCAGTCTGGCCGGTCTTGAGCCGCATGGCGGAGGCCGCGGCCGACATCTACGAGCTGGAGCAGCTCACCAATCCGATCGCGCCCGTTGCCCCCTCCGATCCGATCGCGCTCGGCCGATACGCCGATGAATTGAACCTGCACATGCGAAAGATCGTCGACGCTCCGAAGACGCTCGCGGTTCTGACCGATGCGCTGACCCAATCGCTCGCGGCATTGCGCGATCGGCTTCCCGAAACAGCCCTGCAATCGCGCAGGAGTTTTCACGACACGATCGACGCTCCGCCGCCGCCGCTGACCGTCCCACTGATCGACGCCCTTCCCGACATCCCGCAGGCTGTCTACGACGTTGCCATCGCCTTCTACACCGACGAGATCCGCGACCTCGGCCTCTTCCGGCATCTCAAGGCGCAGCTCGACGAGAACGATCGTGCCGTATCGGCGAGCGGCACGACCTATCTCCCCCCGTGGGAGTACAAGGCTCCCATTCGCGACACCATCGCCGCCTATCTCCGCGACACGCCGCTGCGCTCGCTGTTCGATTGCGAGCTGCCCTTCGTCCTTCCCGACGAAGCGCGGTTTGCTGGACATTGGATTCTGTCGCCGCCCGGCCGCGGCAAGACCACGCTGTTGCACGCGATGGTCATGGAGGACATCGAGAAGCCCGACGCGTGCCTGATCCTGATGGACAGCAAGGGCGACTTCATCGATCCGATCCGTCGCCTCGGCAGCATTCAGGACCGGCTCATCGTCATCGACCCCGACCCGCAAAATCCGGTCGCGATCAATCCGCTCGATATCGGCCAGGCCAATATTGCGCAGAGTGTCGACCTGCTCGAATACCTCTTCGCATCGCTGCTCGAATTCAAGATGACCGCGATGCAGACGACCTTGTTCCGCAGCGTGCTGCGGGCTCTCGTCGTCGGTTTTCCCAACCCGACCTTGGAGACGTTCCGCGACCTCCTAGCCAACGGCTATGAGAAATACGCGGTCCACATCGAGAAGCTGCCGTCCGACTTGCGAGAGTTTTTCCACAGAGACTTCAACGAGAGGAATTACGTCGACCGGCGGCGTGAGGTGCTGCAACGGCTTCGCCTGTTGCTCGACAACGACACGATGCGGGCGATGCTGACCGCCGCCACCACGCGCTTCCGCATCGGCGAGGCAATGGACAATGGCAAGATCGTCGTGATCAACAATTCTAAGGCGCGCTTGGGCGATCAGGGTGCCGAGTTCTTCGGCCGCTTCTTCATCGCCCAGGTTCTCGCCGCGGCACAGCAGCGCTCGGCGCGGCGGGCCGACCAGAAGCCGCCGGTGTATTTCTACATCGACGAATGCCAGAACGTGATCGCGCGAGACGAAAAAATCCCGACCATCCTCGACGAATGCCGCAGCCAGAACATCGCACTGATCATGGCGCATCAGCGCACCAAACAAATCAGCGCGGAGAACGTGCTCGACGCGCTGTCGAACTGCGCGATCCGTTTCGCCAACAGCGACGAGGAAGCCCGCTACCTCGCTCCCCGCCTGCGCACCTCGCCCGAATTCCTGCAATCGCTCGGCCGCGGTAAGTTCGCCGCCTACGTGCGCGATGTGACCCGCGAGGCCGCGGCAGTTTCCGTCAATCGCGTCGACTTCGCCGATCACCGCGCCATATCGGCAACAGAAGCACACCTTGCCCAGGAGCGAATGCGTCGAGACTACGGTGTGCCGTTGCAAATCGGCGCTCCGGCCCCTGATGAGCCTGCGCCCGAAGTAAGGCCGGCCGGCGCCGACACGTCCCGGCCAGCCCCGACCGGCTCCGACGTGCCGCGGCCCGCCGCGACAGCCCCCCATGCTGCGGGTCGGGACCAAGCCGCGAAGGACTGGCAGTAAAAATATTTTGCTGCCGCACCATCGTGCGGAAAGACCTAACCCGGCCAGCCATGCACCATAGCGAACGTTGACGGCCGGCCGTCAACGGGCGATTTCCTCGCGGCATGGCAACCGCTCGACGAAACTCACGATGGACGCGCAGCACGCCGCTCGGTGCGCGAAAGCGAGCGCAGCTGTCGGCGCACGACATCGAGATCTTCACCGTCCTCGCCCGCTACCGCTACCTTCCGGCCGACTATATCCACGCGATTGCCGGCGGCAGTTTCAAGTACCTGACCGAACGGCTCGGCGTTCTTTCGCGCGAGCCAAATCTGTTCGTCGTCCGACCGCAGCAGCAGCGGGAGAACGCGGCCGCCAACCACCGGCCGCTGATCTACGAACTCGACCAGCGCGGCATCCGTGTGTTGCAGGAGCGCGGCGTTTCGGTTCAGCGT
>DASRLO010000027.1:0-28137 GCA_035648415.1 Allostellaceae bacterium
CGATCGCGTTCTTGTTGACGGGCGGCCAAGTGGCCGATTGCGTGGCCGCCGATGTCCTGCTCGACCAGATGGGTGCGGCCGAAATCCTGCACGCCGACAAGGGTTATGACACCAACGCCGTCCGCGACAAGATCGAGAGCAAGGGCACTGCACCCAACATCCCACCCAAGGTCAACCGGCGCTGGAAAAACTGCTTCTCCCCCTACCTCTATCGCAATCGCAACGCGATCGAACGCATGTTCGGGCGCCTCAAGGACTTCCGCCGGATTGCCACACGATACGACCGTCTCGCTCAAAACTTCCTCGCCGCCGTCTGCCTCGCCGCCGTCCTGTGCTACTGGTTATGAGTCCGGAGCCTAACAATCCCTGCCGAAGGGGCAGTGTTTTTGTTTTCGATATACTGACGCTCTTGCTCTTTCTCCGCTCGGCACATATCCCGCTTACACCGCATATCGATGCACGGGGCCTCCGTCAGCGGACAGTTGAAGCTACGCTGAGCCATTCGATCATCTCGGACGATCGAGTGCGCAGCGTCAAGAGCCTCAAATTTCAGACTGACCCACTACTGACCCGCGAGCGGAAGCGCAGGAATCCGTCATGACCGAAACCAATCGGGCCGGCGGAAAACCGGGAGGTGACGGCAACGCGCTCAGCGATTTCAGCGGCGCGCTGGGAAAGGCGCTCCTGAACGTCGTCGACAATCACGGCGAGTCGGCGGCGCGCGAGGTCGCGGACCATTTCGGCGGGCGCATGCCCTCAACTCTGGACATCGCCCTGACGATCCGCGAGGCGGTGTCCGAGGCGACGCAAGAGGTCGAATTCGGCCTTGCCGCGGCGACCGAGGCAGTCGCGAGCGCCACCGATACCATCGCCGAGCTCGCCGAGCGGCTGCCGACACCGGAGCCACCGCGACCTCGCCGGCGCAAGCCGAAGCTGCGCCTGGTCACGCCGGACGCTTGAGCACCTCTTCCACCCGGCGCGCAGCGGCCAGGAGGTCGGTTAGCGCGGTGTCGAGCCGCTCGGTCGCGTCGCGGTTCATGCCGAGCAGGAAATCGCCGTGCGCAGTGGCATGCGCCAACAACATCCACCGCTGGATCGCGGGCCTCATGATCGGCAGCGCCTCCAGCTCGGCAACGATCCGGCGCCACTCTGCCTTCGCGAATTTGGGTAGTGTCCTAATTTGAGAGACAGGGCCATCGCTGCTGTAGCGCTATCATCACACCGCCAGCAATCCCTCCGCGTCGCTGATCAGGATGCCTCTCGGCCCAGCCAAGGAAGATTTGCCGGAGGGCTTCGCCATCGGTGGCTTGCACATTGCAGATTCCTACCGTACCAAAAGCCGCGACGAAATCTTTAGAAACCCCGCCTTCCGGCCTTTGATACATCTTGCCGAGCATGGAGAGGACGGCCGCGATCCCATCTATATAAGCGACACAGGATATGATTGATGTCCGCTCTGATGACCTGCACAAATTGTAAAGCCACTCTGTCGTCAGCGTTGGGGGCGGGGATTGTGCCATCGGTTGGGTTGTTGGTATGGCAAGATTAATGATCGCCATCGCGAAACCAGCCGCTACAAAGCGCGTCAACATCAATCTTACTTCCTGTGCTCGGCCACGATCGCCGCTCGCGCAAGCACCTTTGCTCGCTTGGCGAGTTGGTAGAGCGAATATCAATTTAACAGGAGCATTGAAAAAATGGCGCTCGAACTTCACTTCGTCGGAGACGGCGGCGATGTTTTCTCAACGCCTGTCGCAACCATCGTGCTGAACCGCTTCGGTAGTGCCGGTAATGGCCTTCCTTGTGTAATCACCGACTGCATGTCTATGGCCGAGTTTGAGGCTCAGGTGCGGATTGTCGAACAGCACCTCGCACGGCTTCGACAGGAAGCCAAATTTCGCTTCGAGGCAGCAGGCATCTCAAATTAGGACACTACCCGGTAGTGGGTCAGTCTGAAATTAGAGCTGGGCCGGATCGCGCGGGCGCGGGAGACGCCTGGTTGCCATCTTATCGGGTCAGTTCGTTGCAGTTGAGCGATAGCCCTACGCCAAGCTCGGATGCCGCGAGCCGACGTTGGTTCGTTTCGTTGCATTGAACGACGCGGCCAGTCCATCGATCCAAGCGATAAGCTTGGCCGATAGCCGGCCCAAGCTCCCATCGAAACGTAATTGCGATAGCAACGGCTATGATGAGACCCGCCAGGACTATCGCGCTTGGAACCGCCATGCGGGTAATATGACACGCGGCCTCGCGGCATCCAACCCGATGTCAAGGTTCCGATAATTCAGACTGACCCACTACCGTCCTTTCTTACCAAGTGTATCAATGGTATTGTGCCAGAGCACGGTAGAATTTCGCTTCATCATGCTCGGTGACCAGCCCGGGTCTTGTCACATCCTTCCAGTTGCCAGGAACAGGTGGTTTGTCCTCAGGGCACTCCATCAGGGAATATCTGCCGCTCGCATGACGATCTACTTGTAGGTTTATTACGGTCATCATTGTTCTTCCTTGGACCGCGGAGATGTGCGCCTCCCGTGATCCTCGACTGGGGATTCGACCTTGATCAACCGGGATTTAGAGCCTCACTGGTTCGCCTGCCGCCGGAACACCTACCCCACGAAAAGCGCCGCCAGGCCCCGGAGCTAGTGCGCAGGCATTCCTCCGATTGAGGCGCAGCGGCACAAAGAACCCCGGCAGCCCCCGCACTTAGAGATGTTTCGGCCTGATCCCAACGGTGAGCGTTCTGTCGACGAGGTCATCGCCAAGCTAGCCGACGCTCTGGCGGATGCCCCTCCCGATAGCGCGCGGGCGCAAAAACTCGCCGAGATGATCCGCGAGCTCCGGGAAAATGTGCGACCCGTCGAACCACCCGATTGTTAGCCCAACCGTTAGCCTGGAAGGCCAAACACGCGCTAAGTCGTTGATAAACAAATAGCGCCCGGTCTGGGGGGAAGACCGGGCGCCAGCTTGTCAGAAGCGCTTGGGGGAGATCCGGACCCGTAGGGGAGACGGGGCCGGAATTAAGAGGACTTGGCGTCCTCTCCGCTTCTGGATTCGAAATGGTGATCAGCCGGCCCGGGCAAAAATGCAATTCCCGCATGCGTCCAACGCGCCAGACGCATGCAAAACGACGGAACCAAATGCGTTCCCAAATGTAAGCTAGGCGGCCCGCCGTTTTGCCGCGGCCCCGGCGCTCACCGCGCGGCAAGCGTCGCCGAAAGCAGCGAACAAGGCGCGCGAGACCGGGTTGGCGAGCGGCATATATTCGGGGTGCCACTGCACGCCAACGACGAACCGCGCCCCCGGCAGGCTGACCGCCTCGATCAAGCCGTCGGGCGCCACCGCCTCGATCTTGAGCGCGGGCGCCGGCCGGTCGATGCCCTGGCCGTGCAGCGAATTGACCATGATCTCGGCGGTGCCGGCAAGCGCGGCGAAAAATCCGTCCGGCGCTAGGTTCACCGGATGGCACGGGCCGTAGCGCTCGTCGAGGCTGAGCGGCCCGGTGCGGCCGAGGCGGTGGACCTTGCCGCCCGGCATCTCCTGGATGCGCTGGTGCAAGGTGCCGCCGAGCGCGACGTTCAATTCCTGGATGCCGCGGCAGATCGCCATCACCGGCAGATCGCGGCGCACCGCCTCGCGGATCAGCGGCAGGGTCGTCGCGTCGCGGTCGGGGTCGTGCAGCGTGCCCTCGCGGCTCGGCGGGCCGTCATAGTGGAACGGCTCGACATTGGAGGGACTGCCGGTCAGCAGCAAGCCGTCGATGGTATCGAGCAGCGCGTCGATGTCGAGCTTGGCGCCGATCGACGGGATCAGCATCGGCAGGCAGCCCGCCGCGTCGACCACCGCGTGCGGGTAGCGCACCACGGCGGTGTACATGACGCGCTCGTTGACCTCGCGGTAACAGGTGGGGATGGCCACCAGCGGCGCACGGACGGACATCGAGGTTCAGACCAACCTGTTGTTCGCGATCGTCATTTTTTTACCGACTGTACGGATCCTGATATTGGAACAGCTTGGGATCGAGCGCCATACCGTATTGCAGCTGCGACAATGCGACCGAGGTCACCCCGCCGCGTTGATCGACCACCGTCCATTGCCGCAGAACCAGTGGATTTTCGGTAAAGACCATGGTGAGGCTGCCGGCGTCAGGCTCGGCGCTTTGCGCCACCGTGACACGAATGGTATTGCCGCTATGCTCAAAACGCGTGACCACGATCCCGTCGGTGAAACTGATCGGGTCGCGCAGCAAGAACCAGGCCGGGGTCGATTTGAGCCCGACCTTGCTCATCTGCTTGAGATCGGGGTCCCAGGAATAGACGTAGAACGAATCGGCGAACAGCAGGAGCTGGTTGGGCGGATCGTACTGAAAGCGCATCTTGCCCGGGCGCGACATCCACAGATAACCGGTCGCGTCGCCCCCCTTGGCGGTCGCCTGCTGGAATTTGGCGGTCGCGGTACGGATGCCGTCGAGATAAACCGCGATCTTCTGCAGCTCGGCCGTGTCCTGCGGGGTCAATTGGACGGGGGGCGGCGGCGCCGCGTTGGCCGATGGCGTGGCGGTGAGCAGCAGCAGCGTCGCGGTCGACGCACAACAGAATTGCCAGAACCAGTTCATCGGTGATGCCGCCCTCGCCCCGCGCTGTCCCTGGGGCGCAAATGAGGCCGCAATTGTGGCGCGTCAATGGCGGCTGATCGCCGCTCGCTGCATAGCGACTGTGCGTCCTGCGAGAGGGCGTCGCTAGGTGCCCGACGAAAAGAGTTCGCGATAGATCGGATCGGCCGGGCTGTCATCACCGCCCAGAACACCAACAGGATGGCCCCGCTGAGAGTGCCGAGATCGATACGCTGCTCATTGAGGCTGACAACTAGAGCCGCATCTCGCCGCGTTGGATGCGCTGGTAGAGTTCCGCATCGAGCGGGACGAACGCCTCTTGCGTCCGGTCGCAGACGTAGAGCCTGTCGGAGGTCGCGGCGGGGTCGTAGCCCGCCGCGGCGAGCGCGCGCTTCCGCGGCTTGAATGTACCGGTTGTCGCGATTTCGCCGCAGAGGCGAACGAACAGCGGGCGGGCGTAGTCCGGCAGGCGCTCGGCGAGATGGGCGGCGAGGCCGGCGAGGTCGAAACCCTCGCCGGCGACGATCGCCGCCATGCCGGTGCGGCCATCGGCGCCGGGCACCGCGACGCCGTAGACCACGGTTTCGGTGACGCCGGGGCAGGCGGCGATGGCCTCCTCGACCTCGGTGGTCGAGACGTTCTCACCCTTCCAGCGGAACGTGTCGCCGAGGCGGTCGACGAAATAGAAGAAGCCGGCGCGGTCCTTGCGCATCAGATCGCCGGTGCGGTACCAGGCATCGCCCGGCGCGAAGACATCGCGCAGGATCTTGCGCTCCGAGGCTTGCGGGTCGGTGTAGCCCTCGAACCGCCCGTCGAGCGATGGCGCGCCGCCGGACAGCTTGCCGATCGCCTCGCCGGGTTCGTCGGCGGCGCAGCGCAGGCAGAACCCGTCGGCGCCGCGCAGCGGCTGGCCGCTATCGATGTCGAGCTTCACCAGCGCGACCGGAAACCGATGGCTGAGAAACGGCGGCACCCGGCCGATCGCGCCGGGCTTGCCCTCGCAGTTGTAGAGCGAGAACGATCCCTCGGTCGCGGCATAGAATTCGAGGATTCGCGGAATATGAAAGCGCTCCTGAAACGCCGGCCACACGTCGGGCCGCAAGCCGTTGCCGCAGGCGAGGCGCAGCCGGTGCTGCGTCTCGCGCGGGTGCGGCGACGCGGCGGCCAGATAGCGGCACAATTCGCCGATATACTGGAAGAGGGTGCAGCCGTGCTCGGCGACATCGTCCCAGAACCGGCTCGCCGAGAAGCGCTCGCGGATCACCACCGCGCCGCCGCCGACCAGCGGCGCGCAGGTCGCCACCACGCCGCCGATGCTGTGGTAGAGCGGCAGGCAATTGTACATCCGGTCGCTCGGCTGCGCGTCGATCAGCCCCGCGAACCAGTGGCTCCATTGCATGATGCGGTGGTGGCTGACGCTCGCGGCCTTGGGCAGCCCGGTCGTGCCCGAGGTGTAGATGTAGAGCGCGCGGTCGGCGAGCGCCGGCGCAGGATGATCGACGGGCGCTCCGCTCAGCCCGTCCACCGCGCGGTCGATGCGCGGCCAGCCGCGCCCGTCGCCGTCATGCGTCCATCCTTGCGCAGGGCGAGCGAGACGGGGCTGCACGTCTGCGAATGCGTCGCTGAGCCCCGCGTCGACGATCATGTGGCGTGGCGCGACAATGTCGATCGCATGGCGTAGCGCGTCGCCGGCGAGGTTCGTGTTGATCAGCGCGACGACCCCGCCGGCCCGCGTGATCCCCAGCCAGATCGCCAGGTATTCCGGGCAGTTCGGCATCATCAGGCACACCACGTCGCCGGGCGCGATCGCTTGCTCCAGCGCCCAGCGCGCATAGCGCGCGGCGCGGCCGCCAAGCTCCCGGTAGCTGAAGTCGTGGCGATCCGAAATGAGCGCGGGCGCGTCGCCGAATTTTTCGGCGAGGCGGTCGATGACGAGGGGGAACGTCACCGTCGGGTGCCGCGCGATCGGCGCGGTCAGCTCGAGCGCACGCCGCCACGCCTCGGCCGCAGCGGTTCGATCGCTCATCGCATTGCGTTCCTCGGCCGCGCGTACGGAAGGGCGCGATTAGACCAGGGTCGGATTTCGAACCTGTAAAGCCGGGCCGCCCCCAGCATGGGAGTTTTGCGCCCTTCGCGGGGGTTGCGCCATTGCTTTGCGCCGCCGATATGTAGGCTAGTCCTTGCGTCGTTCCCACCCCAAAGGAGGCGCCGATGACCATCCCGCTGCAGATCACCTTCCGCGATTTGCCGTCCTCGGCGGCGGTCGAAGAGCAGATTCGCGAGCGCGCCGAGCATTTGGAGCATCTTTTCGGCCGGGTGAACTCGTGCCGCGTCATCGTCGAGGGCCGCCACCGCCCGCGGCGGGCGGGCAAGGTTTTCCATCTGCGGGTCGAGATGTCGCTGCCGGGAAAGATCGTCGCGGTCGGCACCGGACCCGCCGAGTTGCACGCGCATGACGATGTCTTTGTCGCCGTCCGCACCGCGTTCGACGCCGCGCGCCGCCAGCTCGACCACCAGGCGCAACGCCGGCGCGGCGCGGTCAAGAGCCACAGCCTGCCGACGCCAACGCAACAATAGCGGGCAAAGCGGCCGCGAAATCGCGCGGTCTGGTACTCTCTCACCTTGGCCGAAACGAGGGGGAGAGCGGCGATGCCGGTGGTAACGGTCTATCTCAGCCGGCTGATCGGAATCGTGTCGCTGATCGTCGCCGCGGCGATGCTCGCCGACAAAGCCACGGTCGTCACCGCCGTCGAGCATCTCGGGCAGGACCGCACGGCGCTTTTGCTGCTCGGCACGTTCCGCGTCGTCGCCGGCGCTGCCATTGTGCTTATCCACAATGTCTGGACGCGCGGGTTCTGGCCGCTGGTCGTGACCCTGACCGGCTGGGCGTTGCTGGTGCGCGGGGTGATCAACCTGTTCCTGCCGCCCGAGGTGATGTCGGGTCTTTTTGCCCAGACGCAAATCGTCGATTTCTATTATCTCTATGCGTCGATCCCGCTGATGCTCGGCGCCTATCTGACGCTGCGCGGGTTCAGCGCGACGGCGGCGCCGTTCGAGACTGTTCTGCCCCCACCCAATCCTGGGCGCTGATCGGCGCGGTGCTCATTCGGCGGCGCTCCAAGCCTCTGTTAGATTTTCGATAAGCGCTTCGCTCGGCGCCGAAGCGATTGCGCCAGCCTTATCGGCCTGCACACCCCATGTTTGTGGGACGGCATTCCGAATATCGACAGTCAGGAGCGGCGCAATGATTACGCTGTGCATTCGCTACACGTTCAATCCCGACAAGCTCGCGGCGTTTCGGACCTACGTCGAGGGCGAGCAAGGTGCCATCGAGCGCAGCGGCGGCAAGACCGTCGGCTATTTCTTGCCGACCGATTTTGCCGGGCCGACAAATGAAGCGATCGGGCTGATCGACCTGCCGACCCTGGCGGCCTACGAGCAATACCGCGAAACGCTGGCCAACGACGCGGATCACCAGCGGAACTTTGCTGCCCTGGAAGCCAGCGGCGCCGGCGCCGTGATGCACCGGTCGATCGTCCGGCGCATCTGACCCGGTCGAACATAGGAGGCCGCGATGATCGCATCGCCTATCACTGCTCCAAAGCTCGACCCGCGCGAACAACATTTTCGCGTGCCGAGTCCCGGTCGCGGAATGTCGCTCTTTTTGCGCTATCTGCCCCATCGGGACGCGGCGCCGACCGGCAACACGGTGCTCTATGTCCATGGCGGCACGTTTCCGTCGGCGCTGTCGATCGCGCATCGCATCGACGGCAAATCCTGGCGCGACGAGTTGTGCGACGCGGGATTCCATGTCTGGGGCCTCGATTTCCACGGTTTCGGCGGATCGGATCCTTACCCGGAGATGGACGCACCGGCCGAGGCGCATCCGCCGCTCGGCCGCGCCGCCGATTGTTCGCGGCAATTGGAGGCGGCGGTGCGCTTCATCTGCGAGCGGCAGGGTATCCCGCGTCTGTCGATGATCGCGCATTCCTGGGGCACGATGGTCGCCGGCGAGTTCGCGGGGCGCTGCCCCGAGCTGGTCGACCGGCTGGTGTTCTTCGGCCCGATCTCGTCGCGGACGCCGAAAGCGCCCTCGCAGCGCCTGCCGGCATCGCGGCTGATCTCGTTGCAGGACCAGTGGGAGCGGTTTGTCGCCGATGTCCCGGCGGGACAGCCGCCGGTGCTGTCGCGGCGGCATTTCGACGAATGGGGCGAGGGCTACCTCGACAGCGACGCGGCCAGCCGCGCCCGCTCGCCGGCAGCGGTCAAGACCCCGAGCGGCGCTTTTCAGGACATTTACGACGCCTGGGCGGGCGATTTCGCCTACGACCCGGCGCGGGTCCGCGCCCCGGTCGCGATCATCCGCGGCGAATGGGACGGCATGTGCCCCGACGCCGACGCGAATTGGCTGTTCGACGCGCTTTCGAGCTCGCCGGACCGGCGCGACATCAAGATCGGCCGCGCCACGCATCTGATGCACCTCGAGGAAAACCGCTTCGCGCTCTATCGCGAGACCGAATGCTTCCTCAAGGGCGGCGACAGCGCCGGCGGTTCTACCCGTTCAGCTTGAAGTAGTTGACCGCGTTGCCGGCCCAAATCTTGTCGCGCTCGACGGCCGGGACGTTCTCGTAGATCTCGTCGATGATCGGGCGCGAGTTCGGCCACTCGTTCTCGATATGCGGGAAATCGGTGGCGAACATGATGTGGTCGACGCCGACATGGTTGCGCTGCTCGACCGCGACCCGCTCGTACTGCACGGTGAAATAGATGTTCTCGCGCACATAGGTCGCCGGCAGCTCCTTCAGCGGCCTGAAGCCGAGATATTCCTCGGCCCAGCCGAGGTGGCGCTGATACCAGAGGTCCATGTGCTCCAGCCAGAACGGGACCCAGCCGAGCCGCGTCTCGGCGAAGAACACCTTCAATTTGGGGAAGCGCTCGAACACGCCGGACAGCACCAATTGCGCCATGCCGATCGACGGCGGCAGGCCAAAATTGGTCAGCCATTCAAGGAACGGCCGGCGCAGCCGCGCCATCACCACCGGGTCTTCCTTGGGGTATTTCATCGTCGGCTGGTTGGCGCGCGCGCCGGTGCGGTAGAGCTGGACATGCACCGTCACCGGCATGTCGAGGTCGAGCGCGGCGGCCCAGAATCTGTCGTCCTCGGGGGTCGGGTAGCCCTTGCCGCAGGGCAGGCCGCCGAGCAGGATGCCCTTGAGCCCCAGTTTCTTGCAGTGCTTCATCTCGGCGATCGCGTCGTCGACATTGGTGATCGGGATGACCCCCATGCCGATCAGCCGGTCGGGCGCGACCGCGCAGTATTCCTCGCCGAGCCAGTCGTTGTAGCCGCGGATGACCGCCTTGTAGACCTCGTCATGCGCGATGTTGCGCCAGAAGACGGGGCCGGCGACCATCGCCGCGAACAGCACCTCGGCGTCCATGCCGTCCTCATCCTGCTCGCGGACGCGCTGCTCGGGGCCGCCGGTGCCGGCGGCGTCGGCGACCTTGAGGCCGAAGGGTTGCCACGTCCCGGCGGCGCGCCCGGCGCGCAAATCGAGGAAATTGGCTTCGAGCAGCGGCTGGCCCTCGATCATCAGGGCGTCGCCGCCGTCCGGCAGGTGGACCGTGTGCGGCGCCCGATCGCGGTACTTCTCCGGCACGCGGTGGGTCCAGCGCTCGGGCGGGACCTCGAGATGCCCGTCCGCCGACATCAATTTGTATTGCCTGGCCATCGCCGCCTCCGCGTTCAATGGCGAAACGCTAGCACCCTTGCCCCCTTGGTTCGAGGGGGCATTCCGATGTAGACAGCACGCGCGGCGGCGCGTGTCGCCAGCGGCAGAAGGGGCAGCACCATGGATCTTCGCTTCAGTCCGGAAGAGCTGGCGTTCCGCGACGAATTGCGCGGCTTCATCCGCGACAACCTGCCGGCCGACATCCGCGACAAGATGCGGCTCGGCTACGGCCCCGAGAAGGAAGACACCACCCGCTGGCAGCGCATCCTCAACCGGAAGCATTGGGCCGCCTACAACTGGCCCAAGGAATGGGGCGGTCCGGGCTGGACGCCAGTGCAGCGCATGATGTTCCTCGAAGAGAACATGCTGACCCCGGCACCCGACATGCAGGTTTTCAACATCACGATGATCGGCCCGGTGCTGATCCAGTTCGGCAGCGACGAGCAGAAGCAGCGCTTTCTGCCGCGCGCCGCCAACCTCGACGATTGGTGGTGCCAGGGCTTTTCCGAGCCGGGCGCCGGCTCCGACCTCGCGGCGCTCAAGACCGCGGCCAAGCGCGTCGGCGAGGAGTACGTCGTCAACGGCCAGAAGATCTGGACCTCGACCGCGCATATGGCCGATTGGTGCTTCTGCCTGGTGCGCACCGACCCGAACGCGCCGAAGCGGCAGCAGGGCATCTCGTTCCTCCTGATCGACATGAAGACGCCGGGCATTACCGTCCGCCCGATCATCTCGATCGACGGCACGCATCATCTGAACGAGGTGTTCTTCGACGACGTGAAGGTGCCGGTCGCCATGCGCGTCGGCCCGGAGAACCAGGGCTGGGACGTCGCCAAATTCCTGCTCGGCAACGAACGTACCGGCATCGCCCGCTTGGGCCGCTCGAAGGAGCGGGTGCAGACCGCCAAGGACAAGGCGCGCGAGGTGATGTCGAACGGCCGCCCGCTGATCGACGACCCCGGCTTCCGCCAACGCGTCGCGCAGTTCGAGGTCGACATCAAGGCGCTCGACATCACCCAGCTGCGCGTCGTCTCGGCGCACGACAAGGCGAAAGACGGCAGGCCCGACCCGCTGTCCTCGGTCTTAAAGATCAAGGGCACCGAACTCCTGCAGTCGACGACCGAGATGGTGATGGATGTCGGCGGGCCGCTGGCGATGCCGGACTGGGCGCAGGAATTGGCGGCGCTCTCGAACGAGCCGGAACTCGGCCCCGCCTGGGCGACCGAGACCACGCGCAGCTATCTGATGCTGCGCGCCGCCTCGATCTACGGCGGCACCAACGAGATCATGAAGAACATCGTCTCGAAGGCGGTGCTGGGGCTGTAAGTTCCTATTGTCGTATTCCCCGCGAAAGCGGGGACCCAGGATAACCGTCCCGCCGCTTGCCCTGGGTCCCCGCTTTCGCGGGGAAGACGAAATTTTTCAATCCAGGATTCCACTGATGGATTTCGAATACACCGAAGAGCAGCGCCTGTTGCGCGAGAGCCTCGACCGGCTGCTCGGCGACGGTTACGGCTTCGACATGCGCAAGGCCTACCTCACCGCGCCGGACGGCTTCAGCGCCGCGATGTGGGGGCGATATGCCGAGCTCGGCCTTTTGGGCCTGCCGTTCGCCGAGGAGCATGGCGGGTTCGGCGGCGGCGGCGTCGAGACCATGGTGGTGATGGAGGCGCTCGGCCGCGTCATCGCGCTGGAGCCGTATCTGGCGGCGGTGGTGCTGGCCGGCGCCGCGCTCAAGCTCGCCGGCAGCGCCGCCCAGCAGGAGGCGCTGGTGCCGCGGATCGCCGACGGCGGCCTGCGGCTGGCGTTCGCGCATGGCGAGCGCCAGGCGCGCTACGACCTCAACGACGTGATGACGACGGCGAAAAAGACCGGCGCCGGCTGGCGGCTCGACGGCGCGAAGAGCGTCGTGGTGCACGGCGACAGCGCCGACAGGCTGATCGTCAGCGCCCGCGTCTCCGGCGACCGGCACGACCGCGACGGCATCGGCCTCTTCCTGGTGGACCCCACGGCCAACGGCGTCGCCCGCCGCGGCTACAGGATGCGCGACGGCGCCGGCGCCGCCGACATCGCGCTGTCCGCGGTCGATATCGCCGCCGGCGACGTGCTCGGCGAGCCGGGCGCCGCGCTGGCGGTCGTCGAGCGCGTGGTCGAGGCCGGCATCGCCGCGACCTGCGCCGAGGCCATCGGCGCGATGGAAACGATGCTGGCGATGACCATCGAGTACATGAAAACGCGCGTCCAGTTCGGCAAGCCGATCGGCGAGAACCAGGCGCTGCAGCACCGCGCCAGCGAAATGATGATCGCGATGGAGCAGGGCCGCAGCCTGACGATGCTGGCGGCGATCACGATCGACGACGACAACGCCGCGCAGCGCGCCCACGACATCTCGACCGCCAAGGTCGGGGTCGGCCAGGCGGCGCGTTTCGTGTCGCAAAACGCGGTGCAGCTGCACGGCGGCATCGGCATGACCGAGGAATACGCGGTCGGCCATTATTTCCGCCGCTGCATGGTGATCGAGCACAGCTTTGGCGATACCGCCTACCATTTGTCGAAGCTGGCGGCGGCGGTGGGTTAAGAAGCAGCTACCGTCAGCTTTAGGCCGAGTGCCCGTACCACCTTCAAGACGGTGGCGAATTCGGGCCGGCCATCGGGCGACAGAGCCTTGTAAAGGTTCTGACGGCCGAGCCCGGTGCGCCGAGCGAGCTCGGTCATGCCTTTGGATCGCGCGATGGTTCCGAGTGCGTGGGCGATCAACTCGGGATCGCCGTCCTCGAATACCGCCTCCAGATAAGCCGCAATGTCCTCGGGCGTTTCGAGATAATCCTCCGTCCTCCACGGAACGGTTTTGGTTTCAGTCATGGCTTTCAGTCCTAAAGCGATCGCGCCAGCCGCAACGCCGTAGCGATATCCCGCGTTTGGCTCGACTTGTCACCGCCGGCAAGCAATACGAACATTTCTTCGCCGCGACGGATGAAGTAGACCCGATATCCAGGGCCATAATCGATTCGCAGCTCCGACACGCCTTCGCCTACCGGTCTGACATCCCCAGGATTGCCCATCGACAAACGATCGATGCGCACAAGCACCCGGGCCTTCGCCCGGCGATCCCGCAATCCGGCAAACCAAGCGGCGAAGACATCTGTCTGCCAAACTTCAATCATCAAACAATGTCTCTTTTGAGAGACGGGTGTCAATCGCGCGGCTGACTAGCGGCCCAGCATCTCGCGGATGTCGGGCAGGTGCTCGCTGCCCCAGAACAGCTCGCCATCGATGACGAAAGTGGGCGTGCCGAACACCCCCGCTTCCTCGGCCGCACGGGAGATGCGGTTGACCTCTGCGGGGCCAGCCTCGGCCGCGTGATCGGCGAAGCCGCCGGCGTCGGCGCCGGCTTCCGACAGTACGGCCGTCACCACCGCGATGTCTTCGATGTCGAGCTCGCGCTTCCAGAAGCGCTCGAAGACACGGTGGTGGTAGCCGCGCAACACGATATCACCTTGCCGCTTGGCGTAGAGCAAGCCGGTCGCGCCGAGTACCGTGTCCCAGATCTTGACCGTGCCGCGGATCGTGAGGCCGCGTTTCTTCGCCTGCCGGCGGCAATCCATGTAGCTGTATTTGACCCGCCGCCATTGATGCGCGGTGCGCTGCTGCTCGATCACCTTGCCGGCCGCGTCGAGCCGGGCCGAACCGAGAAAGTCCGGGATGTTCAGCACATAAGGCAGCACGTCGAGCCGGACGCCGAAATCGCGCTCCAGCGCATAAGCGGGGTCCTTCGCCAGATAGGCGTAAGGGCTCTTGTAGTCGGTGTAGAGCGTGACGGTGCGGGGAAAGGTCATTTCAATTCTCATCGTCATGGCCTTGATCCGGCCATCCACGTGGATTCCCGGGACAAGCCCGGGATGACGAAACTGGGGCTTCTTCCTCATCCGATCACCTTGTCGTGCCGCAATTGCGCGAGCGTCGCCTGGTCGTAGCCGAGGATGCCCGACAGCACCGCGTCGGTGTGTTCGCCCGGCACCGGGACGTGGCCGACGCGGCCGGGGGTTTTCGACATCTTGATCGTCGCGCCGGGGACGAAGACCTCGCCGGCGACGGCGTCGGGCATCTTCACCAGCATCTCGCGCTCCCACAGATGCGGGTCGACCGCGACCTGCGGGATGGTCTTGACCGGGGCGACCGGGATTTCCGCCTCCAGCAGCGTCTTGACGATGTGATCGACGGTGTTCTCGGCGCACCACCTTCCGACCGCCTGCTTGCGCGAATCGCCTTGGCCGACCCGGCTGGTGAAGCCGGTGGCCGAGGCGTCCTTGTCGCCGGTGGCGATCTGGATGAGCCGGGTCGCCATCGCCTGGCCGGAGGCCGAGATCACCACATGGCCGTCCTTGGCCTTGTAGGGCGGCCGGCCGCCTTCGCCGCCTTCCTCGCCTGTCAGCAGGTAATAGGCGGTGGGGATTTCCACCATGGTCAGCGCCGAATCCAGCAGGCAGCAATCGACCAGCTGGCCCTCGCCGGTCTTGTCGCGGTGGTGCAGCGCGGCGAGCGTGCCGATCGTCGCGTGCAGCGAGGTGTAGCGGTCGACGAGCGAGGTCGCCGCGCCCAGCGGCGTCCCGACCGGCTTGCCGGTAAGGTCCATCAGCCCGCTCATCGCCTGGCCCAGCGGGTCGAACGCCGGGCGCTCGCGATAGGGCCCGTACTGGCCGAACCCCGATACAGAGGTGAGGATGATGTCGGGCTTCAACTTGCACAGGTCTTCGTAGCTGAAGCCCATTTGCGCCATCGTGCCGGGGCGGAAATTCTCCAGCACCACATCGGCGGTCTTGACCAGACCGGCGAAGATTTCCTTGCCCTTCGCCGTGCGCATGTCGAGGCACAGGCTCTTCTTGCCGCGGTTATAGACGGTGAAATAGACGCTGACCCCTTTCACCACCGGCTCGGAGCGGCGGGTTTCCTCGCCGCCCAGTTTCTCGATCTTGATGACCTCGGCGCCGAGGTCGGAGAGGATCATGCCGCCGCGCGGGCCCGCCTGATAGCGCGCCAGCTCCAGCACCCGGACGCCTTCGAGACTACCGACCATCGCCATCTCCCTCCGCAAAAGCCCAAGCCGTCGTTTCGGTCCTCATATTGCACCCATCGCCGCCCGCAGGTCACCGTCCCGTGGCGCGCCCGTCGAGCCGCTCGCGCCACGGCGCCGGCTCGCCGCCAAAGGCGAGGTTGCGGGAGCCGGCCGCCTCGCGCGCGGCGATGATCGCTGTCGCGGCCATTGGCAGGATTTCCAGTCTCCGAAACAATGCGTCGACAACCCGCCGCGGAGGCATTCGATGGACAACGTTCGCAACCTGGCCGGTCCCGAATACGCGCGTTGCGCGCTGCTGGTGATGTATGCGTGGGACATGTGCGACGCGAAGCTCGATCCCGCCTCCGACGATCTGGACGCGCGCATCAAGGCGGATGGCTGGACCGTCGTCGGCATCATCACCGGCGCGGACGATATCGTCGCGAGCTCACCGGTCGGCATCAGGCGGCCGATGATCCGCCCCAGCACCGACGCGGATCGGCGGCGCTACGGCTATCTGGCGAAAAGCGACAGCAACGATACCTATGTCGCGGTGATACGCGGTACCGACGGCGCCGAGGAATGGATCGACGATTTCGTCTTTTTCGCGGGCCGGCGTCCACCATTGCCGGGCCGGGTCGAGACCGGCTTCGCCGATATCTACTTTTCGATGCAATACCGGGCGCTCGGCAGTACGGCGTCGAAGAAGCTGTCCGATGGCATCAGGGGCGCCGTCGGCGCCGCCGAGGTGCTGGTCCTCGGGCATAGCCTCGGTTCGACACTGGCGGAAGCACTCGCCTTCGAGCTCGCCGACCCCGCCGCGCTTGGCCCCACCCGCGTCGGCGCCATCATGTTCGCGTCGCCGAAACTGGGGGACCACGATTTTGCCTCCGGCTTCGACGCGCGGCTCAGCAATTACACGGTGATGAATTATCAGCACGACGTCGTCCCGCGCGTGCCTCCCTTCGACGTCACGCATTTCGATATCTATCGCCCGCTGCCGTATTGCTTCACGATCACCGACGAAATGGCGACCGCCGCGATCAACAGCGGCGACAAAGGGTGCTGCCACCATTTGATCGACTACATCGCGATGCTTTCGCCGCACGAATACGCCAGATCGCAAGCCGGATGGACCAACGACGATACCCAGTGCGCGAAATGCGTCATCTCGTTGCGGGGCTAGAAATGTGAAGGCGGCGACGGCCGCCATTCGCGGCGGAGTCGTTCCGCGAAAAAGATCGAACCTTGCGCCGCTCTCTTGGCATAGTGGCGCGACGACCGCCCGCAGCAAACGCAGCGAGGAAAGGAGCGCCGGACATGGCCTACGGCTTCATCATCAGCGAAAACCTCGACGGGGTCGGGTTCGTCACGCTGAATCGGCCCGACAAGCTCAACGCGCTGTCCTACGATCTGGTGCGCGAGTTGGATGACGCGCTGACCCGGTTCGAGGACGACGATGCGATCAAGGCGGTTGTCATCACCGGCGCCGGCGAGCGCGCGTTTTCGGCCGGCGCCGACATCCACGAGATGGCCGATCTGTCGTCCGAGGAGCTGGCGCAGCGCCAGGCCCGGCGCGGCGAGATTTCGTGGCACGTCGCCAATTATGCGAAGCCGCTGATCGGCGCGATCAACGGGCTTGCCTATGGCGGCGCGGCGCTGTTGTCGTCGAGCCTCGACATCCGCATCGGCTGCGAGAGGACGCAATTCCGCTTCCTGGCGGCGAGCTACGGGCGGGTCAATTCAAGTTGGTCGCTGCCGCTGCTGGTCGGTTGGCCGAAGGCCAAGGAGCTGCTGTTCACCGGCCGCGTCGTCGCCGCCGAGGAGGCCGAGCGCATCGGGCTTTTGAACATGATCGTGCCGTCGGCCAAGCTGCGCGGGAGCGCGATCGAGATGGGCCGGATGATCGCCAAGAACGATCCGCGCATGGTCCAGGGACTGAAGCGCCTGCTGCACGAAGGCGCCGGCCTGTCGCTGCACGAGCGCTACGAGTTCGAGGACGAGGCGCGCGCCACCTGGCTGCTCGCCGGCCACCCGCGCGAGGGTTTCAAGGATTTCCTCGCGAGGAAGGGAAGGCGGTGAGCGAGCCGCCGGACGAAGACTGGCGCTCGCTCGAAACCTTTTCGTTCGGCGACGGCGCGGAATTGGCCGAAGCGCTCGCGCAGCTGGTTGTGTCGGGGACGAAGACCGCGACCTGCTGGCCGGTCAGCGACGGGCCGCAGACCGCCATCGGCAAGCGCATGGTGATGCTCGACGGCGCCGGCCGGCCCCGCGCGGTGATCGAGACCGTCGAGCTCAACCAACGGCGGTTCAACCACGTCGATGCCCGCTTTGCCCATGACGAGGCGCAGGCGACCGCACCCTCGACTACTGGCGCCGGGCGCACCGCAACTATTTCACCCGTCGCGGCCAATTCGCTCCGGACATGATGCTTTACTGCGAGCGTTTTCGGGTGGTGTCGCTGATGGATTAGGCTTCTAGCAAACACCTAGTGCAGTTCATGCTTTGGGAAGTGGAGCGCTAAACAGACGGCCCCTGTTGCGAGAATTGACCTTCATAGCCTCTAACAGGCGTACCTAAGGTTTGCTCAATTATCAACTGACATATTCGCATTTTAGGGTAAATATTGAATGTCATTCCGCTATAGTTGAAAATCTCCAATTGGATTGGTTGCCCAGGAAATCCGGCGTGTATTGCCGGAGCATTTATGTGAACCCCTAAACCTAATCGCGCGAGCGAACTCTTACCCTCAACGCGGGCGGCCAATCGCGACGTTATCGGAAGTTTTATTTTTTCTTTGGTCCAAGCCAAAATAAAGCTTTTAGGGCTCAAGCCGATAGGGATTTATAGAAACGCTCTTGAGCAGTCGGGCAATTGACGATATTTTAAATCCTTCCTTCAATTCAACGAGTACCGGGTCGGGAACGTCCCATACTAATCCGGAATCATCTAGCGTAAGGTCAATACTGCTGGAGCTAAACGCTACAGGCTCGGGACGCGGGTCAATGATCAACTGTTCGCAATCGAGTGCGATGGTGATTTCGCGATCAGTAAGGATCACGACCCGCTCCCTGCGTTTGGTTAGGCCACAAGCGTGCCTGGGTCCACCCAAAGCCGCCAACTGCCCGAGGCGGATTCCTGCGGAAGTTCAATCAAGACAGACTCCGCAGTCCCACCAACCCTGCCGACTTCCAGTGTATCATTCTGAATGAGGTTCTTCGGCAAAATAACCTCCTCCTCGCCACCACCCTTTGTTGAGATGGCAATGATGCGCTCGCTCGGACCGGGTCCGTCCATCACGAATTTGCATCTGATTCGCGCCATTTTCGAGGTAACCCCCCTTAGGAACATTTAGAGAACATAACTAGCGATTAGGGCAGAATCATGTTCCTATTTGCAACCGCATTGAGTCAAATGGTCGCAAAAAATTCCAAAACCGCGCGCGTTTTCGGACACCTACGGGCCTCCTGCATCGCGTGCTTCGGAAAAGCATTCGCGAAAAGGCGCGAAGCGGGTGTGTCTGCTAGATATATCGATCGATTGACCGATCAGCGCTTGCCGCCCGGCGGCGGCGACACCGCGCGGCGGGCGGCGACCGGGGCGGCGCCGATGCCGCCGACGTCGATCGCCGGCATGTCGCTGTTGATGAAGTCGAGCACCGCGTTGGCGAGCTGGTTGTAGTCGCGAAAGCTGCGCCTGAGCCAATGGCGCCAGCCCGGCAGGCCGCCGCTGGCGTGCAGCTCGAACGCCGACTCGCGTCCGTCGAGCGCCGACGACACATGGTCCCAGGCGAGCTGCAACAGCGCCGAGCGCTGGCGCGCGGTGTAGCCGCCGCCGCCGAAACTCTCTTCGAGGCCTTGGGCCAATTCGGGGATCGCCAAGTCGCTGTCGCCCGGCGCGACGACCAGGGACGAGCCCGGAATGATGCGCAGCAGCTCGGACATCCGCTGCCGCGACTTGAAGAGCGAGATGCCGCCCGCCGCGAGGTGCGCGTGGTTCGGCACGCAATAGCCGCTCGGGGTGAATTCCGGGTCGTATTCGGCGGCGGCGATGCACGAGCGCACGGTCTGCACCTCGGCGATGATGTCGACGAGGTACTCGACCGTCAAATCGTGCTCCTTGAGCCCGATCGCGTCGCTCAGCGCGAACGCCAGACCCAGGGTGAATTCGGCCTTCGCGAGCCAGCCGTAAAGATGGTGCCAGCGCAGCCAGCGCGGGATCGCCTCGGGCGCCGGGTCGACGGCGAAGACGCGCTCCCACGGGATCAGCACATCGTCGAGCCACATCTGCCCGTCGAGTTCGTCGTAGCGGCTGGAGAGCGGCGCGATGAACGGGTTGGCGTCGCGCACCGCCGGCTTGCGGCACAACGTCGTCACACCGGCCGCGCCGACCCGCACGATAAAGCCGACCGGGTGGCCGTCGATCTGCAAGCCGGTAAGCGAACCGACATAGACCTCCTCGGCATAGGCCGGGCTCGTATGCATGCCGAGCCGGCCGCGCACCACCATGCCCTTGTCGGTCTCGCGCACCAGCTTCACCGCGACCCGGTCGGCCGGGTTGGGCTGCAGGCGCTGGCCGATGATCGCCGCGCCGCCGCAAAAGGTGAGGAAGCGCCCGGTCTCGGCGATCTCCCGGCGGTACGCCGCGGCATTGGCGATGTAATGCGGGGCGGCGTTGCGCGTCTCGGCCGCGGCCAGCACACCCATTGCGATCAGATGGCCGTATAGCGGCGTATGGGTGATGTTGCCGGCGGAAAGGAAGATCGTCTTGCCGATCGCGCGGCCGATCGCGGTCACCTCCTGCGATGTCCGCGGCAGCACGAAGGCCCACGGCGCCCCCGCCGGGTTGAGCAGCGTGTCGGTCCAATCCGGGTCGTGGTGCCGGTCGTACCAGGCTGCATAGTGCCCGACCATCGCGGCGGTCGCGGGATGGGTTGTCACCTCGTCGATTTCGCCGCCGCCCATGATGACGATCTTGCGGCCGTCGTGCAGCGCCGCGCGATAGTCGGCGCCGGTCCTCATTTCCTGTCTCCGCCCAGGGGAGTTGGCAGGGGAGTTGGCAGGGGAGTTGGCAGGGGACTTGGCGATGGCGTGTTGACCCGGCGCGGCGCCAGCGGCGCGGCCGGGATCGCGCCGAGATCGATTTCCGGCATGTCGCAATCGAGCTGCTTCAGAACCCCGTTCGCCAGCGCGTTGTAGTCGCGGAAGCTCTTGCGCAGGCGTCCGCGCCACACCGGCATGCCGCCGCTGGCGTGCAGCTCGAACGCCGACTCGCGGCCGTCGAGGCCGGACGAGACGTGGTCCCAGGCGAGCTGCAACAAAGCCGCGCGTTGCGCCGCGCTGTAGCCGCCGCCGGCGAAGGCCTCCTCCAACCCGGCGGCGAGACCCGGCGCGGCAAGGTCGCCGTCGCCCGGCGCCACCACCAGCGACGAGCCCGGCACGATGCGCAGGATCTCGCTGATCTGCTGGCGCGCCTTGAACAGGGTGATGCCGCCCGCCATCACATGGCGATGGTTCGGCGCGCAAAAGCCGGTGATTGTGGGTTCGGGGTCGTGCGCGGCGGCGGTCTGGCAGGCGCGGATGGTCTGCACCGCCGCCATCAGGTCTATGAGGTATTCGACCGTCGCGGCGTTTTCCTTGAGCCCCATCGCGTCGGCAATGGCGAGCGCGAGGCCGAGGCCGAATTCGGCCCGCGCCCCCCAGCCGTAAAGGTGATGCCACATCAGCCAGCGCGCCACCGCCTCGGGACCGGGGTCGATAAGGAACACGCGCTCCCACGGGATCAGCACATTGTCGAGCCAGAGCGTGCCGTCGAGCTCGTCGAAGCGATTGGAGAGCGGGGCGAGAAAGGGGTTCTTGTCGCGCGCCGCGACCTTGCGGCACAGCGTCGTGACGCCCGGCGCGCCGACCTCGACGACAAAGCTTACCGGATGACCGTCGAGCTGCACCCCGCACAGCGAGCCGACAAAGATGTCCTCGGCATAGCACGGGCTCGTGTGCATGCCGATGCGGCCGCTGAGGACGATGCCCGCGCCGGTCTCGCGGACGAGCTTGAGCGCGGCGCGGTCCTTGGGGTCGGGGCGCAGCCGGTGGCCGAGCGGCGGCGCGCCGCCGCTGAACGTCAGGAACCGGCCGGTGCGGGCGATCATCGCGCGATACGCCTCGGCGCGGGCGATTTGCTCCGCCCCGGCGCCGTGCTCGCCGACCGCGTTCACGATGCCGAGCGCGATCAGATTGCCGTAGGCCGGGTCGTGAGTGATGTTGCCGGCGGAGAGAAACGTGGTCTTGGCATAAGACCGGCCCATGCCGATCAGGTCGGCGCTGCCGCGCGGCGCGGTGAAGGCCCACGGCGTGCGCCCGCCGCTCGAATCGGGCGGCGCCAGCAGGATGTCGGCCCACTCGGGGTCGCGGTGGCGGTCGTGCCAGGCGACGTATTCCTCGACCACCGCGCGGGTCGCCGGATGCGTCGTCACATCGTCGACGCGGCCCTCGCCCATCACATAGACGACGCGGCCGTCGCGCAGCGCCTCGCGGTATTCGGCGCCGGTCCTCATCCCTCACCGTGCCCCATCATGCCCAGTCCCCGGCGCGAATGCTGCGTGCGGCGCCTGCCGGCGGAGCCTACCGTCGCGGCGGCGGGAAGGGAACCGCCGGCTGCTAGCGCTTCCAGGGATGGCCCGGCAGCCCAGGCACCTTGACCCGCATCGAGTAGACCGAGCTGTGCGCGGTGAAGAACAGCGTCTTCATGTCGGGTCCGCCGAACGCCAGATTGGCCGGGACTTCGGGCGTCTTGATGGTGCCGATATGGTCGCCGTTCGGCGCGTACACCCAGGTGCCGCCCGGCCCGGTGCAATAGACCCGGCCCTCGACATCGACCTTCATCCCGTCCGGCACGCCGATCTTCTCGTCCGACGACATGTCGGCGAAGATGCCGCGCCGCACCATGTTGCCGGCGCTGTCCATTTCGATGCGGTGGATGTAGGCGGTGTGCCGGGTGTTGGCGACGTAGAGCACCCGCTCGTCGGGCGAGAAGGCGAGCCCGTTCGGGTACTCGAAATCGGCGAAATGGTTGTTCGATCCGTCGGGCTTGATGCGGTAGATCGCGGCCGGGTCGGTCTCGCGCTGACCGAGCGGCACCCGCATCCCCGGATTGGTGAAATAGAGGCTGCCGTCCGATTTGCAGACGACATCGTTGGGGCGCGATAGGCGCTTGTCCTCGAATTTGTCCATCAGCACTTCCGAGGAGGCGAACTTGCCGTCGGCCGGCCAGCGGGTCACCCGGCGGTTGCCGCCCTCGCATTGGATGAGGCGCCCCTGCGGGTCGAAAGTGGTGCCGTTGCCCTCGCCGGTATTCTCGCGCAGCAGCTCGGCCTTTTCACCGGGCTTGATGCGATAGAATTTCGACTCGCGCACATCGACAAAATACCAGAACCCGTCCGGGTGATAGAGCGGCCCTTCGGTGAAGGTGAAACCGCTGGCGAGACGCTGGACTTCGCCGTCGACGATGTCGTTGAGGCCGGTCATGGTTTCGGTTTCCTCCCGTTATGATCGATCCTAGGCGAACGCCTGCTTGAACGCCGCCCAGACCGCGCGCTGCGCGTTCATCGCATCGTCGACCGCCGGCATCATGCCGAAGAAGGCGTGGATCATCCCGGCATACCGGCGGTATTCGACCGCGACCCCGGCCGCCTTCAGCCGCTCGGCGTAGGCCAAGCCTTCGTCGTGCAGGACGTCGCATTCGGCGGCGATGACGATGGCGGGCGCGACCCCCTTGAGGTCCGGCGCCAGCAGCGGCGAGGCGCGCCAATCCTGCGCATCGTCCATCGTCCGCAGGTAATGACCGCGAAACCACCGCATCGCGCCGGCGGTGAGGATGCCGCAGCCGGTGGCGTATTCCTTGTAGCTTTCGCTGCCCATGCGGAAATCGGCGACCGGGTAGACCAGCGATTGCAGGCACAGGCGCGGGCCGCCGCTGTCGCGGGCGATGATCGCGACGACCGCGGCGAGGTTGGCGCCGGCGCTGTCGCCGTGCACGCCGAGCCGCTCGGGGTCGGCGCCGAGGCTCGCGGCGCTGGCATGCACCCAGTCGAGCGCCGCCGTCGCATCCTCGACGGCGGCCGGAAAGCGGTGCTCCGGCCCCATACGGTAATCGACCGAGACCACGACCGCCTCGACGCCGCCGCACAGATTGCGGGCGACGAGGTCGTGCGAGTCGAGGCTGCCGATCACGTGTCCGCCGCCGTGGAAGTAGACGATCGCCGGCCGGTGTCCTTGGCCGTTCGGCGTGTAGATGCGCACCGCAATACGGCCCGCCGGGCCGGGGATGGTGCGGTTCTCGACCGCGGCGACCGGCAACGCCTCGGCCTTGCGCGAGGCGGCCATTGCCTCCATCTGCGCCCGCGCCTGCGCCGGCGTCATCTCCTCGAACGGCCGCAAATCGAAGTTCGCCATGGCTTCCAGCACCTTCTGGATTTGCGGGTGCAGGTTCGGCATCGTTTCCCCCGTTCGGGATTGGCGCTAGATAAGGGATAAGCAGTTTGCCCGCGACCTCGGCAAGTTGATAGAGGTTGCCGCGCAATCGGGAGGAAGGCGTGAGCGACGCGAACGGCAACGCCGCCGATTACTTTATCGCCCGCCATCTGCGCGAGGGGCGCGGCGACCGCGTCGCGTTCGTCGACCCGTGGCGCAGCCTCACCTATGCCGCGCTCGACGCCGCCTCGGCGCGGTTCGCCGCCGGCCTCCGCCAAGCCGGGATCGAGCGCGAGCGGCGCATCGCCCTCGTCATGCTCGACACCGTCGATTTTCCGATCGCGTTCTGGGGAGCGCTGCGCGCCGGCGTGGTGCCGGTGCCAATCAACACGCTGCTGCCGCCCGACATCACCGGCTATATCCTAGAGGACAGCCGCGCCGCCGCGGTGTTCATCTCCGCGCCGCTGCTGAAGCCGCTGCAGTCGGCGGCGCGGCGGGTCGGCCGCGTCGTCGCCAGCAACCCCGACGGCAGCGCCTGCGGCTTTGGCGGTTTCCTCGCCCCCGACAATGGTATTTCCCCTGGGCCGATCGAGGAATGCTCGCCGGACGAGGTCGCGTTCTGGCTCTATTCGTCGGGTTCGACCGGTGCGCCCAAGGGCGTGCGCCACGTCCATTCGAGCCTCAAGGCGACCGCCGACACCTATGCCGCCAACGTGTTGAACTTGCAGCCGGAGGACGTCGTGTTCTCGGCGGCCAAGCTGTTCTTCGCCTACGGGCTCGGCAATTCGATGACGTTTCCGCTGGCGGCCGGCGCGTCCGCGGTGCTGCTGCCCGACCGGCCGACCCCGGACGCGGTGCTCGACACGATGCGCCGGCATCGCCCGACCCTCTTCGCCGGGGTGCCGACGCTGTACGCCGCGCTGCTGGCGCAGCCGCAGCTGACGGCGGGCGCCGGTTCCGACCGCCTCAAGACCTGCATCTCGGCCGGCGAGCCGCTGCCCGAGCATGTCGGGCAGCGCTGGCGCGACCAGACCGGCTGCGACATCCTCGACGGGATCGGCTCGACCGAGATGCTGCATATCTTCCTGTCGAACCGGCCGGGTGACATCCGCTACGGCAGCACCGGCAAGGCGGTGCCGGGCTACGAGCTGCGCATCCTCGACGCCGACGGCGACGACGTCGCCGACGGCGAGAACGGCGAGTTGGCGGTGCGCGGCCCCAGCGCCGCCGACGGCTATTGGAACCAGCGCGATAGATCGCGGCTCACCTTCCGCGGCGAGTGGACCCATACCGGCGACACCTACACCCGCGACACGCAAGGCTATTACCGCTATTGCGGGCGCACGGACGACATGCTCAAGGTCGGCGGCATCTGGGTGTCGCCGTTCGAGGTCGAGGAGGCGCTGATCGCGCATCCCGCGGTGCTCGAAGCCGCCGTCGTCGGACATCCCGACGGCGACGGGCTGATCAAGCCCAAGGCGTTCGTGGTGCTCCAGGAAAGCGCGCAGGGCGAGGACCGCGCGGCGCTGTGCGCAATGCTGCAGAACGAGGTCAAGGACCGCATCGGCGTGTGGAAATATCCGCGCTGGATCGAGTTCGCGGATACTTTGCCCAAGACCGCGACGGGGAAGATTCAGCGATACAAGCTGCGAGTGGGGGCATGACGGCCGCCGCCTTCTCGCGCTCCCCGGCGAAAGCCGGGGTCCACTTTTCAACGCCAAGGACGGTTGAGGGGTGGATCCCGGCTTTCGCCGGGGAGCGTGAAAGAAAAGCCGTCCCATGGCATTGATCGACTTCCGCGGTATTATGGAGCAAATTGACCACACTTGCGTTGGAGCACGTCGATGCGACGATCCAGCTATTCGACCCCAATTATGCGGTCGAGAACATTCGTCCAAAGCCGGTTCCCGCCGTCTACAAGGCGTTCCCCGGCGATATGATCCGCATGGTGCTCTCGATGTTGCGGGAGGCTTCTGGCCCGCTCAGCACCAAGCACATCACCCTCATGTGATGGCCGCGCGTGGTGTCGATAGCTCCACAAGCAGGACTTTGAGCTATTCCGTCAGCGGGTCGGCTCGATGTTACGGCACCACCAGGGAAAAGGGCTGATCCGGTCATTCGTTGGTAAAGATGGACAGTTCATGCTTTGGGAGATCGCGCCGGACCAGTAAATATCCCAATGAAGATCATGGGAACATAATCGGCAGTTTCTACGTCTTATTAGGGGTAGGGTTGGTACGATTCCTGGTTCTGTTCTCGGATCATCCGGCAATCATTGCATAGCCTTATCGTGGCTACCGCGTTCTCTACCGGGGTCGGATTCACCAGTTTGTAATCGGATGCCGGGTCGTCACCGCACACACTGCATACATCACTGCGCTTAGCCATTTGGATCACTCCCCGCGTGTGAACAGCCTGGAACGGGTTGAACGCCTCAAGCGCGGCGAACCATTCGGGCGAATGCGGTTTGAGGTAGTGAGCCATCCTGTCATCCTTGATAAAATCCACCGTGATCTGTCGCCTGTGAACGGCGTTCTTGCGGCCACGTATTGCACCAGTAGCAGCACCACGCTAGGTTATCGGGGTGGTTCTCACGGCTGGCAACGTGATCGAGACTACCGATACGCCGACCGATTTGCGCCCATCCTGTAAGACCACCTACATCGGCGTTTATCGGCGCGTGCTCAACCGCCAATGACCCGCAATAGGAGCAGCGACCTTGGCCTTCCGACATCACCGCCCATACGTGATGTTTCGTGATCTTAAACTTGGGCGGTAGCGCAGCTACTTTCTTCGCTCGCTCCTGTTCCTCCCACCTGATATGCCCTACCACAAGGCACTTATATACTTTACACCACAAGCCGCAACGGGTAGATTTGGCTTCAGAAATGGAGCCGATCAATGTCTGCCGATCTCGACGCCCGCCACTTCCACGATGAAGACGCCGCCCGCCAGTTCCTAGAGGAAGTGCGCTGGCCGGAAGGCCCGATCTGCCCGCACTGCGGCACGGTCGGCTCTGCCTACAAAACGAAAAAGGTAGGGGTCTATCGTTGCGGCGAGCGCGAGTGCCGAAAGGATTTCACGGTTCGCGTCGGCACCCTGTTCGAGCGGTCGCATATCCCGCTGCATACCTGGCTGTTCGCGACACACCTGCTCACGTCGAGCAAGAAGGGCATGTCGAGCCACCAAATGCATCGGATGCTCGGCGTGACCTACAAGACGGCATGGTTCATGACGATGCGTATTCGCGAGGGTATGCGGGACATTCATCCGACCGAGAGCGGCCCGCTTGGCGGCGCGAACAGGGTTGTTGAAGTTGACGAAACCTACGTCGGCGGCAAAGAGGCGAATAAGCACGCTAACAAGCGTCAAAATCGCGGTCGCGGCCCGGTCGGCAAAGAGCCGGTCGTTACTCTGGTAGAGCGCGAGGGCAAGGTGCGGTCGTTCCACGTTGCGAACGTGACTAGCCGCACCCTAAAGCCGATCCTCAAGGAGCAGATCGACGCCGCCACGCACATCATGACCGACGAAAGCGCCGTCTATCCGTCAGCGACGCGCGACTTCGCCGGCCATAGCACCGTCAACCATTCGATTGACGAGTACGTTCGCGACGGCGGTTTCAGCCACACCAACACGGTCGAAAACTACTTCTCGATTTTGAAGCGGGGCATTGTTGGCACGTACCACCACGTCAGCCCGGCGCATTTGAAGCGGTACGTCGGCGAGTTCGATTTTCGCTACAATCATCGCACCGGCCTGGGCGTTTCCGACGCGCAGCGCGCCGTTGCAGCCCTCAAGGGCATCGAAGGCAAGCGGTTGACCTATGGGGGGTCTCGTCACCAAGCCGACCCCGCCGAAGCCGATATCCCGTTCTGAGGGTATGCCGCCCCAGCAATTGCGGTTCGAGTTCATGGATGATGACCCCCGCGACGGGGAATAATCGCGTTTTGCGCCTATTGACGGTTGCGGTTCGCGGGAATCTCATCGCACGCCGTCATGGACAGTTACGAGCAACGGGTCGCGACTTTTTTGACTGCCGACAAGGCGGCGGCGAACCGGATTCAGTGGCGCACGCGTAGCCATTCGGACTACGCAGCAGCGTATATCAGCCTTCGTTGGGCCGGCCCTCGAAGGCCTAGTGGATTGGCGCTGATAGATGATTCCAGTGGGCTCGCGGATATGCGAGTCTGGCTGGATGAGAGCAGGTGTTGAAGTCCGGCTTGGTCCGGGCGACCGGGAGCGGCTGGAAGCTGTGATCGGATCGGGGAACAGCGC
>DASRLO010000028.1:0-32107 GCA_035648415.1 Allostellaceae bacterium
CTGGGATACCGAAGACCCTGGCGAGCCGCCAATCGGCGGTGTTCTGCCGTCCACATCTGGTGCCTCCTTCAATCGCTGGCACCACATATCGAATCACAACCGATTCCCCTGACTCAACAACTTTCTGGATCGGCTCTTAGGCACCCGCACTTCGGGCAAAACGGCTCCCCAGCGTTCTCCGCCCAGCGCAGCCGCTTGAACGTCTCATGCGCTTCCTCGTCAGACATCCGCGCGACCTGAGCGATGCTCAGGTTCCGTGCGGCTGCTGAAAGGAGGAAATGTTGAGACACGACAGAGCGCCATCATTTGCGTTACTAGCGCATCTAATATGATGGCATAACGCATCGTTGTCAACGGCAAATGTAACTTATATGATGGCATTCGCCACTTTCGAGACAGACAATGAAAACCGAGGCCAATTGGGCCGACGACGCGAAACGGCTACTCCGCGCCGAGATGACCCGGCGCGGAGTGACCTATGAGACGTTGACTGAAAAACTGGCGGCGATCGGCGTCAACGATACTGCCGTCAATATCCGCAACAAAGTTGCTCGCGGGAAGTTCTCCGCTAGCTTCCTGTTGCAATGCCTCTCCGCGGTGGACTGTCGCGTCTTGCGGCTCGGTGAAAGCCTAGATGATTAGCCCACTCGCCAAGTGCGGCCAGCCTTCTCAAACACCTGTCGGTCGGAAATTGTATTATCCATCCGATCCAAATGATCTAGCACCTCCCGGACAGAGAAGCGGTCATTACTTAGGTGTTCGCGCACCAATAGGCGGATCATCCGGTTGGCCGGTGCGGGGATGCGGCTTTGGTCTTTCTCCCAGCGCGCTACTTGCTGGTCACTGTAGCCAATTAGCCGGCCAAGCTCGGACTGTGTAAGGTCCATCTCCGTACGGAGGAAGCGCAGTTCCTTGCCCTTTAGGAGCTTTTTGCGGACAAGCTGAGCGCCGATCACCCGGCGCAGACCGTCCAAATCCTTCACGGATATGGTTCTGCCGTACTCTTCGTTATTATCAACCGCGTACCCATTCAGCAGATATACGTCGTCTAGACCGCAACCTGTGTAATGGAGGGGCTGATCCTTGAGCGCTTCGCCCCGGTAGGCATAGGCTCTGGTCATGATAAGTCCTCCCATTCGACAGTCAACACGAGCAACTTGTCGCTAGGCAAAATAATAGTCACAACACCCGCCTCTCGGGTGCCGCGTATTCGCCGAACGACCTTGCAATGATATTCTCCATTACCTTTACCCTTCTTCACGTCCCCCTTGATTGATGATGAGGCTGAGCGATATATAGTCAGAACGTCACCGTCGAAAATCTCACGAGCCTCCATTTGGGCGAGCGCGTGATCGGTGAACAAGACATTCTCTGACTTAGCCGCCAGCGCGCGAATACGCCGTAATGCCCACGAGGGGGTAAGGGACATTTCGACTACTTGCGATCGCGGCGGTCTTTCGCTCTTCATGAACCTATCAATATGATAGGTATGATTGGCGTGTCAACGGTTAAGGAAGCGTTAAGTTCCCCCATTTTTCCGTGGGCTGCTCTGCGTGATAATAATGCAACATGCGCCTGATTAGCCGCTTCTGCAGTACCCTCGCTGTGATCGCCGGTCTCGCAGCCTGCGCCGATCCCGCCACCGAGCAAGCCAAACGCGCTCGCGACGACGCTCAGCTTATGGTGTTGGGTGACGCCGTGTTCTACTGGCAATGCACCCACAAGGCCGTACAGCTTGCCGGTGAGTGCCGGCGCTGGTCAGAGGCTTACGAGCGGGACAAGGCCGCCTTCATGGCAACGTACGGCGAGAAGTAATCGACTCCCGGTTGGTGGGGCGCTATGCTCTAGCTACACAGGGGAGGAATGTAATGGCTAAAATTATGATAATCATGACGGCTGTTGGGTTTCTTGGGATAGGAGGCCGCGCATCGTACGCGGACGATTACGACACTTGCATGCACGATGCAGCCCAACAAAAGGAAAACTGCCTTCGTAATGCCAGCCAAAATCATGCTAGTGACGCAACGTGTACACCATATTACAATGAATTAGTTAGAAGCTGCCAATCTTATAGACAGCGTTAATTGTTAAACTAACCTGAGTTTGCTACATAATTCCGGAGTTCAACCGCCAGGCGCTCGAGGCGTTGCGCCAGCCGCTCGAAACCGGCCGGGTCAGCGTCGCGCGCGCCAACGGCCACGTAACCTTTCCGGCGCGCATCCAGCTCGTCGCGGCGATGAACCCGTGCCGCTGCGGCTGGCTCGCCGAGCCCGGCCGCGCCCCGCGCTGCGCGCAGGAATACCAGGCGAGGCTGTCGGGGCCGCTGCTCGACCGCATCGATCTGACGATCGACGTGCCCGCGGTCTCGCCGAGCGACCTTGCCCTGCCGCCGCCCGCCGAATCGAGCGCCGATGTCGCGGAGCGCGTCCGCGTCGCCCGCGCCCGCCAGACCGCGCGCTACGCGAAGCTGCCGCCGGCCCGGCGCGTCCGCACCAACGCCGAGGCCGACGGCGAGCTCCTCGACGAGATCGCGACGCCGGAAGAGGCCGGCCGCACGCTCCTCGTGCGCGCCGCCGAGCGGCTGCGGCTCTCGGCGCGCGGCTACCACCGGGTGCTGCGCGTCGCCCGCACCCTCGCCGATCTCGACGGCGTCCCGATCGTCGCCCGCCGCCACATCGCCGAGGCGCTGAGCTACCGGCGCGGGTTCGAGGCGCCGGACAATCCGCCCGCGACCGAGAGCAGATCAAGCCGCTTTTGACCGTCGACAACCAGCCAGCCGGAAAGGGAGGAGACAATGTTGGGCAGTGGAATTCTCGACTTTGCCATCGGGCTGGTTTTCACGTTTCTGGCCGTGAGCCTGGCCGCCGGAGCGGCGACCGAGACCATCGCCTCGGCATTGAAATGGCGCTCGCACACGTTGCTGAAGGGGATCAAGAGCCTGCTCAACGACCCCCAGGGCAACGAGCTGGCCGCCGCACTCTACAAACACGGCCTGATCAATCCGCGCAGCGACGGCAGCAAGGCATCGAGCTGGCGGACAAACCCCGCCTATATCGACCCGAAGCAGTTCGCGGTCGCGTTTCTCGAGATCATCAAGGGGCTTCCCGATCCGTTGGATGGGAATGAACAGCCGGCCGGCCAACGGGTAGCCGGCCAGCAGCAAGGGGTCGCCGGCCAGCAGCAAGGGGCAGCCGGCCAGCAGCAAGGGCTAGCCGGCCAGCAGCAAGGGGCAGCCGGCCAGCAGCAAGGGCTAGCCGGCCAGCAGCAAGGGGCAGCCGGCCAGCAGCAAGGGGCAGCCGGCCAGCAGCAAGGGGCAGCCGGCCAGCAGCAGCCGGAAGCCGTCGGGCAGCTCAAGGTGCAAATCGCCAAACTGCGCGGCGACGATAGCGGCCAGCTCAAGAGCATGCTCAACGGCATCGTCGAACGCGCCAGGGGCGACGAGACGGCGATCCGCACGGAGCTCTCGACATGGTTCGACAATTCGATGGATCGGGTCAGCGGCGCCTATAAACGCTGGGCGCAGCTCTGGTCGTTCGTACTCGCCCTGGCGATCGCGGCGATCTTGAACGTCAGCACGATCGACATCGCGAAGTCGCTGTGGAAGCAGCCGGTCGACACCAAGCTGATCGCCGCCTCCACCGCGCAAAACCCGCCCGCCGACTATTTGACGACATTGGATACGCTGCCGATCGGCTGGCCATCGCCCGGCGCGAACCCCGGCGCGCCGAAATCTTCCCCCGCGACGCTGCGCGGCCTCCCTCCAGATTCGATGCCGCAGATCGGCGCCGCCAGCCACGCCGCGCCCGCCGCCTCCGCCGACACCAGCGCCAATGTCTTCGGGTTTTTTTGGCGCTCTCCGGCCGAGTGGAACTGGAGCCGCATCGGCGGCTGGCTGATCACCGCCTTCGCGACGCTGTTCGGCGCGCCGTTCTGGTTCGACGCTCTGCAGCAGCTTGTGCGACTCAAAGGCTCGGGTCCGAGCCCGGCCGAGAAGAAGGCTCACACCGCCGCCTCGACCTAGCCGGCGCCGACGGGCTCTTGTCTGAACTGGTTGCCCGCCGGTGACCTACGTCGACCGCATCAAACGCTATGCGGAGCGACACGGCCGGCAATACGGCTTTGCGGCTTTGGCCTGACAGTCTGCATAGCGGCCGGCCGGGAATTCGCTTGCGGGAACCGGGCGGGATGGCCGACGATCACCGACAAAGGGCATGTCCTCAAAGGATCCGGGCAATGAGCGAGCCTTATTTGCGCAGCGGCATCTTTCTCGCGCCGTTCCACAATCACGACGAGAACCCGACCTTGTCGATCGAGCGGGATCTCGAATTGCTCGAGCACCTCGACCGGCTCAACTACCACGAGGCGTGGATCGGCGAACACCATTCGGGCGGGTTTGAGCTGATCGCCTGCCCGGAGATGTTCATCGCCGCCGCGGCGCAGCGCACCAGGCACATCCGCCTCGGCACCGGGGTCGTCTCGCTGCCCTACCACAACCCGTTCATGCTCGCCGACCGCATGGTGCAGCTCGACCACATGACGCGCGGCCGTGCGATGTTCGGCGTCGGACCGGGCGCGCTGGTTCACGACGCGCTGAAGATCGGCATCGATCCCAGCGACCAGCGCAAGATGATGGACGAATCGTTCGAGGTCATCGTCCGCCTGCTCAACGGCGAAACCGTCACCAAGCAGACCGATTGGTTCAACATCACCGAGGCGCAGCTGCAATTGCGCCCCTACACGCGGCCGACCATGGAACTGGCGGTCGCCGCGGCGCGCTCGCCCTCGGGGTCGGTGCTGGCCGGCAAGCACGGTGTCGGCATGCTGTCGATCGGCGGCACCAGCCCGATGGCGATGGAGCGCCACACCGCGAATTGGGGTCTCTACGAGGAGAACTCGCGCGCCAACGGCCACACCCCGAACCGCAAGGATTGGCGCGTCGTCGGCATGTTCCACATCGCCGAGACCCGCGAGCAGGCGCGCCAGAACGTCGAGTTCGGCGTCCAGGCCTTCGCCAATTATTTCCGCGACGTCGCGACCTTCCCGATCATCCCGCCCGAGGTCACCAACCCGACCGATTGGCTGATCGAGACCGGCACCGGCTGCATCGGCACGCCGGACGACGCGGTCGCTTATATCGACCGGCTGATGACCGGCTCGGGCGGGTTCGGCGTCATCTGCGAACTGGCGCACAATTGGGCCGATTGGGAAGCGACCAAGCGGCATTACGAATTGATGGCGCGCTTCGTCCATCCCAGATTCCAGCAGAGCCGCGAGCATTTGCAGGGCAGCTACGATTTCGCCACCAGCCACCACGTCGATTTCACCGGCAAGGCCGCCGCGGCGATCCAGAAGGCGATCGACCAGCACGAAGCGACCAAGGGTGGCGAAGGCAAGAAAGAGGCGGCGGAATAGGGCAGGGAGGCTCCTCATGCAGAGTCAGAACCGCTTTTTCGACGACATCGCCCGCGTCGCCAACGGCGCGGTCGGCGCGTTGTCGGGGGTGCGCGGCGAGATCGAGGCGCGCTTTCGCGACCAGCTCGAGCGCATCCTCGCCGGCATGGACCTGGTGAGCCGCGAGGAGTTCGAGGCGGTGAAGGCGATGGCCGCCAAAGCCCGCGGCGAGCAGGACGTACTGTTGCAGCGCATCGCCGAGCTCGAATCACGGCTTGAAACGGCGGGCGGGGACCTCCCGCGGCGGCCCCGCGGCACGGGGTGATTCGGCTAGGTTTCGCGGCACTTGCGCGGTGATGCGCTATATGTTGTCTTGCAACCGTCGCCAGGCTTTGGCAGCGTGACCAGGCAAACCGTCGGTGGAAGCACCAGGATCCAAATTTTCGGTTCCAGCCGCCGCAAAGTTGTAAAAGGGGGGCCGCCGGCCCAAGACATGAGAAATCGCCGCCGGCCCGGCTCTGAGGAGCGTGCGATGACCTCTCTTTCTTTCGAAGAGAACCGGCCCCACCACGGCAATCCGATCGACCTCGTCGAGGAGATCGTCATCGCCAACGACTGGGCGCACGACCGCGCCGGCGAGGACGAGCTGGTCGTCGAGATTCCAGGCCGCTGGTGCGACTACCGCCTGTATTTTCTGTGGCAGGAAGAGCTGACCGCGCTGCATTTCTCCTGCGGCTTCGACATGAAGGTGCCGAAACGCCGGCGCAACGTCCTCTACGAGCTGCTGGCGCTTGCCAACGAGCGGCTGTGGCTCGGCCATTTCGACTTGGCGGCCGGCGACAACTCGCCGTCGTTTCGTTACGCCGTGCTGATGCGCGGGCTCTCCGGGGTGAACGGCGAGCAGATCGAGGATCTCGTCGATATCGCGGTTTCCGAATGCGAGCGCTTCTATCCGGCGTTCCAGCTTGTCGTCTGGGGCGGCAAGCCGGCCGACGAGGCGATGGCGGCGGCGATGATCGACCCGATCGGCGAAGCCTGATCCCGGTGTTTCCAGCATGAGCGCGGGCGCGGTGGTTCTCGTCGGCTGCGGCCAGATGGGGTCGGCGATGCTGCGCGGCTGGCTCAAAAGCGGCGCGGCGGCGCGCTTTGTCGTGGTCGAGCCGGCCGGCGCGCCCGAAGTGCTGGCGCCGTCGCCGCGCGTGGAGGCGCACCGCGTTGCCTCCGAGTTGGCGGATGGTCTGACGCCTGACGCGGTCGTCTTCGCGGTCAAGCCGCAAGGCATCGCCGAAATCGTGCCGTCCTATCGCCGGTTTGCCCGGCCGCAGACCGTCTTCATGTCGATCGCCGCCGGGACGACGATCGCCAATCTCACCCGGCACCTCGGCGATGCGGCGATCGTCCGCGTCATGCCGAACACCCCCGCGGCGATCGGCCGTGCGATCAGCGTCGCCTGCGCCAATCAGCGTGTCACCCCGGAACAGCGGCAACTGTGCGACGCGCTGCTCGCAGCGATCGGGGAGAGCGCCTGGATCGAGGACGAAAGATTGCTCGACGCGGTGACCGCGGTTTCGGGCAGCGGCCCCGCTTATGTATTTTTGTTGATCGAGACGCTGGCCGAGGCGGGGGTGAAGGCGGGCTTGCCGGCCGACCTCGCGCTGCAATTGGCGCGGGCGACGGTGGCCGGCTCCGGCGAATTGGCGCGGGTGTCGCACGAAGCCCCGTCGCGTCTGCGCGAGAACGTGACAAGCCCCGGCGGCACCACGCGCGCGGCGCTCGACGTGCTGATGGGCGACAAGGGGCTCGCGGAGCTGATGACCCGCGCCGTTGCGGCGGCGACCGCTCGCTCGCGCGAGCTGGCGAGCTGAAACGGGGAAGCGATGGCCGCGGGAAGCAGGCGGCGTAACGCCGGCGCCGGCCGCGGTGCCGACACCGGCATCGCCGGGAGCGACCGCATCATTGCGGCCGCGATGGAGCTCATCGCCGCGCAAGGGTGGCGCAACCTGTCCTTGGCGGCGGTGGCGAGCGAAGCCGGGCTCCCGATCCTCCAGGTCTACCGCATCTTCCCGTCCACCACGGCCATGCTTTGCGGCCTCTTTCGGCGGATCGACGAGGTTGTCCTGGCGACGCCGGCGGAAGCCGAGGCGGACGAGCGGCCGCGCGACCGGGTGTTCGATCTTTTGATGCGGCGTTTTGACGCACTGCAAACTTATCGCCCCGCTCTCGTGGCCTTGCGCCGCGATCTGCCGGCCGATCCCCTGGCGGCCCTCGCCGCCGGGAGCGCGTTGCTGCGGTCGATGCGATTGATGCTCGAAGCGGCCGGAATCGGCTGCCAGGGCATCGCCGGCGCCGTCGTCGTAAAACTGACCGCGGCGGTTTATCTTGCTGCGGCGCACACATGGTCGCGCGACGAGTCGACCGACCTCGCGCCGACGATGGCGGCGCTCGATCGCCGGCTTCGCGGGATCGAGCGATGGTTGGTTCCTGTATCGCGTTTCGCGCGCAATTCCGCGGCTGAGGCTTGACGGGACGGCGATTTTTCCGAGAGCCTTTTGTTGCGCTGCAAAATAATAAGCCTTGACTACGATCGGCGAGGGTTCCATATAGCCGATTGTGCACCGCACAAATCAATTCCTGAGACCGGAACCCAGCCATGTCTGATGCCCGCACCAGCTTTTTCGATTTCGACGTGACCAAGATGTTCGCCGATTTTCGCCTCCGCCCGTTCGATGTCGAAGCGGTCTGGGCCGCGCAGCGCCGCAATTTCGAGGCGCTGAGCCAAGCCAATCGCCTCGCCGTCGAAGGCATGCATGCCGTCGCCAAGCGCCAGATCGACATGGCGCAGCAGGCGATGGAAGATTTTTCCGGCATGGTGCGCGAGATGGCGCAGCCGGTCTCGGTCGAGGCCCGCATCGCCAAGCACACCGAGTACACCAAGAAAATGATCGACAAGGGTCTTACTCACGGCCGTGAGATCGCGGCGATGACGTCGAAGGCCGGCAGCGACGCAACCGAGGTGTTGCAGCGGCGCGCCAGCGAAGGCTTCGACGAAATGCAGGCATTCACCTGCAAGCCGGCCGCGACGACCGCAACGCCGGTCTGACAAGCGAGATCGCCGCTGGCCCCCGTCCGCCCTATGGGACGGACGGGGGACCAGCCGGATGATGACGAGGCCGCATCCCGCCGGGACGCGGCCTTTTCGTTCACCGGCCGGGGCTATGATCGGGCGATGACCATCCCTTACGAGACGTTCGCCGAAATCGACATCCGCGTCGGCACCGTCGTCGCGGCCGAGCCGTTTCCCGAGGCGCGGCGTCCGGCCTACAGGCTGCGGATCGATTTCGGGCCGGAAATCGGCGTCATGCGTTCCTCGGCGCAGCTCCCCGCGAATTACCAGCTGGAGGCGCTGATCGGCCGGCAGGTCGCCGCGGTCGTCAATTTCGCGCCGCGGCAGATCGGTCCGTTCATGTCGGACGTGCTGGTCCTCGGCTTCCCCGACAGCGAAGGCGCGGTAGTGCTGGTGACGCCCGACCGGCCGGTGGCCAATGGCGGCCGGTTGTTCTGATCCCTGACCTAGCGCGGCAGGTGAACGCAGGCGCGCAGGCCTCCCTGCGGCGACGTTTCCAGCCGCACGTCGCCGCCATGGCTGCGTGCGACGTCGCGGGCGATCGTCAGGCCCAGGCCGATCCCGCCGGTCGTCGGGTTGCGCGACGAATCGAGGCGGATAAACGGCTGAAAGACATGGTCGCGTTCGCTGGGCGGGATGCCCGGCCCGTCATCGTCGACCAGGATATCGACCCCATCCTCGACCGGTCGCCCGGTGAGCCACACGTGGTTGCCGTAGCGCGCGCCATTGGCGATCAGATTGCCCAGGCAACGGCGCATCGCGTTCGGCCGGATCGGCACGACAAACTGGGGCGGTTGGTCGAGCGACAATGCCGTCCCCTCGCGCCGCACCGAAGCGGCGATATCCTCGAGCAGCACAGCGATGTCGGTCTCCACCGGGGTCTCGGTGCCTTCGCCACGAGCGAAATCGAGATAAAGCTGGACGAGGTGCTCCATCTCGACGACATCCGACTTCAGCTCGGCGATCGTCGGATCGTCGCCGAGAAGCTCCAGCGCCAGCTTCATGCGCGTCAGCGGCGTGCGCAGATCGTGCGAGACGCCGGCCAGCATCTCGGTGCGCTGGCGAATCTGGCGCTGGATGCGGTCGCGCATCTGGAAGAAGGCGACCGCCGCCTGGCGTACCTCCAGCGCGCCCTCGATCTTCGAATAAGCGATCGGCCGACCCTTGCCAAAGCCGTCCGCGGCGGCGGCGAGACGGCGCAGCGACTTCACCTGGTTGCGCAGAAAAAGGGCCGCAACGACAAAGAAGAAAAAGGACGAGCCGATCATCCACAGGATGAAGATATAGGTCGTGGAGGTGGTCAGCCGCTTGTGCGTCAACGTCGCGGTGAGAACGCCCTTCGACACCTGCACCTGGACAATGATGTAGGCGGGGTCGCTGAGCGCATCGATACGATAGGGCGCGATGACCCGTTCCCCCATCGCGGTGCGCAGATGCTCCTCGGTCTGGCTGCCACCCGGCGGCACCGGCGGCGCCAGCTCGGCGTCATGCTCGAAACTGAACGAGATTTCGGTCTGCGACGCGGCCTGCGTCATCAGCCGGTTCAGTTGCGCATCCGACACCGCGAGCTTCGCGCTCTCGGCCATAAGAAAAATCTCGGCCGCGACATCCGTGGCGAAGCGGTGCGCCACGGTTTCCCAGTGCCGCGCATAAAAGACCCAGGCCGAGATCGCCTGGACGAGGATGAGCGGCATCACGATCAACAGCAGCGAACGGCCGAACATGGTGTTCGGCAGGATCCGCTTGATCCACTTCCGCTGGCGGATCGACAGATTGTCCGGCCGCGCCGACGGCGGGTCGAAGGGCAGACCGGTCATCGCCGCGCCGTCAATCCGGCCGCAGTGCGTAGCCGGTGCCGCGCACCGTCTGCAGGTAGCGCGGATTGCGCGGGTCGGGCTCGACCTTGCGCCGCAGCCGGGTCATCTGCACATCGACATTGCGGACATTGCCGCTGAACTGCGCCGATTGCGACAGCTCCTCGCGCGACATGGCCTGCGGCGCGCGCTGCGCCAGGCTCGACAGCAGCGCGCTTTCGGCCGCGGTCAGCCGCACGAGGTCGCCGTCGCGGAACAATTCGCCGCGGCCGAGGTCGAAGCGGAACCCGGCGAAGCGGATGTCCGGCGGCGGCGCCGGCTCTTCGGGCGTCGGCCGGCGCTGCAGGATGTTGCGGATGCGCAACACCAGCTCGCGCGGCTCGAACGGCTTGGCGAGGTAATCGTCGGCACCGGTTTCGAGGCCGTTGACGCGATCTTCCGGTTCGGCCATCGCGGTCAGCAGCAAAACCGGCACGGCGCCCGAGACCGATCTTTCCGTCCGCAAGGCGCGGGTCAGGTCGAGCCCGTTTTCGCCCGGCATCATCACGTCGAGCACGACGAGGTCGAACGCGAAGCTGGCGAGCTGGGCGCGCGCCTCCTTGGCGTCCGCGGCGGCGGTCACGCGAAACCCGCTATCCGACAGGTAGCGGCGCAGCAGGCCGCGCAGGCGTGGATCGTCGTCGACGACAAGCAGGTGCGGTTCGGCCTCGGTCATCGCCGCGAGTATACGCGAAAGGCGCGGCTCAAGCTCAGGTTTGCGAGCGCCGGCTCGGCCGCCCGCGATCGAAGCGGCGCCGGTCGTCCGGAGCGGCGATGATGTTGAGCAGAACCTTGCGAAACCCCTCGACCGCGCCGGCGCCGGCTTTGCGGTAGGCGGCGGCGACCCGCGCGCGCTGCGGCGCCGAGAGCTGGCGTTCCAATTCACGGCCCTTCTCGGTCAGCTCAAGCAGGCGCTGCCGCCGGTCCTGCGCGCCGCGATGCTGCACGATGAAGCCCTGCCGCACCAACTGGCCCAGCACGCGGTTCAGGCTCTGCTTGGTGATCTTGAGGATCGTCAGCAAATCGCCGACCGTCATCTGCGGGCGTCGCCCGACAAAGTGGACGACCCGGTGATGCGCGCGTCCGAAATTGTGCCGGGTCAGAATGGCATCCGGCTCGGCGGTGAAATCGCGGTACGAGAAGAACAGCAGCTCGATACCCTCCCGTACTTCCTCGTCGCTCAGAAAGGGCGCCGGCTCCGCGCGTATTTTTATGTCAGTCATATTGACATATTCCGCAAGGATCGGTACAACCGGGCGGTCGCTGCGTTATAAAGTTACGCAAAATCCCGGCACGGGAGGAAATGTCCATGGCTGGTGACCTGCTCCCCTTCGACGATCGCGACGGCTTCATCTGGTATGACGGCCGCCTTGTCCCGTGGCGCGATGCCAAGCTGCACGTGCTCACGCACGGCCTCCATTATGCGAGTTGCGTGTTCGAAGGCGAGCGCGTCTATGGCGGGCACATCTTCCATCTCGAACAGCACAACGCGCGGCTGATCAACTCGGCCAAAATCCTCGGCTTCGAAATCCCCGCCAGCATGGACGATTTGAAGAAGGCAAGCGAGGAGCTCGTCGCCGCGAACAATATCCTCGACGGCTATGTCCGCCCGGTGGCGTGGCGCGGCGCCGAGCAGATGGGGGTGTCGGCCGAACTCAGCAAAATCCACCTGGCGATCGCGTGCTGGGAATGGCCGGCCTATTTCTCGCCCGAGGCGCGCGCCAAGGGCATTCGCATGATCCAGTCGAAATGGGCGCGCCCGGCGCCGCATACCGCGCCGGTTCACTCCAAGGCGTCCGGCCTCTATATGATCTGCACGATGGCCAAGCACGAGGCCAATGCCGCCGGCTACGACGACGCGCTGATGCTCGACTGGCGCGGCCAGCTCGCCGAAGGCACCGGCGCCAACCTCTTCCTCGTCATCAACGGCGAAATCCATACGCCGACGCCGGATTGTTTCCTCAACGGCATCACCCGGCAGACCGTGATCGGCCTCGCCAAGGCGCGCGGCATCAAGGTGGTCGAGCGCGCGATCATGCCGGAGGAACTGGCCAAGGCGCAGGAGGTGTTCCTGACCGGCTCCGCCGCCGAGATTACCCCGGTCGGCGAGATCGACGGGGCGATCGGCCGCTACCGCTTTACGCCGGGGGCGATCTGTCGGCTGATGTGGGAGGATTACGACCGCGCCACCGGCAAAAATACCGCCGCCGCCGCCGAGTAGCCTACGGCATTCTCGTCCCGGCGGGTCGCGGTGACCGCGGCGGCGCGTTTGCCGCACTATCGAGTGTTTTCACCCGCATCGCTCTGTGCCAGAGTGCGCATTCCGCGAGCGGGGTGGGGATATGACCGGCAGGGCGATGGCGGTGCGGTTTCTGGCGATGATCGCAGTTGCCGCGTCGGCGGGGCCCGCGGCTGCCTACACGGCTTCGGGCGACCGCATCTTCCCCGCGACCCTGCTCCTGCCGCAACTCACGCCGGGCGACGAATTCTACCTCAACTACAATACGCTGCCGCAGAGCAGCAGCGGACCCGGCACGCCGAGCCGCGCGACAAATCTCACCGCGACCTACGGCAAGACGATCACCGACCGTCTCGGCATCTATATCGAGGAAACCTATAGCGCCATCGACCTGTCCGGCGGCGGAACCGCCTACGGCTGGCAGAACCTCGATGGCGACCTGAAATACCTCGCCGTCAACGATATCGACCACGAGTTCATCATGTCGCTCGGGCTCGATCGGGAGACCGGGGGGACGGGGGCCTTGCGGGTCGGCGCCTCGCCTTCGGGGGCGACGAAGCCGGAGGTCTATTTCGGCAAAGGCCTGGGCGACTTCGATGTCGGCTACTTGCGCCCGCTTGCCGTCACTACCTATACCAGCTTCCAGCTGGCGGACGCCGCACCGCGGCCCGATGTGGTCGAGAATGGGATTGTCGTCGAGTACTCGATCCCCTATCTACAGTCCAAGGTACGGAGCTTCGATCTGCCCGAGGTGGTTCGCAAATTGACGCCGATGACCGAAATCGTGTTCACCTCTCCCGTCGGCCGGAGCTTTGGAACGCGCTCGACCGCGCTGATCGCTCCGGGCGTCAGTTATGCCGGCGACGGCTGGGAGTTCGCTGTCGAGGCGCAGCTGCCCGTAAGCCGGGCGACCGGAAGCGGTATTGGCGTCACCGCGCAACTCCACATCGCGCTCGACTTCTTCTTTTCGGACAGCATCGGCAAACCATTGTTCGCCAATCCATGAGAGCGTCACGCCGCCACATCCTGCTGGGCGCCGGCACGGCGGCGCTGGGGCTGCCGCTGGTCCGGTCGGCCAGAGCCGACGCGCCGGCCGGCAGCGTCGTCGGCTTGCGCGGACAGTGCCTGGTCGAGCGGCAGGGGCATCCCGCGCCGCTCAAGATGGGCGACGCCGTCGCCGTTTCCGATACGATCGAGGTTCCGGCCGACGGCAAGCTCAAGTTGCGGATGCAGGACGGCTCGGTGCTTTCGCTTGCGTCGGGAACGAAGATGACGGTCGCCGCCTATCAGACCGCCGGCGGGCAGCGCCAGAATGTTCAGCTTTCATTGGCCGAGGGGCTGATACGCGCCGTCGTCGCGCCGGTCGATCACCCCGCGACCTTCGAGGTATCGACCGCCGTCGGCACCGCCGCGGTGCGCTCGACCGACTGGTTCATCGAAGCGAAGCCGGGCTCCGCCCAGGTCGGCGTGCTCACCGGCAACGTCAGCTTGAGCAGCACCGCGACCGGGCGCACGGTCACGATCCCCAGCCGCTGGGGCGCTAGGCTTGAGGCCGGGCGCGACCCGGTGCCGGCCCGCGTGTGGTCGCCCCAGGAATTCCAGGCGGTCATCTCTCGCACGGACGTGCCCTAGGCGGCACCGTGGCCTTGCCGCGAGGCTTGCGCGAGGCGGGTTTGGCGCTGGCGCTGGCGACGGCGGTCATCCTGCCGCTTTCCGCGCTAGACAGCGGACCGCTGCGCATTCTCGAAACCGGATCGCTCGACCTGCGCTTTCGCGTGCGTGGAGCGGAGACGCCCGGCCCCGAGGTTGCGGTGGTGCTGGTCGACGACCGCAGCTTGGCGGCGCTGGGCCGCTGGCCGCTCTCGCGTCACTTGTTCGCCGAGGCGGTTCGGGCAATCGACCGGGCCGGTGCGAAGGTCATCGTCTTCGATCTGCTGTTCGCCGAGCCGGACCAGCCGCTGTCCAGCGAATTGCGCGACAGCGCACGAGACGCCATCGCGCGGCTTACCGACCCGGCGGACGCGAAGCTGCGTGCCGCGCTCGACCGGCTGGCGGCGGACGATCCCGACGCCGACCTCGCCGCTGCCCTGCACGCCAGCGGCAAGGTGCTGCTGCCCTTCGCCTTTTCCTTTTCCGGCAAGGAACAGGAGAAGCCGCCCGACGAACTCTCGGACCAGGCCTACCAGCAATTGGATCAGAGCCCGGTCGAGCCGGTGTTCCCGCTGGAGCCGCGCTCGGCGGTGATGCCGGTCGCGCGGCTCGCGGCGGCGGCAGCCGGGTTCGGCCATGTCAACATCTCTTACGATCGCGACGGCGCGCCGCGCTACGATTATCTGGCGCTGCCGTTCAACGGCGATTTCCTGCCGTCGATGCCGGTGCGCGCGACGGCGGCCTATCTCGGCGTGCCGTGGGACAAGGTCGGGCTCGCGCTCGGCGCCGGGATACGGATCGGGTCGCGGCGGGTTCCGACCGACCGGGCGATGCGCCTCGTGGTCAATTACCGCGGCCCGCGCGGCACGATCCCGACCTATTCATTCGTCGATCTGCTCGACGGCAAATTGCCGGCGGACAAGCTCGCCGGCCGTATCGTCCTGATCGGCGCCTCGTTCATCGGCATCGCCGACACCAATCCGGCGCCGTTCAACAACACGCCGATGCCGGGCACCGAGCGTATGGCGAACATTATCGACTCGCTGGTTGCGGGCGATTTCATCCGCGAGAACCCGGAACCCTGGTCGATGCTGGTTCTCGCCGCAATCATGGCGCTCGCGGGGCTGACCGGCGGCGCGATCGCGCTGCTGCCGACGCGACTCGCGGTATTGTCCGGCGCGGCGCCGCTCGTCCTTTGGGTCGGCGGCGCGCAGGCCGCCTTCGACCGCGGGCTATGGCTGCCGATGGCCAATCCACTGATCGCCCTGGCGGCAGCCTCGCTCGGCGTGTTGCTGTGGCGCTATGGCTTTGTCGATCTGCAGCGCCGGCGCATCCACTCGGCGTTCCGCCATTACCTCGCCCCGGACCTCGTCAACCAACTCGCCGCCAACCCGGGGCAATTGAAGCTCGGCGGCGAGACCCGCACGATCAGCACAATGTTCAGCGATATCCGCGGCTTCACCTCGATTTCCGAGGCGTTCAAGTCGAACCCCGAAGGCCTCAGCCGGCTGATCAATCGCGGTTTCCTGACCCCGATGACCCGGCTGATAATGGCGCATCAAGGGACGATCGACAAATACATGGGCGACTGCATCATGGCGTTCTGGAACGCGCCGCTCGACAATGCCCAGCACGCCGACCACGCCTGCGCCACCGCTCTCGCGATGCTCGCCGAACTCGAACAAATCAACATCGGTCTGGAAACGGAAGCGGCGGAGGAAGGCCGGGATTTCCACCCGATCCATATCGGCGTCGGCATCAACACCGGCGAGTGCGTGGTCGGCAATATGGGCTCCGACGAGCGCTTCGCCTACACCGCGATGGGCGATTCGGTGAACCTGGCCTCCCGCCTCGAAAGCCAGACCAAGAATTATCACGTCGGGGTCATTCTCGGCGAGGCGACGCGGGCGGCCGCGCCCGGCTGGGCGGCGCTCGAACTCGACCTGATCGCGGTCAAGGGCAAGCAGGAGGCGGTGCGCATATACGCATTGCTGGGCGACGCCGAACTCGCGGATTCGGCTGAATTTTTGGCCGATGCCGCGCACCACGACCGGATGCTCGCATGCTATCGCGCGCAGGACTGGCCAGGGGCTCGGGCCGCAATCGCGGGATGCGGCGCCGACGATCCCCGGCTCGCCGCGCTCTACGCACTTTATGAAAAGCGGATTGCCTATTTCGAGGCCAATCCGCCGGGACCCGACTGGGACGGCATATTCGTCTCGGAGACGAAGTAGGACGAAAGGCGCCGCGCTTTCCGCCTATGTCTGCTTCCAGCGCTCCAGCGCCTCGTCATCGTCGGCGCGGCGTTCGACCCAGCGCTCGCCCTCGGGTGTTGCTTCGCTCTTCCAGAACGGTGCGTCGGTCTTCAGCCAGTCGATGAGGAAATGGCAGGCGGCGAGCGCCGCTTCGCGATGCGGCGAGGCCGTCGCCACCAGCACGATGCGGTCGCCCGGTGCGAGCCGGCCATAGCGGTGAATGACGAGGCTCGCATCAAGCGGCCAGCGGCGGTTCGCCTCGGCCTCGATCTCGGCCAGCTTCTTCTCGGTCATGCCGGGATAATGCTCGAGCGTCAGCGCCTCGACCCGGTTTCCACCACCCATATCGCGCACCAGCCCGATAAAGCTGGCGACGCCGCCGATGCGCGGGTTGCCCTTCGCCAGCGTCTCCAACTCGGCGCCGACATCGAAATCTTCGCGCTGGACCCGGATCATGGTTCTAGCCTCCGGTCACCGGCGGAAAGATCGCGACCTCGTCGCCGTCGCGCACGGGGTGCTCCGGTCCGACATAGTCCTGGTTGACCGCGACCCGCACGGTCTTGAGGTCCCGCAGTGCCTCGGCATAGCCCGGTCCGCGCGATTTCAGCCATAAAAGCAAGCCGTTGACGTCCCGAACCTGCGACGGCAAAGCAACTTCCTCCTCGGCGGTGCCGATCTTGGCTCTGAGCCAGGCGAAATAAAGCAGCCGCATCAGCCGATGACCTCGGCGTAGGGCAAAAAATCGACCATCGCGCCGGGCTGCAGGCCGTCAGCCGCCTCGCCGATGATCACGAACCCGTCGGAACGCACGATCGACGACAGGATGCCGGCGCCATCCTTCGGATATTTTTGCGCGGTGACCGTGTCGCCGTCGCGCCCGAGGCTGGCGCGGACATATTCGCGCCGCCCCTGGCGTTTCTTGTAGGCGAACTCGGCGCGCACGCGGAACAGAGCGGGCGCTTCGGCCGCGGCGCCGGCGAGGCGCAGGATCAGCGGCCGGCCGAGGATCGCGAAGGTCAGCGCGGCGGCGACCGGGTTGCCGGGGAGGCCGATCAGCGGCACGCCCTTGACTTGGCCGAGCGCGACGGGACGCCCGGGCTTGATCGCCAGACGCCAGAAATCGAGCCGCCCCAGCCGCTCGATCGCGGCGCGGACATGGTCTTCGTCGCCGGTCGAGATGCCGCCCGAGGTGACGATCAGATCGTGTTCCTGCGCCGCCGCGGCCAGCGTATCCGCGAGCGCGGCCTCGCGGTCGGGTCGGATGCCCAAATCGGTAATGGCGCAGCCCAGCCCCCGCAGCAGCGAGGCCAGCATAACGCGGTTGGCGTCGTAGATTGCGCCGGGCGGCAGCGCCGAACCCGGCTCGCGCACCTCGTCGCCGGTCGAGAGGAGGGCGACGCGCAGCTTCTGATGCACGGTGAGCCGGTCTCGGCCGAGTGCGGCGGCGAGGCCGAGATCGGCGGCCCTCAGCCGGCGGCCGGCGGGTAGCGCGACCGAGCCGCGCTCGACATCCTCGCCGGCATGACGCCGGTTTGCGCCTTTCCTGAGACCCGGCTTCAGCGTCACCGTGCCGCCTGCGAGGGTGCCATCCTCCTGCATCATCACGCTGTCGGCGCCGTCGGGCATCGGCGCGCCGGTGAAGATGCGGATCGCCTCGCCGCGCTCGATCGCGCGCCCCAGCGGATGCCCCGCCGCGGCCCGGCCGGTCACCGGCAGCACCGTGTCGCGATCGAGGGAGAGATCCGCGTGGTTGATGGCATAGCCGTCGACCGCGCTGTTGGCGTGCGGCGGCAGGTTCATCGCGGCGACGAGGTCGTGCGCCAGGACGCGCCCGCCCGCCTCGGCGAGCGGCACGGTCTCCTCGCCGACGACCGGCGTCACCCGCTCGGCGACGAGCGCCAAAGCCGCGTCGACGCTCAGCAGCGTTCCACCAAAGGCAAAGCAATCGTCGCTCAATTGCGCCATGCGCCAAATCCATCGTCGCCGAGTATGAAATCGGCGATCGCCGCGACATCGGCAAGGGGCAGCACCGGCAGCGCCGCCGCCATAGCCTCGTCGGAGGCGATCGCGACGATATGCGGGTCGGCCGGGTAGAGGAATGGTTTTTCGAGCGAAGGGCGGTGCACTTCGAGCTTCGCGTGGGGATGCGTCTTGAACCCCTCGACCAGTAGCAGGTCGACCGGCGCCATGCGCGTCACCAGCCGGTCGAGCGACGGCTCCGGTTCTTCGCGCAACTCGTGCATCAGCGCGAAGCGGCGCGATGAGGCGACCAGCACTTCGCGCGCGCCGGCCTGGCGGTGCAGCCAGGAATCCTTGCCGGGCTTGTCGATATCGAATTCGTGGTGCGCGTGCTTGATCGTCGAGACCGTGAGGCCGCGTTGCGTCAGCTCGGGGATCAGCCGGGTCAGCAGCGTCGTCTTGCCGCTGCCGCTCCACCCGGCGAGCCCGAAGACGCGCATCGCGTCACGCGAGACGCTGCGTCTTCCCGCCGGCGGGGCGCGGCCGCGCTATATGCGACAGCCCGGCGCGCAGATAGTCGTAGCCGGTCACCAGCGTCAACAGCGCTGCGGCCCACAGCAGCGTCTCGCCGATCGTCACGACGGGGATCGCGTGCCAGCCGGCGTCGCCGACGATCAGCACGCCGATCGCCACCATCTGGATCGCGGTCTTCCACCGGGCGAGGCGCGACACCGGCACGCCGACCCGCAGGCCCGCGAGGTATTCGCGCAGCCCCGAGACCAGGATTTCGCGGCACAGGATCACCAGCGCCGGCAGCACCGTGAGACCCGAAAGCCGGCCCGTCACCGTCAGCATGAACAGCGTCGCCGACACCAGGAGCTTGTCGGCGATCGGATCGAGAAACCGGCCGAGCTCCGATTGCTGCTCCCAGCGCCGCGCGAAATGCCCGTCGAGCCAATCGGTGAAACCCGCGGCGGAGAACAGCGCGCAGCAGAACCAGCGCGCGGAATCGCCGGAAACGTAGAACGTCGCCACCACCAGCGGGATCACGAGAATCCGCGACAGCGTCAGCAGGTTTGGAAGACTGGTCAGCGGCACGGTTTTCTCCGGGCACTTGGGGTTTGGGGCTGTTTCGGAAACGATCTTATCCAACCCCATGAAAATGGTCATAAACCTTTTTTGCGACGGTTTTGCTGATGCCGCCGACGCGCTCGATCTCGGCGAGCCCGGCGCGGGCGACGGTGCGGGCCGAGCCGAAATGGTGCAGCAGCGCCTGCTTGCGCCGTACGCCGATCCCGGCGATCTCGTCGAGCGGCGACTGGCTGATCGCCTTCACCCGACGCGCGCGGTGGGTGCCGATCGCGAAGCGGTGCGCCTCGTCGCGCAGGCGCTGCAGGAAATAGAGCACGGGGTCGCGCGGCTCTAGCGAAAACGACGGCTTGCCGGGAATGAAGAACCGCTCGCGGCCGGCATTGCGGTCCGGTCCCTTGGCGATGCCGACTACCGCGACATCGCCGATGCCGAGTTCGTCGAGCACGCCCTGCGCGACGCCGAGCTGGCCCCGCCCGCCGTCGATCAGCACCAGATCGGGCCAGGCGCCGCCCGCCCGTTCGGGGTCTTCTTTGATCGCTCGGGCGAAACGGCGGCGGAGGACTTCGCGCATCATCGCATAGTCATCGCCCCCGAACGCGTCGGGTTCCGTGCCGTGAGGTTTTTCAGCCGGCGGGCCGCGCTCGCCGCGGATCGTGAACTTGCGGTACTGGTTCTTCACCAGGCCTTCGGGGCCGGCGACGATCATCGCACCGACCGCGTTCGAACCCTGGATGTGGCTGTTGTCGTAGACCTCGATGCGGTTGAGCGGACCGGGCAGTCCGAATGCGGCCGCCACGCCCTCGAGCAGCTGGCGCTGGGTGCTGCTCTCGGCGAGGCGGCGGCCGAGCGCCTCGCGCGCGGTCGCGGCGATGCGCTCGATGAGCCTCTTCTTGTCGCCGCGCTGCGGCACCGCCAGCGTCACCTTATGGCCACTCAGCGACAGCGCCTCGGCGACCAGCGCCTGCTCGACCAGCGTGTGGCTCAGCAGCACGAGCGGCGGTTTCGACCGGTTGTCGTAAAACTGGCCGACAAAGCTGGTCAGCACCTCCTCGACCGACAGCTGGCGGTCGTGGCTCGGGAAATAGGCGCGATTGCCCCAATTCTGCCCGCCGCGGAAGAAAAACACCTGCACGCAAGTATGGCCGCCGGCCTGGTGCGCGACGATGACATCGGCGTCGTCGACGCCGGGGGTGTAGATGTCCTGGTGGCCCTGCACCATCGACAGCGCCCGGATGCGGTCGCGCAGCATCGCCGCCGCTTCGAAATCGAGCGCGGCCGACGCGGCCTCCATCTCGACCGCGAGCTCGGCCTGCACATCGGCCCTGCGGCCGGAGAGGAACCCCTTCGCCTCCTCGATCAGCGCGGCATAATCGCCCGGCGCGATGCGTCCGACGCACGGCGCGCTGCACCGTTTGATCTGGAACAGCAGGCACGGCCGGGTGCGGTTGGCGAAGACGCTGTCGCCGCACGAGCGCAGCAAAAACGCCTTCTGCAGCGTGATCAGCGTGCGGTTGACCGCCCCTGCGGAGGCGAACGGGCCGAAGAACGCGCCGCTCTTGTCGCGCGCGCCGCGGTGCTTGGTGAGCTGCGGGAAGTCGTGGTCGGCGGTGATGTGAATCAGCGGGAAGGACTTGTCGTCGCGCAGCAGCACGTTAAAGCGCGGCAGCAGGCGCTTGATCATGTTGCATTCGAGCAGCAGCGCCTCGGCCTCGGTCGCGGTGACGACAATCTCCAGCGCCGCCGTCTCCGACACCATCCGCCGCAGCCGGGTCGAGAGCCCGGCGAGGTGCGTGTAGTTCTGTACCCGGGCCTTCAGGTTGCGCGCCTTGCCGACATAGACCGCGTCACCTTTGCGGTCGAGCATGCGGTAGACCCCGGAACCGCGAGGCACATTCTTAAGCGCGGCGCGCAGCACGGCGACGCCGTTTGCCATTCCGCCGGCCGGCCCCGGCGTCGCGGCCTCGCCGAGGGCGGGGTCGATGCCGCCCGGGCCGCGCCGGGGATCGAACGATTCCGGCGCCTGCTGGCGGGCGCGCCGCTGCGCCCGGATCGGCGGATCGGCCTGTGCGTCTTCAACCGTGTTTTCGATAGCCTCGGGCATTTCCACCCAATCTGGGGATAACTCTGTCGAAAAGCTTGGCCGCGGCGCCGTCGACCGTAGCCGAGCCGCGGGTATCCGAAATGCTCACCCAAAAATGCCGAAATCTCTAAGGTATTGAATCATCGTGTTGTTTTTGTTTACCTTTGTTAACAGTCTGTAACAAATCAACTGCTTAGGGGAAAGGGGTCATGTCACGGTTAGGTCACATGGCTTGTGCACAACTTGAGGAGCGGCGCGCGGAGTCGAGGCGAATCCAGGGCTTATCCGGGACATTTTGTCACTCCCGCAAGGGTGCCCGCGACGCCCATCATTCTACCACATGGTTTTGGTGCGGCTGCGCCCAGCCGAGGTGCTGCCCGCCGTCGAGCGCGATCATCTGTCCGGTCATCGCCGGCGCCGCAAGCAGGAACCGCAGCGCCGCGGCGACCTCGTCGGGCGCCGTGCCGCGCTGCAAGGGCATCGAGCGGCATTGCTGCAGGAACTGCTCATGGCTCTGGCGCGGGCTCGGCAGGGTCGGGCCGGGTCCGATCCCGTTGACGCGAATGCGCGGCGCCAGCGCCAGCGCCAGCGTCTGGGTCAGCGTCCATAACCCCGCCTTGCTAAGCGTGTACGAGACGAAATAGGGGGTAAGACTCCAGACTCTTTCGTCCAACAGGTTGACGACCAAGCCCCCCGCATCGCCGGGCAGGAGCCGCGCGAATTCCTGGGTCAGCACGAACGGCGCGCGCAGATTGACCGCCAGATGCGCGTCCCATCCTTGCTGCGTCACCGTGCCGACCGTGTCGTGCTCGAACACCGAAGCATTGTTGACGAGGACGCCGATCGGTCCCAGCGCGTCGGCGGCGCGCGGCAGCAGCTCCTTCACCGCAGCTTCATTCATCAGGTCCGCGCCGAGAGCGATGGCCTTGCCGCCGTTGTCGCGGATCGTCGCGGCGACACTCTCGGCCGCCGCGCCCGATATGTTGTGGTGGATGGCGACCGCATAGCCTTCGCCGGCGAGCATCAGTGCGAGCGCGCGGCCGATGCGCTGGCCGGCGCCGGTGACGAGCGCCGCTTTCGGCACCGGCGGGGCGGGGAAGGCGCCCGTGGGCTCCGGATTGGACTCCGAGTTGGGCTCCGGGTCAGCTCGTGGGCTATCGCCGCGCACGGCGGTCCTTTTTCGCCCGCATCTTGGCGCGCATCACGTCGCGCGCCGAGACGCCGGCGCGGCCCGCGATCGAGCGCCCGCGCGCGCCCTCGGTGCGCCCGGTTCCCGCCGGCGCGGTGCTCGCCGCGAGCCCAAGCTCGGCCTGCTCCAGACGCTTGATCTCGTCGCGCAGCCTCGCGGCCTCCTCGAATTCAAGGTCGCCGGCGGCGGCGCGCATGCGCTTTTCGAGGTCGGCGATGACCGATTTGAGGTCCTTGCCCTGGTAGTGCGCGGCTTCGCCCTCCGACAGGCCCACCGTCAAATGGTCGCGTTCGTAGACGCTGTCGAGGATGTCGGCGATACCGCGGCGGATGCTCTCCGGGGTAATGCCGTGCGCCGCGTTGTATTCCTGCTGCTTCTCGCGCCGCCTGGCGGTCTCGGCGAGCGCCGCCTTGAGGCTCTCGGTCATGTGGTCGGCGTAGAGGATCGCGCGGCCGTCGATGTGCCGCGCGGCGCGGCCGATGGTCTGGATCAGCGAGGTGCGCGACCGGAGGTAGCCTTCCTTGTCGGCGTCGAGGATGGCGACCAGCGCGCATTCAGGAATATCAAGCCCTTCGCGCAGCAGGTTGATCCCGATCAGTATGTCGAACACGCCAAGCCGCAGATCGCGGATGATTTCGATGCGCTCGATCGTGTCGACGTCGGAATGCAGGTAACGGACTCTGAGCCCCGCCTCGTGCAGGTACTCGGTCAGCGCCTCGGCCATCCGCTTGGTCAGGGTCGTCACCAGGACGCGCTGACCCTTGGCGGCGGCGTCGCGGCATTCGGCCATCAGATCGTCGACCTGGTTCTCGATCGGCCGGATGATGGTGGGCGGGTCGACGAGGCCGGTCGGCCGCACGATCTGCTCGACGAAAGCCCCACCGACGCGCTCCATCTCCCACCGGCCGGGGGTCGCCGAGACAAAGATCGTCTGGCCGCGATAGGCGTCCCATTCCTCGAATTTGAGCGGCCGGTTGTCGGTGCATGACGGCAGCCGGAAACCATATTCGGCGAGCGTCGTCTTGCGCGTCCAGTCGCCGCCGAACATGCCGCCGAGCTGCGGCACGGTGACGTGGCATTCGTCGACGATCACCAGCGAATCGCGCGACATGTATTCGAAGAAGGTCGGCGGCGGCTCGCCCGGCTTGCGGCCGGTCAGGTAGCGCGAATAATTCTCGATGCCGGCGCAGCTCCCGGTCGCCTCGATCATCTCGACGTCGAAAATCGTGCGCTGTTCGAGCCGCTGCGCCTCGAGCAGCCGCCCCGCCCTGTGCAACTCGTCGAGCCGGATTTTCAGCTCGCGCTTGATCTGCTCGATCGCCTGCAGCAGCGTCGGGCGCGGCGTCACGTAGTGGCTGTTGGCGTAGATTTTGATCGATTGCAGCGCGGTGATCTTTTCCCCGGTGAGCGGGTCGATTTCATGAATGCCCTCGACCTCGTCGCCGAACAGCGAGACGCGCCAGGCGCGGTCCTCGTAATGCGCGGGGAAGATCTCGATCGTGTCGCCGCGCACGCGAAACGTGCCGCGCACGAAGTTCATGTCGTTGCGCCGGTACTGCATCTCGACGAAATGCGCGAGCAGCCGGTTGCGGTTGATGCGCTCGCCCACTTGCACCGATTCGGTCATCTGCGAATAGGTCTCGACCGAGCCGATGCCGTAGATGCACGACACCGACGCGACGACGACCACGTCGCGGCGTTCGAGGATCGCCCGCGTCGCCGAATGGCGCATACGGTCGATCTGCTCGTTGAGCGAGGATTCCTTCTCGACATAGGTGTCGGAGCGCGGGACGTAGGCTTCCGGCTGGTAGTAGTCGTAATACGAGACGAAATACTCGACCGCGTTCTCGGGGAAGAAGCTCTTCATCTCGCCGTAGAGCTGCGCCGCCAGCGTCTTGTTCGGCGCGAGCACGATCGCCGGGCGCTGCAGGCGCTGGATCACATGCGCCATGGTGAAGGTCTTGCCCGAGCCGGTGACCCCGAGCAGCACCTGGTCCCGCTCGCCGCGCGCGAGGCCCTCGCACAATTGGTCGATCGCCTGCGGCTGGTCGCCGGCCGGGCTGAACTCGGAGTAAATCTGGAACGGCTTGCCGATATCGCCCGTCGGGCGCTCGGCGACGAAAAGCGGCTGGAGCATGGCTTAAAGATAAGCCCGCCGATGCCGCTGCGCCAGCGGCGCTTGCCGGTCAGTGCGTCGGGGCAGGCGGCTCCACCACTGTGACGGCGAGCCTGCCGTCCGCCGTCAGCAGCAGCGCGGCGCGCAGCCAGCGCGGCCGCTCGCGTCCCGCGACGCCGAGCTGGACGACCGAGAGACCGACATCGGCGACGCGCGGCGGCGCGGCCTCTATCCAGCCCGCCAGCCCCGTCCTGTCGGCGAGCTCTGCGACGGCCTTGGGCAGCGCCACCGGGTTGACCGCGATGTAGAGCGCCACGGCCGCGCAGGCGGCGATCGCCGCCGCGCCGACCCCGCGCCAGAGGGCGAGGGCGCCGATCCACGGCCGAGGCGCGGCGGGAACCGGTGCGGTGCCTCCGATCCGCCGTTCGATCGCCCGCCAGACGCGCGCCGGCGGCATCTCGTCGTCGGTCGTGGTGTCGAGCGGCTTCAGCCGTTCGGCCCAGCCGGCGACCAAAGAGGCCAGCGTGGCGTCGCGGGCGATCACCTGCTCGAACCGGCACCGCGCGCGCCGCGGCATTATGCCGAGCACGTAATCGGCGGCGAGCCGGTTGCCGAGGACTGGCCGGTCGTATCTCATGATTCGAGACAGCGTTGCAGCCGCTCGAGGCTGCGCCACAGCGAGCTTTTGACGGTGCCGACCGGCACCGCCAGCCGCGCGGCGATCTCGTCGCGGGTGAGGCCGTAGAGATAGGCGAGCAGCACCGCCTGGCGCGGCTGCGGATCGAGCTCGTCGAGGCAGCGCTGCAACGCGCGCATCTCGGCTCCCAGATCCGACCGGCCGATGGCGATAAAGCTGCTCAACAATTCCTCCGGCACGCTGTGACCCTCTGGACGGCTTTGCTGATGGCGGAGCTGGTCGATCGCGCAATGGCGGACAATGGTGACGAGCCACGTCATCACCGAGCCGCGCACTGCGTCGTAATCCTTGGCCCGCGCCCAGACCGCGACAAAGGCTTCCTGCAGCACTTCCTCGGCGATCTCCTTCCGCCCACTGATTCGGAGCGCGACGCCAAAAAGTTTCGGCGACGTCGCTTGATACAATGCGGAGAACGCGATTTTGTCGCCGGCGGCGGTGCGGCGGACCAGCTCCGGCAGCGGCGAATCGTTATTGGGCACGCGCGAAGCCTGGGTCGGCGAGGGACGGCGACAGCATTGCCCTTTCATAAGGTAGCGCGCGGCGCCCTGCCAATCGCGGAATGCGTCAGCGGCCTCCGCGCCGCTTCACAGAACCGGGCCGGCGCACTAAAATCGGTCGGTAATTCCCGGGAAAGAAAAAATCATGGCCTTTCTTGCCGACCGTCTCGCGCGGGTCAAAGCCTCGCCCACGATGGCCATCACCGCGCTCGCCACCGAGTTGAAGGCGGCCGGCCGCGACATCATCAGCCTGTCGGTCGGCGAACCCGATTTCGACACCCCGGAAAACATCAAGGAAGCCGGGATCGCGGCGATCCGCCGCGGCGACACCAAGTACACCGTGTTTGACGGCCGGATGGAGCTGAAAGAGGCGATCGCGAAGAAGTTCAAGCGCGAGAACGGGCTTGATTACGAACCGTCCCAGGTCTCGGTGTCGAGCGGCGGCAAGCAGGTGCTCTACAACGCGATGGTCGCGACCTTGAGCCCCGGCGACGAGGTGGTGATCCCGGCGCCGTTCTGGGTGTCCTACCCGGAGATGGTGCTGCTCGCCGACGGCAATCCGGTGCCGCTCGCCTGTCCGCAGAATTACGGGTTCAAGCTGCGGCCCGAAGATCTCGACGCGGCGATCACGCCCAAGACCAAGTGGCTGATCCTCAACTCGCCGTCCAACCCGACCGGCGCCGCCTATACCGAAGCCGATCTGCGCGCGGTCGCCGACGTGCTGTTGAAGCACCCGCATGTCTGGGTGATGACCGACGACATGTACGAGCACCTCGTCTACGACGACTTCGAATACAAGACGATCGCCCAGGTCGAACCCCAGCTTTACGACCGCACCTTGACGGTCAACGGCGTCTCGAAAGCCTATTGCATGACCGGCTGGCGGATCGGCTACGGCGCCGGACCCAAGCATCTGATCAAGGCGATGGGCGCGATCCAGTCGAACTCGACCGCCAATCCTTGCTCGATCAGCCAGGCCGCGGCGATCGAGGCGCTCAACGGGCTGCAGGATTTCATCGCGCCCAACGCCGCGGTGTTCAAGCAGCGCCGCGACCTTGTCGTCGAGGCGTTGAACAAGATCCCCGGCCTCTACTGCCCGCTTCCGGAAGGGGCGTTCTATGTCTACCCGTCCTGCGCCGGTCTCCTCGGCAAGAAGACGCCCGAGGGGAAGGTCATCAAAACCGACGAGGATTTCGTCAAATACCTGCTCGCCGCCGAGGGCGTCGCGGTGGTGCACGGCGACGCCTTCGGGCTCGCCCCGCATTTCCGCATCTCCTACGCGACCGGCACCGATACGCTCAAGGAAGCCTGCCGCCGCATCGAGCGCGCCTGCCTGGCGCTGACATAGGGAAGCCGCGGACCTTAAAAGATTCGCCGAAAATGAATCGAACTATTCCAACGGGTTCTCATTTCCGTCGTCTTTCCCGCGAAAGCGGGAACCCAGGAGCGAGTGACGAGACCCGTCTCATATTCCAGGCCGGCTAAGGGTAAGCCATCGATCAGACGGCGCGCCTTTCCTGGACCCCCGCTTTCGCGGGGGAGACGATATGTTTTTGATTTGGTTCACTTCATTTGAGTCAGACGCAAAGCTAAGCCGGCTTTAACGGCGGCCGTACATCGTCCGGTTCCAGGCCGAGCTCGTAGAGGCCCAGGTTGTAGAGGCAGAAATCCGATGGCGGCGGGTGCAGCGGGCCGAGCGCGCCGTCGCGGAACAGCTGTTCGAGCCGCGAATTCTTGAAGATGCCATGCGCGCCGCCGAGCGTCAGCGCGGTGCGGGTGATCCGGCTCACTGCCTCGCCGACCATGTATTTCGCGCGGTAGAGCGCCGCGGTCGTCTCCGCCGTCGGCCCCTGCGTGTCGCTGAGCCAGGCCGAGCGGTACATCACCAGCCGCGCCGCTTCGAGATCGGCGCTCATCTCGGCGACGTGCCGCCGCACATCGGGGTGATGCGACAGCGGCTGGGCGTAGCCTTCCGGCCGGCGCGCGGCGACCACCCGGCGCAGTTCTTCGAACGCCGCCTGCGCCACGCCGAGATAGACCGGCGTGTACGACCCCCAGAACCAGTTGAGGTAGGCGTGGCGGAACGGCCGCATGTCGTCGGAGCGGAAGACCGCCGCGCTCTCCGGCAGCCGGCAGTCGTCGAGCACCAGGGAGTCGCTACGCGTCGCGCGCATGCCGAGCACGTCCCAGTTCGCGTCGACGCGGCGGCCCGGCGCCTCGCGCGGCAGCAGCAGGATCATCCCGGCCGACGGGCTCGTCGCCTCGTCGGGATAGGCCATCACCAGGACATAGTCCGCCGCCTCGAGCATCGAGGCGAACATCTTGCGGCCGGTGACGCTGTAGCCGCCCTCGACCCGGCGTGCCCGCGTCTTGAGCGGGCGCTCGCCGACCAGCGAGGTGGTGACCGGTTCGGAGAAATTGCCGGCGATCAGCTTGCGCTCGCGCACTACCAGCGCGGCGATGCGCCGCTTGGCGTCCGCCGCAACCTCGGGGCTCTCCAACAGCGGCATCACCACCGAGGCGTGCATGTTGAAGGCGAGCGCCGTCGACGGGCAGCCCTGCGCCAGCGCCTCATAGGCGATGGTGTGGTCGAGCAGGCTGGCGCCGCCGCCGCCCCATTCGGTGGCCACGGTCAGCGCGAGAAAGCCTTCCTCGCGCAGCCGATGGTAATTCTCGGTCGGCGGGCTGGCGTCGCGGTCGTGCGCCGCCGACCGCGTGGCGAAATCGGCGGCCAGCTCGCGGCATTGCCGCTGCAGGCGAAGCTGGTCCGGGGTGAGCCGAAAATCCACCCGGGCCGCGCCTACAGGACCCTTACTCCGCCGCCGGCCGCGTGCGGGCCTTGTCGAGATCGGGCATGTTGCTCGCCGATACGGCCCCCAGTCGCGACCCGCGCGTCACCGCGAGCGCGGCGACGGCGGCTTCGTTCTCGGTAATTTTCGCCATGATCGCTTCCTTGGCGCGGTCGAAGACGCCGCGGTTGGTGGCGACGAACTCGCGCGACTCGCGCAGCTTGGCCATGTAGCCGTTGATTTCCGGCACCACGTAGCGGGCGACCATGTCCCAGCTGCGGAACGTGTTCTCCGGGTTGGCCCAATCGTGGACGAAGCCGACCACGGTGCCGAACCCGCCGCTGATGTCGAGCACCGACTTGATGCGGTCGACCAGATCGTCCGGGGTGCCGATCGTCGCCGCCGCGCCGTCGCCGAAACCGGTCTTGTCGACCGCCTCGTCGGGATCGGTAAACGCCGTCGCGCCCGGCCGCTGCAGGGTGCCGACGATGTATTCGTTGTGGTGGCGCATGAGGCCCTCGCGCGCCTCGGCGCGGGCCTTTTCGCGCGTCTCGGCGATGTGCCAGCTGAGCAGCACCCGCCAGTTCCTGCGGTCGACGGTCTGGCCGTGCTTCTGGGCGGCGGCCTCGGCAAAGCCCCATTGCGTCGGCAGCGAGTTGAGCCCCTCGCTCGACAGCGAGCCGATCGAGATGACCCCGCAGCCGTGCTTGCCGGCGAGCGTCATGCCCGACGGGCTGATCTGCGAGGCGACGGCGAACGGCATCTCCTCCTGCAGCGGCAGCAGCTGCAGCGCCGCGTCCTGCAGCGTGAACCAGTCGCTCTTCGCGGTGACCCGCTCGCCGTTGAAGAGGCGGCGGATGACCGAGATCGCCTCGTCCTGGCGGTCGCGCTGGGTCATCGGGTCGATGCCGAGCGTGTGCGCGTCGGAGGCGAGCGCGCCGGGGCCGGAGCCGAAGATCGCCCGGCCGCCGGTCATGTGGTCGAGTTGCACCATGCGCTGCGCGACGTTGTACGGATGGTGGTAGGGCAGCGAGACGACGCCGGTCGCGAGCTTGATGCGCTTCGAGCGCTCGCCGGCCGCGGCGAGGAACATCTCGGGCGAGCCGATCATCTCCCAGCCGCTCGAATGGTGCTCGCCACACCAGAATTCGTCGTAACCGAGCTTGTCGAGATGCTCGACCAGATCGAGATCGCGGCGGAACTGCAGCATCGGGTGCTCGCCGATCGGGTGATGCGGGGCGAGGAAGGCGCCGAAACCGAGACGCGGCATGACGGGTTCTCCTTTGTACTGAAGGACTTACTCGACCCCTTCGACGATCCGCAGGTCGCGGTCGGCGCCGTTGCCGAGGACCCGAAGCGCTTCCTGGTAGGCCGGGCTGTCGTGCGCGGCCTCGGCCTTGGCGACGCTGTCGAATTCGATGATCACGACGCGCTGGACGACGCCGGCCTCATAGGCCTTCGCCGCGGTTCCGCGAGCCAGAAACTTCCCGCCCGCCGCCTGGATCGCCGGGCCCGCGAGCTTCGCGTAGCCGGCGAGCGCATCGGGGTTCGAAATCGCGCGGTACGTCGCCACCCAATAAGCCTTTGCCATTGTCCCCTCCAGTCGCATCGACGTCCGGCGCGCCATAGCTGGCGCGCCAGTCGGCAGCTTATCAGGCGTTTGCCCTGTGTGAGAACCGGGCGCGCGGCATGGCCGCCCTCCACCTGCGGCGCCATGGTCGCTGGGCCGGTCAGGAAGCTTCTTCGAGGTCGATGCTTTTGAGGGTCAATTCTTCGCCGGCGACGGTGTGGAACCGCATCGAGCCGCACGGGCAGACCGCCGAGCTATCGGCGAGCGGGGATTCGCGCTCGCAGCTTTCGCAATAGCCGCGCCCGGCGATCTGGCGAATATCGAGGCGCGCCGTCGCGGCGGCGGTCCCCCGCGCGATTTCGGGAAAGCAGAACGCGATTGCGTCGGGCGCGACGCCCGACAATTTGCCGATTTCCAGCGTGATGCGGTGAACCCGGCGTCCTCGGGCCGCTTCCGCCACGTGCTCGACAATGCTGCAGGCGATAGCGAGTTCGTTCATGGCGCGCGTCACGACCAGAAATGGACAAACGCCAGCACCACGCCAAGGACCGCGCAGCCCGCCAGCCCGGCGATAAACACCACGCGTTCCCAGCGCTTCTTCAGCACGACCTCGCCGCCGCGCACCTCGTCGGCGCTGATCGATCTTTTGAATTGAGGCATGAACCGCCGCCCTGACGAGTGCTGTTTCATCTATGCGGCAAACGCCGCATACCGCGCGGCGTCACCATCCGCAGCGCGGCCATCGGGCGACGGGGCCGGCCGAAGCCGCAAAATCTATATGAAATTCCTATACCGCCGCCCGTCCGGGCGATCTCGAAAATTTATGCCGGTCCCGCGACCTTTGTGAGGAACCGGGGCGTCATGCGCGCTCCTTACGGAGATACGCCATGCTCGACGCGATGTATCTGGCGATCGGCTGCGGCTTTCTGGTCGTCGCCGTCCTTTATGTCGCCGCCTGCGACCGCTTGTGAGGATAGTCCGATGCTTCTCGATTACACGCTCGGCGGCGCCGTCTCCCTGGGGCTGCTGATCTATCTCGTCTACGCCCTGATCCGGCCCGAACGATTTTGAGGGCGCCCCGATGACACTCAACGGCTGGCTTCAGATCGCGCTTTATTGCGTGGTCGTCACGCTCTTGGTGAAGCCGTTCGGCGGCTACATCACCAAGGTGTTCGGCGGCGAGCGCACCTTCCTGTCGCCGGTGTTGCGTCCGGTCGAGCGCGCCCTTTACTGGGGCTGCGGCGTGGACGAGACGCGAGAGCAGCATTGGGTGACGTACGCCGTCGCGATGCTGTTCTTCTCCGGCGCGGGGTTCGCAGCGCTTTACGCGCTGCAGCGGCTGCAGGCGGTGCTGCCGTTCAACCCGGCCGGGCAGCCGGCGGTCGAGCAAAGCCTCGCCTTCAACACCTCCGTGAGCTTTGTCACCAACACCAACTGGCAGTCCTACACGCCCGAGACGACGATGAGCTACCTCGTCCAGATGGCGGGGCTTACCGTGCACAATTTCGTCTCGGCGGCGACCGGCATCGCGCTGGCGATCGCCTTGATCCGCGGCTTCGCGCGGCGCTCGGCGCAGACGGTCGGCAATTTCTGGGTCGATCTGACC
>DASRLO010000029.1:0-11107 GCA_035648415.1 Allostellaceae bacterium
CAGGCCGGGCGCTGGCACCGCGACGAGGGATTGCGCATCGACCATTTGCTGCTGTCGCCGCATGCCGCCGACCGCGTTGTCGGCTGCGACATCGACAAGTCGCCGCGCGGCAGGGAACGCGCCTCCGACCACACGCCGATCTGGTGCGAGCTGGCTGTTTAGGGCAGGTGGTCCGCCGCTCGACGGCTGGCGCCAGGCGTGCGCTTGGCCGGGTCCGCGGCCCGCGGTAAATGGCCGCGCGGCGGCGCGCGCCCCGCTTCTAACGCCTCCTTAACCGGTTCTTTGCGATAAAAAGGGCCGAGCCCCGCTCGCTTCTCAGCACCGCACAAAGGACAGTTTCGTGATCAAAGCCGCGCTGGCGGGGTTGGTTATCCTGATCATCGGCGACAGCCACAACGCCTCGAAAGATTTTCTGTTGAGTTCCCTGCACGACGCCTTGGTCAGCCAGGGCGCCGCGGTGCACTCCTACGGCGTCTGCGGGTCGCAGCCCCATGACTGGGTGAAGGAGACCGAACTCCCGTGCGGCCGCGCCGAGCGGCACAATGCCGACGAGCCGATCGTCGACAAGAGCCCCAAGGTCAAGACCTGGTCGCTCGAGACTCTTATCCGGAAGCACCATCCCGACCTGCTGGTCGTCGAGCTTGGCGACAACATGGGCGGATACGGCATTACCCCCACCTTGCCGAAGGATTGGATCGCGTTCGAGGTCCAGGAAATGCTTAAGCCGATCGAGGCGCACAAGCTCCCTTGCGTCTGGGTCGGTCCGCCATGGGGCAGCGAAGGCGGCCCGTCGAACAAGACCTTCGCGCGGGTGCAGGAGCTGTCCGGCTATCTGTCGCAGATCGTCTACCCGTGCCGCTATGTCGATTCGCTGCGTTTCTCGCAGCCGGGGCAGTGGGCCACCTATGACGGCGAGCACCTGACGCCCGACAGCTACCGCATCTGGGGCGCCGACATCGCCGACGCGACGGTGCGGCTGTCGGCGCAAATCCTCTCACACCGATAGGCGGCGTCAGGCCCGCCAGCACCCTCGGCAACCCGGGGCGAGCTTTGCGCGCGGCTCTGAAACCTGTGCCGTTAACCCTGGATTAGCCAGGGAGGGCTTACTTTACCCCCGCCGGGGAATGCGTTACCTCAACGCGATCCGGGCGGTCCGGCATCGGGAGTTTTGTCGATTATGAATGCGCTTCTCGCGGGGTTGACGATCTTGGTGATTGGCGACAGCCACATGGTGACCCGCGACTATCTGATCACGACCCTGCATGACGATCTGCTGGCGCAAGGGGCGACGGTCGACAGCTTTGGCATGTGCGGCGCCAACGCCGGAGATTGGGTCTATCCAACCACCGTGTCCTGCGGCAAGGCCGAGCGTATCGGCAAGGCCGGCCCGCAGATCAATCGCCTCCCCGGCAGCCGCACCTACCAGATCGACGCGGTGATCGGCAGGGTTCACCCCAATCTGGTCGTCGTCGAGATGGGCGATACGATGGCGGGATACGGCCAGACCGATTTTCCGCGGGCCTGGATCTATCAGCAGGTGCACGCCTTGACCGGCCGCATCGCCGCCCAGAACATCCCGTGCGTCTGGGTCGGACCGCCGTGGGGCAGCGAAGGCTCCTCGTACCACAAGACCTTCGCCCGGGTGAAAGAGATGTCGGAGTTCCTCGCGACCGCGGTTGCGCCCTGCAGCTTTATCGATTCGACGCAGCTTTCCAAACAAGGGCAATGGCCGACCATCGACGGCCAGCACCTGACCGCTTCCGGCTACAAGGCCTGGGGCGCCGGCATCGCCGCTGCGCTCGACCAACTCGCGCCGCAGCTGGCGCACAAGCCATGAATCTCGGTCGATATCGCGATGCCGCCGGCGGCATCGCCGCCCTTGCGGCAATCATGACGCTTCACTGCGGAGCAGGCAGCGCGGCCGAGGGCCGGCTCTATCCCAGCGGCCCGCCGAACGGCGTCGCCTATCTGCGCTTCGTCAACATGGCGCCCCGCGAGGTGACGATCGTCTCGCCGGCGGCGAAGCTCGCGATCCCGGCGGACGACGCCCATCGAATCCTCGAATTCGATCCGGTGACGCCGGGTGTCGCGCTCACCGGTTCGGCGCAGCTCGGCGCGGCGAGAAAGCCGATCGACCTCAAGCTGGCCGCCAACGAATTCGCCACCGTCGCGGTGAGCGCCGACGGCGCCGACGGCATCGCGCTGACCGTGTTCCGCGAAACGCCGTCCGATTTCAACGCGCTCAAATCCTCGCTCGCGCTGTTCAATCTCGACAAAAGCTGCGCCCCGGCGCAGCTCGTCGCCGGCGACGCTCACACGCCGGTCATCCCGGATGTCGCGCCGGCTGCGGTCGGCAGGCGGCTGGTCAATCCGGTCAATGCCGAGCTCGCGGTATCCTGCGGCGACCCGGCGCAAGCGACGGCCGCGAAGCTCGGCCAGCTCAACGCCGGCGACCGCTACAGCATCTTCATGATCGGCGGCGGTTCGGGACGGCGGGTCGTCGCCCAGCGCGACGAACAGGCGCCGTTCCGGCCGTAGCAGTTCGCCATCCGGTCATGGTCTTCTCGTCCGTCGAATTCCTCGCGCTGTTCCTGCCGCTGTTCTTTATCGCCTATCTGGCGACGCCGGCCGGCGCGCGGAACCTGACGCTGTGCTGCGGCAGCTGGATGTTCTACGCATGGTGGAAGCCGGTTTTTCTGCTGCTGATCGTCGGCATCACCTTTACCGCCTGGTTTCTCGGTCGTGAGATCGGCCGCGCCGACGACCGGGCCGACGAGCGCCGCCAGCGGCTGATCCTCGGCGGCGGCATCGTCGTGGTGCTGGGCTGCCTGGCCTGGTTCAAATACGCCAACCTGCTGGTCAAGACGGCGGACGAGGGGCTGGCGGCTCTTAATGCCGGCCCGATCCCGTGGAGCAACGTGATCCTGCCGATCGCGTTGTCGTTCACCGTGCTGCAGGCGGTCTCGTACCTGATCGACGTGCGGCGGAAGACGGTGGTGGCGGAGCCGAGCTTTGTCAGCTTTGCCGCCTATCTCGACATGTTCCCGCATTTGATCGCCGGCCCGATCATCCGCTATTCGTGGGTCGACAAGGCGCTGATCGAACGGCAGCTCACCTTCGAGGACATGTCGATCGGGGCGCGGCGCTTCATGATCGGCTTTGCGGTCAAGGTGCTGATCGCCGACACGCTGGCGCCGGTGGTCGAGGCGGCTTTCGACCTCGCGCAGCCGAGCTTTGTCGATGCGTGGCTCGGGAACATCTGCTTCGCATTCCAGATCTTCTTCGATTTTGCCGGCTACAGCGCGATGGCGATCGGCCTCGGGCGGATGCTCGGCTTTAAATATCCGGAGAATTTCCGCGATCCCTATCTCGCGGTGACGATCCAGGATTTCTGGCGGCGCTGGCACATCAGCCTGTCGTCGTGGCTGCGCGACTACCTCTACATCTCGCTCGGCGGCAACCGCTACGGCGATGTCCGCACCTACACCAATCTGCTGCTGACGATGGCGATCGGCGGGTTGTGGCACGGCGCGAGCTGGTCGTTCCTGCTGTGGGGCGTGATCCACGGCGTGGCGCTGGCGGTCGGCCGGTTCTGGAACCAGCGTGGGCTGTGGATGGCCGCGGCGCTCTCGTATCCGCTGACGCTTTTGATCGTGCTGTTCGCCTGGACGCCGTTTCGCGCGACGAGCTGGGACGGCACGGTGGCGATGCTGTCCGGGCAGATCGGGCTCAACGGTTTCGCGATCAGCGACCAGATGCTCCTGGTGATGCGGCCGCTGCTGGTCGTCTGGATGGCGATCGCCGCGGCGGTCGTCTTCTGGCCGGCGGTCAAGGCGCGCTTTCCGCGTTTCGCGGCGACCGGCGAATGGTGGGAAGCGCTGTGGCCGATCGCGGTCTTTCTTTACGCAGTCGCGGTGATGATGGGTCATCAAACCGTACCCTTCCTGTATTTTCAGTTCTGAGGCGAGGCGATGACGATCCCGGTCGATCCGCTTGCGCCGCCCGGTTCACCGGCCCGGGGTTCCATAGGGGCAATGCCGTTGCGGGTCCGTCCGTTGATGCTGCCCGGCGTGGCGCTGCTGGCGATCCTGCTGATCGGGCTCGCGTCCAGCCTCTACACACTGGCGTTCAAGCGCGCCGATTTGCCGGCGGCGAAAGTTTCCTGGTCGGGGCTCGCCGGCGGTGAGACCACCGCTGCCATAGCGCATTTCCTGCAGCACGCGAACCCGCTGGAGGACCCGCTGGTGACGGTAGACCGGGTGTCGTCATACTTGGCCACCGGCGATTTGGGGGCCCGGGTGCGGCGCGGCTGCGGCAACTGGCTTTTCCTGGCCGATGAACTGGTGCTTCATCCGGACCGCGCCGCGAATGCCGCGGGCCATCTGCGGATGATCGAACAGGTCTCGGCTTTCCTGAAATCCCGCAATATCGGTCTGGCGGTTGTTCCGGTGCCCGACAAATCGCGGATCGAGGCCGCCGATCTCTGCGGGCTCGACCGGCCGGCGGCGATCGCTACCCGGCTTTCGGATTTCGCCGCGCAGCTCGGCCAGGCCGGGATCGACACCGTCGATCTGTCGCGGCCGATGACCGCAGCGGGCGGCGAAGCCTACTACCGGACCGATACGCACTGGAACGAGCGCGGTGCAAAGGCCGCCGCCGCTGCCGTCGCCGCGGCGCTGCGGCAGGCCGGCCTCGCGCCGACGCAAAAGGCCGAGTTTCGCGTCAGCACCGAGCCGCAACGCGAGCGGGTGGGCGACCTCATTCGCCTGGCTGGCCTCGACCATGTGCCGTACCCGCTGCGCCCGCGCGGCGATGAGGAGGCCGCCACCGTCATCGAGCAATCGGCGGCGGGCAATGTCGGTCTGCTCGACGAAACCCCGGCGCCGGAGCTGGCGGTGATCGGCACCTCATTCTCGCGCCGCGCCAATTTCGTGCCGTTTCTGTCGCTTGCCTTGACGGCGCCGGTCGACAACCGGGCCGAAGACGGCGGTGGAGTGGCCAATGCGGCGATCGCCTATTTCGCCAAGCCCGAATTCAAAAAATCGCCGCCGCGCGCGATTGTCTGGGAGGTACCGGAGCGGATGATCGAGGAACCGGTGCCCGCATCTGACCAACGCTGGGCGGAAGCGCTCGGCGCCGGCAATTCTGTGAAATAGCTCTGGAATTACGATCCTAACGCGCGCTATCTGTCGAAGTTCGGCTCGCGCAGGAGACTGTAAAAATGGCTGGCCCGGCCCTCGACGAGGGACTGATCTCTCTCAACTACTACGCCCGGCAGCAATGCTCGCGGCAGTGGGTGCATTTCATGGCGGCGATGTTCGCCGAGTTCGAGGAACGGGTCGACGCGGCCGAGGCCGATCAGTTCCTGCACGCGATCGGCTTCAAGATGGGGTTGCTCTTGCCGCTGCGCCGCTGCGACAGCCTCGAGGATCTTGCCGACGACATCAACAATGTCCTCGAAGGCATCGACTGGGGATGGGTGCGGCTTCGCGAGAGCGGCAGCTTCATCGAGATCACCCACGGCGCCTATCCGCTCGTTCCCCAGGAGGAGAGCCGCCGCAGCTGGCTGGTTCCCATCTTGGAAGGACTTTACAGCGGCTGGCTTGGCCAGCAGGGCGGCGAGCGGTCCTTCACCGCCCGGCTCATCGGCGGGCCGCGCGGCGCCGGGGCGCTGCTGACCTTCAGCTACGGCCGTCACGAGTGAGGTTTCCGGCCTTTTAGCGTTTATGCGATCGTTCGGCGTCCGGGTTGCCGCGCTGATCGCGGCACTGCTTCTTTTACCGAGCGTCCCGCGGGCGGATGAGGGCACGCTCGCGGCGGGATGGGCCACATATCGCGACCGCTTTATCGGCGACGACGGCCGGGTCCACGATACCGGCAATAAAGACGTCACCCATACCGAGGGGCAAGGGTGGGCGATGCTGTTCGCCGAGTCCTTCGACGACCGCGCCACGTTCGACCATGTCTGGGACTGGACCCGCGGCAAGCTGCGCCGGCCGGACAGCGCGCTCTTCGCCTGGCGCTGGGACCCCCACGCCGACAACCCGGTCGCCGACACCAACAACGCGACCGACGGCGATATCCTTATCGCCTGGGCGCTGACGCGGGCGGCGAAACACTGGCATGCCCCGAAATACCGCCAGCAAGCGCGCCCGATGCTCGCCGAGATTCGCGGCAAGCTGATCCAACGTATCGGCGGCGGGCTCGTCCTGTTGCCGGGCAGCGCCGGCTTCAAGGGCAAGGACGGCGCCGCTATCGTCAACCCGTCCTATTACATCTATCCGGCCTTCAGGGAGTTCGCGCGGATCGATCCGTCGCCGCTATGGGCCCGGTTGCGCCGCGCCGGGCTGAATTTGCTGGCGAAGGCGCGCTTCGGGCAATGGGGTTTGCCGACCGATTGGGTCACCGTCGGCGGCAACGGCGAGGTCGAGCCCGCTGCCAACCTGCCGCCGCGTTTCGGGTTCGACGCGATCCGCATCCCGCTCTACCTGATCTGGGGCGGCGAAGCGACCACGGTACGCCTCGCCGCCGACCTTCGCTTCTGGAACGACTTTACCGGCAAGCCGCTTCCGGGCTGGGTCGATGTCATCGACGGCAGCGTCGCCCCGTTCCCGGCGCCGGGCGGGTTCCAGGCGGTGATCGAACTCGCCCGGTGCTGGCATTCGCCGACCCCGCCGCAATTCCCCCAGATCGGCGACAACGACGATTACTATTCGGCAAGCCTCATCCTGCTCGCCGGGCTCGCGAGCCAAGCGACCCGGCATTAACCAATCCCCTGCTATTGCGGACCAGCGCGCACCGAGGCCGGCTGGCCGGGCAGTTTGAAGCGCGGTCCGGTATCGGTGACCTTGTCGCCCATCACCCGCAGCACCGTCAGGTCGGACTCGATGAAGTTGCCGACATAGACATGACTGCCGTCGGCGCTGAACGCGGCGCCTTCGGGCAGCGCGCCGACCGCGACCTCGCCGACGCGCGTCACATGCTTGCCGTCGATCCGCAGCACGCTGATCGAGCCGGACGGGTGGTAGTACCAGGTGCTTTTCGGCCGGTTCGAGCCGCGCGCCTCGACCGTGATTGCGAGGTTGCCCTTGGGGCTGATCGCCAGTCCCTCGGGCGAGTCGCCGACCGCGATGTGGTCGATGATGCGGATCGGATTGACCGTCAAATCGACGACGCTGACCGTATCGGCATTGCCGTCCGAGCTGCCGCCGCCGCCGGTGTTGGCGATAAGGGCGATTTGCCCGTTGGGAGTGATCGCGACGTTGTAGGGAAAGTTGTTCGCCGGCAGGTCGCTGTCCTTGTTGTAGGTGACCTTGCCGCTGTCGATGGTCAGCACCGCGACCTTGTTGGCGGCGGATTTGACGGCGAGCGCGCGCTTGCCGTCGGGCGCGATGGCCACCGCCGAAACCAGGTCGGCGGCGACGCCGATTGTCACCGTGTCGGTGACCTTGACGTCCTTGCCGTCGATCGAGAGGACCGAGATCGTGCCGTCGCCGCGATTGGCGACCAGCGCCCATTTGCCGTCGGGCGAAATCGCCAAGCCGGAAGGCGACTTGCCCAGCGTCAATGTCGCCGCGACGGCGGGCGGGCTGGCCTTGAGATCGACGACGAACAGCCGATTGTCGGGGGCGGTGGCGAAACCGTTATCCTTGGCTTCGCCCTTCATCGTGTCGGAGACGAGCGCGATGTCGCGCGACGGGGTGATCGCCAGATTGGTGGGCGGGCCGACGATCGTGTTGTCGAGCGGGATCGTCGCGAGGAGCTTCAGATTGTCCGGCTTTGACGTGTCGACGATCGACAGCGTGTCGTGGCCTGGGGCCTGCATCGTCGCCTTGCCGTCGTCGAATTTCGGCTTTTGATCGTTGCCGATGATCATCAACTGGGCGCGCGCCGCTGCGCCAAAAGCCGACAGCGCCAGTAGGACCGCGATGGCGCAGCCCGCGAGCCTCGATAAGCGCATGCGTTCCTCCCTGGGGTATTGTTTTCCGCGTCAAGGCGATGCTGAGCCGAACCGCGCCCCGCGGCAAGGTTTCAGAACTTGTCGCAGGCTTCCGCGGCTCTTACGAACGCGGCCGCGTCGCCCTGCAGCAGCAGCCGGGCGGCGACGAGCGCCGCGGCGGCTTCCTTGACCTTCTCGACATAGCCGTCGCGACCGCCATAGCGCTCCGCGAGCGAGGAGCGGGGGTCGCCGGCGGCCTCGCGCTCGGTCTTGGTTCGGGCAAAGGCGATAAACGAGCCGTCGCGGTCGGCCAACTCACCGGGTTGCGCCTTGTAGACATTCCAGCCGGTATGCGTGCCGAGCGGCACGGCGACCTGTGGCAGGCGGATGCCGGCCGCCTCGTTGCCGTCGCCGTCGACCGCCGAGACGAAAATCGTGTAGGGCGCCGGCGGCGCCGTCTCGGGCGGATCGACCCAATCGACCGGCGGCAGGATCGGATTGGCGCCCGGCGCGACGGCGAACCCGGCGACCTTCGGCATCGCGACCTGGTCGGCGGTGACGGCGGTGCCGGCGGCGAGCGAGGGGACGAGGCTCGGCGGCGGCGCGACATCCCCGGTGACCCACTCTTCGAGCGCGACAAAGAGCGCGCGCAGCGCCGGGGTGGCGCTGTGCCAGTTGCGCGGGTTGACGCAGGGGCCGGGGCGCGGATCGACCCCGGGCCGCCCGCCATGCTGCGTTCCGGCAATCAGATAGGCGCGCGAATTGTCGGGCAATGGCAGGTCGCGCCGCAGGCCGGGATCGGTATGGATCAGCGAGGCGCCCTTTTGCCAATACTCGGTCGCGCTGTTGGTCTCGATGATTTTCGGGTCGTTGGCGGCGCCGGGGAGCAGCGCCGCGATCCGGCCCGACACCGGGTCGGCGGTCTTGGCGGTGCTGAACGGAAACCAGTTCTCCGGATAGAGCCGGTCCTCGTGCTGGGTCGCGGTGCGGCCGGGCATCGAAAACCGGTGGTTGGCGAAGACCTTGCCGGCCCCGGCGACGTGGCTGAACACGCCGTCGAAGACTTTCTGCCCGGTCTCGTCGCTGTTCATCCCGAGTTCGAGGAAGTGGCGCAGGAAGCGGCCGCTCTGCGAGACGCCGAAGCCGATCGCGTGCTTGATCTCGCTCATGGTCGAGATCAGCGGGTTGGGGATGCCGCCGCGATTGGCGCTCCTGTAGCGGAAGAACGAGACGAGGTCGCGTACGCTGGCGTAGCCGATGCCGAGCACCTTCGACCCCACCGCCTCGAACCACAATTCGTAGATCGCGATCGGCGCGAAATTGCGGCCGGGCGGCAGCAGCCGGATCGAGCGGTCGTCGATGAATACCCATTCGTCGCGCGGGATTTCGCTGCGGGTGTCGCTCTCGCGCTGGCGCACGGCAAGCCGCGCCGCCGGCTGGTCGGTCGCGGCGGCGGCGTAGGAGAGACGGCGCACGCTGCCGTCGCCCGCGGCGCGGGTGCCGAAATGGAACTCGTCGCGAATGCGCTGCGTCACCGGCTGCCCGCGTTCGAGCGCGGCAGGGAATTCGGCGCCGAGCCCGCTATTGGCGCGCGGCGCGCCGGGGTCCCAGCCCGACCACACCAGCGAATAGCCGCGCCCGAGACAGAAGCCGAGCCCGACATCCTCGCGTGTCTTCGGGTCGTTGGTGCGGGCCGGATCGTTGGCCGGGATGTCGTCCAGGAGGTTGAAGATCCGCTTCGAGCCGCGGTTGGGCACGTCGTAGACCAAAATCCCGCTGCCGCGCAGCGGGTCTTTCGGCCGCAGGATGTCGAAATCGGTGGCGTAGTCGACGAGGCCCTTGGCGTTCAGCGGCGCCTTGGCGAGATCGACGATCCCGGCATTCGAGGGCGAATGGGGGTCGAGCATGCCGCGCGCGACGCCCTTGATGCGGACATAGGCGCCCGGCGCGCCGAACTCGTGGCCGTCGGCGAAATTGGCGATGTCGGCGACGCTGATATCGGTGATCGCCATGTGGTTCTCCAATCAGAGCAACGGGGGCGGCGTCGGCTGCCCGAAGCGGTGCTCGCATTCGATGAGGAACGCCATTTCCTCGGCGGTGGAGGCCCGGCCGAGAATGGCGTTTCGGTGCGGAAAGCGGCCAAAGCGCTCGATAATTTCGAGATGGAGGCGGGTCATGTGGCCCTCTCCCGGCCGGCCTGGGACAGGCGGCAGCGCCAGCAATAGCTCGATGCCGCGCTGCTGGTCGGCAAGAGCCTCACTATGCTCGAACGGCAGGTAGAAGAACAGCCGCCATGCCGCCGGCACCGCCTGGTCGTCGCCCCGCGCCAGCGCCCGGCGAGCAGTCGCAAGCGCCAGCGGGTCGCTCGCGAAAGCGCGCGGGGACGACCGGAAGATGTTGCGCGGCACCTGGTCGAGCAGCATCACCAGCGCGAGCGCGGAGAGCGGCGCGGCTTCCCAATCGGCGAAGGCCCCGGCAACCGCGGCGTCATGATCGGCCGCAAAACCCGCACGGACGGAGGCGTCGAATTCCGGCGTGCTGCGGAACCAGATCTGCTTGTGATGCAGCCGCTCGGGGTGGGCGTACGGCCCAAACCAGAAATCGATAAGCGCCTGGGCGCGGGGGCAGGGCGGAGGCAGTGGATCGGCGGCAAACGGCATGCGGAGCAATGTAAAGGCTTCTGCGACCAACGCGAAGGCGATTGCTGCCGTCTCTCGGCCCGATCATTCTCCCATCCGTCATGGCCGGGCTTGACCTGGCTTGACCCGGTCATCCACGCCGTCTTCGGGATTTGTACCGCGGCCGTCATGCCCGGAACAAGTCCGGGCATGACGAGAAAAAGGATGAAGACGATGCCGATCAGAACCGGCGGGTGCCTGTGCGGGGCGATCCGCTACGAGAGCGGTGGCGAGCCGGCGTTCTCGCTGCAATGCCACTGCCGCGACTGCCAGCGGCAGAGCGGCGCCGCCTATGTCGCGGCGGTGCGGATGCCCTCGGCCGAGTTCCGCATCACCCAGGGCACGCCGAAGCGCTACGTCGCCAAATCCGATGCCGGCAACGAGATCGTGCGAGTGTTCTGCGGCGATTGCGGCGCGCCGCTCTACGTCCAGGTCGCGACCCGGCCCGACCTCGTCGGCATCCGCGTGGCGAGCTTCGACGACCCGAGCT
>DASRLO010000030.1:0-41482 GCA_035648415.1 Allostellaceae bacterium
GCCGGCGCCTGGCCAAGGACTTCGAAGCAACCACCCAGAGCGCCACCGCCTGGCTCCTCCTCGCCAATCTACGGCTCCTCTCCCGCCGTCTCGCAAAAGATTGAGCGCAAATGAACCATTTCGAGTCAGACTCTCAGGAGCCCGCGCAGCGGGCGTCTCGAAGGACGCACCCCGTCGATCCGGCCCGCCCGCGAAAACTTGTCGCCCTCGGGGCATTCCGCTAAGAATCCGTCACAATCCCGTGCTAGTCGGGGTTTGTCGCAGGCTTGCTAGTGGTAAGTGAATGCTCGATAGCTGCCCGGCTCTGGTGCTCAACGCGGACTTTCGCCCGCTGAGCTATTACCCCTTGTCGTTGTGGTCCTGGCAGGACGCGGTCAAGGCGGTGTGGCTCGAGCGGGTCTTCATCGTCGACCACTACGACACCTATGTGCGCAGCCCCTCGCTGGAGATGCGGCTGCCGAGCGTCATTGCCTTGAAGGAGTACGTCCAGGCGGCGCGCAACCCGGCCTTCACCCGGTTCAACGTGTTCCTGCGCGACCGGTTCTCGTGCCAGTATTGCGGCGAACCCTACCCCTCGCACGATTTGACCTTCGACCACGTCGTGCCCCGCTCGCGCGGCGGCAAGACGATCTGGGCCAACGTCGTCACCGCCTGCTCGGTGTGCAACCTTGAGAAGGGCAACCGCCTCCCCGCGCAGAGCGGCATGTACCCGCGCCACCGCCCGGTCCAGCCATCCTCGTTCATGCTCCAGGAAAACGGCCGCGCCTTCCCGCCCAACTACCTGCACGATTCCTGGCGCGATTATCTCTATTGGGACAGCGAACTCGAACAGAGCTGAGGAGCCGGGCATTTCGCCCGCATGCCCGCGAGTTCACTTCCACGCGAGGATGCTGTGTCCGTTAAGCGCGCTCTTTTTCCAGGCGCGCGACGCGATCGGCCCAGACGACGACCGACAGACGTTCCACGGCCCTGCCGCCGGATTGAGCCGCATTCGCAACAGCGGCCCGCCGGGTGGGGGCGATCCATTTGACCTTGACGGTGGCGCTGCGGCGGCCCGCCCGGTAGCTGCCTATCGCCACGACCGCGAGAGTCACCAGGTAGCCGAAAGCTTCACCCATGAGCCATCTTCCGAGCGCAGGATCGTAAGGGGCGCCGACCGCAGTCGCGCGCGCCGTCGCGCCGGCCACCCCCGGCTTCTCGGCGAAGAACGACGCGGCCGCCGCCTGCCGCGCGCGATATTCCGCCACGTCGTGCGCAGTCTTGACGATGCCGATCGCGCACCAGCCGAGCAGGAACAGAACCGCGATCACGTCCTTCAGCAAAACCCGACGCCTCGGCGTCGCTGCCTGCGTGTCGGGGACCCGCCGCGATGGAGCCACGCGCCTCTCCTGTGACCGCACGCGAATTTTTTGAACGCAGCCGAGCCGGAACGCCACGCCTTCCAATTTTGTGAACTGCAACAGCGGCACACGCGACTTCGCCAGCGCGTCGGTCGGCGCTTTTTGGCGAATCGTGCGGCGAAATCGCTATCTTGAAAGCCGCATATAGGATCGGGAGGAAATCGTGCCGCTATCGGGAATCCGGGTCGTCGACCTGACGCGCATCCTCGCCGGGCCGTTCTGCACGATGCTGCTCGCCGACATGGGCGCCGAGGTGATCAAGATCGAGACCCCGGGCCAGGGCGATCCGTTGCGCGGGCAAGGCTTCGTCCGCGACGGGCTCTCGTGGTACTTCGCCGCCTTCAACCGCAACAAGCAATCGGTGACCTTGAACCTGCGCAGCGACGAAGGCCGCGCGGCGCTGGCCCGGCTGATCGAAAAGAGCGACGTCCTCGTCGAGAACTATCGGCCCGGCGTGCTCGCGGCGATGGGGTTCGACGCGGCGCGGCTGAAGGCGCTCAACCCCGGCCTCGTCGTCTGCAGTCTTTCGGGCTTTGGCGATAGCGGGCCCTATCGCGACCGGCCGTCCTTCGACTTTATCGCCCAGGCGATGAGCGGGTTTATGAGCGTCACCGGCGAGGTCGGCGGCGGGCCGCTGCGCGCCGGGCCGCCGATCGCCGACCTCGTCGCCGGGCTTTACGGTGCGCTCGGGATTTGCGCGAGCCTGGTGCGCAAGGGGCGCAGCGGCGCCGGCGACCGGGTCGGCGCCAGCCTCAACAACGGCATGATCAGCCTCCTCGGCTTTCTCGCGGCCAACCATTTCGCCACCGGCGAGGAGCCGGGCCGCACCGGCAACGACCACGCGATCGTCTCGCCCTACGGGATGTTCCGCACCCAGGACGGCGAGGTCGCGCTCGCCCCAAGCCAGGAGCAGAGCTACCAGCGTCTCGTCGGCGCGCTCGCCCTGCCCGGGCTGCGGGCCGACCCGCGCTTCGCGACCAACGATCTGCGCGTCCGCAACCGCGCGGCGATGAATGCGGCGATCGAGACGAGGCTGACGACCGAGACGACCGCGCATTGGATCGCGGCGCTCAACGCCGCCGGCGTGCCGTGCGGCCGGGTGATGGGGCTGGCGGAGGTCTTCGCCGACCCGCAGGTCATCGACCAGCAGATGATGCTGAGGCAGCAGCATCCCGGTCACGGCGAGGTCAAGATGCTCGGCTTTCCGATCAAGTTCGCCGAGACGCCGTGCGAATTGCGCCGGCCGGCGCCGGAGCTTGGCGCCGACACCGAGGCGGTGCTGACCGGGCTCGGCTACGGCGCCGACGAGATCGCCCGTTTGCAGCGGGCGCCGCGCGCCTAAAGCTCGCGGGCGGGCTCGCGCTTCAGCACCTCGAGCGCGATTGGCGAATAGAGCGCCATCACGTCGGTCGCGAATTGGATGTCGGCGTCGGTCTCGGCGCGCACCAGCACGGCGGTCTCGCCGTTGCGGATGTAGTGGGCGAAGCTTTTCTCGACATCGCCGAGGATCAGCGGGTCGACCGACAGCGCCGCCAGCTCGGATTGGCTCGTGGACGGCAGCGGGGCTATCTCCCTCAGCACCACGACCCACATGTCGCTTTCCGCGACGCCTTCGGTATGCAGGCGGTTGCGCGCATCCTGGGCGAAACCCCGCGATTCGAATAGTCCGACGACGATCTGCGCAGCCATGCGGCCCTCCTCGTTTTTGCATGCCCCCGGCTACGCCTGGGCGTGCATTGTCAACGAGGATTTTCGCGCAAGGTTCAAATCCGCTCGGATAGCCAGATCGCGACGCGCGCGCCCGTCTTGATCGCGGCGCAAAGCAAATCGTACCCTAGGGCCTCGGTCGCTTCGTGAGCGAGCGCGGTGTCGCGATGGGCGAGCTCGTCGGCGCGCGCGGTCGCGATCGTCTCGGCAAGCTCCGCGTCGCTGGCGCCGAGACGTTCGGCCTGGCGGGCGTAGTGCCCGTCGATGACCTCTTCGACCGCGACCGTGCAAGCCATCGCCGCGCGCTCGCCCAACAACGCCGTCGCCGCGCCGAGCGCGTAGCCGGCGATATGCCACAGCGGCGACAGCGCGGTCGGGCGCACCCGGCGCTCGCACAAGAGCCGGTCGAACTGCGCGAGGTGGCGCTGTTCCTGCTCGGCCATCGCGCGGATCGCGCCGGCGGCATGACCGCGGCGAATGACCGCCATCTGCCCGGCATAAATCCGCGTCGCGCCGTATTCGCCGGCCTGGTCGACGCGGATTATCCGCTCGGTGTCGTCCGCCGCCGCCCGGTCGCCGGGCAAATAGGGCGGCCGCGCGCCGCTCATGCCGTCACCCGCCCAAAGCTCCGCCCGCGCGCCACCGCCGCGCACAATCCAGCCATCGCCAGCGAGGCAAGCAGGTTCCAGCCCGCGAGCGAGACGCCGAACAGCGACCATTGCACCTGGTCGCACATCACCGGCTGCGTGCCGAGGAGCTGCGCCCGCAGCGCGTCGACGCTGGTGGCGTCGGCGCCGCTCGCGGTGCAGGCGGTGGGGCCGGCGAACCAGTGCTGCTCGACCCCGACATGGTAGAAGGCGATGCCGGCGCCGGTGAGGAAAACAATCGCCAGCAGGATCGCCGGAATCGGCAGCGCCAATCTGCCGTCGATCAGCCATGCCGCCGCGGCGATCGCGATCGCCACCCACCACGGCCAGCGCTGCAGCAGGCAGAGCTCGCACGGCGCGAGCCCGCCCCAGTATTGCGACAGCAGCGCCGCGCCGAGCACCGCGGCGCTGGCGACCAGCACGGCGCCGGCAAATTGCCTGGTCGTCAGAGCCATAGGGTCAAAGCCCATAGGGTCAAAGCCATAGGGTCAAAGCCATAGGGTCATAGATAGCGAATGACCAGGAACCCGCCAACCAGGCACACGGCAAATCCGGTGGTGACCAGCATCAGCCGCTTCTCGATGAAGTCGCGCACCGCCGGCCCGAACCACCACAGCAGCGCCGCGAGCAGGAAGAACCGCAGGCTGCGCGAGACGATCGAGGCGCCGACAAACGCCGCCAGGTCGAAATGGAGGGCACCGCTGGTGATCGTGATCAGCTTGTAGGGGATCGGTGTTATCCCTTTGAGGACGATGATCCACACGCCCCATTTAACGCCGAACATCCCCACGGTATCGAACCCAGCCCTCAGCGTGTCGTACCCTCCCATCGCGTGGTTCAGCTCGAGGATCGGCCGGCCGATCAGGTCGAACCCGTAATAGCCGATCGCGTAGCCGAGCATCCCGCCCGCGACCGAGGCCAGCGTCGCGTACGCGGCGAGCCGCCACGCCGCCGAAGGCCGCGCCAGCATCATCGGGATCAAGAGGATGTCGGGCGGCAGCGGAAAGAACGAGCTTTCGGCGAAGGCGACCGCGAGCAGCGCCCAGATCGCGTTGGGGCCGGCGGCGATTTCAAGCATCCGGTCGTAAAGGCGTCTCAGCATCGTATTGGTGTCTCGGCGGCGGCGCGGCTCTCATAACCCGAGGACCGGGTTTGCGATAGCGGGTTGATGCCCTGGGCGGCGCCTCGCCACACCCGCCAATTTTGCCTACCATTACGGCGTGAAATCCTGGCGAGCCAAACCTATCGACGGCGTTCCCGACCGGGTGATCCTGTTCGACGGCGTCTGCGTGCTGTGCTCGCGCTGGGCGCGGTTCGTGATCGAGCGCGATCCGGAAGCGAGCTTCCGCTTTGTCGCGGTACAGCAGCCTTACGGCCGCGTGCTGGCCGAACGGCTCGACATCGACACGACATTCCCCGAGACCAATGCGGTGATCCTCGGCGGCCGCGCCTATTTCAAGTCCGACGCGGCGATCGAGGTGCTGTCGCGCCTGCCGGGCTGGCGCTGGGCCGTCCTCGGCCGTGCGGCGCCGCGCAGCGTGCGCAATGCGGTGTACGATTTGATCGCGCGCCACCGCTATCGCTGGTTCGGCCAGAGCGCCGAATGTCTGCTGCCCACGCCCGAGCTGGCGCGCCATTTCCTCGGCGACGCGCCGCGGGGCTGAGCGTGGCGCGAACCGTGCTGGTCGTCGGCGGCAGCGGCGGGTTTGGCGGCCGGCTGGTCGACGGCTTGGTCGCGACCACGGATTTGAATGTCGTCGTCGCCGGCCGCGATCTGGCGCGCGCGACGGCCAAGGCCGCGCCTCATGGCGAGCGGGCGGCGGCGTTGCGGCTCGACGCCGCGACGGTGACGGCGGCGATGCTGGCCGCGAGCGGAGCCTTTGTCGTCGCCGACGCCGCCGGGCCGTTCCAGGGCGCCGGCTACCAGCTCGCGCGGGCGGCGATCGCGGCCGGTCTGCACTATGTCGACCTCGCCGACGCTCGCGATTTCGTCGCCGGGTTTGGCGCGCTCGACGCCGCGGCGCGCGCCGCCGGGGTTGTCGCGCTGACCGGCGCGAGTTCGACCCCGGCGCTGTCGCACGCGGTCCTCGACCGGCTGACCACAGGCTGGCGCGGCATCGACACGGTCGAGATCGCCATCTCGCCGGGCACCCGTAGCGCGCCGCGCGGCCGCTCCGTGATCCGCGCCATTCTGTCCTATGCCGGCAAGCCGGTGCGCGTCTTCGTCGATGGCGGCTGGACCGAGCGGCCGGGCTGGGGACGGCCGGTCGGGCGGGACATGCCCGGTCTTGGCCGGCGCTGGCTGTCGCTGTGCGAGACGCCCGATCTCGACCTCGTTCCGGCGCGCTTCGCGCCGCGACGAGCGGCAATCTTTCGCGCCGGGCTCGAACTGACCGTGATGCATCACGGTCTCTATCTCGCCGGGCTTCTGGTGCGGCTGGGCCTCCTCCCGTCGCTGGCGCCGCTGGCGAGGCCGATGCGGTGGTTTGCCGAGCGCCTCAAAAGTCTCGGCAGCGACCGCGGCGGCATGGTGGTCGAGGCCGCTGGGATCGATGCGGCGGGAAGCCCTGTCCGCGCGGCCTGGTCGCTGGTCGCCGAGGCCGGCGACGGGCCGGTTGTCCCGACGTTGCCCGCCCTGGCGGCGATCCGCGCGCTTGCCGATGGGCGGCTGTCGCAGCCCGGCGCACGGCCTTGCGTCGGCGTGCTGGACCTCGATCGGATCAGCCGCGAATTCGCGCCCTACCGTATCTCCACCCATCTCTCGACGAGCGCCCCCGATGATGCCCTCCCCGTTCCAACAACTGCTAGGCCCTGACTTCGCGATTCTGCCGGAGCCGGTACGGCGGCTGCATGGGCTCGCCGCCGATGCCATGACCGAAGGGCGCGCCGACATCGTCGCGGCCACGGGGTTCTGGCCGCGGCTGATCTGCAAGCTCTCGGGGCTGCCGGCGCCGGGGCGCGACGTGCCGGTGACGGTCGCCTTTCATACCGACGGAGCAGGCGGAGAGTTCTGGCGCCGGAGCTTCGCCGGGCGGCGCTATCAAAGCGACTTCTGCGCCGGAAGCGGCCGCCGCGCGGGATTGCTGTGCGAACGCTTCTTTCCGTTCGTCTTCTTTCACCGGCTTACGCCAAGCGTGCAAGGCTTGCGGTGGGATTTGGTGGCGTGGCGCCTGCTGTGGCTGCCGTTGCCGCGCTGGCTGATGCCGCCGACGGTGTGCTTCGAGAGCGCCGACGGCGACCGCTTTGGCTTCGACATCGATGTGAGGTTTCCGATGATCGGCCAACTCGTTCATTATCGCGGCTGGTTGGCGCGGCAATAGGAGAGGCAAATGGCGCCGCGGGTCGATCCGGTCGCATCCGACGCGGTATTGCCGGCGCGCGCCGATGTCGTCGTCATCGGCGGCGGCATCATCGGCGCCAGCGCCGCGCTGTTCCTCGCGCGGAAGGGCATGAGCGTCGCGCTCTGCGAAAAGGGCCACATCGCCGGCGAGCAGTCGAGCCGCAATTGGGGCTGGTGCCGCAAGATGGTGCGCGACCCGCGCGAGCTGCCGCTGGTCGTCGAGAGCCTCAGGCTGTGGCAGAGGATGAACGAGACGATCGAGGCCGAGACCGGCTTCCGCACCTGCGGGATCATGTATCTCGCCGAGAGCAAGGCCGATCTCGCGCGGCTCGAACCGTGGCTCGACCATGCCCGGCAATACCAGCTCGACACCCATGTCATCGGGGCCGCCGAGGTCGCCGAGCGGCTGCCCGGGCTCGACAAGAAATGGGCCGGCGCGCTCTACACGCCGAGCGACGGCAAGGCCGAGCCGCAACTCGCGGCGCCCGCCATCGCCGAGGCGGCGCGGCGGGCGGGCGCGGGCATTTTCACCGGCTGCGCGGTGCGCGGCATCGAGACGGAAGCGGGCCGGGTCGGCGCGGTCATCACCGAAAAGGGCCGCATCGCCTGCCAATCGGTGGTGCTCGCCGGCGGCGCGTGGTCGCGGCTTTTTTGCGGCAATCTCGGGGTCGAGCTGCCCCAGCTCAAGGTGCTCGGCTCGGTGATGCGCACCGAGAAGCTCGATGGCGGCCCCGAAATCTCCGCCTCGGGCGGGCTCTTCGGCTACCGCAAGCGGATGGATGGCGGCTACACCGTGTCGACGCTTGGGGTGCGGACGATCGACCTGGCGCCCGACACCTTTCGCCTCGCGCTCGATTACCTGCCGGCGGCGCGGGTGCATTGGCGCAAGCTGCGGTTTCGCGCCGGCGCGCGGTTTGGCGAGGAGTGGCGGATGAAGCGGCGCTGGGGCCTCGACGAGGCGACGCCGTTCGAGGCGGTGCGCACGCTCGACCCCGCCGCCGACCCGCTGGTGCTGGAGCGGGCACGCGCCAGCATCGCCGAATCGTTCCCCGCCTTTCGCGGCTTGAGGATCGCCGAGACCTGGGGCGGGATGATGGACGTGATGCCGGATGCGATCCCGGTGATCTCGGCGGTCGATGCGGTGCCGGGGTTTTTCATCGCGACCGGGTTTTCCGGCCACGGCTTTGGCATCGGACCCGGCGCGGGGCGGCTGGTCGCCGACATGGTCGCCGGCGGGCCGACCATCGTCGATCCGGCGCCGTTTCGCCTGTCGCGCTTCACCGATGGCTCGAACCCGCGTCCGCACCCGCTGGCGAGCTGATCGCCGCATCTCCACGAACCCTTAACCAACACCGGATATCCTCGCCGGCTGGTCGCAGCCCGAGGAATTCCCGATGAAATTCGCCTGCCGGCGCCTAGCGCTGTTTGCCCTGCCGGTTTTCCTGTTGTCCGCCGGCTCGGGCTTCGCGGCCGACGGCACATGGGTCGAGCCGAAATTCGACCCGCCGGTCGGCAGCAAATGGACGGTGGAGCGCGAGCTCAACATCGAGAAGAACGAGCACGGCACGCTGGCCGGGCATACGCTGAAGCAGACCGCGCTCCTCACCATCGAGGAAAAGACTGCCGATGGTTACGTCATCTCCTACGCCCGGCAAAAATCCGACTATAAGGGCGACCCCAAGGGCGCCTCGCTGCAGCGCATCGCCTACGCGGCGCAGCAGGGCGTGGTCCTGCGTGTCGCCACCGACGCCAGCGGCAGGCCGCTGCGCGTCCTCAATCTCGACGAGATGAGGGCGACGCTGCGGGATGCGATCGCCGCCAGGCCGAGCGTCGCCGCCAATCCCGAAATCCTCGCCTCGATCAAGCGCGTCGCCGAACGGATGGTCTCGATCAACGATAAGCAGGCGGCCGATTTCTACCTCGACGACCTGCCCATCCTGGCGCTTGGGCAAAACACCGGGCTGCACCCCGGAGACACCCGCAAGATCAAGATGCCGGTGGCGAACGCGCTGGGTGACGGGATGACAAAAATCGTCACCCTGTCGATCGCCAAGGACGATCCGGCGACCGGCGACGTGCGCTACGTGATGACCGAGACCTACGACGCGGCCTCGATGAAGATGCTCGTCGGCGAGACCATCAAGGACCCTTCCCTGAGCAATGTCGGCGTGGCCGGCATCAATACGGCCGAGGTCACGGCGGTCGCGCGCGCCCAGCTCGATGTCGCGGGCGGTATGGCCCACGAGATGCGCCGCCAGTCGGTGATCTCGTTCCGCGTGCCTGGCTCGAACTCGGCGACCAGCGAGGACGAGCTGGTGACGGTCTCGCCGGCGGCGGAGTAGCCCTACCAGCCGTGTTCGCCGCGCAACCGGGCGATGGTCTCGAGGTTGCGCTCGGGGTCGCCGGCGAAGCGCAGCACGAGGTGGCTCGCGCCTTCGTCGACATAGGATTTGAGCCATTCGGCGGCGCCCGCGGCCGGTCCGGCGTAATTCGCCTGACGGCTGCGCATCGCCTCCGCCGGCTGGCCGTAATAATTCGCGAAAAACCCGTCGATGCGTCGGCTGGCGCGGCCCGCATCCTCGTCGATCGTCAGCGTCAGGTAGAGCGCGCCGGTGAGGTCGGCCGGGTTGCGACCGGCGTCGCGCGCGATGTCCAGGATCTCGCGCCATTGCACGCCCCAGCCCGCGGCGTCGGGCGCGTTGGGGAACCAGCCGTCGTAAAGCCGCCCGACCCGCTCGCGCGCCGCGCGCACCATGCCGCCGATCCAGATCGGCGGACCGCCGGGCCGATGCGGCGTCGGTCCGAGCACGCTGTTCTCGACCACCCAGCGCCCGTTCCAATTGACCGGCTTGCCGCTCCACAGCTCGCGGCACAGGCGCAGCCCTTCGAGCATGCGCCCGACGCGCTTCTCGAACGGCACCCCGGCGGCGACGAATTCGGCGCGGATATTGGGCACGTCCGAGGCGATGCCGACGCCGAGGATGTAGCGGCCCTGGCTGATCTGGTCGAGCGTCGCGATCTGCTGCGCCAGCACGACGGGATTGCGCAGCGCCGGCAGCAGCACGGCGGTGCCGAGTTCGGCGCGCCTGGTCCGCGCCGCGACCGCGGCCAAGAGGGTCAGCGGGTCGTGCCGCGGGCGCGCCAAGAGCGAGTCGCCGACCCAGATCGAGTCGAAGCCGAGCCCTTCGGCCTTCTCGGCTAGCGCCAGCAGCGGCGCGACCTCGGGCCGCCCCTCCATGACCCGCTCGCGGGTCGGCAGCAAATATCCGATGCGCGGTGTCATTTCAGGGGCTCCCTATCTTGCTGGGCCAGCCAGATGGTCCGAAGATATCGCATCGCCCGCTCTGCCTACCATTTTTTCCGCCACCGCGCCCGACCGGAACCTGCCGCCGGCGCGTCTCGGCGAGCATACCGCGACGGTGCTCGGCGAGCTCGGCTATGCGGACGACGAGATCGCCGCGATCACCGAGACTTGATGCTTAAATGCGGGCAATACCAACTTCTTGTTGCTGGAGCTTAATCCTCGACGATGCACTCCGGTTTGAGATTTCGCGAGAGCGTCGCGCGAAGCCCCTGAATGGTCTGGCCAGATCGGGGACGTAGGTCGTATTGCCGACCCCGAACTGTCTATCAAGTTGGCCAGTTCTCAAAAAATACACTCAGGTTTAAGGCGGGCCTGCCGGCGGTATTGCCTTGACTCGTCCTGCGTGAACTGGCGCCGAATCTCGGCCAGCGATTTGCGCAGGGCCGGCGTAAATAGCTTATGGCAGCCCCAGAGCGCCCAAACATCTCCGGTCCACGGATTGACGGCGAAGTACCCAAATCCGCCCACTGCCGGAGGTTCGTTAAGACCATAGAAAACGAAGAATGGCGGGTTGTTGCGAGCGCCCTGGTAATCGAGGTCTTCGGGGGTCTTGCTGTGGCCGGTCCCCTCCGCCGCGAGAGAACGAGCGGTCCTCTCATCCAATTTCCATCCGATCTCCGTGGATCGAGCAGCGGAACCACAGAAGATCATTGCGACTAGGCTGAAGATGGCGCTGCGCTCACAAAGCGTCTTCAAGCTCTTCTCCGCGCAACCAGGGATTGCAGTCCTCGGATCGTTGCGGCGAGGCCGGGGACGTACTCCGGTTTCTTCTGTCCGGTTCGCGTATCGATCCCGAACTTGCCGCTGTTCTGCAAACCGCGGCGAAGCCGCTCGGATCGGTGACGCCGTGTACGAGGGAGCCGGAGATCACGGCGAAAGAGCGTAAGCTGTCAGCGTAGCTCGCAAAAGTGGCAACCTTGGCTCCGCCGTCTCGCGCGACTAGGTATCCCGTTGCGTAGGGTGCGGGGTAGTGAAGGCCAAAATAGTTGCTGCCGTCAGCCGCGAACCGAGACTCGCCCCACCCGGATTCTACTGCGGAAACTCCGATGATGTTTTCGACCGGCACGCCAAGCTGGTCGGCGATTTTCTGCGCGTCCGCAAGATGCGCGTCGACGAAACGCTCCTTTTTCGCCTGGGTGTCGTCACCTCGATACGCTGCCGGCTCGAAGTCAGCACCCTCGTCCCCTCCACCCTCGCTCTCCACTGGCCGCCGGCGGGGTTGCCCGCCGGCACGCGCGGTTCGTCTTCCCAATCTGGATTGTCTTTGACCAGCAGACCGTCCGCCTTCGCCATCGCGCGCGCATGGCCGGCGCTGGGGAGGGGCGGCAACTGCATCCGCACCAACGAGATGCAAGCCAAAGCGAGATCACCGCTGTTCAGGGCCTCGGCGACATAGCCGAGCTGTTTATGTCGCAAACCGAGTTTGGACAGAGCGCCGTAGCCCGTAGTCAATAACCTGTCGATCACCGCTTCATCGCGCGGTCTCCATTGGCCGAACGCGTCTTTTTCGAGCAATGGCACGCCTCGGCCGATAAAAGGCTCCATTGCTGTTGGCATAAGGATGCCGGCCGTCCCCGCGCGATCCGGCTAGCTTGAATTCGTGAATGGAAAGAGGCATGCCAGCCCTCAAGATGGACTCGAGGATACGAGGAACACATAGGGAACGAATCCGCTGTGTCAACCCTTTGTCTCGCCGTCTGGGAACGCGGAATTGCATTGGCACGACATCGGCACGCCCATTCGGGTACGATCGTCGCCGCACAATCCGGGATTGACCGGGGCCGGCGGCTGGTATCCCATCCCGAGGCTCGCAGGGAGGACCGCAGCGCGATGAGCATCAACGGAAAATCGTACATTATCGGGGTCTACGAGCATCCGACCCGGCTGGCCGCCGACAAGACGCTGTTCCAGCTCCACGCCGAATGCGCCAAGGGCGCGATCGAGGACGCCGGGATCGGCAAGAACGACATCGATGGCTATTTCTGCGCCGCGGGCGACATGTCCGGCCTCGGCGCGCTGTCGATGATCGATTATCTCGGGCTCAAATTGCGCCACTGGGATTCGACCGATACCGGCGGTTCGTCCTACCTGCTGCAGGTCGGCCACGCCGCCGAGGCGATCGCCGCCGGCAAGTGCAACATCGCGCTCATCACCCTCGCCGGACAGCCGCGCTCGGCCGGCCAGGCGACCGGCACCGCGACGCGCGTCCCGCCGGTGCAGATGGCCGAGACCCAGTTCGAGACGCCGTTTGGCCCCGCCACCGCCAACATGTACGCGATGTGCGCGATGCGCCACATGCACCAATATGGCACGACCAGCGAGCAACTCGCCTGGGTCAAGGTCGCCGCCTCGCACCACGCGCAATACAACGAGCACGCGATGCTGCGCGACGTCGTGACGGTCGAGGAGGTGGTCAATTCGCCGATGATCGCCGACCCGCTGCACCGCCTCGATTGCTGCGTCATCAGCGACGGCGGCGGCGCGATCATCCTGGCCAAGCCCGAGATCGCGAAAAGCCTCAAGCGGCCTAAGGTCAAGGTGATCGGCTGCGGCGAGGCGCCGAAAAACCAGAACGGCGGGAAGGTCGACCTGACCTATTCGGGCGCGGTGTGGTCGGGGCCGGCGGCGTTCGCCGAGGCCGGGGTCAAACCGGCCGACATCAAATACGCCTCGATCTACGACAGCTTCACGATCACCGTGGTGATGCAGATCGAGGACCTCGGCTTCTGCGCGAAGGGCCAGGGCGGCAGGTTCGTCTCCGACGGCAACCTGATCTCGGGGGTCGGCAAATTGCCGTTCAACACCGACGGCGGGGGCCTGTGCAACAACCACCCCTCGAACCGCGGCGGCCTCACCAAGGTGGTCGAGGCAGTGCGCCAGCTGCGCGGCGAGGCGCACCCGGCGGTGCAGGTGCGCAATTGCGACATCGCGCTGGCGCACGGCACCGGCGGCTCGCTCGGCACAAGGCACGGCGCCGCCACCGTCATCATGGAACGGGAGTAACGGCGATGGCCGAGGGACAGCAATCCCGCAAGATCACCGCGCCGCAGCCCAACCTCGAAACCCAGGCGTTCTGGGACGCCGCGACCGAGGGCAAGCTCCTCATCAAGAAATGCAACGCCTGCGGCGAGCTGCATTTCTACCCGCGCGCCCTGTGCCCGTTCTGCTTCAGCGACGATACGGGCTGGCAGCAGGCGTCGGGGAACGGCACGATCTACACCTACAGCGTCATGCGCCGCGGCACGCCGGCGCCGTACGCGATCGCCTATGTGACGCTCGCCGAGGGCCCGACGATGATGACCAACATCGTCGATTGCGACCTCGACGGCATCAAGATTGGCCAAAAGGTCAAGGTCGTGTTCAAACCCAGCGACGGCGGCCCCCCGGTGCCGTGCTTCGCGCCGGTGTAACGATTGTCATTGCGAGCGCAGCGACGCAATCTCGTGCCAGCAAATCATGCTAACAAGATTGCTTCGTCGCCTGACGGCTCCTCGCAATGACGTGCTTGTAGCAACGTGAGCCTGCAAATTATGGGTTTCACTAATGCTCAACCCATCCTACGAGGGAACGAAGACATGGACTCGCTCAACATTCAAACGTCGCGGCCGCGCCACATCAGCTCCGAGGAGTGGGCGGTGCGGGTCGACCTCGCCGCCTGCTACCGGCTGATCGCCCATTTCAAATGGGACGATCTGATCCTCACCCATAATTCGGCGCGGGCGCCGGGCTCGACCGAGCATTTCCTGATCAACCCGCACGGGCTGATGTTCGACGAGATCACCGCCTCGAACCTGATCAAGATCGATTTCGCGGGGAACCGGGTCGAGGAGTCGGAATACGAACCGAACTACGCCGGTTTTGTGATCCACAGCGCGATCTATATGGGCCGGCCCGACGTGGAGTGCGTGATCCATACCCACACCGAGGCCGATATCGCGGTCGGCGCGCTGGAGGAAGGGCTGCTGCCGCTGAGCCAATGGGCGATGCGCTTCTACAACCGGCTCGGCTACCACGATTACGAGGGCGTCTCGCTCGACCTCGACGAGCGCGAACGGCTGCAGCAGAGCATCGGCAGCCATCCGGTGCTGGTGCTGCGCAATCACGGCCTCTTGGCGACCGGGCGCAACTGCGCCGAGGCGTTTTCGCTGACCTACCATTTCGAGCGCTCGGCCGAGGCCCAGCTCAAGATTCAGGCCGCCGCCGCCGGCGGGTCGAAGATCGTCGTCCCGTCGCCCGAGACCTGCGAGAAGCAGGCGGCGCAGTTCGCCAATTCCGGCAACACGCCGCGCCTCGGCGGCCAGCGCGAATGGCCGGCGCTGCTGCGCCTCTGCGACAAGCTCGACCCGGGCTTCCGGACCTAAGCCCGCACCCCGACCCAGCCCTCCCCGCAAGCGGGGAGGGCTGGGTCGGGGTGAAGCCCTCTCATCGCGGCAATCTCCTCTCGGTCGGCGGCCCAACCTATCCTAGATTGGCCGGGCGCATCAAAAGCGCGGGGAGGAAACATGATCGCAAGACCGCGGATCGGACTCGGCGCGTTCGCGATGGCGGCACTCGCTGCGTTGCCGGCAATGGCGCAAAAGCCGGGGGGCATCCTCCATATCCAGCATTTCGACAGTCCGGCCAGCATGTCGATCCTCGAAGAATCGACGCGCGCGGCCGAAGAGCCGGCGATGGCGGTCTTCAACAATCTCGTGCTCTACGACCAGCATGTCGCGCAGAACAGCCTCGATCACATCGTGCCCGACCTGGCGATGAGCTGGAGCTGGAGCGCCGACGGCAAGGAACTCACCTTCCCGCTGCATCAGGGCGTCAAATGGCACGACGGCAAGCCGTTCACCGCGGCCGACGTCAAATGCACCTGGGACCTCTTGATGGGGCTCGGCGCCGACAGATTGCGCGTCAACCCGCGCAAGAGCTGGTACGAAAACGTCGCCGAGGTGACCACGCGCGGCGACGACGAGGTCACCTTTCACCTGAAGGAGAAGCAGCCGGCGCTGCTCGCCCTGCTCGCCTCGGGTTGGGCGCCGATCTATCCCTGCCATATCCCGGCGCGCGAGATGCGGCAGCACCCGATCGGCACCGGCCCGTTCAAATTTGTCGAATTCAAGCCGAACGAGTACGTCAAGCTCACGAAAAACACCGATTATTGGAAGCCGGGCCGACCCTATCTCGACGGCATCGAGTTCACCATCATGCGGGAGATCGCGCCGCGCAACCTGGCGTTTTTCGCCGGCGGGTTCGATGTCGGCTCGCCCTACGGGGTGACCCCGCCAACCTTGAAGGATTTCCAGGAACAGGCGCCGCAGGCGATCTGCCAGACGAGCGGGGTCAACGTGCCGCGCACCATGCTGATCAATCCCTCGAAGCCGCCGTTCGACAATATCGAACTGCGCCGGGCGATGACCCTGGCGATCGACCGCGAGGCTTTCTCCAAAATCATCAATGGCGGCATCCGCCGGGTCGGCGCGCTGATGATGCCGCCGCCGGAAGGGGTGTGGGGTCTCGACGAGGCGATGCTGAAAACCCTGCCGGGGTACGATCCCGATTTCCAGAAGAGCCTCGCCGCGGCCCGCGCGATCATGCAAAAGCTCGGCTACGGACCGGACAAGCACCTCGTGACCAAGCTGTCGACGCGCGACATCCCGTCATGGCGACAGCCGGCGGTGCTGCTCAACTCGCAGCTCAAGGAAATCTACATCGACGCCGATCTCGACATCGTCGACACGACGCAATGGTACCCCAAGGTGATGCGCAAGGATTTCACCATCGGCGCGGTGCCGATCGAGACCGGCGTCGACGACCCCGACGAGATGTTCGTCGAGAATTTCGGCTGCAACAGCCCACGCAACTATGCCGGCTACTGCGACGCCGACACCGAGAAGCTGGTCCACCAGCAGTCGATGGAGGCCAACGCCGACAAGCGCAAGACCCTCGTCGGGCAGATCGAGAAGAGACTGGCCGAGGCGGCGATTCGTCCGGTGCTGTTCTATCCGGTGGGCGCGAGCTGCCAGCAACCCTATGTCAAGGGGCTGACGATCATGGTCAACAGCATCTACAACGGCTGGCGGATGGAAGACGTCTGGATGGACAAGTAGGCGGCCCCTCGGGGAAGCGGCGGGGATACGTTTTTTCAAGAGCATAGGATAAGATTGCGCGTGCGCTATCTGTCGACCCGCGATGCCCGGCCCGCGCCGGCCACCTATTCCTTTGAGGATGTGCTCCTGGCCGGCCTCGCCGAGGATGGCGGGCTTTACGTGCCCGAGGCGCTGCCGGCGCTCGACTTCGAGGAACTCGCCGGCGTGCCCTATGCGGACCTCGCGGCGCGGATCGTCGGCCTATTCGCCGGCGGCAGCTTCGGACGCGGCGAGCTGCGGCGACTCTCCGGGGCCGCCTATGCTGGGTTTCGCCATGCGGCGGTGTCCCCGCTCGTCCAGCTCGACGAGCGGCTGTGGCTGCTGGAGCTGTTTCACGGGCCGACCTTGGCGTTCAAGGATCTGGCGCTGCAGCTCTTGGGCCAGCTGTTCGACGCGGCGCTGGCCCGGCGCGGCGAGCGGGTGACGATCGTCGGCGCGACCTCGGGCGACACCGGCTCGGCGGCGCTCGAAGCCTGCCGCGACCGCGCCGCGATCGACATCTTTTTCCTCTATCCGCACGGCCGCATCTCCGAGGTGCAGCGCCGGCAGATGACGACGATCGACGCGCCCAACGCGCATGCGATCGCGATCGAGGGGAATTTCGACGATTGCCAGGATCTGGTGAAGGCGCTGTTCGCCGACACCGCCCTGCGCCGCGACCTTGGCCTCTCGGCGATGAATTCGATCAATTTCGCCCGGATCGCCGCGCAGATCGTCTACTACGTCGCCGCCGGCCTCGCGCTGGGCGCGCCGGGAAGACCGCTGTCGTTCGCGGTGCCGACCGGCAATTTCGGCAATATCTACGCCGCGCATCTGGCGCGGTCGATCGGGCTGCCGGTCGAGCGGCTGGTGCTGGCGACCAACGCCAACGATGTTCTCGCGCGCTATCTGGCGAGCGGCGCGATGACGATGGCGGAGGTAAGCCCCAGCCTCAGCCCCAGCATGGATATCCAGGTCGCGAGCAATTTCGAGCGATTGCTGTTCGAGCTCAAGGGCCGCAACGGGGCCGCGGTGACCCGGGCGATCGCCGCCTTCCGCCGCGACGGCGCCTTGCCGCCCGACGACCAGGCCTGGCATGCCGCCGGCAAGTTGTTCGCCGGGCAGCGGGTCGACGACGCCGCCACGCTCGCCGAGATCGGCCAGACCTACCGGCGCACCGGCAGGCTGATCGACCCGCACAGCGCGGTCGCGGTCGCCGCGGCGCGCGCCGAGCTCGCCCGCGACGAGAGCGCCGCGCCGATGGTGGCGCTGGCGACGGCGCATCCCGCTAAATTCTCCGAGACGGTTGAGCGCGCGACCGGCATCCGCCCGCAAATGCCGGATGCGCTCGTCGAAATCATGGAAAAACCTGAGCAGGTGACCGCATTGCCCAATGACATCGCTGCGGTGTCCCGTTTCATCCGCGAGCGAGCGCGGCTGCGGGCGAGAGCGGCGTGAGCGTCGGCCTCGCCACGCTCGGCAACGGGCTGCGCATCGTCACCGACCGGATCGCCACGGTCGCCACCGTTTCCATCGGCCTGTGGGTCGATGTCGGCACCCGGCACGAGCCGGCCAGGGTCAACGGCGTCGCGCATTTCCTCGAGCACATGGCGTTCAAGGGCACCAAGCGGCGCTCGGCGCTCGCCATCGCCGAGGAGATCGAAGCGGTCGGCGGCCACCTCAACGCCTATACCTCGCGCGAAAGCACGGCGTACTACGCCAAGGTGCTGAAGGAGGATGTACCTCTCGCGCTCGATATCCTCGCCGACATCTTGCAGCACTCGACCTTCGAGCCGGCCGAGCTCGAACGCGAGCGCACCGTGATCCTGCAGGAGATCGGCCAGGCCAACGACACACCCGACGACATCGTCTTCGATTTTTTTCAGGAGCGCGCCTATCCCGACCAGGCGATGGGCCGGCCGGTGCTCGGCAGCCCCGGCATCATCAAAAAGCTGTCGCGCAAATCGGTGGTTTCCTACCTCAAGGACCATTACGGCGCGTCGCGCATGGTGCTGTCGGCGGCCGGCAATCTCGATCACGGCGCGGTCGTCGCGCTCGCCGACAAGCTCTTGTCCGGCATGCCGGCGGAGCGTGAGGTCGCGACCGAGCCGGCGCGCTATGTCGGCGGCGATCACCGTCTGGGGCGCGATCTGGAACAGCTTCATCTGGTGCTGGGCTTCCCCGGACTGCCGCTGTGCGACCCGGATTATTACGCCGCCGCGGTGCTCTCGACCGCGTTCGGCGGCGGCATGTCCTCGCGCCTGTTCCAGGAGGTGCGCGAAAAGCGCGGCCTCGTCTATTCGATCAGCTCGTTCGCCCATTCCTACCGCGACGGCGGGCTCTTCGGCATCTATGCCGGCACCGGCGAAAAGGAAGCGGCCGAACTGCTGCCGGTCCTGTGCGACGAGACCAGGAAGCTCGACGCCGGGTTCACCCCGGTCGAACTGGCCCGCGCCAAGGCGCAGATGAAGGCCGGGCTGTTGATGTCGCTGGAAAGCACCTCGGCGCGCTGCGAGCAGATGGCGCAGCACATGCTGATCCACGGCACCCCGTTCGATCCCGACGAGATCGTCCGCCAGGTCGATGCGGTCGACGATGCCGCGATCGGACGGGTCGTTGCGCGCTGGCGGGGCGGGCGGCCGACGCTCGCCGCACTTGGCCCGGTCGGCCGGCTCGAAGATTTCGCGCGCCTCGAGGCGCGGTTGGTCGCCTGAGGCGGGCCGCGGGATGGCGCCGCAGCGCAAGACCTTTCCGCGCCTGTTCGCGACCCGCGCCGAGCCGCTGCGTCTCATCGGCGACCCGGTCTTCCTGCGGCCGCCCGAGCGCGGCGACTACGATTCGTGGGCCAATCTGCGCGCCCGCTCGCGCAATTTCCTCGCGCCGTGGGAACCGACCTGGCCGCCCGACGCGCTGAGCCGCACCAGCTTCCGCGGCCGCATCGGGCGCTACTCCGAGGATTGGCGCGGCGACCAGGGTTATAATTTCTTCATCTTTCAGTCCGACGAGACGCTGGTCGGCGGGGTCGGCCTCAGCAACCTGCGCCGCGGCGTCGCCGAGACCGGCAGCCTCGGCTATTGGATCGGCGAGCCGTTTGCACGCCGGGGCTTTATGACCGCGGCCCTGCCGCTGGTGCTCGACTTCTCGTTCGACCGGCTGCGCCTGCACCGGGTCGAGGCAGCCTGCCTGCCGACCAACGTGCCGAGCCGCGCCCTCTTGAAACGCACCGGCTTCACCGAGGAAGGCTACGCCCGCCGCTACCTCCTGATCGACGGCAAATGGCAGGACCACCTGTTGTTCGCGATCCTGCGCGAGGACTGGCGGGTGAAGGTTTAGGCGTGTCCCGCGTCGGCGGACAGCATTTCGGGGCTGACGCCGAGCTTGGCGAGGGCGCGCTGCCATTTGCTGTCCTGCGCTGCATCGAACACCAGCTCGGAATCGGCGGCGACCGAGAGCCAGCCGTTTGCTTGAATCTCGGCGTCGAGCTGGCCCGGCGCCCAGCCGGCATAGCCGAGCGCCAGCAGGCTCCGGCGCGGTCCTTCGCCCTTGCCGATCGCGCGCAAGATGGTGAGCGTCGCGGTCATCGCGAACTGGTCGCCGATGCCGAGCGTCCCCTCTTCGCGATAGTCCGCACTGTGCAGCACAAAGCCGCGGCCGGGATCGACCGGCCCGCCGAAATGCACCGGGCGCGGCCGGTTCGGCCGCACAGCGTCGATTTTCAGATGCTCGTAAAGCTCGTCGACGGTCAGCGCGTCGATCGTCTTGTTGATCACCAACCCCATCGCGCCGGCTTCCTCGCTATGGGCGCACATATAGACGACGGAGCGGGCGAAGCGCGGGTCCTGCATCTGCGGCATCGCGACGAGCAGCTGACCGGTTAGCGAGCTCACGATGTTCCTCCGATGACCTGGTCCTGACATATAGATCGTCCGCCGCGATTGCCAGAGACATGCCGGTCCTCGGCGACGACTCGACAGCAGCACCCCGCGGGCGCGGTTTACGCGGCGGTTCGCGCTATGCTATCGCTCTGCGCCTCATCTCGATCCGGCGCCGCCGCAAAGGCGCCGGCTCCCACCACTTCAAAGGAATCCGCGATGACCATCAAGGTTGGCGATAAGGTCCCCCAGGCCACCTTCAAATATCTCAGCCCGGAAGGACCGAAGGAGATCACCAGCGACGAATTGTTCGGCGGCAAGAAGGTCGCGTTGTTCGCGGTGCCGGGCGCGTTCACCCCGACCTGCTCGCAGCGCCATCTGCCGGGTTATGTCGACAAGATCGAGGCGCTCAAGGCCAAGGGCGTCGACACTGTCGCCTGCGTCGCGGTCAACGATGCTTTCGTCATGGGCGCCTGGGGCAAGGCGCAGAACTGCGACGGCAAGGTGACGATGCTGGCCGACGGCAGCGGCGACTTCGCCCGCGCCATCGACCTCGAGCTCGATGCGACCAAGGCGGGGCTCGGCAAGCGCTCGCAGCGCTATTCGATGCTGGTCGACAACGGCGTCGTCAAGGCGCTGCACGTCGAGGCCCCCGGCAAGTTCGAGGTGTCCGACGCCGACACGATGCTGAAGGCTCTCTAATATTTGCCCTCTAGGGGGGCGCGCTGCTCGGCACGAAGCCGGGGCCCACGAAAACGGACAATCGCCGGCGTTCCTCGGCTCGATTGCGCTTAACGAGGTCGGTGCCTGGGTCCCGGGTTCGGCGCAATGCGCCGTCCCAGAATGACAAGCGAACAGCACCGCTCCGCCGTGTGGCGCTCGACTTGGCGACGAGGCGGCGGAAATCGTCCTTGCGGTTTCCCCTCACAATTCCTGCTGGCGGCGCGCCAGGGCGCGATCCCAGACCTTGCTGCTGTCCTCGTCGAAGACCAGCGCGGGGTCTTCGGGTAGGGTGAACCAATCCTTGCGCTCGATCTCACCTTCGAGCTGGCCGGCGCCCCAGCCGGCATAGCCGAACGCGAAGAAGAACTGCTTCGGCCCCCGGTGGTGGCCGATATCCTTGAGCGCGTCCTTGCTCGCGGTCATCGCCAGATTGCCATCGACCGCCAGCGTGTCGGCGCGGCGGTAGTCGGCGCTGTGCACGACAAAGCCCAGTTCCGGCTGCACCGGCCCGCCCGAATGGACCGGGATCGTGCCTTCCACCGTCTGGTCGTCGTCGCCGGTGGCGGCGAGCAGGCTGGCGACCGTCTCGCTCGTAAGCGGATGGTTGACGACGATGCCGAACGCGCCGCCCCGGTCGTGCCGCAGGACGAGGATGACCGCGTGATAAAAGCGCGGGTCCTGGATCTGGGCGGAGGCGATCAGCAGAATGCCGGCCGGCGGGTCGGCGGGCGCGCTGTCGCCGGCCGAGGGCTTGTCCGGGATCGCCGGAGTGGGATCGATCGCGGCGAGACCGAGCACGCCGGCGAACAGGCCCATTGCCAGCGCCGCCGCCCGGCCGATCCCGAATTTCGCCATCGCCCGCGTCGATCCCATTTCGCCACCGGCCGGTTCGCGTCCTATCATACAGCCGAGAGGCGGCGAGGGAGCAAGATGGAAGGCGGCGACGATCTCGCGCTCGGCCGCATCGAACGCTTCATGACCGAGCGCGTCGACGGCTTTCACGGGCCGTTGCGCGCCGAGCGCTTTGCCGGCGGCCAGTCGAACCCGACCTACCGGCTGCGCGCCGGCTCGGGCGACTACGTGCTGCGCAAGAAGCCGCCCGGCCCGCTGCTGCCGAGCGCGCACGCGGTGGAGCGCGAATTCCGGGTGATGCAGGCGCTGGCGACAACCGCCGTACCGGTGCCGCAAGTTTTTGCGCTGTGCGAGGACGCGGCGGTCACCGGCAGCGCGTTCTATGTGATGGAGCATCTCGACGGCCGCATCTTCTGGGACCAGCGGCTGCCGGGGATATCGCCCGCGGAGCGCGGCGCGATGTTCGCCTCGATGAACCGGGTCATCGCCGACCTGCATTCGGTCGATTACGCGGCGCTAGGCCTTGCGGATTTCGGCCGGCCCGGCAATTACATGGCGCGCCAGATCGCGCGCTGGAGCCGGCAGTACCGCGCCTCGGAAACCACGAAGCAGCCGGCGATGGATGCGCTCATCGACTGGCTGCCGGCGCACCTGCCGCCGGAGGGGCAGCCCTCGATCGTCCATGGCGACTACCGGATGGACAACCTCGTCTTCCACCAGACCGAGCCGCGGGTCATCGGCGTCCTCGATTGGGAGCTGTCGACGATCGGCGACCCGCTCGCCGATTTCGCCTATCACGCGTTGACCTGGCGGGTGACGCCGGAATTGTTTCGCGGCCTCGCCGGGGTCGATTTTCGCGCGCTCGGCATCCCCGACGAGGCCGAGTACGTCGCCGCCTATCGCCGGCATACTGGCCGCGGACCGATCGCGAACTGGGAGTTCTATCTGGTCTATAGCCTGTTCCGGCTCGCCGCGATTCTCCAGGGCATCGCCAAACGGGCGATCGACGGCACCGCCGCCAGCGCCGACGCGGTCGCCACCGGCGCGACGGCGATCCCGATGGCCGAGCAGGCCTGGGCATTGGCGCGGAGGTTGGGGTAATCGCCACCACCGCTCCCTTGGCAAATTGATATTTTTAGCAGTAATGGATATTTGTTGTTATCTATTGTCTCTGGGAGCCTGGTTATGGCGAGCATTAACCTAGGAGAACATTTTGAGCAGTTCGTCCGGGAACGGATAGCGCAAGGCCGCTATCAGAATGCGAGCGAAGTCGTTCGCGCCGGTCTTCGATTGCTGGAAGAAAATGAGATAAACCTCGAATCGCGCGCCCAGCTCCTCAAGGATAAAATCAACGAGGCGTGGGATGACCCGCGCCCCAGCCGTCCGGCCGGCGAAGTGTTTGAGGGAATCGAGGCCATGCACGGCGAGGTAGTGCGAACAAAGAAACATCGTTCCTAATCTCGTTTTCAGACCGCCAGCCGAGGCCGATCTAGCCCATATCTACCGCTATATTTCCGAACAAACCGGCGCATCGGCAGCTATTCGTTACGTGCGGCGTATTCGCAATTGGTGCGACCAGTTGCCGATATTTCCCGAGGCAGGCCGAGCCCGAAACGATCTTCGCCGCGGCGTTCGCATCCTGACGTTTGAGAAAAGGGTAGTGATCGCCTACGTGATCCTTCCGTCCGGCGATATCGAGATCGGGCGGTTTTTCTATGGCGGCCGTGACTACGAAGCCATTATCGCCGGCGAGCAATGATAAGGTAGGAACATGGCCAAGGAGAAGGTGGGCGTTGTCGGCGCCGGGCTGATGGGGGCGGAGATCGCCCTCGTTTTCGCGCTGGCGGGGCACGAGGTGCTGTTGTCCGACACCGGCGAGGCGCAATTGGCGGCGGCGCTGGAGCGGCTCGGCCGCACGATGGACCGCGGCATCCAGCGCGGCGTCTACCGGGACGAGGAAAAGCCGCTCGCGCTGGCGCGCATCACCCCGACGGTGCCGCTCGCCCCGTTCGCCGAATGCGATTTTGTCACCGAGGCGGTGTTCGAGGACGAGGGCGTCAAGGCCTAGACGTACCGTAAGCTAGATGCGCTGTGCAAACCCGGCTGCATCCTCGCCAGCAACACTTCGACCATACCGATCTCGACCCTCGCCTCTTATGTGAGCGAGGCGCGGCGGCCGAATTTTATCGGCACGCATTATTTTTCGCCCGCCTCGCGGATGAAGCTGGTCGAGGTCATTCCCGCGTTCGACACGTCGCCCGAGACGCTCGACACCGCGATGCGCCTCATGCGCGACAACGACAAGGTCGCGGTCAAGATCAAGGATGTCGCCGGGTTCGCGGTCAACCGCATGTTCCTGATTTTCCTCAACGAAGCGGTGCGCCTGGTCGAGGAAGGGGTGGCGACCCCGCAGGACATCGACACCGCGTGCAAGCTCGGCCTCGGCCATCCGATGGGGCCGTTCGAGCTGATGGACGCGACGACCTCAAAGCTCTGCCTGCAGGTGTCGGAAATCCTCCACGACGCCTATGGCGAGCGCTTCCGGCCGCCGGCGCTGCTGCAGCAGCGGGTCAAGGCCGGGTTCGTCGGCGGCCGCAACGCGCGCGGCTGGCGTCGCTAGGGACTTGATATGAAGCTGGCCGGCAAGATCGCAATCGTCACCGGCGGGGCGCAGGGGATCGGCGCCGCGCTCTGCGAGTGCTTCGCCGCGGCGGGCGCCAAAGCGGTAATCGCCGCCGACCTCAACGAGGCCGGCGCGCAAGCGGTGGCCGCCAGGATCGGCGGCGCGGCGATGCCCACCGGGTCAAGCCCGGTGGCTTCGGCTTATTGCGACGTGAGCCGGGAAGCCGACATAATCAGCCTGATCGACGACACCGAGACCCGGTTCGGGCCGATCGATTTGTTCTGCTCGAACGCCGGGATCGCCGTGCTCGACCCCGATTGGGACAACCCGGCGAGCGCGCCCGACGACGGCTGGATGCGCAGCTGGGCGGTCAATGTGATGGCGCATGTCTATGCCGCGCGCCATCTGGTGCCGCGCATGAGCGCGCGCGGCGGCGGATACCTCCTTAACACCGTGTCGGCGGCGGGCCTGTTGTCGCAGATCGGCGGCGCCCCCTACGCCGCCACCAAGCACGCCGCGCTCGGCTTTGCCGAGAATTTGGCGATCGCCACAAGCGACCGCGGCATCAAGGTCTCGGTGCTCTGCCCGCAGGGCGTCGATACCCCGATGCTCCGCGGCATCGACCGCGGCGTCCCCGACGGCGACGGCGTCCTGACCCCGGCCGAAGTCGCTGCCGCGGTCATCGCCGGCCTCGACGCCGAACGCTTCCTGATCCTGCCCCACGCCGAAGTGAGAACCTACGTTCGCCGCAAAGCCGAGGACCCCGACCGCTGGCTCGCCGGCATGGCGCGGCTCAGAAGGTCGATGTAGCGGAACCATCGCCGCGCGGAAGCGTGTAAGATCGGGCGACAGCGGAGGCACCCGGTCAAAGCCCCCTGACACCAACGCGGTGCCGATGAACGATATCCCAACCAAGGCCGAGCCGCTTCGCCTGCACATCCCCGAGCACAAGCCGATGCCGGGGAAGCACGCCGATTTCAGCGACTTCCGGCTGCCGTCGGCGGGCGGCATCGCGCGGCCGCCGATCGATGTCCCGTCGGTCGCGACGCATCATTTGGCGACGGCGCTGATCCGGGTGCTCGACGGCGACAAGGCGGTGGGACCATGGGACCCGCTTCTCGACCCCGAGACGCTGCGCCGGGGCCTCAAGGCGATGATGCTGATCCGCGCCTACGACGACCGCATGCACCGGGCGCAGCGCACCGGCAAGACCTCGTTCTACATGAAATGCACCGGCGAGGAGGCGATCGGCGTCGCCCAGGCGATGGCGCTGGCGGCCGACGACATGCTGTTCGCGACCTATCGCCAGCAGGGCCTCTTGATCGCGCGCGGCTGTCCGCTCCTCGACATGATGTGCCAGGTCTATTCGAATGCGCACGACCCGCTCAAGGGCCGGCAATTGCCGGTGCTCTATTCGTCGCGCGCGTATTCGTTCTTCTCGCTGTCAGGCAATCTCGGCACGCAATTCCCGCAGGCGGTGGGCTGGGCGATGGCCTCGGCCTACAAGGGCGACCGGCGCATCGCCGCCGGCTGGATCGGCGAGGGCGCGACGGCCGAAGCCGATTTTCACCACGCACTGACCTTTGCCGCGGTCTACCGCGCGCCGGTGGTGCTCAATGTCGTCAACAACCAGTGGGCGATCTCCTCGCACCAGGAGATCGCCGGCGGCGAGGAGGCGACCTTCGCCGCGCGGGCGATCGGGTTCGGGCTCGCGTGCCTCAGGGTCGACGGCAACGATTTTCTCGCGGTCTATGCCGCGCCCCGATGGGCCGCCGAGCGGGCACGCGCCAATCACGGCGCGACGTTGATCGAGCTCTTCACCTACCGCGCCGGGTCGCATTCGACGAGCGACGACCCGACCCGCTACCGGCCGCAGGACGATCCCGAGCATTGGCCGCTGGGCGACCCGGTGGAGCGCCTCGCCCGGCACCTGATCCAACTCGGCGAATGGTCGGAGGAGCGGCATAAGCAGGCCGAAGCCGAGCTGATCCAAGAGGTGCGCGACACCAACCGCGAGGCCGAGGCCTACGGCACGCTCGATTCGGGGCCGCATTTCAGCACCAAGACGATGTTCGAGGATGTCTACAAGGAGATGCCGCCGCATCTACGCCGCCAGCGCCAGGAGCTGGGGATTTAGCCATGCCGTCGATGTCGATGGTCCAGGCGCTCAATTCGGCGATGGACGTGATGCTGGGACGCGACCCGAACGTATTGATCTTCGGCGAGGATGTCGGGTTCTACGGCGGGGTGTTCCGGGTCACCGACGGCTTGCAGAAAAAGCACGGCGAGCAGCGGGTGTTCGACACGCCGATCGCCGAGGGCGGAATCATGGCGGTCGCCGTCGGCATGGGCGCCTACGGTTTGCGGCCGGTCGTCGAGATCCAGTTCGCGGACTACATCTACCCGGCGACCGACCAGTTGATTTCCGAGGCGGCGCGGCTGCGCTACCGCTCGGCCGGCGAGTTCTGGGCGCCGATCACGGTGCGCGCACCGTGCGGCGGCGGGATTTTCGGCGGCCAGACGCACAGCCAAAGCGTCGAGGCGATCTTCGCCCATGTCTGCGGCCTCAAGACGGTGATGCCATCGAACCCCTATGACGCCAAGGGTCTCTTGATCGCGGCGATCGAGGACGACGACCCCGTCGTGTTCTTCGAACCGAAGCGGCTCTACAACGGGCCGTTCGACGGCCACCCCGACCGGCCGGCGGTGCCGTGGTCGCAGCACCAGGCGAGCGAGGTGCCGCAGGGGTACTACACCGTGCCGCTCGGCCAGGCGGCAGTGGTGCGGCCGGGGGAAGCGGTGACGGTGCTGGCCTACGGGACGATGGTGCATGTCGCGCTCGCCGCCGCCGAGGAAGCGGCCGCCGACGCCGAGGTGATCGATCTGCGCACGCTCTTGCCGCTCGACGTCGAGACCATCGTCGCGTCGGTAAAAAAGACCGGGCGCTGCGTCATCGCGCACGAGGCGACGCGCACCTGCGGCTTTGGCGCCGAACTGGCGGCGCTGGTGCAGGAGCAATGCTTCTATCATCTGGAGGCGCCGATCGTGCGGGTCACCGGGTTCGACACGCCCTATCCGCATGCGCTCGAATGGCAATACTTCCCGGGGCCGCAGCGGGTCGCCGAGGGCATCCGCCGGGCGCTGGAGCGCTGAGTTGGCGGAGCGCGTCGTCAAGCTGCCCGATATCGGCGAAGGCACGACCGAAGCCGAGATCGTGTCGTGGCTGGTCAAGATCGGCGACACGATCGAGGAGGACGATCCGCTCGCCGAGGTGATGACCGACAAGGCGACGGTGGAGATCCCGTCGCCCGTGGCCGGGAAGATCGTCGCGCTCAACGGCAAGATCGGCGAGAAGCTGGCGGTGGGGTCGGATTTGGTGGTGCTGGAGACGGAGACTGGCACGGTTCCCGGCGTGCAGCCTCATAAAGCCCCTCACCCCAGCCCTCTCCCCGCGGGCGGGGAGAGGGAGAGCGCACCGCAGCCCGGGCCACTCGCCCCGCTTGCGGGGAGAGGGAGGGACCCGCGCGAAGCGCGGGAGGGTGAGGGGCAGTCTCCGCAGACGACGGCGCGCCCGGCGGGGTTATCGAATTCAAAGCCCCTAGCCTCGCCGGCGGTGCGCAAGCAGGCCTGGGACCTCGGCATCGAGCTGCAATTCGTGCCGGCCAGCGGGCCGGCGGGGCGCATCACCCAGCAAGACCTTGATGCCTATATCGCGAACGGAGGCCGGGCGGAGGCGGCGCGCGCTGCGGCGTTCGACAAGCGCGACGGGGTCGAGGACGTGCCGATCGTCGGGCTGCGCCGGGCAATCGCCGAGCACCTGCAGGAAGCCGCGCGCCGCATCCCGCATTTCGCCTATGTCGAGGAGGTCGACGTCACCGCGCTCGAGGAATTGCGCACGCATCTTAATGAAACGCGCGCCGAGCGCGGCCATCTGACGCTGCTGCCGTTCCTGATGCGGGCGATCGTCAATGCAATCGTCGATCATCCCCAGGTCAACGCGCGCTTCGACGACGAGGCCGGAATCCTGCACCGCCACCGCGCGGTCCATATCGGGGTCGCGACCCAGACCCCGGGCGGGCTGCTGGTGCCGGTGGTGCGGCATGCCGAGGCACTCGATGTATGGCAGGCGGCGGCGGAAATCGCCCGGCTCGCCGAGGCGGCGCGCGCCGGCAAGGCGGCGCGCGCCGAGCTGACCGGCTCGACGATCACGATCACCAGCCTCGGCCGATTGGGCGGGCTCGCGGCGACCCCGGTGATCAACCACCCCGAGGTCGCGATCGTCGGGGTCAACCGCATCGACGAGCGCCCGGTCGTACGCGGCGGGCGGATCGTCGTCCGCCGGATGATGAATCTGTCGTCGTCGTTCGATCACCGCATCGTCGATGGCTGGGAAGCCGCCTCGTTCGTCGCCGGGGTGAAGGGGTATCTGGAGCAACCCGCGACATTGTTCATCGACTGACATGACCGAGAGCCGCCACACCAAGGTGCTTGTCGTCGGGGGCGGGGTCGGCGGCTATGTCGCCGCGCTGCGCGCCGCGCAACTGGGGCTCGACACGGTGCTGGTCGAAGGCGACCGGCTCGGCGGCACCTGCCTGATCCGCGGCTGCATCCCGTCGAAGGCGCTGATCCACGCCGCCCACCGCTTCGCCGAAATGGGCGAGCTTGCCGCGCTCGGCATCAGCGCCGGGCCGCCGCGGCTCGATTTGGCGAAGACCGTCGGCTGGAAAGACGGGATCGTCGACCGGCTCAACAGCGGCGTCGCCGCGCTGCTGGCGCAGGCCAAGGTGAGCGTCATCGCCGGCTGGGCGGTTTTCAGCGACGCCAAAACCTGCGCCGTCGAGACCATCGAGGGTCCGCTGACCCTGACCGCCGAGCATGTCATCCTCGCCGCCGGGTCCGAGGCGACGGCGCTGCCGACGCTGCCGTTTGGCGGCGACGTTCTGTCTTCAACCGAGGCGTTGAATATTCCCGACTCGCCGAAGCATCTCGCTGTCGTTGGGGCCGGCTATATCGGTCTGGAGCTGGGCATCGCCTTCCGCAAGCTCGGCGCCGAGGTCACCGTGGTCGAGATGGCCGACCGCATCCTGCCACGCCACGACGCGCAATTGTCGCGGCCGGTGCGGCGCTGGCTCGACCGCCACCGGGTGGCGCTGCATCTCGGCGCCACGGTAACGGGGCTCGACGGCGAAGGCCGGCTCGCCGTCGCGACGGGCAAGGGCGAGCGGCTGACTGTCGCCGCCGACAAGATCCTGGTCACCGTCGGCCGGCGGCCGCGCACCCAAGGCTGGGGCCTCGACGCGATGGGGGTCGAGATGGACGGCCCGTTTGTCATGATCGACGACCAGTGCCGCACCGCGATGAAGAATGTCTGGGCCATCGGCGACCTCGTCGGCGAGCCAATGCTGGCGCACAAGGCCTCGGCGCAGGGCGCGATGGTCGCCGAGATCATCGCCGGCGAGCGCCGCCGGTTCGATCCGGCCGCGGTCGCCGCGGTGTGCTTCACCGAACCGGAGATCGTCAGCGCCGGCCTCTCGCCCGACGCGGCGAAGGCGGCGGGGGAGGACGCGACGGCGGCGAGGTTTCCATTGTCGGCCAGCGGCCGCGCGCTGACCCTCGAAGCCGGCGACGATGGCGGGTTTGTCCGCATCGTCGCGGGCAGGAGCGACCAGCGCGTGCTCGGCATCCAGGCGGTCGGGCGCGGCGTCGCCGAGCTCGCCGGCGAGTTCGCGCATGCGCTGGCGATGGGCGCCCTGCTCGAGGACATCGCCGGCACCATCCACGTCCACCCGACCTTGGGCGAAGCGCTCGGCGAGGCGGCGCTTCTGGCCCTGGGCCGCGGGCTGCATGTTTGAGCGCCAACAGCGGGGCCAAACGCGGCTATATTTGGCGCAGTGCGCGGAGGCCAATCCGATGAAATTTACCCGAATTACAGCCGATCCTCGCCAGATGGGGGGCGTGCCGTGTATTCGGCGGTTGCGTATCCCCGTGGCGACCGTGGTCGGCATGGTTGCGGAGGGCATCAGCGAAACGGAGATTTTGGCCGCCTATCCCGACTTGGAAAGCGGCGATATCGCAGAGGCGCTGAAATATGCGGCCGAGGCGGTTCGCGAACGCGAGCTGCCCCCGATCGCCGGGTGAAATTTCTGATCGACAACGCTATCGCCGGTGGTCGCCGACCGGCTTCGCAAAGCCGGCCACGAGGCCGTCCATGTGCGCAGCTACGGCTTGCATCGGGCAGACGACGGGGCCGTATTGGCCCGCGCTAAAGAGGAAAACCGAACCCTTGTTTCGGCTGATACCGACTTTGGAGCCTTGCTCGCGCTAAGTGGCGAGGGACAGCCGTCGGCAATCCTGTTTCGTCACGGCGCAAGCCCTAGACCCGAGCGGCAAGCGGCAATGTTGCTGGCAAATCTCGCGGCCATCGAGGAACCGCTCCAGCGCGGTTCGGTGGTTGTGCTGGAAGAGGCCCGAATCCGCATTCGTCAGCTCCCGATCACGTGAGCTCGGCCCCGAAGGCGCCGTCGCGGGGCGCGGCGTTTTTCGACCGCGACGGGGTCATCAGCCACGATGACGGCTTTGTCGGCAGCATCGCGCGGTTCCGCTGGATCGACGGCGCGCGCCAAGCGGTCAGGCTGTGCAATGAGGCCGGGCTTTACGTCTTTGTCGTCACCAACCAATCCGGCGTCGCGCGCGGCAAGTATACCGAGGCCGAAATCGCAGTCCTGCATGATCATCTGAAAGCCGGGATGGCGGCGGCGGGGGCGCGGATCGACGATATCCGCTATTGCCCGTATCACCCCGAGGCGGCGGTGCCCGAATACCGGCGCGACAGCGATTGGCGCAAGCCCCGGCCGGGGATGCTGCGCGACCTGATGCGTTGCTGGCCGGTCGAGCGCGCGGCGAGCTTTATGGTCGGCGACGAGGAGCGTGACCTGCAGGCCGCCGCGGCCGCCGGCATTGCCGGACATCGCTTCCCCGGCGGCAATCTTGCGGAATTCGTCGCCGGGGTGCTCGCCGGGCGCGGGTCTTGAGAGACACGGTGCTCAAGGCTGCCGCATCGAGCCGGCGTGTCCGGGACGGGGCGCGGCAGCCTCACGGCCGCCGGCCCTCGCCCCGGTTTGCGGTCAGCGTCCGCCGCCGAACGGCTCGTACTGGTCGAACGACGATATGCAGTCCTGACGCAGGTTCAGCTCGAAGTCGATCGGGTTGCATTCCTTGCGCATCCGGTAGGCGCGGAAACCGGAGTGGGTTTCGAGCAGCCAGTCGTAATGCGCGCTGCGGATGTTGTTCTGCTGCGGCGACTCGTACGGACCATTGTAGTGGAAAGCCATTTGGGCATGCGCAGGTAAACTCGCCATTAGACCAATGACGGCGGCGGCACCCAGAAGTTGGGGGAACTTCGACATCTGACCGTCTCCTTGTCGGCTTGGCAATGACGCACGACGCGCTTGCGCGGCCGGTTGATCAACCGATAGCAACGCCGTCCGATGCGATTCGTTCCCGGACGGTGCCGCTGCGAGTAAGGCGGAGACAACGAGGAACGGCGACATAGCGGCGACGTTACCGTGGCATGTCCGACACCCCGATCCGCTATACTGTTCAGGCCCGAACCGGGAGCGCGAACAGAATGCGGCGGTTTAGCAATTGGTTACGGCGACTCCAGCGGATTTGGGCGAGCATCGGGCGCGACAACATCTCGATCATGTCGGCCGGCATCGCCTATTACGCGATGCTGTCGATTTTTCCCGGCATGTCGGCCATGGTGTTGAGCTACGGCCTCGTCGCCGACCCGCTGGCGATCGAAAGCCATGTCTCCTCGCTCGCCGGGGTCCTGCCGAGCGAGGCGCTGAAGCTACTTGCCGATCAGCTTCACGCGCTGGTCAGCGCGCCCACCGAAAAGCTCGGCATCGGCCTTATCGTCAGCGTCCTGATCGCGCTGTGGAGCGCGACGAGCGGCACCAGCGCGATCATGAACGCGCTGACGATTGCCTATGAGGGCAAGGAAGATCGCGGCATCCTGCATTTTTACGGGCTGGCGATCGGGCTGACGATCGGTGGCGTGGTGTTCGGCCTCCTGGCGCTTGTGCTGATCGCCGGCGTCCCGGCGGCGGCGGCAAACCTGCCGTTCTCCCCGTTTTGGCACAAGCTCCTGCCGCAGCTGCGCTGGCCGATGTTGGCGATCCTGTCGTTCGTCTGGCTGGCGACGCTCTATCGCGTGGCGCCCAACCGCGAGCGTCCAGCCTGGGATTTCCTGCGCGCCGGGACCATCGCCGCGAGCCTCTTATGGCTCGCCGGATCGGCCGCCTTCTCTTTCTATGCCTCGCATTTCGGGTCCTACGACCGGACCTACGGCTCGGTCGGCGCCGTGGCGATCATGCTCGTCTGGCTCTACGTCACCGCCTATATCACCTTGGTGGGCGCCGAATTGAACGGCGAACTGCTGCGGGGCGACCCTGCCGAACCCGACGACGAGGGCGCCCGCGCAGCGGGAAAGGTCAACGTGCCCACGCAAGCCGGGAAGAGGGCGCCCGCCTTTTCGCGTGATTGGAGGGAACCGGCCGGCCCCGAGTAACGTTCTCATGTTCAAACGAGGAGCGTGAGTGCCTCGTTGCTGTCCGGGTGAGCCTATCGGGCCTCCGGTAGCGGGGGCGCAGGATGCCGGACTATCCGAAATACACCACCACGGTGATCGGCGCTCACAGCGTCCCGCGCTGGTACGAGGCGCTCGACCGTCTCGTGACGCTGGGACAACTCCAGCCCGCCGACATCGGCGACGCGCAATACCGCGCGATGCAGGCCGCGATTCTCGAACAGGAAATCGCCGGCATCGACGTCATCACCGGCGGCGAGTTGCATCGCCGCACGCATAACCGGCATTCGCCGCCGAATGCGATGCTCAATCATTTCTGGCAGAAGATCCCGGCCTTTCACGGTGTTACGCGGCCTAAGCCGATCACCGCGCACGACCCCAACGTCACCCATCCGGCCGCGATCTGCCGCGGGCCGGTCAGCGACTCGACCGATCTCGGCCTCGTTGACGAATTTAATTTGGTCTCCGAGTACGCGCGCAAGCCGGTCAAGGTGACGATGACCGGCCCCCATCTCCTCGCCGCCGTCGCCTACGACGAGCATTACGGTGACATCGGCCGGATGATGCTCGATCTCGGCAAGCTGCTGCGCCAAAACTTCAAGCGGCTCGCCGCCGCCGGCTGCAAGCACATCCAGATCGACGAGCCCTACTTCACGCCGGCCAGCGACCACGAGATCGGCGCCGCGGTCGAGGCCATCAATCTGGCGATCGAGGATCTGCCCGACGACATCCACGTCTCGGTGCATATTTGCCAGGGCAACTACGCGGTCGGCGCCGATTACGACGGGCAGATCGGCCATCGCTATTTCGACGTCGGGCGCTACAAGGCCGATCTGGCCTGCGGGATCGAGTGCGACTCATTCCTGATCGAGCATGACATGACGCACCATTTCGAGGGCCTACTCGGCAACAAGCAACTTGGGGTCGGCGCGGTCGACGTGCAGGCGCCGAACATCGAGAGCGCCGAGCTTGTCGCCGATCGCATCCGCGCGTATCGCTGGCTGGCGCCGGAGCAGACCATCATCACCAGCTCGTGCGGGCTCAACCATCTGCCCCGGCATATTGCCTTGGGCAAGCTGCGGGCGATGACCGAGGCGAAATCAATTCTGATGGGCGCGAACTAGACCCGATGGACGATTCCGACTACCCGCGCGACCGCATCGAGCGGCGACTGCGCGCCACCGAGGAGCGGTTTCGGCTGGCCCAGGCCGCCGGCGGCATTGGCTGGTTCGAGTGGGATTTGTCGAGCGACGAATGGGAATGGACGCAACCCGTGGCGCGGCTGTTCGGCTTTGGCGCGAATGGACCGGGGCGCTCCTTCGCCGACTGGGAGCGGACGATCTTTGCCGATGACGCACCCAAAGTGCGTGCCGCGGTCGCGGCCGCGGTGGAAACCGGCTCGTATTATGCCGAATTCCGCGTCAAGCATCCCGACGGCAGCCTGCATTGGATCGCCGGCAAGGGTGAATGCACCAAAGACGCTGACACGAGCACGGCTTGGATCGCCGGGGTTTATTACGAGATCACCGAGCGCAAGGCGCTGGAAGCCCGCCTGCTCGGCCTTAACGAGACGCTGGAGGGGCGCGTCGCGGAGGTCCGCGAGGAAGCGCGGACGCTCGAAATCCTCAACCGCACCGGGGCGGCGCTCGCCGGCGAACTCAGCCTCCAGCGGCTGGTCCAGACGGTCACCGACGCCGGCGCCGAGCTGGCCGGCGCGGAGTTCGGCGCGTTCTTCTACAACGCCGCCGATGCGGAGGGCGAGAGCTACACGCTCTTCGCGCTGTCGGGCGCCCCGCGCGAGGCGTTCGAGAAATTCCCGTCGCCGCGCAATACCGCGATGTTCGAGCCGACCTTCCGGGGCCTCGGACCGGTCCGCTCCGACGACATCCTCGCCGACCCGCGATACGGCCAGAACGCGCCCCATTACGGCATGCCGCCGGATCACCTGCCGGTGCGCAGCTACCTCGCGGTGCCGGTCGTGTCGCGTTCGGGCGAAGTGATCGGCGGCCTGTTCTTCGCCCATCGCGAAACCGGCAAATTCACCGAGCGGGCGGAGCGGATCATTGTCGGCGTCGCCGCCCAGGCCGCGATCGCGCTCGACAACGCCCGGCTTTACGAGGCGTCGCAGCACGAGCTGACGGCGCGGCGCGCGGCGGAAGCAGAATTGCAGCGGATCAACGAGACCCTCGAAGAGCGGGTGAGCGAGGAGATCGGGCAGCGCCAGCAGATGGAAGAGACGCTGCGCCAGGCGCAGAAGATGGAGGTCATCGGCCAGCTCACCGGGGGCGTCGCCCACGATTTCAACAACCTGTTGATGGTGATTCTCGGCAATCTCGAAACGGTGCAACGCCGCCTGTCGGCCGACCACGAGCTCCAGCGCCTGGTATCGGCCGCGATCGGCGGCGCCTCGCGCGCGGCGCAGCTCACCCAGCGCCTCCTGGCCTTCGCGCGCCGTCAGCCGCTGGCGCCCGAGATTCTGTCACCCAACAAGCTGGTCGCCGACATGTCCGACCTGCTGCGCCGCGCGCTCGGGGAATCGATCGGGATGGATATGGCCTTGGCCGCGCGGGTATGGAACACGTTCGCCGACACGAACCAGCTCGAAAACGCGCTGATCAACCTCATCGTCAACGCGCGCGACGCGATGCCGCAGGGCGGCCGGCTGTCGATCGAAACCGGCAATTGCTATCTCGACGAGGCCTATTGCGCGCGCGAGCACGATGTTTCGCCCGGCGAGTATGTCGGCATCTTTGTCACCGACACCGGCAGCGGCATGTCCGAGGAGGTGATGGCCAAGGCGTTCGAGCCGTTTTTCACCACCAAGGACATCCAGGGCACCGGGCTCGGCCTCTCGCAGGTCTACGGCTTCGTCCGACAATCCGGTGGGCATGTGAAGATCTACAGCGCGATCGGCGAGGGGACGAGCATCAAGCTCTACTTCCCGCGGCATGAAAGCGCCGCCGCCGCGCCAACCGCGCCGGAGCGCGATGTCGTCCGGTCGCCGCGCGCCAAGCGGGGCGACACCGTGCTGGTCGTCGAGGACGATCCCGATGTGCGCGAACATACGGTCGATGTCACCAAGGAGCTCGGCTACCGTGTGGTCAGCGCCGCCGACGCGACCGCCGCGCTGCAGCTTTTGGATTCCCACCCGGAGCTGCGGCTGCTCTTTACCGATGTCGGTCTGCCGGGAATGAACGGGCGCCAGCTCGCGGAGGAGGCGATGCGCCGGCGACCCGACATGAAGGTGCTGTTCACCACCGGCTATGCGCGTGACGCAATCGTGCATGATGGGCGGCTCGACCCGGGACTAGAAGTCGTGCTCAAACCGTTCAGCTATTCTGATCTGGCGGTGAAGATCCGCCGAGCCCTCGACAGTTGACGACAAACCCGACGGAGCTGCCAGCCGTGAAAACCAAAATCCTCGTCGTCGACGACAACCGCGAGGTCTGCCGCACCGTCGCGGACATGCTCGGCGCGATGGGCGCGCAGATCTACGAGGCGTTCGACGGGACCGAGGCGCTGGGCGTTTTCGACAAGAACCAGATCGACCTCGCGATCGTCGATTTGTTGTTCGCGGGGCCGGTGTCGAGCGAGATCGTCGTGCAGCACGCCCAGCTGCGGAAATGCCCGGTCATCACGATGAGCGGCACGCTGGCCTCCGACCCGCGCGGCCGCGATCTGGGAACGCCGCATCTGCTCAAGCCGTTCCGCACGCAACAGCTTGTGAGCCTGGTCGAGAAGACGCTCGCCCAACGCGGCCGGCCGTCGATAGTGCTTTGAGGACATTACTTTCGGCCTGATCGGCCAGTGCATCCACCAGGTCGAGAGCTAGGCCCGGGTGACGACCGGGCGGCGTAGTCGACATGTCTGAACGGGAAACTGTCGGTGCGGCTTTCGCGCAAACTGATCGTGAAGCTGGGCGCCGTGGTCGGCGTTGGCCTCGCGGCAGGTTTGACGGCTATGAAACCATATAGCCGACGATAAATAATACGACAACGAGCGCGATCGAGATTGCCAGGATATAGCGAACCACCCCTTCCTTGGAAGCGGAACGCGCCTTGGTCGGCGACTCGACGATGCGGTCGGGCATAGCGGTTGCCTTGATGGTTGATCCCTATGCGAACGGGGCGACGGCGCCGATCGATCCCTTTGGATTGCCGCGAGGCGCTGCGCTTAAGCGCAGCGCCTCGGACAGGCTCCCGAGGCGATAGGGCTTGCGCAGGATCGACAGCGTGTCGTCGAGCAGCTCCTGCTCCGGCGCATAACCGGTGGTCAGCAGCACCGCGATATGCGGATAGGCGACGCGCCAGCGCGACGCCGTTCATCGCGCCGCGCGTCACGATGTCGCTGAAGACAACGCTGATGTCCTTTTCCGACTCCAGCCGCTCCAGCGCGGCGGCGGCATTTTCCACGCGGCTGACCTGATAGCCGAGCTCTTCGAGGAAGGCGGCGGTGACCTCCTGCACATCGTGATTGTCTTCGACCAGCAGGCTCCGTTCCGAGCCGCTCGCGCTCCTCCTCGCGCTGCGCCTCCGCCGGGGTGACGGGGGCGCCTGCCTTCATAGCTTCGACACTTAAGCCGCGTACCCCGCTGGCGCCTGCTCGGACTTGTCGAAGTCGAATTCGACTTTGCCGCCGTGCGGGTCGTCGAAGAACAGTTGCCAGAGGCCGCCGCGGACGGTCTCGGCCGGCAGGCGCCGCAATTCCCATTTGACCTTGGCCTTGTCGAGCTTGGCGGCGGTACCCGGCAGGTCGGTCGCGGTGAACGCCATGTGGTCGATGACGCCGGCGCGGTGTTCGTGGAGCTCGTTGCGGTGGATCACGTGCAGGATCGGCTGGTCGCCGACCCACAGCCAGTAGCCAGGGAACTGGAAGTTCGGCCGGTCGCCGACCTCGAAGCCGAGCAGGTCGCAGTAGAACTTCTTGGTGACCTCGAGGTCGTCGCTCAGCACCGTGAAGTGGTTCATGCCCTGGACGCTCATCCGACATCTCCTGTGGCAGGCTAATCCGTCGCTATCCTAGCACGGAAATCGCCAAAGGGCGCCAAGCCGTCAATCGTCCGCGCGGCTCACCCTGCGCGTGCTATGGGTATGTCGAAGCACATTGCGGCGGGAGGGAAACGATGGTGCGAAGCGGTCTGGCGGCTTCCTTGCTCGGCGCCCTCGTTTGGGCGCTCGCCCCGGGCGCGGCGGTGGCGCAGAAATCGGGCGGCGTCCTCAAAATCTACCATCGCGACAGCCCGGCCAGCATGTCGATCCACGAGGAAGGCACGATCGGCGTCATCCTGCCGATGATGGGCGTGTTCAACAATCTCGTCCTCTACGATCAGAAGGTGCCGCAGAACAGCTCCGCCTCGATCGTCCCCGATTTGGCGACGAGCTGGTCGTGGAACCCCGACTACACCGCGCTCACCTTCAAGCTGCGCGACGGGGTCAGGTGGCATGACGGCCAGCCCTTCACCGCCGCCGACGTCAAATGCACCGTCGATCTCTTGACCAACCAGGGCAAGGACAAGCTGCGCCTCAATTACCGCGAAAGCTGGTGGGTCAACGTCGCCGAGACCACCGTCAACGGCGACCGCGAAGCGACTCTGCATTTGAAGCAGCCGCAACCGGCGGTGCTGGCGATGCTGGCCTCGGGCTACACGCCGATCTATCCGTGCCACGTCTCGCCGGCGCAGATGCGGCAGCACCCGATCGGCACCGGCCCGTTCAAATTCGTCGAGTACAAGCCCAACCAATACATCAAGCTGGCGAAAAACCCGGACTACTGGAAACCGGGGCGGCCCTATCTCGACGGCGTCGAGTACACGATCATCCCCAACCGCTCGACCGCGATCCTCGCCTTCATCGCCGGCCAGTTCGACATGACCTTCCCCTACGAGGTCACTTTTCCGCTGTTGAAGGACATCAAGGCGCAGATGCCCCAGGCGGTCTGCCAATCGGGCCCGGCGACCGAGTCGATCGGCGTGCTGATGAACCGCACCAAGCCGCCTTTCGACAACGCCGATGTGCGCGAGGCGGTGGCGCTGACCCTCGACCGCAAATCTTTTATCGACATTCTGGGGCAAGGCGAAGGCGATATCGGCGGCGCGCTGCTGCCGCCGCCGGAGGGCGTGTGGGGCATGCCGGCCGAACGGCTGGCGACCTTGCCCGGCTATGGCGGCGACATCAAAGCGAACCGCGACAAGGCGCGCGAATTGATGAAAAAAGCCGGGTACGGCCCCGACAAGCACCTCGCGGTCAAGCTCTCGGTGCGCAACCTCGCGGTCTACCGCGACCCCGGCGCGATCCTGCTCGACCAGATGAAGGAGGTCTGGATCGACGGCGAGCTCGAGACCATCGAGACCGCCAACTGGGTGCCCAAATTGATCCGCAAGGATTTCATCATGGGTCTCAACGTGCTCGGCAACGCGGTCGACGACCCCGACGTGACCTTCTACCAGAACTATGTCAGCCCCTCGAAGCGCAACTACACCGGCTACAACGACCCGGAATTCGACAAGCTCGTCGACCGGCAGTCGCGCGAGACCGACCCCGAAAAGCGCCGGAAGCTGGCGTGGTACGCCGACTACAAGCTGCAGCAAGGCCTCGGCCGGCCGATCGTCTATCATCTGCGCGCGGCGACCTGCTGGCAGCCGCAGGTCAAGGGCGTCACCTTGATGGTCAACAGCCAATACAACGGCTGGCGCATGGAAGATTGGTGGCTCGACCGCTGAGGCTCCGGATCGCCCGGCGCCGCTCCGCGTTTAGCAAATAACCGGAGAGAGGTGTCGCCATGTATGTCGCTCGGTTTTCCTATGATGTGCTGCCGATCAACCGGCAGAAGGCGCTCGACTTCATCCGCAAGGAGGTCGCGGCCGCCACCCACAAGGGCAAGCAGGCGCGGCTCCTGGTGCCGCTGACCCGCGGGGCGGCCGGCAGCCCGGCGTTGCAGTTCGAGCTCGTGCTGAAGAGCCTCGACGAGCTCGACACCTTCCGGCAGCGCGGCTTCGGCTCGAAGGATGACGTGCAGGACTGGATGCACGCCTTCAGCGACATCTTGACTTCGCCGCCGTCGATCGAGCTGCTGCGGATCGAGGTGTAGGTTCGTTCGGGGCGAAGCCCCTATCCGGCCGCCCCGCAATCGCAGGCGACATGGAAGATGCGCGCCGCGGTAGCGCCGAGGATCGCCTCGCGCTCCGCCGTCGTGAGCGCGGTTCTGTCGACGAGGCCGCACGGGTCGGGGTCGCCGATGCCGAACGGATAGTCGGAGCCGAGCATCACTTTGTCGGCGCCGGCCACGTCGCACAGGAACCTGAGCGCCAGCGGCTCGAACAGCACGGTGTCGAAATAAAGCCGGCGGAAATTCTCGTCCGGGTCGGCGTATTCGGGGTGGATCGCCCTGTTGCGTTTCAAGCGGCCGAGCGCGTAGGGGAGCGCGCCCCCGGCGTGCGACAGCAGGAGGCTCACCCCCGGGAAGCGGGTCAGGTGGCCGGAGAACAGCAACCTTGCCGCCGCGATCGTCGTGTCGGCGAGGCGGCCGACCGCGTTGATCAGATCGTAGCCGTCGAGCCGGTCGTCGCTGCAGATGTAATGCGGGTGCAGGAAAATCCCCGCCTGGCGCGCCGATGCCACCTCCCAGAACGGGTCGAGCGACGGGTCGTCGAGATTGCCGCCGCTGCCCTTCGGCTGGGTCGCGATCATCGCGCCGTGAAACCCGGCGTCGAGCGCCTCTTCGAGCACCCTGGCGGCCAGCCTGCCGTCCTGCAGCGGCACCGTGGCGAGCGCGCCGAGCGCCGGCAGCGCCGCCGCGTCCTTCGCCATGTGCTCGTTATAGAACCGCGCCCAATCGGCCCCTTCTGCGGCCGGCAAATCATAACCGTAGACATCGGTCCAGCCGCCGACGAGCTGGCGGTCGATCCGCGCTTTCGACAGCCACTCGCTGCGCTGGGCAAGATCGTGCAGGCGCGGCTGGATCGGCCGCCCCGGCCCGCCCGCGGCGAACTCCAGGCGCGGCGCCGCCGCGTCGTGCAGCCTGATCGACGGGAACAGCCGCTTCTCGGCGCGCAGCGCGTCGAGCAGGGTCGCCGGCACGACATGCGCGTGGGTGTCGATGATCATGCTGAGGTCCTCAGAGTCTGACTCGAAATGGTTCATTTGCGCTCAATCTTTTGCGAGACGGCGGGAGAGGAGCCGTAGATTGGCGAGGAGGAGCCAGGCGGTGGCGCTCTGGGTGGTTGCTTCGAAGTCCTTGGCCAGGCGCCGGCTGC
>DASRLO010000031.1:0-77807 GCA_035648415.1 Allostellaceae bacterium
GCAGGATGCCGAACGGCGGCCTGTCCTTGCCCCCGATGATAATCACGTTGGCGACTGCTCTGACGCCATTCTCCGTCAGGAACGGCGGATACCTGAACCGCGTCTCCTTCCCAATATCGGGGGAAATCATCGGCTCTCCCGTCTTGAGGGCCATCCCCTCCGAGGTGTCGTCCTCCACCTCAATAGTCGCCTTGCCCACGACGCCGGGTTTCCAGCCCACACCTGCGCGCACAAGTAGAGTATGTCCGTCCTCTTGCAGCTCCACGATCTTGGCCAGGTCGGTGCCTAACGCCTCTCCAACCAAGTGGCAGGCCTCGGTCAAAATCCCGTCCAAATCGTCGGATTTCAGGGCGAGTTCGCCGAACTTGGCCAGGATAGTCTGCTGCCGCAGAAGCGCCAGGTGGTTGCCCTTGTCTCGATTACTCAAGAGACGTGCTCCGCATATGTCACCTTACTTCGGTCAATGCCCGACTATTCGTAGGCAACTTTGAAGGTTGGGCTGTCTTCGGGGCGCGACTTGCGATGATCGTAGATCCGGGTGGTAGCAATATTGGCGTGGCCGAGCCATTCCTGAACCTTGGCGATGTCGGCCCTGTTGTCGAGCGCATTGGTGGCCGCCGTAGCTCGCAAGGCATGCGCGCCGATTTCGAACCCCAGTTCGCGCGAATATCGCCGGACTAATTTGTAGACGCCATCAGGCGTGAGCGCCTGGTCGAGCCGGCCGGTGCGGTTGTTGCGGATCGGGCGGAAGAGTGCCCCGTTTTCGTCGGCGCCATGGCCTGCAGCTTCGAGATATTCATGGACCAATGGCCCGGTCGCTGGATTCAGCGGCAGATAGCGCGTCTTTTCGCCCTTGCCGGAAACCTTCAGATGCGCGACCCCGCGGCGCTCGTGCTTGAAGTCCTTGACCGTGAGCTTGCAGAGTTCCTCGCGGCGCAGCGCGTGGTAGAGCAGCGTCGATAGAATGGCACGATCACGCATAGCCTTGAGCGTCTCGTTCTTGGGAGCGATAAGCAGATCGCGCGCCTGATGGTCGCCGATCGCCGGCGTCTTGCCCTCGCTGGTCTCGACCTTCGGTCGCCTGATGCCCTTGACCGGATTGTGCGTGACCGCGTTCTTCTCACAGAGATATTCAAACAGCGAGGACAGGGCTGCAAGGCGGTGACGCACTGAGCTGCCGGCGAGTTTGCGGCCAACGAGATCGTCGCGCCAGGCGATAACATGCGAGCGCGTTACCGTGCGAAATTCCTCCGGGCGCTCGATGCCGGTGAACTGCATGAAATCCCGGATCGCATGCTCGTAAGCGCGACGCGTCGCAAGGCTGCCGAGATTGGCGAACCATTCGATCTCGGGCGGCACGTCCGCGAGCCCTTGGAACTCGGCAGCGGTCAGAAGCCGATTGGTCGGCTTCACTCGGGTGGAAATTTCGGTCGCGCTCATGGCGGCATACTAATCTTGATAAAATATGTTATCAAGATTAAACGCCCTGCCATTCTGGCCGGACGGCATTACGTAAATCGCGACTGCTATCGCCCTCTGAGCGGTCAATGGCGCTTTCACCCGGCAAGGCCTCAGTTGGGTGGTTTTCGGTCATTCCCGATTCTAGGCTCTGAGAGGTTTCGCTAGAGGTTCGATGGCCAGATATGAACGCGGACCTCTGGTATTCCTGTTAGCCTCCTGTTTACAGACCGCCCGGTACACTCAACCAACGCGAGCAACGGTGCTCCGACGCGGTAGGCTGAGATTATGAAAATCCTGGTCATCGACGACGACGATCGGCTACGTCGACTGGTAGAGAAGGTTCTTACCCTCGGCGGACATGAGGTGCTCGCCGCCGCAAATGGGGCGGAGGGCATGGCCATTTTCCGCAAGGAAAGTCCCGAGATCGTCGTCACCGACATTGTGATGCCTGAGCAGGAAGGGCTGGGCACGATCATGATGATGCGGCGCGAATGCCCCAAAGCGAGGATCATCGCCATGTCAGGCGGCGGTCGAGTGGGCAATCTCGACGTGCTCGGAGCGGCTCACGCGCTTGGCTCCGACGAGGTGATCGCAAAGCCATTCCTGCCCCGAGACCTGCTCGACCTCATCAACCGGCTTGTTTCTGACTCTGCTGCGGCGGGTGCTAAGACGACCCTCCTGCCACCCAAGGACCCCGGCGCGACGCTCCGTCGCTTGGCGGCAATGTCACGCCGGGCATCGCCGAGCTGACCGCACTGCTACGGTGAATAAAATCAAAGAATTGATGACGTTTGATGCAGACCGTTTCCTCAGCCGCTTCATCCGGGCACTCGACCAAAACATGCCGTCGGCTTCCCATTAAGCAGACATGTGCGTGCATCGGCGTGCCGGCCGCGCCAGTCAAGGCCGCGGGCAATCCGCAGGGGTCGCTTTTGCCGGACGGGACCGGGGAAAAGGGGCGCGCTGCGCAACCACGGCGTGTTGTAGTTCAGAGTTACTTAAGAATTAACCTGGTACGGTTAGTGGGGTCTCGGTCCCACGGGCATTCGGAATCGTATGCGGGTCATCATGGGGACATCAGCGACAACCTCCGACGCCGCAGCCCCTCTCAAACAGGATGCTCGATACTCCGATACGGGTCGGGACATCGCCAGCGACGATCCGGTTCACGTCATAAACCAGCGCATCTTCGATACATCGGTCGACCTGATCCTGGTTGTCGACCGGCGCGGGACCATCATGCGGGTCAGCCCCAGCTCGGCTGCTATCCTCGGCTACGCTCCTGAAAGGATGATCGGACGCAGCGCCAAGGAATTCCTCTATCCGGAAGATCTCGACAATACGCGAAACGAGATGCGTCTCGCGCGCCTCGGACGGACAACACGCAACTTCGAGTGCCGGTACCTGCACTTCGGGGGCCAGATCGTACCGATCGATTGGACGGGCGTGTGGTCCGAGAAAGAACAGCTGCATTTCTTCATCGGGCGGGACGTGACCGCGGCCAAGGCAGCTCGGCTGGCGTTAAGCGAGGCCCACGCCGAGTTGAGCGCGATCGTAGCCGCCTCGCCGGTCGCTATTCTCATGTTGGATGGCGATGGTCGGGTCAAGTTATGGAGCGCGTCTGCCGAGCGCATGTTCGGCTACAGCGAGGCAGCGGCGCTCGACCAGTTGCCGCCCTATCTAACCGAAGAACACCTCGCCGATTTCCACGCCAATGTGGCACAAACTCTGAATGATCCCGCGGCGACGGGTTCTCTCGAAACGCAACGCCGCCGCCGCGACGGCAAAATCATCGACGTGTCGGTGCGCTGGGCGCGGGTCAACGGCGAAGACGGCCGGATGCTCGGCACCATGTACGCCATTGCCGACGTCACCGAAGGCAAGAAGATCGAGGCGCAGCTGCACCACGCGCAAAAGATGGAGGCGATCGGCAACCTGACGGGGGGGATGGCGCACGATTTTAACAACCATCTTGCAATCATCATCGGTAATCTCGACGTGCTGCGCGAGACGAGGGGCTTTGTGCCGCACGAGGCCGAGCTCCTGCAAGACGCGCTCGACGCGGCGCTCAACGGCGCTGAATTGACCCGCCGGCTTCTCGCCTTTGCCAGCCGCCAGCCGCTGCGTCCGCAAGCGATCGAGGCCAACGAGCTGATCGCCAACATCACGCGGCTGCTCGCGCGCACGCTCGGCGAAAACATCGCCATAGAGTTGCAGCTCGACCCTGCGATCCCGTCGGTTTTAGCTGACCCGGCGCAGCTTGAAACCGCCATTGCCAACCTCGCCAACAACGCCCGTGACGCGATGCCGGGGGGCGGCAGGCTGACGATTGCGACAAAGACTGACATCCTCGACGCGGCCTACGCGGCAGAGCACAACGACGTCGAGCCGGGTCGCTACGTGGTGGTCGAAGTCAGCGACACCGGTACCGGTATGCCCCCGGAAATCGTTGCTCGGATTTTCGAGCCGTTCTACACGACCAAAGCCCCCGGCAGCGGCACCGGGCTCGGCCTGAGCATGGTGTTCGGGTTTCTCAAACAGTCCGGCGGCCACATCAATGTTTACAGCGAGCCTGGGCGCGGCACCGTGTTCCGGCTTTACCTGCGCCCGGCCGAACGCGCACTGGTCGCGGCCGCTGGCGCCGATCCGGCGCCCTCCGCTGGACGGGGCGAGACCATTCTCGTCGTCGAGGACAACACGAAACTGCGGCGGGTCGTCGCCGCACAATTGACCGGGCTCGGTTACCGCATCATCGAAGCAGAGAATGCGCGCGACGCACTGGTAGCGCTTGACCGTGCCGGCGGGGTCGATTTGCTGTTTTCGGACATCGTGATGCCGGGCGAGATGGATGGATCGGCATTGGCGTGCGAGGCCGTTGCCCGGCGGCCCGGATTGCGGGTGCTGCTGACCTCAGGTTTTCCCGGCAGCCTCGCGATTAAGGACGCCATGTCGGGACCGAGCGCCCGACTCCTCAGCAAACCCTACCGGATGAGCGAACTGGCGCGCGCCATACGCGAGGTGCTCGACGAGCGAACCACGGCTGCTGTTCGGGAAGCGTCGCCTATGGAGTGATCGGCATGCCGCTCGTATTAGTGATCGACGACCAAACAGAGATACGGAAGATGGCCCGTCGCATCCTGTCGATGGCCGGACATTCCGTCATCGAAGCTGAGGATGGCGCCGCCGGGCTGAAGCTACTGGCCTCGCACCGTCCGGCGATCATTTTGACCGATATTCTGATGCCCGGGATCGAGGGTATGGAGACAATCTTCGCGATCCGCCGCACCGCGCCGGAAGTCAAAGTCATTGCCATGTCCGGAAGCGGCCTTGAGGGGGGCTTCGATTATCTTGAAATGGCGGGGCGGGCGGGGGCGGATGCTGTGCTTCCAAAGCCGTTCAGGGCGCGCGAGCTGACCGCGATAGTGGACCGACTCTTGCCGGCTGCATCCGACCCGGCGAGGTCCGCGATAGAGAAAGGTGAATGCCGGTGATCCGCGTGCTCATGATCGACGATGACCCGGTTGTAAGACGGACGATTGCGCGAATGCTTGCACCTCCGGATTACGAGATGACTCTGGCCCAGGACGGCTTGGTTGGTATCGAGCATTACCGGCAGATGGGCTGCGATGTCGTTATTACCGACATGATCATGCCTGTGAAGGAAGGTATCGAGACCATCTTGGAACTGCGCGTGATCGCGCCATCCCTACCGATCCTCGCGATCTCGGTTGGTAGGCAATCGGGGAGCGCCGATCTCCTCAAGCTCTCGCACCGCTTAGGAGCGACAGAAATTCTCCCGAAACCCTTTACCGCAAGCCAGCTTCGGGCGGCCATCGATAAGTGCCTGCGGCCGCAAACAGATCTGGACGGAAACGATTTCTCATAGGGACGGGAATCCACATAATACCCGGAATATCACGTAGATACTCCGTCCGAGGACTGCCGCGAAAGCTGACCCAGGGTCCACTTTGGGTCGAACCCAGACGATTCTTGGCAACTGACGGATGGCTGCAGTCTGCCGGATAAGCGCCATTCTGGCCTCTATCACCACATACGGCTGGCAAATTGGCGCTCTTCAACGCCGACCGCGTCAAGGTAGATGGCCGTCGTTACGGGTGAGGCGTGGCCCATCCATCGCTGAATTAGGTTCGTCGGCACGCTGCGGCCTGCGGCGCGGATCCCAAAGCCATGGCGCAGCCCCTTTGGACAGGCCATAGGGCCAACGATACCGGCACGCAGCATTGCCGCCTTCACCACGCGCCAGGCGGTGACGCGATGCACCGGCCAAAACCGGCCGCTGTCGTCACACGGGAGCTTTCGCAGCATCTCGATCGTCGCCTCGGGCACCGGCACGGTGCGAAAAACGACGCGACGCCGCTTGAGAGTCTTGATCGTGAGCGTCTGGCGCTCCGTGTCCACGTGATGTGCGGTAAGTGCGAGGGCCTCGGAGACGCGGCAGCCGGCATAAACGAGCACGTGGCAAAGCGCCCGCATCCGAGGAGCCAGGCCATCGGCGGTACCGAGGAAGCGAGCGCGCTCGTCGCCGCTGAGGTATTTGCGGTGTCCAGCCCCATCATGGACCTGCCATTCCTCCCATCGGCTCGACACCATCATTTCCGCCTCCCTGGGATGCAACAGAATCGTCAATAGGGTTGCATCGCTTATAAGGCCGAACGTGTGATCTCGTGCTTGACCACAGCGTTCGTGACGGGCCGAGGTCTTTAACGCGCATCCGGCGGGCGATCATCGAGTTTGTAGGCGGCGCCGGGCAGCCAGACAACTGAGGCGGGAAGGGCACGTCGATGGGCAATCGGGCGAGGTGTTGGATTTGCGCATTGACTGAGCAATTTTGTGCTGGCATGCGACTGAACAAAGCCACGATCTTATCAAGAAACCAGTGGCTTGAGGTGCAGAAGAGAGCGTGAGTGTGGTCACGGCCGGCGTGGTGCCGACCAGGGATGGAGGACCCTCTCATGCGTGTCTATATCATCAATTCCGATGACTTGATCGTCAGCTGCAAGGCGCCGGTCGAGCTCCGCGAGAACGACGTTGCTGTCGCCTCGCTCGAGGAGTTGCGCGCCGCGCGCCTCGGCGGTAAGCGGCTGCTCGCGTTGTGGAACGGCCTACCCGACGTCGAAAAGCTAACCAAGGTCGGCAACCGCGAGGCGCTGCTCGATCGCTTGTGGTCAGCATTGGAGGCCCTTCCCGACCCCCAGCCGGCGCGCGCCTCGAAGCAGGCCGAGGTGATCGCGCTGCTGCGCCGCTCCGAGGGCGCCACTGTCGGTGAGGTCATGGCAGCGACGGGGTGGCAACCGCATACTGTACGCGGCGTTTTCTCGGGTGCGCTCAAGAAGAAGCTGGGGCTCGCCGTTGTCGCGGCCAAGGAGGAGCGCGGCCGGGTCTACCGCATCGCCCAGGCGATCGCATGATTGGGGCTCCGCAATATAACGAGGCTCGCCAGGAAACTGGCGGGCCTTCCCGCTCCAACGATCTCCGTGGTCAGCCCGGGGAGACCGATATTAAAGCCCGCCTAATCGGGCTCGAAGCGCTCTCGACCACCGATCTTAGGATCGAGTGGCGCAGGCTCTACCGAGCGACACCGCCGACCCGATTGAGCCGCGATCTGTTGATCCGCGGGGTCGCCTACAGGGTTCAGGAAAATGCTGACGGCGGCTTCAGCCCTACCATCCGGCGAATGTTGCGCTCTCGTTCCGCAGGCTCCGACCATCGGGGTGGACCCGCCGTCTCTCCCGCGGTCATTTTGAAGCCCGGCACCAAGCTGGTTCGCGAGTGGCATGGGCGTGCTCATACGGTCAGCGTTCTTGACGAGGGGTTCGAGTATCAGGGCAAACACTACCGCTCATTGACCCGGGTCGCTCGGCATATCACCGGCGTGCACTGGTCGGGGCCGCTGTTCTTCGGGATCAGCAAGCGGCGGCGAGCAGTAGAGGCCGGCGCAGATGAGTAAGCCGGTGACCCGATCCGGGCCCACCTTGCGCTGCGCGATCTACACCCGCAAATCCTCCGAAGAGGGATTGGAGCAGGAGTTCAATTCGCTCCACGCCCAGCGCGAGGCCTGCGAAGCATTCATCAGGAGCCAGCGCCACGAGGGTTGGACCTGTCTGCCGCAGGCCTTCGACGATGGCGGGCGCTCCGGGGGCAATATGGAGCGACCGGCGTTGCAGCGTCTCCTCGCCGAAATCCGCGAGGGCAAGGTCGATGTCGTCGTCGTCTACAAAATCGATCGCCTCACCCGCTCGCTCGCCGACTTTGCCAAGATCGTCGAGACATTCGATGCCAGAGGTGTCTCATTCGTCTCGGTCACCCAGCAGTTCAACACCACGACCTCGATGGGTCGGCTGACCCTCAACGTGCTCTTGTCCTTTGCCCAGTTCGAGCGCGAGGTCACCGGCGAGCGCATCCGCGACAAGATCGCTGCCTCGAAGAAGAAAGGGATGTGGATGGGCGGCGTGCCGCCGCTTGGCTACGAGGTGAGAGACAGAAAGCTCGTTGTCATCGAGCACGAGGGAGAGATGGTGCGTCACATCTTCCGGCGCTACGCCGCGCTGGACTCGGTGCGGCTGCTGAAGGAGGATCTGGAAGCTCAGGGCATCACCAGCAAAAGCTGGACAAGCGCCTCGGGCAGAACCTGGGGTGGCAAGCCGATCGGCCGCGGTGCGCTTTACCTGATGCTGAAAAACCTGATCTATCGCGGCGAGATCGTCCACAAGGGTGAGACCTATCCCGGCGAGCACACGGCGATCATCGACCCCGCGCTGTGGGATGCCGTAGCGGCCCGCCTTGCCGAGAACGCGGTAGAACGTGGTACCGGCATTCGGGTGAAAAACCCAAGCCTCCTCACCGGATTGCTGTTCGACAGCGAGTGTAATCGCATGACACCGACCCATGCGGTCAAGAAAAAGACCCGCTATCGCTACTACGTCTCCCGTCCGCTGATCATCGCCGCGCGCGAGGGTGCCGCCGCCGGGCTGCGCGTTCCGGCGGCGGAGATCGAGCGGAGCGTTATTAACCGCATCCGGCGGGTGCTTTCGGAGCCCGCGAGCCTCTTGGAGATCCTTGCGGCTCGCGCCCACGAGCCACTGCTTCAGCAGAACCTGATCGCCCGCGCCGCGGAGCTCGCCAGAGACTGGCCACAGCTGTCACCGCTGCGGATGCGGGTCATCCTCCTTGCCCTGATCCAGCGGATCGACGTGCGGCCCGATGAGGTGATCATCCATCTGCGCCCCAGCCGATTGGAAGCGCTGCTCGACATCCACTCGACCGCCAACCCGCAGCCTCTCGATGGCAAGCCCACTCTGCCGCTCTCTCAACCGGTTTGGCTGCGCCGCGCCGGCAAGGAAGTGCGGATGGTGATCGATCGCCTTGATCCGTTCGCGCCGGCGCCGAAGCCCAACCAGGCGCTGACCCGGCTGATCCTGCGTGCCCACCGCTTTCACGAGATGCTGATCAAGCACAAAGGCGGCAAATTCGGCGATCTGGCAAAGAGCGAAAAGCTCAACCGCTCGTACTTCAGCCAAGTTCTCCGTCTTGCCTACCTCGCCCCCGATATCACCACCGCCATCCTCGAAGGCCATCAACCTGCCGGGCTTACCGCGACAACCCTGATCGGGCGGGCAAGCATGCCGATAGGCTGGCAGGAGCAACGGCGCGTCCTCGGCTTCGCTTAAGCCGGCCTTATGATCCAATCAACGTCGCGGCCCGATCGGGGCCATTTCGCGTTCCGGCAACCACCTTGTTCCGGCAACTTAAAGCTTAGCCCCGACGGGTATGGACGGAGTTCCGCCAGTGCATCAATGCCCGACAGAGATATTCCGGCAATGTCACGCGCGCTGCCGCCCTCTCACCGCTCTCTGCGTACTGGCCGCGGCAGCCAGGCCTGCAAAACGCCGCGGAAGTGCGCCAAATTTCGCGCCGTGCCGGCCCGATCATAAAATATACTCATATCAATTAGTTGGGTTGGCGGAGGGGATGGGATTCGAACCCACGATACGGGGTTAACCGTATAACGGTTTAGCAAACCGCCGCCTTCAGCCACTCGGCCACCCCTCCACCGAGAGTGGGTACACGGCGCATGCGGTTTCAGACCTAGAACTTGGCCGCCCCTAAGTCAATCCGGCTTGCAGCTCAGGGTTCAGCTTTGCAAGCTCCCATTGCGGTAAGAGCGATGAATATGCCTGGGGACTGGGCGAAGCCGCCAGCGACGGTCCTCCTTCCGGCAACCAGGGGAAGTCGCGCATTCACCAGCTCGGCTTGGAAGAGGCCGCGGGTCTCGTCAAGCGTGACGCTGAAATCGTGGAAATCGGCGAAGGCGCCGGTCAGCGGCCAATAGAGCTTGTAGATCGCCTCCTTCACGACGAACAGCAATTTGCCGCGTCTGAGATTGATGGGAGTGCCGATACGGTGGCCGGGGACCAGCTCCTCGGGCCGGCAGACGACCTCCATGACCGCTTCGCTGTTCAGCGGTTCATCGGCTTCGAGATCGAGACCGACTCCACCGACCGGCGGATCGTGAGCCACCACCGCGGCGACGATCTCGTTGGTGTGGCTTATGGAGCCGGTGACGCCACCGGGCCAGATCGGTTCCCCGGCATCGCCAACCGGTATTGGAGTGGACGGCACGCCCAGCTTGGCACAGGCAGCGCGGGCGCAGGCGCGTCCACCGTGGAATGCGAGGTGGCGTCGGAGGTGGGCGCCGTCGCACGCCAGGGTCTCTCCGGGGCAAACCGGGGCGGTCGAGTAGTTCGCGAGCATGCCGACCGCGATCGCGTAAGAAGCGAGCCGCAGCCGTTCCGCGATCTTCTGAAGCGCGAGCTCGACACGAACGACATCGGTCTCAATCGTGATGTTGCCCTGCATCGAGAGGTCTGTCGCTACTCGGCGGGCCTTCGCCCCGGGTCGGCGAAGCCGAATTCATTCGCCGCGCGCACCATGATCTCCGCGCCTCGCCGAATTTGGTCCTCGGTGTGCTCGGAGGTGACGAAGAGGCGCATCCGCGCCTCACCCGGCGGCGCGGCGGGGAATGACATCACATTGCCATCGAGCCCGTGCCGCTGCAGCCAGTCGGCTAGCGGAATGCCCCGCGTCTCCGTCCCAAAAATCACCGGCACGATCCAGCTGCACGAGCGTCCGATATCGACCCTGCCGGCCAACGCAACGCGCAACAGCGCCGCATTCCGTTGCAAGCTGGCGCGCCGCTTGAACCCATCGCCGCCGGCGCCGAGCTCCAGGCCGCGTGTGATCCCGGCGGTTACCGCCGGGTCGAGCGCGCACGAGAACATCCGGCAGCGAGCAAACCAGTTGACGTAGCGGGTGATCTCGCGCTTGGCGATGAGTGCGCCGCCGACGCCGCCAAGCGCCTTGCTGAAAGTGACGACGAGGTAATCGACCTGGTCGAGAACGCCCTGCTGTTCGGCGACGCCGCGTCCGTCCCTGCCGCACAACAGGAACGAATGCGCTTCGTCCACCAGCACCTCGGCGCCATATGCCTTGGCCGCCGGCACGATCCGGTCGAGCGCGCCGAAATCGCCGTCGACACTAAAAACGCCTTCGGTGCAGACCAGGACGCGACCGCCGCCGGGGCCGATTTCGCGAAGGATCGCTTCGAGGTGGCCGGCGTCGTTGTGCGCGAAAGTGTGCAGCTTCGCACGCGCCAACTGCGCGCCTTCGAGGATCGACATGTGCGCGCATTGATCGACGACGATATGATCGCGCCGCTTCATCAGCGCCGAAAGGGTGCCGGTGTTGACGCCGTACCCGGAGGAGAACAACGACGCGCCGCGGCCGGGCAGGCCGATGAAATCGATCAAACGCTGCTCGAGCTCGGTATGCAGGTCCAGGGTCCCGGCCTGTACGGGCGAGCCGCAGGCGCCGAGGCCGTAGCGGTCGAGCGCCTGCTTGGCGGCGTCGATCACCTCCGGATGAACGGCGTAGCCGAGGTAGTTGTAGGTCGAGAAATTGAGCAGGCCGACCGCCAGGCCGTCCGCCCGCCGCGCTGTCAGCTCGGTGTGCTGCGCTCCCAGGCGCGCCGCTTCGAACGAGTTGAGGCCAAAGCGGTTGCCGGCGTCGATCCATGCCGAGAAGCGCTCGGCTTCGGAGCCGTCGCCATCGGTAATCGCGGCGAACATCTCGAACATGTCGAGACCAAAATAATCCGCCGGCTTGAATGTCTCGTCGATTGCCATGGCGCGGTTCCGCCGGTCAGGCCGAACGCGTTTCCGGCGCCTCGTTCGCGGCCGCGTAAAGCAGATCGACGAGCCCGTCGAGGTTGGTCAATTTGGCGAGCTCGGCGCGCGGCACCTTGACCTTCAGCTCCCGCATCGACAGCGACACGACCTCCACGATGTCGAGGCTGTTGGCGCCGAGATCCTTCATGGACCTGACGGGATCGATCTGGTCTTCCGGCAGATCGTCGATGAGCTCGAGAAGATGCCTTTTGACAACCGCGTAAATCTGCTCCCTGGTTATCGCCGCCATTGCCTCGCCCCTTCCTTCACCGGTCGGTGCCGCCACGGATTCCCAACCTGGATTATCATCCATGTCGGGCAGCGGGCCAATCGCCACGCGCGGCGGCCGCCTAAACGGCTCCTGCGTTGCCCGCCGGGGGCGCTTCAATCCGCTGATGTCACGGCGCCCAGTCGAGGCCACCGTTCACCTTCAGCTCCTGACCGTTGATGTATGCGGCGGCGGGCGATGCGAGAAAGGTCACGAGTTCGGCGATCTCGGACGGCTCGGCGAGGCGGCCGAGCGGGCACAGCTTGCGCCAGTAATCGCCCACCGCTTCCGCTCCCGCCCGAGTCATGTCGGTGTCGACGAGGCCGGGCGAAATGACGTTGCTGGTGATCCCCTTGCGGCCGTATTCCTTGGCCAAGGTCGCGGAGAGACCCAGGAGTCCGGACTTGCTCGCGCAATGATTGGCCTGGCCGGAGACCCCGCCCGCGCCCAGCGAAGACATCAGGATAAACCGGCCAAATCGCTTGGCGAGGAAGGTCGGAAGAAACTGGCGGCAGACGTAGAACGCGCCGCTGAGGTTGGTGTCGAGAACGGCATGCCATTCGTCGTCCGACATGGTGACGACGAGGTTGTTGCGGTTGATGCCGGCATTGGCGACGACGACATCGACCGTGTCGAAATCGGCGAGCACTTGGTCGCCTACGGTTTCGACCTCTCCCGAGCGGCGCACGTCGAGGCGGTAGGCCGCGAAATGCCCCGCCGGACGAATTTCGCGCGCCCGCCGCACGACATCGAGCGCCGCCGCCTCGTCGCGAACATAGGTCAGGGCCACGTCGTGCCCGGCCTGCGCGGCCCGCAGCGCTATCGCCGCGCCAATGCCGCGCGAGCCGCCGGTGACGAAAAAGACCATTTCCCGCGTCATTATTCGAATCGCGACAAAATACTGACGCAGTTGATCCCGCCGAAGCCAAAAGAGTTCTTCATCATGGTGCGAACCGGCCAGGCGACGGGGCCGGTCCCGCGGCAGACGTCGAGGTCGACCTCGGGATCCAGCTCGTCGATGTTGATCGACGGATGCAGCCTGCCGGCTTGCATCTGCAAGACCGCCGCGACGGTCTCGACCACCGGCGCCGCCCAGCAGGTGTGGCCGAGCAGGGACTTGGTCGCGTTGAGCTTCAGTCGTGCCGCATGCGGTCCGAACACGCGCTTGATCGAGCGGATCTCGGTCAGGTCGCCGAGCGGCGTCGAGGTGGCGTGCGCGTTGATGTAGTCGATCTGTTCCGGCGCGATGCCGCATTTGTCGAGCAGGCGCGTCATCAACCGCGCCTGACCCTCTTCCGATGGTTGCGGCAGGTGGTTCGCGTCCGAGTTGGTTTCGACCCCGAGCACTTCGGCGTAGATCCGGGCGTCGCGGCGACGGGCCGACCGCAGGCTCTCGACCAGCAGGGCGCCGCCGCCATGCGCCGGGACGAAGCCCTCGCGCCTTGTGTCCCACGGTCGGCTCGCCCGGTGCGGCGCGTCATTGAACCCCTGAAAGCTGACCGCGCCCAACAGGCACATGCCATGCAGCTCGACTGGAGACAGGTCGAGGACGGCGCCGACGACAAGCGCGAGGTCGACATCGTGATAGCGGATCTCGTCGACCGCCGCGCGCAACGCTCCGTTGCCGCTCGCGCAAGCGGCGCCCAGCGTATAGATCGGCCCGCGGATGCCCAAAGTCTCGGCGACGCAGCCGGCATGGTCGGTGTCGAGACAGGTCACGCCCGACAGCGGATCCAGAAAGTCGGGCTCTTCGGCGTATTGCAGCCGGTTCTCGTATTGGAAGTACGAATTGATGTTATGGCCCGCGACAATGGCGGCAGTGCGGTCGAGATCGATCGACGGGCCGAACGCTCCGCCATCGAGAAAGGCGTCGAGGCTCATCAATACCGACAGCTTTGTCGTCCACGGTATCCTGGCGATCAGCCGGCGCGCCCGGTTCCACACCGCCGGGTCGAGGCGGTTTTGCAGGCTGCCGAGCTTCGCGCGGACATCGTAGTCCGACAGATCCCCGCCGATCTTGGAGTAGCAGCGCGAGACGTCGATTTTCCGCCACCAGGAAACAGCCGATTTTCCCTGCATGAGGCCGGCGAGGAACCCGTCGAGACTGTCCCCGAGCGGCGTGTTGATCGACATCCCGGTAATGACGACGCGCTCAGGCTCCGACAAAATAGACCTCCATGATCCCGAACGAGCAGATGACGCCATCCCTCACGAGTTGCCCTGCGCAGATTCCGGTATAGTCGTTCCAGTCGATGATTTTAGCCAAGATGAGCAGCTCGTCGCCAGGGCCGACGGGAGCCAAATACAATGCGTGGTGAATCTTGAGGGCGCGAACGGATAGCGATCCGGACGCCTGCTTCGCCCGCGCCCGCCCGGCAGCCGAAGCCAGACCGAAGAGGCACAACCCGAGTTGTCCCATCATCTCCAGCTGCAGGACACCGGGGTACACCGGATCATCGGGGAAGTGGCCGCGAAACACCGGGTCTGCGGGATCGATCCGCCGCCGCCCAGCGATTGTCAGCGCCGCCAGATCGAGCTGGGTGATGCGATCGACCAACAGAAACGGGTCGCGATGCGGCAGCAGGCGCTCGATGTCGGCGCGGACCAGGTCGAGGGCGGGCGCGGCGGCCCAATCGAACAGCGGACGCCGCCGCGCCGCCCGCACGATGCCGTCGATCAGGTGGTCAACGGCCACGGCCACTGCGCAGCTCGGCGTCCGGCTCGCGACCGCGGCGGCGAGCGGCCTCGCCCGCTGTCCGGGCATCCGTCTTCACCCGGAAGCTTCGCGTTCGAAAGCGAGCGAAATGCCGTCGACGAAGCCGTCGCCGCGATCCACCGTCAGCACCTGCCCGGTCATCCCGTCAAACATGCCGCTGCATAAGGCCAGGACGGCGTTCGCCACATCCTGCATCGGTCTCGTGGCCGTTGCCTGCTCCGATTGGCCGATGCCCGCGACGGTCCCGACGGTTTGCCTTCCGGCGCGAACGATTTGCGAGCGCACCGCATTGACCCGCACCCCTTCGTCGCGAAGCCGGTAGGCAAGGTAGCGGACCAGCGTTTCCGTCGCCGCCTCGGCACAGGCGGCAAAGTCGTGACCGGGCGTGAACCTGTCCGAAGGTTGCGAGGTCAGGGCTACGACGTAACGCGGATAACAGCCGAGATGCCGCTTGGCGGCGCGGGTGTAGTCGACCAGGGGCCATGCCGCCGCGCGCAATGCGGCGACGAACGCGCCTTCATCGTAATCCTCGATGGTATGGATTTCGGCCGGTGTCGACACCGGCAGCGCGCTTCCGATCACTGCGTAAACCGGCCCGCAGCGCGCGCCGATCGCGGTAAACAGCGCATCCGGACCGCCCTGATCCTCGTCGGCGTCGATGAACAGCGGCTGGGAGGGGCCAAGTTCGCCCAGTCGCCGCTCCATCGCTGCCCGTTCGGCGCGGTCGAACTTGCCGCTCAGAACCAGGCGCGCCCCGTGCCGCGCAAAAGCCTCGGCGGTCGCGCGCCCGACTGCGGTGGCGCCGTCCATGACCAGAACGGCGCCGCGGTCGTCGGCGACAAACGGCGCCGAGCTCACTCGGCCCTCCCATCGTTGCTGTCGAAGAATGCGGCGCCGCGATCGACGACGATGGTCTGCCCGCCGACACCGTCCATCAGCCCGGAGCAGAGCCCGACGACAACCTCCGCGACTGCCTCGGCGCTGGTGAAGAGGCCGGGGGATCGGGCTTCCGCGAAAGCCTCGAATTCGTCGCCGGCGATCGCCCGCAGCGAATCGGTGCCGACAAAGCGTGTCTTGACGAGATTGACGATGGTGCCCTGGCTGCGCAGCCGCTCGTGCATGTAGCGGGCGAGGGCTTCGAGCGCGGCCTTGGCCGCGGCGACGATGTCGTACCGTCCGTGGTAGGTCTCCATCCCTTGCGAGGAAATGCCCACGACATAACGCGGATAGCGGCCGAATACCTCCTTCGCCATGCGCGTGTGCGAGACGATGGGCCACGTGCTGTAGTCGATCGCCGCGGCGAGGCCGCGTCGGGTGTACTCGTCGAAGCTGTGGACGAGCGGCGCGAACGCTACATTCGAGACGAAGACCTCGAGGCGGTCGTGGCGCTCGCGAATTCGCTCCACCACCATCCGGACATCGTCATCCCGCGCGGCGTCCGCGTCGAGGATTTCGGGCTCCGGGGCGCCTGACGCGGCGAATGCCGCGCGCACCGTTTGCGGCTCCACCGAACCCCATTTATGCGTGAGCGTGACGGCCGCTCCTCGTCGGGCGAAGGCCAGTCCCGTCGCCAGGCCGATGCCCCTTGTCCCGCCGGTGACGAGGACGGCGCATCCCTGAAGATCGTTCAACCGCCGCACCCGGGACGGGCAGCATCGCGAACAGTGATAATGACCTGATCGCGGCGGCGCAGATGTGTCATCGCAGATGATGTGTCATCGATGAATGGGCGCTCGCGCTTCCTGCACCTCAAGCGGTTGTACGCTGGAGCCGAGCGGCCACGCAAGCATTCGCCAGCCTACGACCGGCCGAGCGAATATGCGGATGGCCCCCGCAACCTCATAATGCTGCGAAGGGCCGGAGGTTGGCGAGGCCATGGCCCGCTATATTCCTTATCGGTCAACCACTCCGGGACGCGGCACGGTCATGGCGGCCAGCATATTGATCACAGGCGCGTCAAGCGGGATCGGGGCGGCGCTCGCCCGCGCCTATGCGGCCCCGGGGGTGCAATTATCCCTATGGGGTCGCAACGCTGAAAGACTCGCAAAAATCGCCGAGGATTGCCGAGGCCGCGGGGCAAGTGTCAGCGCCATCGCCTGGGATTTTCGCGACATCGCGGGGCTGGCGTCGCGGATCGAGGCGCTGGATAGCGAACGGGCCATCGAGCTTGCCATCTTCTGTGCCGGTGTCGGCGGGGCGATCCCGCCCGGCCGTATCGTCGAGACCCCCGAGCAAACCCGTGACGTCGCGATGGTCAACTTCAGCGCGGCGACGATTGCGGCGACCGCGATGGCGAACAGGATGGTGGAGCGGCGTCGCGGTCACATCGTCCTGATCGGCTCTCTCGCGGAATCCTTTCCGTTTCCGATCGCGCCGACCTACGCCGCCACCAAGGCTGGCTTGCGGACATTTGCCGAGGCGCTGGGCATCGCTGTCGATATACGCGACGTCGCCGTCACCCTGGTGTCGCCGGGTTTTGTCGATACGCCGATGAGCGGGCTGCTGACCGGACCCAAACCCCTGATGATCACGGCCGAGGCGGCGGCGACGATAATTCGGCGGGGCGTCGAGCGACGCGCGCGGCGCGTCGTTTTCCCGTGGCGGCTTGCCCTGCTCCGCAGGTTGTTTCTTTGTCTGCCGCGCCCGTTGCGCCACGCCATCATGCGGCGCATCAAGGCGTGAAGGGTTGCTCGCCCCCGCGATGCAACGTGCGCCCCTGGACGGGTTCAGCCCTCCTCGATGCGCTCCATGTCTTCGTCGCTGAAGCCGAGATGATGGCCGATCTCGTGGATCAGCACATGCCGCACCACGGCCGCTAGGTCGTCGCCGCTTTCGCACCAGTAATCGAGTATGGGCCGGCGATAGAGGAACACCATGTCGATCTCGGTGCGCGAAACCGTGACACTCTGATGCGGCAGCGCGACGCCGCGATAGAGGCCCAATATGTCGAACGGGCTCTCGATCTCCATCGCCTCTTCGGTCTCCGCGTCGGGAAATTCCTCGACGCGGATGACGAGCGGCCCGAGATGCCGTTTGAAATCGTCGGGGATGGTGTCGAGCGCCCGCTTGCCAAGCGCCTCGATATCGGCGAGCGAGGGCGGTTGCCGCGCGGTCATCGCGACATTCCCGCTTGACCGCGGCGCCGGCGCCGCGCACTTGCTGACGGGTGGCGAAACGGAGGGACGACATGGTCGAAAAGCTGGTCGGCACGGCGCGCCACGCGGCGCTTGGCACCCTGCATGGCTGGAGCGAGGTCGAGGACCGCGACGCGATCCGCAAAAGCTATCACTTCAGCGATTTCTCCGAAGCCTGGGGCTTTCTCTGCCGCATCGCGCTGATCGCCGAGAAGATGGATCACCATCCCGAGATCTTCAATATCTACAATCAGGTAATGCTGATCCTCTCGACCCATGACGCGGACGGACTGAGCGACAAGGACGTCCGCCTGGCCCATGCGGTCGACGAGATCGCCCCCGAGCGCGACACCAAGCCGCCGACGCCTTAGCTTCAAGTGCGGCGGCGCGTATTCCGGTTCCGGCGCCGCGCTACGACAACTACCGCGGCGGCATGCGCAGCGCGCCGTCGAGGCGGATGACCTCGCCGTTCAGCATCGTGTTGCGGCAGATGTGCAGCGCCAGGGCGGCGTATTCGTCCGGGCGGCCGAGCCGCTGTGGGAAGGGGACGCCCGCCGCGAGGCTGTCCTGCGCCGGCTGCGGCAGCCCGGCCAGCATGGGTGTCGCGAACACGCCGGGCGCGATCGCGACGACGCGCACGCCGTAGCGCGCCAACTCGCGCGCCGCCGGCAGGGTCAGGGCGACGATGCCGCCCTTCGAGGCGCTGTAGGCGGCCTGGCCGATCTGCCCATCATAGGCGGCGACCGACGCGGTCAGCAGGATCACCCCGCGCTCGCCGTCCTCGAGCGGATCGAGCCCGGCCATGTCGGCCGCGGCAAGGCGCAACAGATTGAAGCTGCCGATCAGGTTCACCTCGACGATTTGTTTGAATTGCTCGAGCGGCACCGGCTTGCCGTCGCGCTCGACGATGCGCGCGGCGCGGCCGATCCCGGCGCAATTGACGACGATCCGCGCCGGGCCGTGCCGCTCGCGCGCCGCGGCAACCGCGCGCTCGGTCGCCTCGGCGCTGGTAACGTCGCAGGCGAGGCTGATCCCGCCCAGCTCGGTAGCCGCCGCCTCGGCCGCAGCGCCATTGACGTCGAGCAGCGCGACCTTCGCGCCCGCCGCGGCGAGCGCCGCCGCAGTCGCCCAGCCTAGCCCCGACGCGCCCCCGCTGATCAGCGCGGCGTGACCGGCGATTTCCACGAGGGCCGCCTTGGTGGTCGCTGCTAGGGAAGCGGCAACTGATAGACGACCAGCACCGATTGCTCGCCGGGATTGTTTTTGGTCAGCCCGGCATTCGAGATGTGATGGACGGCGACGCCGAGCCGCGACTGGTCGTCGAATTTGTAGTCAAGCTCGGCGCCGGTGCGGAATTCGACCCAGGAGCCGAGCGGTGTCCCGTCGCCGCGCTGATACCAGCCGACGGCGCCGTTTGGCGTCACCACCCAATTGGGCGTGAAGTTGATGTCGAAGCCAAAGCCGCCATACACGTAGGAACCGCCCGTCGTCGTGATGTCGGCGCCGAGAAACGGCGAGAAGAACGGCACGAGCACGTCGCCGAAATGGTATTCGCCGCGGAAATCGCCTTGTGTGCCGGCGTGCTTGCGGTTGCTCGGGGTGATGTCGAAGGCGCCGACGCCGAGCTCCACTCGCTGCGGGCCGCCGGGCGAGCCGATGGAAACCGGGCCGAGGGAAAGCTGAGCGGCCGCCGGACGCGCGACGAGCGCCGCGACCGCTATGGCGGCGAAAGCGAGAATCTGTCTGGCGATCACCGGCCACCCCACTGGCATCCCCTATGCACGCGCACGCATATTAGGCGCGATCACACCGGCGGCAAGCTAAACCGCAACGCGAGCAGGCCGCCGCGCCTCGCTCACCGCTGTTTCAGCCGCTCCGTCGCCCGCACCAGCTGCTCGCGGACACCTGGCTCCATCGCCGAATGCCCGGCGTCGGGCACGATGACGTAGTCGGCTTCCGGCCAGGCGCGGGCCAGCTCGTCTGCGCTGCGAATCGGGCAGACCATGTCGTAGCGGCCCTGCACGACGATCCCGGGCAGGTGACGGATCCGGTCGATCCGGGCGATCAGATCGTCGCCGCCCGAGAACAGATAGCGGGTGAAGAAATGCGCCTCGATACGGGCGAGCCCGAGCGCGAGCCGGTCCTCGCCGAACGCGGCGACCGTCTCAGGGTTGGGCAAGAGCGTAGAGCAGCCGCCTTCGTAAAGGCTCCAGGCGCGCGCCGCCGGCATGTGCACCCGCGGATCGGGATCGACGAGGCGGCGGTGATAGGCGGCGAGCAGATCGCCGCGCTCTCCTTCGGGGATGAACCCGGCAAAGGCCCGCCACGCCTCCGGGAAGATCGCGCTGATGCCGTAGAGGAACCAGTCGATCTCGGCGGCGCGGGCGAGGAAGACGCCGCGCAGCACCAACCCGAGACAGCGCTCGGGATGGGCCTCGGCATAGAGCAGCGCCAAGGTCGAGCCCCACGAGCCGCCGAACACCAGCCAGCCGGCGATGCCGAGGTCGCGGCGCAGCGTCTCGATGTCGGCCACCAGATGCGCGGGCGAATTGTCGTGCGTCTCGCCGAGCGGCGTCGAGCGCCCGCCGCCGCGCTGGTCGTAGATCACGATGCGCCAGTGCGCGGGATCGAAGAACCGCCGGTGCACCGGCGTCGCGCCGGCGCCGGGGCCGCCATGGAGGAACAGCGCCGGCACGCCGTTCGGGTTGCCGGACTCCTCCCAGTACATCGTGTGCCGCGAATCGAGCCGCAGCCGGCCCGTTCGGTAAGGCTCGATCGGGGGAAACAGGTCGCGGCGGCCGGTCATCTCCCGCTAGTCTAGGCGGGCGGCGACGGCCGTCAAAGCTGCGAGTCGATGCTGCGGCCGGACGCGGTGAAGGCGCGGTTCCATGCCGTCCAGTACCCTCCCGGGACCTGCCGGCGCCAGCAGATGTCGGTGTCGGGCGCCGCGACGATGACCCGCGTGCCCTTGAACGGCAGCTCGAACGCGGCAGCCGGCGATCCGGGATCGGCCGCGGCGCAGTCCGGGGCGGCGGTGACGACCGCCTGGACGGCCGCCCGGTCGAAGCGGTAATTGCTCAGCGCCAGCTGCCCCGGCGGCGGGGCGAAATAGCTGCACGACGCCGTCGCCAGCAGCGCCGCGGCCGACAGTAGAACCCGCACGCAAGTCCCCTCGCTCATCCTATGCCCCACCGAGAAAATCCTTGGTCCATTCGGCGTATTTGTCGCCGCGCGTTACCCGGCGCATCAGATCGGCCGGCGCGATGTTCTGCAGCGCCTCGGGCTTGGCGCCCTCGCGCAGCGCCTTCAGCGTCGTGTACACCGCCTGCACCGCGGCGCTGAACGGCGCGTGGCCCTGCAGCGCGACGCGGACCTTGTGCGCCGCCATCCAATCGAGATCGGCGAGCGTCCCGGCGCCGCCGCCGGTGATCAGCGGGATCCTGATCGCCGACGAGATCGCCTCGATCGCCTCGACCGTGACGCCGCCGGCGAGGAAGATCGCGTCGACCCCGGCCGCCTCGTAGGCCTTGGCGCGCTTCATCGCGTCGTCGAGCCCGGTGATCGCCAGCGCACTGGTGCGGCCGGCGATGACCAGCTTCTTGTCCTGGCGGGCCGACAGCGCCGCCTTCATCTTGCCGATGCCTTCCTCGACCGGGATCAATGTCGGCTTGCCCGAGGGGCCATAGGGGCGCGGCAATACCGTGTCCTCGATCGACATCGCGCAAACGCCGGCGGTCTCCAATTCCTCGACGGTGCGGCGGACATTGAGTGCGTTGCCGTAGCCATGATCGGCGTCGACCAGCAGGCACAGATTACCGGCGCGGCAGACGCGGTTGGCCTGGGCGGCGAACTCGGTGAGGGTCAGGACGACGATGTCGGGCGCGCCGAGCACCGCCATCGAGCCGATCGAGCCGGAAAAGATGCCGACGTCGAAGCCGAGATCCTCGGCGATGCGCGCCGAGATTGCGTCGTAGACCGAGCCCGGATGGACGCAGCGGCTGCCGGCGAGAAGGGCGCGAAACCGCGTGCGTCGCTCGGACCAATCCATCGCTGCTATCCCCGGCTGATGATGTTGCAGGCTTCTTGCGCGCCCGGGGCGGAGCTTACCATGTCCGTGACCGGGTCAAAAATCCTCAAACCGATTATGCCCTAACCCTTTGCGTCCGGCATGGCCAAGGTCGGCATGCCGGGTTTGAACCGGGTGAGCACCTCGCCGGGCCCCTTTGCGTGCGCGACATAATCCGTACCGTCAAACACCCTGACCCCGTTGACCCAGGTGCCGTGGAGGCCGGGCGCGCGGCGCAACAGGCGTTCGCCGCCGGCCGGCATGTCGCGATGCCGCTCCATCTTGGTGATGCCGATCGTCTCCGGATCGAACAGGATCATGTCGGCCTGCGCGCCCGGCACGAGGCGCCCGCGGTCGAGGATGCCGTAGACATCGGCGGGGTCGCTGGTGACCTTGCGGATCGCCGTCGGCAGATCGAGCGCGCGCAACTCCCGCACCCAGCGCCCAAAGAGGTACATCGCGTAGCCGGCATCGCACAGAAACGTATTATGGGCGCCGGCGTCGGAGAGGCTCACGAGCGCGCCGTCATTGCGCAGGATGTCACCCACCCTGTCCTCCTCGACATTGAGGATGCGGCCGGTGAAGAGGGTCTGCAAATCCTCGTCGAGGGCGAGATCGAGGAATGCGTCGAGCGGGTCGCGGCCCTGCGCGGCGGCGATCTCGGTGATGGTGCGGCCTTCGAGCGCCGCGTTTCTCGGCCGGGCGGCGGTCGTCACGTCCATCAGCGACCAGTCGCCGTTGAAGATGCGCCGCGGGTCGGGTCGCGCCAGCGTCTCGCGGATGGCTTGGCGGAAACCGGGGTCGGCGAAGATCGGCTTAAGCTGGTCTGGCGTTCCGTCCGCGGGCCAGGGATCGATCGTCTTGAGGATGTAGGCGCTGGCGAGCGAGAACGAGAGGCTCAGCGGCTGGCACGACGCCTGCGCGTAGACCGGCACGCCCCGCGCCCGGGCGGCGTCGCAGGCGGCCAGAATTCCGGGCGCCCGGCCGGGATCGTTCGAATAATGGACGACCGGAGCATACAGCGCCGGTCGGCCGCTGATCGTCGCCAGTTCTTCGAGAAAATCGATGGTGGTGTGGTAGCCGCAGGTCGCCATGAAGGCGCCGTGCGGATAATCGGCGAGGAGCCGCATAAAGGCGCGGAACTCGTCCTCGCTCGCCATGCGCGAGGCGATCGGGATGCCGCCGAACCCGCGGTGGTTCTCGTTGGTCGACGAGCCGAGGCCGATGGCGCCGGCGTCCATAGCCTCACGAAACAAGCCGAGCATCTGCTCCAGCTCGGCCGCGGTCGACGGCCGCTCGGATGCTTCGTCACCCATCACCGCGGTGCGCATCACCGTGTGCGAGGCCAGCACCGCGACATTGGGATAGACCGATTTCCGCCGCAGCAAATCCAGGTATTCGCCAAAAGACTCAAAGCCCCAATCGACACCGGCGCGCAGCGCGTCAAGCGACATCGCCTCGACCTCGGACAAATTGGCGAGCACCGTGTCGCGGCGATGGGCCGGGGTCGGCGCGATCCCGAACCCGCAATTGCCGATGACCACCGTGGTGACCCCCAGAGCGGGCGAGGGGGAGGCGGTCTTATCCCAGGTCAGCTGCGCGTCGTAGTGGGTGTGCAGGTCGATGACGCCGGGCGCCAGCACCAGTCCCTTGGCGTCGACCGTCTCGGCGGCGCCGTCCCAGATGCGGCCGATCGCGGCGACGCGGCCGTCGGCGACCGCGAGGTCGCCCTCGATCAACGGATGGCCGAGCCCGTCGGCGATGCGGGCGCCGCGAAAGACGAGATCATACATCGCAAGGTCCTTTGGGGTTAGTCGAAGAAGCGCAGAAACCAGCCGAGCACCTGTTCCGGCGCCTCCTCGTTGACGTAGTGGCCGGTCGGCAGCGCCTCGCCGCGCACATCCTCGGCGCGGAGCCGCCACAGGGCGAGCGGGTCGGCGAACCGCTTGCCGACGCTGCTGCTTTGCCCCCATAGCACCAGGATCGGCATCGCCAGCTTGCGGCCGAGGTCGGCGGTGTCGAGCGCGCAGTCGATCGTCGCAGCGGCGCGATAATCGCCGCATGAGCCGCGGATCGTCTTCTCGTTGAAGCAGCGGACATACTCGTCCCAGATCGCCGGCGGGATGTGGTCGAGGTTGGATGTCAGCTTCAACAGCTTCTTGCGCATAAACCAGTCGGCCGGGACGCCGCCCAGCATGCGTTCGGGGAAGTCGGCGGGCTGCGCCATGAACGGCCAGTGCCAGCCGCCGATCGCCCCTTCCTTGTTCATCGCCGCCCACATGTCGAGCGTCGGCACGATGTCGATGATCGCCGCCTTGATCACCTTTTCCGGGTGGTCGAGGCACATGCGGTGCGTGGTGCGCCCGCCGCGGTCGTGGCCGGCGACGTAGAACCGCTCGAAGCCGAGCGCCCGCATCACCTCGACCTGATCCTGCGCCATCGCGCGGAACGAGTAGTTCGCGCTGCCGGGCTCCTCGGGCGGCGCCGAGCTATCGCCGTAACCGCGCAGGTCGGCCGCCACGACGTGAAAGCGCTCGGCCAGCCGCGGCGCGACCTTGTGCCAGGCGACATGCGTCAGCGGGTTGCCGTGCAGCAACAGCAGCGGCGGTCCGTTGCCGCCATGGCGCAGGCGGATGCGCGCGCCGCTCGTCTCGATGTCGGTGAGGGTGAATCCGGGCATGATTTCCACGAGCTGTCCCTCGGGTCAGTGGTTCCAGGGCATTTCCGCCGCCGCATTCCGTCCGGAAACACGGCCAAACGCCAAACATTCTCCGATGTTTCCGGTGCCTTGATACAGATAGCTGTAGATCGATCCCAGTTCTCCGGCGCTGTACAGCCGGGCGATGGGTGTGCCGTCGGGCCGCACGATCTGCCCCTTCTCGTTGCGTCTGGGCCCGCCTTGCGTGTTGAGCATCGACGGCGACAGCTCGACCGCGAAATATGGCCCCTCGCCGATCGGAATCATCATCAGGGTGCGGCCGAACTCCGCGTCGTTCCCGGCGTCGCAGGCGCGGTTCCAGCGGGCGGCGCTCTCTTCCAACGCGGCGGGATCGAGCCCCATTCTCGCGGCGAGAGCCGGCAGGCTGTCGGCGGTCTGGATCCAGCCCTTTGCGAGCTCGACGCTGTTGTCCTCGCTCCAGGGGTAGCGCTCGACGATCTGCGTCCAGCCGTGGCTCGGATGCTTGTCGTAGAGCGGCCCCGCCGAAAACAGCGCATGATCGCAAATCAAATACATCGGGCAGGGGGTGGATAGCGGCAGCCAGCGCCCGTTCACCGGGATCTTGCCGTGGCGGGTCTTGTACTTCTCGTCGCAAAAGCGCCTGGCGTCCGGGCCGACCACGATCATGCCGCCGGGCACCTCCTTGCTGTAGTGCAGCGCCTGCATCGAGAATGTTGTCCGCACCTGCGGCACCTTCAGGGCCATCGAGGGGCCGGCGTAGTTGTTCATGTGCCACAGATCGGCGCCGACCGACATCGCCATCGTGATGCCGTCGCCTTCGTTGTACGGCGTGCCGGAGGTGTAGCAATAGGGAATGCCGGGCAGGTAATCGCGTATCATCTCCTGGTTGTTCTCGAACCCGCCGCAGGTCAGCACGACCCCCTTGCGCGCCTTGACGCAGATCGTCTCGTCCCGCCGCTGAGTGCGCACGCCGAGGATTTCCTTGGTGATGTCGTGCTGGATCAGCCCCTTGCCCGGGGTCTCGTAGAGGATCGGGATCGACCGTTGCTTGACCAGGCTTTCGAGCCGTTTCCAGGTGTAGGAATAGCCGTAGGTCGGGCCGTCATGGAATTTGTGGACGCAATCCGCGCCGGGCAAATCGGGGAATTCGATCCCGATCGGCGGATGCTGGTGCTCCTGCGGGTCGCCGCCGAGGCTTTCGAGCCAGGCGTTGTTGCGGCCCATCTCCTCCGCCCAGGTTTTCACCATCGGCTTGGGCACGGTGTAGGGGCCGCACAAAGCAGTGAGATAGGCGGCGGCTTGTTCCGCCGACGATGTGTTCAGATACCCCTGGCCCGCGACCCGCGTGTTGCCGCCTTCCTGACCCTCGGGGGCCTTTTCGAGAATGACGACCTCGGCTCCCAGGTCGTGGGCGGTGACCGAAGCGGCGACGCCCGCCGCGCCGAACCCGACGACGACGACATCCGCTTCGATGTCCCAATGGTCCCGGTTCCCCATCGTCTTAATCAACCCTTGGCCGTATCGAGCGTTGGCAGGCGGAAGCGGTCCTGCGGGTCGTCCCAGCCCTTGAAGTTGGGCCGCCGCTTTTCGGCGAAGGCGGCGCGCGACTCCATCAGGTCGCTCTTGGCGCCGTGCTCGTGCAGCGCCGCGGCGAGGTTCTGCTGCTCGGACGAGGGCGCCGGGCGCATCTGCCGCATCATGTGGACGGTGTTGACCCGCGACGCCGGCGGCAGGGTCAGCAGATGCTCGGCCATCGCCATCGCGGTCGGCATCAACTGGTCGGCCTCGACCACCCGGTTGAGAAACCCGACCTCGTAGAAACGTTGCGCGGTGAAGCGGAAGCCGAGCGCCATCTCCATCGCGACCGGGTAGGGCAGGTTGGCGATGTGCCCGTGATTATAGCCGCCGAGCAGCCAGCGCTTGGCCTCCGAGACCTCGAAGATCGCCTCCTTGACGGCGACGCGCAGATCGGTGCGCTCGACCAGCATAAAGCCGCCGCCCATCGCATAGCCGTTGACCGCCGCGATTACCGGCTTTTCGAGCGCGCCCGACATGAACGGGTCCTCGATTTCCGGCCGACGCCCGCCGGGCTGGTTGTTGGCCAGCGATTCCTTCATGTCCTCGCCGGCACAGAAGCCACGTCCGCTGCCGGTGAAGATCGCCACCTCGAGCTCATTGCTGTGGCGGAATTCGGTCCAAGCCTCGGCGAGGCGGGTGCGCATCTCGTGGCTCAGCGCGTTGAGCCGGTCCGGCCGGTTCATCCGCACCACGAGGATTTGTCCGTGACGCTCGGTCTCGACGACGGCCATGGCATGCTCCCTAAACGTTTGCGCTGCGACCACTCTACCCAAACCGAGAGCGCGTGCCTTGCATGGTTTTGCGCCCGCCGGCGAGAAGAGCGTTTTCGCCGCAAGGGTCCGTTAACCACAAATGCACGGAAATATCTCTAGGCTGCGCCCTGTTGGCAGGCAGCAGATGGCGGTCGGCGCGCACCAATGGCTCAGACTCTCCCTCAATTCGCTCTCGAAATTCGCGATCTCGCCAAGACCTTCGAGCGGCCGGCGGTCGCCGGGCTGAATCTGCGAGTCCGGGCCGGCGAGTTCTATGTCCTGCTGGGTCCCAACGGCGCCGGCAAGACCACGACGTTGCGGATGACGACCGGGCTGCTGAAGCCGGACCGGGGGACGGTCGGCGTCTTCGGTATCGACCTGCTGGCCGATCCGGTCGGCGCCAAGCAGGTCATGGCGTGGGTGTCGGACGAGCCGATGATCTACGACCGGCTGACGCCATTGGAATACCTCTATTTTATCGCGGGGCTCTGGGGCATCGAGCGCGCCGCCGTCGCGGCGAAGGCGGGCGATCTCATGGATTGGCTGGGGCTGGCGCTGCACGCCGAGGAGCGGTGCGAAGGGCTCTCGAAGGGCATGCGTCAGAAGGTGGCGCTGGCCGGCGCGCTGGTGCATGAGCCGCTGCTGATCATCCTGGACGAGCCCTTCACCGGGCTGGACGCCGCCTCGGCGCGCCTCGTCAAGGACGTGTTGCGCCAGCGCGTGAGCGCGGGGTGCTCGGTGATCATGACCACTCATATCCTGGAGGTCGCCGAGCGCATGGCGGACCGCATCGGCGTGATGTCGGGCGGCCGGCTTGTCGCCGAAGGCACCCTGGAGGAGCTGCGGCGCCAGGCCGGCGCCGCCAGCGGCACGCTCGAAGACACGTTCCTGGCGCTGGTCGAGAGCAGCGGCGAGCCGGGGTCGATCGCCGCATGATCAGGGCCGGCACGGTCGCCTGGTTCGCCCGGCACGAAATCCGGCTGGCGTGGCGTGATTGGGCATGGCTGCTGTCGGGCGGCCGTCGCCGGCGCGGATACACGGTGGCGTTGGGGTTGGTCGCCTTTGTCTTGCTGATGCACGGGCTGGCGTATTTGACGCTGCCGCGCGCGGCGGATCTGGTCGCCCCGCCCGACAAGCGCGCCCTGGTGGCTGTCGGCGGCACCCTGGCGCTCTATTGGTCGTTGATGCTGTCGCAGGCGATGGAGGCCGTAACGCGGGCTTTTTATGCACGCGGCGATCTCGATCTGGTGCTGTCGTCGCCGGCCGCGGCGGCGCGGCTGTTCGCCGTCCGCATCGGCGCGATGGCGGCATCGATCGCGGGGATGTCGCTGGTATTGGCGGCGCCGGCGATCGATGTCCTCGCCTGGCGGGGCGGCGCGCAATGGCTCGCCGCGTACGGGGTCGTGGCGGCGCTGGCGATGGCGGCGGTGACGATTTCGACGGTTGTGACGAACCTGCTGTTCGCCGCGATCGGCCCCAAGCGGACGCGGCTCGCCGCGCAGATCATCGCCGCCGTGGTCGGCGCGAGCTTCGTCATCGGCATCCAGTTCGTGGCGATACTTTCCGTCGGAACCCTGTCGCGGATCGCGTTTTTCCGGTCGGGCGCGGTCGTCGACCACGCCCCGGACAGCGCTTGCGTCATTTGGCTGCCGGCCTATGCGGCCGCGGGGAATTGGCTGGATTTGGCGATCGTCATGACGTTGGCGGCGGTCATGCTGGCGGGCGCCATCCGCTTTTGCGCACCGCGCTTCGGAACGCTTGCGCTGGCCGCCGCCGGCATCGCCGAGGGGCCGTCGCGTCCGAGCCGGCGCCGGTCCGGCTTTCGCCCGTCATCACCGGCGCAAGCGCTGCGGGGCAAGGAATGGGCGCTGCTGCGCCGCGATCCCTGGCTGATGTCGCAAAGCCTGATGCAGCTACTTTACCTGCTGCCGCCTTTCTTCATGCTGTGGCGAAGCTTTTACGGCGGCGGCCATGTCGCGACTGTGCTCGTGCCGGTGCTGATCATGGCGGCGGGGCAATTGGCGGGGGGCCTCGCCTGGCTCGCCGTTTCGGGCGAGGACGCGCCGGATCTGATCGCCTCGGCGCCGGTAACGACGGCCCGCATCTGGCGGGCCAAGGCCGAGGCGGTGGCCGGGATGGTCGGCTTGGTGTTCGGGCCGTTCGTCGCGGTGCTCGCGATCGTCGACCCGATCCCGAGCCTTATCGCATTCCTCGGCATCGCGATCGCCGGGACGTCGGCGACACTGATCCAGTTCTGGTTCCGCGCGCAGGTCAAGCGCAGCCTGTTTCGCCGGCGCCACGTCTCGTCGCGCATCGCCACCTTCGCCGAGGCGCTGTCGTCGATCATCTGGTCCGGCGCCGGGGCGGCGGCGGTGGTCAACCTCTGGTTTGCGGTGATACCCGGCGGCGCCGCTCTCGCCGTCCTTGCTGGGGCGTGGGCGATCAGTCCGCGGCGAGCTTAGCTGGGCGCGCCGCGCGGCGAATTGCGCGCCTTGCCGTTGCGCGCGGGTAGGGACACGGCCTAACGTGCTCGCCGAAGGGGCGAATAGCGCGTTTATCGGCAAACCCGCAATAAACGAGGGGCCAGCCGCCCGAGGGTGAGGGAGACCGGCGGTTTGGTCGAGAACGTGCTCAACGCGGTGGCGGCCGGGCTGATCATCGGCTGCCTCTACGGGCTGATGTGCATTGGCCTTGGATTGATCTTCGGCATCATGAAGGTGGTGAATTTCGCCCAGGGCGAGCTCCTGATGCTCGGGATGTATGTCAGCCTTTATGTGGTTGGCGGGTTCACCGCTATCGGGATCCTCGGGCCCTATGTCGCGCCGTTCGTCGCGGCGCTGATCGCCGGGCCGGTGCTGTTCGCCGGCGGCGCCCTGCTGCACCGGTTTTTGCTCAGGCATGTGTCGGGACTTTCGACCGCGGCACGGCTCGACCAGGGCGGTTTCGGCCAGCTCATCGTGACGCTCGGCCTGTCGCTGATCCTGCAGAACGGCGGGCTGATCGTGTTCGGCTCGACGCCGCAGAGCGTGCGCACGCCGCTCTCGGCGAAAGCCTTCGTCATCGGTCCGTTTGCCGGCGACAACATGTTGTTCCTCAACCAGGCGCGGGTCTTTGCCTGTGTCATCGCGATTGTCATCGCGGTGGCGCTGTGGCTGGTCATGGAGCGCACGCGCCTGGGCAAGTCGCTGCGCGCCGCGGCCGACAACCCGGTGGCGGCAACCTATATGGGCATCGACGTCGACCGCGCCTATCGCATCGCCTTCGGGCTCGGCGCCGGGATCACCGCGATCGCCGGCGGGCTGATGGCGACCTATCTGTCGTTCACCCCGTTCGTCGGGCTCGACTACGTGATCATCATGTATTCGGGCGTCGTATTGGGTGGCATGGGCAGCATCCTCGGCGCGTTTTGGGGCGGGCTGCTCGTCGGGTTCGTGCAGCAGGTTTCGTCCCTGGTGCTGTCGCCGCAACTGCAGAACGCGGCGATCTTCGTCGTCTTTCTGTTGATCGTCGGGCTGCGGCCCGAGGGTCTTTTCGGCCGCTCGGCAGAACGCGCGTGAGGCCCCCGGCATGCGAGTAGGGGGCGCGGCGCGGCTGCGGCGGGACGCGATCGCCTTGGCCGTCGTCACTGTCGCGTACCTGGCGCTCGCCGCGTCGGTGCACAACAGCTACTACCAGCTGGTGCTGACCCTGGTGCCGATCTGGGCTGTGCTGGGGCTGGGGTGGAACCTGTTTTCGGGCATGAGCGGGCTGGTGTCGTTCGGCCACGCTTCGTTCTTCGGCATCGGCGCCTACGCCGTCACCCTCTCGCTCGTGTATTGGGATCTGACCCCGTGGCTCGGCATCCCGCTCGGCATGGTGCTGGGCGGTGTCGCGGCGGTGCTGATCGGGTTGCCGACATTTCGGCTGCGCGGCCATTACTTCGCGCTGTCGATGCTGGCCTACCCGCTCGCGATGCTCTATGTGCTGCAGTATCTCGGTTTCCAGGAAGTGCCGCTGCCGATGCACCGCGAGCATCCGGCGCTGTTCCTGCAGTTCGTCGACCCGTTCTATTCGACGCTGGTCGCGGTAGGCCTGTTTGTCGCGGCGATGGTCGCGGGCTTGCTGGTCGAGAACAGCCGCTTCGGCCTGGCGCTGCTGGCGATCAAGCAGAACGAGCTGGCGGCCGAGGCGGCGGGCCTCGACACGCGGCGCTGGAAGATGCGCGCGCTTGTCGCCAGCGGCGCGATCTCGGCCGCGGCCGGCGGACTTTACGCCTGCGTGCTGCTGATCGTGACCCCGGATTCGGTGTTCGGCGTCATCGTCTCCGCCCAGGCGCTGGTCGTCACGCTGTTCGGCGGCGTCGGCACGGTGTGGGGTCCGACGATCGGCGCGGCGATCCTGATCCCCCTCGCCGAGACTCTCAACGCCAAGCTCGGCGACATCGTGCCGGGCATTCAGGGAGTGGTGTACGGCTTTGCCATCATCGCCATCATGCTGGTGGCGCCCGAGGGGCTGTTCTGGACGATCCGCGACCGCTTCCTGCGCCGCCCGGCGGCGCCGCCGGTGATCGCCGAGCGCGCCTCGTCGCTGGCGGTGCCCATCACCGCCGGCACGCTGTTGGAGGTGCGCGGGCTGTCCAAAGCCTTCGGCGGGCTGCGCGCCGTGCAGGAGGTCGGCTTCACCGTCGCCGCGGGCGAGATCCTCGGCATCATCGGCCCCAACGGCGCCGGCAAGACAACGCTATTCAACCTGCTGAACGGCGTGCTGGCGGCGGATGCCGGCTCGGCTCGGCTCGCAGGGCAGGAACTGCGCGGCCGCAGCGTTCACCAGGTGGCGCGCCTCGGCGTCGGCCGCACCTTTCAGGTGGTGCGCAGCTTCCCGCGCCTGTCGCTGCTCGACAACGTCATCGTCAGCGGTTACGGCACGGGGCTTGGCGACCATGCGGCGGCCGCCGCGGCCGAGGCGGCGCTGGAAGCGGTCGGGCTCGCCGACCGCGCGGCGCGCGCCGCCGGGGAACTGACCAACAAGGAATTGCGACTGATGGAGCTGGCGCGCGCCCTGGCCGGCCGTCCGCGCCTGCTGCTGCTCGACGAGACGCTTGCCGGCCTCGGCCGCGAGGAGTGCGACGACCTCCTCGCCGTGCTGCGCGAGCTGCGCGCCGGCGGCATGACGATCGTCATCATCGAGCACACCATGCACGCCATGCTGCGCCTCGCCGACCGCTTCCTGGTGCTCGACCACGGCACGGTGCTGGCGGAGGGTCTGCCGCGGGAGGTGATCGAGGACAGCGCCGTTATCGAGGCCTATCTGGGCTCGAAATTCCTTGCCCGTCACAATGCCGAGAGCCAGCTTGCTTGAGGTGCGCGACCTGTCGGTGGCCTATGGCGGCCTGCGGGCGCTGCAGGGCGTGTCGCTCGGCGTCGCGGCCGGCCAGTTCGTCACGGTCGTCGGCCCGAACGGCGCCGGCAAGACGACGCTCTTCAAGGCGATTTGCGGCGTGGTCCCGCCGGCCTCGGGCGCCGTCGAATGGGACGGTGCGTCGCTGCTGGCGAAACCGGCCGCCGCCCGGGCGCATCTCGGCATCGCGCATGTGCCCGAGGGCCGGCAGGTCTTTCGCACCCTGACGGTGCGCGAAAATCTGGAGATGGGCGCCTACCCGCGCACCGGACGGGCGCAATGGACGCATGCCTTGGAGCGCATCCACACGCTGTTTCCGATCCTCGCCGAGCGCGCCAGCCAGCTCGCCGGGACGCTGTCGGGCGGCGAGCAGCAGATGCTGGCGATCGGCCGCGGCCTCGCCTGCGCGCCGCGGCTCCTGATGCTCGACGAGCCGTCGATGGGCCTGGCGCCGGCGGTGGCCGAGACGATCTTCGAGCGCATCGCGCAGATCCACAAGGAAGACGGGCTGGCGATCTTGCTCGTCGAGCAGCGCGTCGCCGAGGCCCTCGAACTGTCCGACCACGGCTACGTGCTCGAAACCGGCCGGGTCGTGCTCGAGGGGTCGTACCAAAGCCTGCTTGCGGACGACCGCGTCAGGCGGTCTTATCTCGGTATGGGCGAAGAATGAAACCAGTGAGGAGAAACGCGAGATGACACGCAAGATCGGACGGCGCACCGCGATGGGCCTGATGGGCGCCGCGGCGCTGGCGAGGCCGTCGCTGGCCGTGGCCGCGGACGAGGTACAGATCGCGATGCTGGTGCCGCTGTCGGGTCCGTGGGCCGAGCAGGGCATCCTCGAAAAGGCGGGCGCCGAGATGGCGATCGACGACATCAACCAGGCCGGCGGCATCAAGGCCCTGGGCGGCGCGAAGCTGAAGCTGCTGGCGGTCGATACCGGCACCAGCGCCGAGACCGCGAAGGACGCCGCGCAGCGCATGATCTCGCAGAACCCAAACCTAGCCGGCGCCTTCGGTTGCTGGCTCTCGACCTTCACCCTCGCCGCGACCGAGATCAGCGAGCGCGCCGAGCTGCCGTGGCTGACGCTGTCCTACTCCGACGCAATTACCGATCGCGGCTTCAAATACGTGTTCCAGACAGCCCCGACCGCGAACGTCCAGGCCGAGCAGATCGTGCCGTATCTGATGAAGCTGGCGAAGGCGGCGACCGGCAAGGAGCCGACCAAGGTCGCGATGATCGGCGACAACACCGCGGCCTCGGTGAGCTTTATGAAGCCCATCCGGGACCATGTGCTGAAGGACCTGCATCTTCAGGCCGTGGCAGATCAGGTCTACACGCCGCCGCTGGCGGACGCGACGGCGATGGTGCAGCCAATCCGCGGCGCGAAGCCGGATTTCGTGCTGCTGCAATCGACCAACAACGGCGACGACAAGATCCTCATCGACGCCTTCACCCAGTACGGCATGCCGGCCACCAAGCTGCCGCTGGTCGGCAGCGGCGGGCATTGGGTCGTGCCGGAAATGCTGAAGACGACCGGCAAGGACATCCTTCAGGACGTGCTGGTCGGGCTGGCGAACTGGCCGGGCAAGGCGGTCGACGATTTGTCGGCGCGCTATGTCAAGCGCACGGGCAACCCGTGGTTCGGTCACAACGAGATCTTCGCTTACGCCCACGTTCAGATGTTCGCCTGGGCGCTGAACAAGGCAGGCGCGGCCGATCGCAAAAAAGTCGCCGAGGCCATCCGCACGATGGATATCACCGACGGCCCGGCAATCTACTTCCCGGGCAAGCACCTCAAATTCGACGACAAGGGCCGCCGTGTCGACGCGCAGCTGGTGATCGTGCAGTGGCAGGACGGCAAGCCGGTCACGGTCTTCCCCGAGGACATGGCGGTCGGCAAGCCGGTGTGGCCGATGTCGGCCAGCTAGACCGCGCGGCGCGGATTATCAGGCCGGGTCGGGCCAGCGCGCGTCCTGGGCGAGGTAATCGGCGGAGCGGATTGCCGTCGCCAGTTCGGCGGGGCTCGCCATCGGCGGTTTCGCGCCGCCCTTGAGCCCGGCCAGCGCGACGCGCACCGCATGCACGGCCGCGGCGAGGATGTCCTGCGGGTAGACCGCGATGCGGATGCCGATGCGCTCCAGCTCGGAATCGTTCGGCATGAAGTGCTTGCCGGCGGGCGAGGTGACGGCGAGCGCCGGTTTGCCGTCGCAGGCCTCGATCCCCGCGCGCATCTCGGCTTCCGATTGCGGGGAATCGAGAAACAGGATGTCGGCGCCCGCGGCGACAAAGCCCTGAATCCGCGCCAGCGCCTCCTCGAACCCGCGCGAGGTGCGCGCATCGGTGCGGGCGAGCAGCAGGATGCCTTCATCGCGGCACGCCTCGACCGCGGCGCGGCAGCGCAGGATCGCGGCGTCGCGCTCGACCACCAGCTTGGCGCCGTTCCGGCCGAGCGGCCGCGGCCAGATCTTGTCCTCGATCAGCACCGCCGCCGCGCCGCGGCGGGCGTAGGCGCGGATCGTCTTCTGCACCGCGAGCGCGTTGCCGTGGCCGGTGTCGCCGTCGGCGAGCCACAGCACATTGGGCGCGACGGCGATGCAGGTCTCGACCGTGTCCGCCATCTCGGCGAAGCCGACGAGGTCCATGTCGGGCATCGCCAGGCGCATCGCCGAAACGCTGGAGCCGGAGACGAACCCGGTACGGAAGCCGGCTTCGGCGATCAGGCGCGCGCCCATGCCGTCGCCGCAGCCGGGCATCACCTGAAGCCGGGGCTCGTCGAGAAGCGCTTGCAGGGCACTGGCGTGCGGGCGCATGGCAACTCCTTTCGGATGATGGAGAGAGGATCAGTCTAACCCGCGCTCGCCACGACGGCGAGCACGGCGGCGCCGTAGCGGTCGAGCTTGCTGCGGCCGATCCCGGGGATGCCGGTCAAGGCCGCGAGCGAGGCCGGGCGGCGCCGCGCCACCTCCATCAGGGTCGCGTCGTGAAAGATCACGTAGGGCGGCAATTCCTGGCGGCGCGCCTCGTCGAGCCGCCAGGCGCGCAGCGCGTTCCACAAGGCTTGCGCCGCCGGATCGAGAGCCAACCCGGCCGGCGCCTTGTTCCCGGTCTTCCGGCGGCCCTTCTCGCGCGGCGGGTCGCGGCGCAGGCGCAATTCGCGCTCGCCGCGCAGTACCTCGGTCGCGCTCGGGGCCAGCGTCAGCCCGCCATGACCCTCGGGATCGGGCAGCAGATGTCCCTGGGCGAGGAGCTGGCGGATGATCGAGAGCCAGGCCTGGGCGTCGAATTCGGTTCCGACGCCAAAGGTCTTGAGCTTGTCGTGGCCAAGCCGGGTCACCCGCTCGGTCGCCTTGCCGGTCAGCACGTCGGCGAGGTGGTGCGCGCCGAAGCGCTGCCCGGTGCGATAGACCGCGGAAAGCGCCTTCTGTGCCGCCACCGTGCCGTCCCAGCTTTCGGCGGGGCCGCGGCAATTGTCGCAATTGCCGCACGGCTGGTGATGGCGCTCGCCGAAATAGCCGAGCAGCGCCTGCCGGCGGCACGAGATCGTCTCGCAGAAGCCGATCAGCGCCTCGGATTTCTGGCGCTCGATGCGGCGCTGCTGCTCGTCGATGTCGGCGGCTTCGGTCAGCCGGCGCAAATTCATCACGTCGCCGATGCCGTAGGCCATCCATGCATCGGCGGGCAGCCCGTCGCGGCCGGCGCGGCCGGTCTCCTGGTAATACGCTTCGAGATTCTTCGGTGCGTCGAGATGCGCGACAAAGCGGACATTCGGCTTGTCGATGCCCATGCCAAAGGCGACCGTGGCGACGACGATGATGCCTTCCTCGCGCAGGAAGCGGTCCTGATGGCGGGCGCGCGTCTCCGCCGGCAGGCCCGCGTGATAGGGCAGCGCCTCGCGTTCCCGCTGGGTCAGCCAGGCGGCCGTCTCCTCGACCGCGCGGCGGGTCAGGCAATAGACGATGCCGGCATCGCCCGGATGCTCGTCATTGAGGAACCGCAGCAAATCCTCGCGGGCGTTGCGCTTCTCGACGACGCGGTAGAACAGGTTCGGCCGGTCGTAGCCGGCGGCGAACAGGCGGGCATCCTCGAGATGCAGCCGCGCGGCGATGTCGCGGCGGGTCGGGTCGTCCGCAGTCGCGGTGAGCGCGATCAGCGGCGTCTGGGGAAAATGTTCCTTGAGGATGCCGAGGCCCTGATAGTCGCGGCGGAAATCGTGGCCCCATTGCGAGATGCAATGCGCCTCGTCCACCGCGAACAGCGCGATTTGGCCACGCCGCAGCAGATCGAGGCAATGCGGCATCATCAGACGCTCGGGCGACAGATAGAGGAGGTCGAGAGTCCCTTCGCGGACCGCCCGCTCGATCGCGCCCGCTTCGCCCGGCGGCTGGCCGGAATTGAGCGCCGCGGCGCGCACTCCGGCCTGGCGCAGCGCATCGACCTGATCCTTCATCAGCGCGATCAGCGGCGAGATCACCACGCCGAGCCCCGGCCGCAGCAACGCCGGAAGCTGGTAGCACAGCGATTTCCCGCCGCCGGTCGGCATCAGCACGACCGCGTCGCCGCCGGCCACGACGTGCTCGACGATGTCCTGCTGCTGGCCGCGGAAGCTCGGATAGCCGAAGACCCGCCGCAGCACGGCGAGCGGGGTTTGTGCGGGGGCGTCGGTCGGGCCGTCCATAGCGCTATAATCGGGTGAATGAAAGACGAGGACAAACGATGAGCAACCCGGCCTTCAAATTCGATCACGTTCATATCATCAGCGAGAATCCGCGCTCCTCGGCCGAGTGGTATGTCGAAATGTTCGGCGCGACGATCGCCGCGGATACGACCGCGCGCGGCGCGCCACAGATCTTCGTCGAATTGGGCGGGATGACGATCCTCCTCCGCGGCCGGCGGCCAGGCGAGGACCCGGCGCCGAGCCGGCCGATCCAGCCCTATGTGGATTTCTCCAGCCACAATGCCTGGGGCACCGACCATTTCGGCTTTATGTACGCCGGCGACCTAGAGGCGCTGTGCACCGGCCTGCGCGCCAAGGGCGTTCGCCTTCCAGTCGAGCCGAAGCGCGGGGTCACCGGCAGCCTGCTCTGCTACGTCGCGGCCCCGGACGGCGTCAGTATCGAGCTGATGCAGTGTTGAGCCGAGCTACAGCGGCAGGAATTCTTCCATCCGGCGGCGCGCGGGGTCGAGCGCGGGGGTCGCACTCGATGATGTCGGCAGTGGGGTGCCGCGCGACGATGCGCGCGGTCACCTCGCGCGCGATGCGCCGGCTGAACGATTCCGGCTGCGGGCTCACGAGGACTTGCAGGAAATCGCGATCGCTCGCCTGACTTCTCAGGCCAACACGCGGTTGAGAAATGCGTCCATCCGCGCCGTCGCCGCCTTTGCCAAGCCGCTCGGGAACAGGGTGAAGCCGTGCGCGCCGCCCGGATAGATCGCGATCTCGGCCGCGTTGCCCGCGGCGACCCAGCGCGCGTGCATGAACAGCGTGTCGTCGAGCAGCGCGTCCTTGGTTCCCACCGTGAACAGCGCCGGGCACAGGCCCTTGAGATCGGCGTAAAGCGGCGAGATGTCGGGCGCGCGGCGGTCGGTAACGGCCGGCAGAAACGCGTTGTAGAATTGCTGCATGTCGATCGTCCGCAGCACCAAACGGGTATCGCCGAACTGCCGCTGGCTCGGCGTCATGCCGAGGTCGAACGCGCCGTAGACGATATTGGCGCCGCGCCATCCGGCATAACCGTGGCGGTCGCGCATCCGCAGGATCGTCACCGCGGTCAGGTGTCCGCCGGCCGACTCGCCGCCGATCGTCAGCGCTCCGGTGCCGAACTCGCGTTTGCCGTTTTCGACGAGCCACGCCGCCGCAGCCTCGCAATCGTCGGGGCCCGCCGGGTAGGGGTGTTCCGGCGCCAGCCGGTACTCGACCGCGACGATGGCTTGCCCGGTATTGTCGGCGATCCGCTCCAGCATCGGGTCCTGCATGTCGGCGCCGCCGAGCATCCAGCCGCCGCCGTGGAGATGCAGATAGACGCCGCGCGGCTCGGCCGGCGCAATGATCCGCAGCGGGATCTGGCTGCCGTCCTTGCCGGTGATGGTGATGGTTCGCGCGCGGCTCGACATCACCGGCGCCGGGAATGGGCCCTCGCCGCGACGGCGCGCCGCCCGGAACGCCGCGGGGCCGGTGATCCACCATTCCGGCTGGCCGGTCAGCAGCTCGATTATTCCGGCATTCAGCTGCGCCGTGTCGGGGTCGATCGCCGCGTCGCCGAACAGCGCGGCATCGAACGGGCGTGTGTCGGTCATCGTGTTCCTCCTCGCCGGCCCGCTGCCGTCAAACCGTAAAACACGCTATCGTGCGAGACCGACGCGAGGAAGGAAAGCCCGATGCCACGACTTGAAGGCCAACGGCTGCAACAGAAGGTCGCGTTCATCACCGGCGGCGGCACCGGGATCGGCCGCGCCACCGCGCTCCTCTTCGCCCGCGAAGGCGCCAAGGTCGCGATCGCCGATATCGCCGCGGCGGCGGGCGAGGAAACCGCGCACCTCGCGGGTAGCGATGCGATCGCCATCCGCGCCGACGTCACCGAGCCCGAGAGCCTGCAAGCGGCGCTCCGGGCGACGGTCGGCAAGTTCGGCCGGCTCGATGTGCTGCACAACAATGCCGGCGGCTCAACCGCGCTGGACGACACCGCGGTCGACGCGCCGCTCGACGAATTCTGGCGGGCGATCAAACTGGACCTGTTCGGCACGTTTCTCGGCTGCCGTTTCGGCATCCCCGAGCTCATCAAATCGGGCGGCGGCTCGGTCATCAACATGAGTTCTAACGTCGCGCTGATGGGCATTCCCGGCCGCGATTGCTATACGGCCGCGAAAGGCGGGATCGCCGCGATCACCCGCTCGCTCGCGGTCGCCTATGCGCCGCAGAAGGTGCGGGTCAACGCGATCGCGCCGTCGGCGACGATGACCGCGCGCGTCCGCCGGCTGGTCGCCGGAAATTCCGCGCTGACCAAGCTCGCGGACTCGCACCTGCTCGGCCTGATCGAGCCCGAGGACATCGCGAACGCGGCGCTCTACCTCGCCAGCGACGATTCCCGCATGGTCACCGGCCAGGTGCTGCCGGTGGACAGCGGGGTAACGATCTCCTGAGGCGGCCCGCATGCGACCCATCAATGTTCTCAGCATCCAGCGGATCGGTGGCGCCGACCGCGAGCGGATCGCGGCGATCGACCCGGCGATCCGACTGGTCGATGCCGGCGGCTGGTTCGACGGCGAGATCCGCGAAACCTGGCCGGCATATACCGGATCGCGCTATCTGCCGGCGGGCGCCAACGGCTCGGGAACCCGCGAGGAGCGCGACCGGCTGCTCGCCGACGCGGAGGTGATCCTTGGCGGGTTTCCGTTTCCGCTCGATCTGCGCGCCCGGTCGCCGCAGCTGAAATGGTTCCACCAGCGGCCCGCCGGCGCCAGCAATCTCTTGAACGGCGACCTCTGGGGCAGCGACGTCGTCGTCACCACCGCGCGCGGCGCGGGAAGCACGCTGGCGATCGCGGAATATGCGGTCTCCGGCATCCTCTATTTCGCCAGAGGGTTTTACCGCGCCGCTGCGGACCGGCTGACGGGCGCCTTCGACCATCGCGCCTACAAGCCGGTGCTGCTCGACGGGAAGACCGCCTGCGTCGTCGGCGCCGGCGGCATCGGCCGCGATGTCGGGCGGCTCTGCGCCGCGCTGGGCATGCGCGTCGTCGGAACGCGGCGCAGCCCGGAGCCAGGCGCGGCGCTGCCCGCAGGCTTCAGCAAGATCGGCGGCGCCGATGACCTCGACCGTTTCCTGCCGCACAGCGATTTTGTCGTGGTGTGCTGCCAATGGACGCCGCAGACGACGAACCTCTTCAACCGCGAGCGTTTCGCCGCGATGAAGGCAGGGAGCGTGCTGGTCAACGTCGCGCGCGGCGAGATCGTCGACGAGAATGCGCTTGCCGACGCTCTCGAGCGCGACCACCTGCGCGGCGCCGCGCTCGACGTCTATGCCGGCGAGTTCGAGCACACGCCGCCTGCGCGGCTGTGGTCCGACCCGCGGGTGCTGATCACGCCGCATATCTCGGGCGGCAGCGATGTCGACCGGCATGGCGGCATCGATATCTTTTGCGAGAATTTGCGCGCCTTTCTCGATGGGCGGGAACTGCGCAACGTCGTCGATTGGCAGCGGGGCTACTAAGCCTCGATGCGCGCCAACAAACGGCGGTTGACGCTCGCCAAGGCGACGGTCGCGGTGGTCCTTTACCTTTGTCGCCGGTATGTCGACGCGCTCGGCTGGCTGAGCCTCAACCGCGTATCCACCGCGCAGAGAGCGTGAACATCTCTTGCTGGCCGTCCATGTCACCGCCGGTAACCGTTCGCTTGCCGAATTTTCGGTTCGGCCCGTCAACTGTGTTGGTAATACGAGGGACCGAACGTTTTAGCTACATCCGCTCATACTTCACCACCCGGCGGATGCGGCCCCACTCGCCGGGCTGCACGGCGTAGATCGAGCCCTTGGAATCGACCCAGATGCCATGCGTCGATTTGTGGATGTCGCCACCCCAGCGCGCCAACCGCTCGCCGTCGAGGGTCAGGATGCTGATCATCCCGCTATTGTGCTCGGGGATGTAGACGATGTCGTCGGCGTCGACATAGAAGAAGGCCGGGCCGATCAGCTCGACCGGCCACACGCTCAACAGTCTGCCGTCCTGGTCGAAGACTTGCACCCGATCGTTCTCGCGGTCGGCGACGAGGAGCCGCCCGCGCCGGTCGATCCACAACCCGTGCGGCAGGTTGAACTGCCCCGGCCCGACGCCCGGCTCGCCCCACGATTTGATCAGCGTCGCGTCGGCCGAGAATTTGTGGATTCGCGCATTGCCGTAGCCGTCCGCCATGAAATACGAGCCATCGGGCGCCTCGACGATGTCGGTCGGCAGGTTGAACGGGCCGCCGCCATGCGTGACCTTCTTCCAGGCGGAAGAGCTGTAATCGTCGTCCGGCACGCCGGTGTCCGAGCGCGCGTCGCGCACGCCGATCGTCTGCAGCAGCCGCCCATCCTTGGTGAACTTGAAGAACTGGCCGTAATGCTCGTCGGTGAGCCAGACATTGTCGTCGGCGTCGAAGCGGATCGCATGCGGGAACTGGAAGAGGCCGGCGCCCCACGACCCGACGAACCGGCCGTCGTGGTCGAAGATCACCACCGGGTGATCCTTGTTGCGGTTGAAGCAGTAGGCGCGGTCCTCGGAATCGACCGCGACCGCGCAGGCCCTCACCTCGACATGCTCGGGCGCCTGCTGCCAATCCCAATTGACCCGATAGCGATATTTGCCGCTGCCGACGATCTCGTCCATCGCGCGCCCCTGCCCCACATCCGCTTCGTTTGGTCACTATAGCAGGCCGCTTGCGCCGCGGCGTCAACCCGGGCATGGCAGCGCCGCCGTTTCGCGCACGAGATATCTGAAATTCCATCCCGGCCTGCGCCGGGATGGGGCCTGAAAGAACTGCTGAGCCATGTGCTTCGACCGCGGCCGAAGCGATCGGCTGCCCCGCGGCACGGCAGGATGCTAACATCCCCAATCCTCTCGACCGCTGGGAGCGGGTCATGCCGCAAGCCGACCTCGAAGCGCTGGAGCAGCTCAACCGCGACTACATCGCCGCGGTGCAGAACTGCGATGTCGGGCGCTTCGGCGAGATCCTCGCCGACGAGTTCTATTGCTCGAACCCGGACGGATCGCTGGTCGACCGGAAGGGTTTTCTGGAGCAGACCGCGCGCCCGGCGACGATCTCCGGGCTCGAGGCCAAGGATGTGATGATCCGGCTCTTCGGCCCCCGTGGTCATGAAAATATCGCGATCATCCACGCGCGCACCGTCTACAAGACCGCCGACGGCGCCGCTAAATCCGGCCGCTACACCGATGTCTGGGCGCGCCGGAACGGGAGCTGGCTTGCGGTCTCGGCGCATGTGACGCGCGGCTGACCGCACGCCGCACAGGCCCGCTTCCGCCACGCGCTTCCCTTGGTTTCAGGCGAGCGCTAGAGTCGCCCTCAGCCCGATTTGAGGACATGGTCGTGACCGCAGACGACCCCAGCAATCCGAGCTCCGCCGAGAGCACCGCCGGCGAAGCCCCGCGCGCCGAAGGCGAACCGGCGGCGACGCCCGCCGAGGACGCTGCGCCGGGGCCGCCGCGCCGTCGCCGGCGGCGGCGGCGGCGTCCGGTAAACGCGGTTCCGAGGGCCGAGGGCGCGGCCGCGCCATCGGACTACCGCAACGCCGCTGCAAATGGGGAACCCGCCGCCGACGCGCCCGGCGACAGTCAGGCCGGCGAAGCGAACTCCGGCGGCAACACGCTGCGTCTGCGCACCCGTCCGCCGCGCCGCCGCCGCCGGCGGCCTCCAATGGCGGCAGCGGGTGATGCAACAGCGGCTCGCGAGGCCGGCGCGGCGCCCGGCGGGGAAGCGAGCGCGGTATCGGATGGCGCAACTGGCGAAACTGGCGCAACGCCTCCCGCCGCGCCGCGCCTCGGCCCCGACGGTCAGAAGCTGCGCCGCCGCCGCCGGCGCCGGAAGCCGCCGCAATTGGGCGGCGCGGGCGAAGCGGCCGCCGGCCAGCCGCCGGCTGAAGGCGCTGCGCCGGCGCCGCGCGACCCCAATCGTCCGCCACGGCGGCGCAACCGCGGGGCGCGCGGCGATCGTCCCGCCGCTGCTGGCGAGGGCGGTGCAGCGCCAGAGGCGCGGCCGGAACGCGGGCGCCGCGGCGGCTCAGGGGTCAGCGCAGGGGCCGGCGCAGGGGCCGGCGCAGGACGCGGCCCGCGCGAGGCGCGCGGCGATGGGCCCCGCGATCGCGACCGCCGTCCCGGCGGTCCGGGCCGTCGCGAGGGCCGCGGAGGTCCGGGACGCGGTCGCGGCGACGGCCCGAAGCGGATCGAGCGCAAGCTCTATTCGGTCGATGCGGTGGTCGACCGCGGCTTTGAGGATGTCGAGGAGGAAGGCGGCGACACGCGCCGCGTCCATTGGACGATCGTCAAGCGCACCGTCGCCGACCAGATCACCCGCAAGCCGATGTCGCACAGCTATGTGCTCCAGCGCGACGGCGTCGACAGCGAATTCCCGACCCTCGGCGCGGCGCGCGACACGGTCAACAAGAAGATCGTCCACCCCGAGAAACTGACGCTCTCGAAGGCCGAGCACGCCGCGCAAAAGGGCAACAGCCGCTAAATCAAGACACGGCGCAGCCCGCTGCCCCACTTGATAGGAAGCCGATGGACATCCCCTTCCTGACCATCGCCGAGCTCGGCCGCGCCTATGACCGGCGCGAACTGTCGCCGGTCGAGGTGACCCGAGTGCTGCTCGACCGCGTCGCGGCGCATGACGGCAAGCTCGACAGCTTCATCCGCGTCACCGAAGAAGTCGCGCTCGCCGAAGCCAAGGCCGCCGAGGCCGAGCTGACGGCCGGGCGCCGGCGCGGGCCGATGCACGGCATCCCCTACGGCCTCAAGGACATCGTAGAGACCGCCGGCATCCCCACCACCGGCCACTCGAAACTGCGCCAGCACCACGTACCGGCAGAGGACGCCGAGATCGTCCGCCGGCTGAAGCAAGGCGGCGGGGTGCTGATGGGCAAGCTCGCGACCTGGGAGTTCGCCAATGGCGGCCCGAGTTTCGACCTGCCCTGGCCGCCGGCGCGCAACCCGTGGGACCGCGGGCGGCTGCCGGGCGGCTCGTCGAGCGGTCCCGGTGCGGCGGTGGCGGCGGGGTTCGTGCCGGCCGCGGTCGGCACCGACACCGGCGGCTCGATCCGCGGCCCCGCCGCCTTCTGCGGCATCGCCGGGCTGAAGCCGACCTATGGCCGCGTCAGCCGCCGCGGCGTCTTCCCAAACACCTTCACGATGGACCATATCGGCCCGATGACCCGCAGCGCCGAGGACATCTCCCTCATGCTCCAGGTGATCGCCGGCTTCGACCCGGCCGACCCCGGCAGCGAGGATTGCCCGGTGCCGGATTACGTCGCGACTCTCGGCCAGGGCGTCAAGGGCCTGCGGTTCGGCCTCGTCGAAGGCTGGCACGACGCCCCCGGCGCGCATCCCGATCTCGGTCCCGCGATCGCCGCGGCGGTCGCGGTGCTGGAAGACCTCGGCGCAATCGTCGAGCCGGTGAAACTGTCGAGCCTGCGCGACTACACCGACTGCAAGACGACGATCTCGATCGCCGAGCTCTACGCGATCCACGAGCATGACATGCGCACCAGGCCGCGGGATTTTGGCCGCATCCTGCGCAACCGCATCCTCCCCGGCGCGCTGATCCGCGCCGAGGATTACCAGGCGGCGCTGCGCTGGCGCACCCTGCTGGCGCGCGAGCAGCAGATCGCGTTGAAGAAAGTCGACGCGTTCGTCACCGCCGGCGCGCGCGCCATCGCCGACCGGGCCGAGCCCGACAGCGCCGACAGCCTCGTCACCTCACCCAGCATCACCATGCCGTTCAGCGTCAGCGGCATTCCGGCGATCGCGATCCCCTGCGGCTTCAGCCGGGCCGAGGGCATGCCGCTGTCGTTGCAGATCGCCGCCGGCCCCTTCCGGGAGACGACCGTGCTGCGCATCGCCCACGCCTTTCAGCAAGCGACCGACTGGCACCGCCGCCACCCGGTGCTGGGCTAGCAGAGCGCCGCCATGGCGAGCCCAAGGCGCCCCACCCCGACCACCTCGCGGAGACCGCCCCGATGCCCGACGACCTGACCCACTTGCCGCCCGCGACCCCGGACGAGGTTCGCGCGATGGTGGCGCGCGCCGGGATCGACCTCCCGGAAGAGCTGATGCGGCAATTTATCGCCGCCTGGCCGCAATTCGAGGCGATGGTCCGCCGCATCCCGCGCGGCCTCGGCTACGCCGACGAGCCGGCGCATAGTTTCCGTCCGACCCGCCTCGCCGGCATGGGGTAAGGGAGAGGCCTATGTTCAAGCGCATCGATCACATCGAAATCGTCACCGACAAGCTCGACGACACGGTACGGTTCTATACCGAGGTGCTGGAGTTCACGGTCGGAGCTCGCGATCGGATCGAACGGCCGGGCGGCTCGGTTTTGAACATCGTCTACCTCGGCCTCGGCGGAACGACCGTCGAGCTGATGTCGTATGACGGCGTTCCGGTCGCGCCGGAGCCGGAAAAGGAACACCTCGGCTACCGGATGATGGCGCTTGAGGTCGAGGACATGAAAGCGGCCATCGCGCATCTGAAGACCAAGGGCGTCGACGTGGTCTGGGGTCCGATGTTCCGGGACACTTATGCCCGCGCCGAGATTTGCGATCCCAACGGCTGCCGCATCGAGTTGCGTCACTGGTTCTGAAGAGGCGAAGGGGCCGCCCGGCGATCGCGGCGCCGGATTGGCCAGCCGCCCGCGCCTCGCCGACGCTGCCGCCAGCTAGCGCATCCGCGAGCCGGGATCGAGCCCGAGATAGACCCGGCCGCCGATCGGGTACCATTCCGGCGCGATCGTCACCGTCTGGCCGACGACGTGCAGGTCGCGCCAGCATTCGGCGAGCCGGCTGTCGCGCTTGAACGACGTGCTGCCGCCGTGCCGGTAGACCAGGTCCATCGCCTCGCGCGCGCTGTCGGCGGCATGGACCGCGGCGAGCCGGCAGCGCGCGCGCTGCTCGAGCGTCGTCTCGCCGCCCGCCGCGATCGTGTTCCACAATTCGGCGATCGTCGCGCTGCGGTAGACCCGCCCGGCGTTGAGGATCGCGTCGGCCCGGCCGACCGCGTCCTGCACCTGCGGGTTGTCGCACAAGAGGCCGGCGGGACGGCCGCGCGGCTGCTTGCCGCCGGCGAGTTCGATGAGCGCGTCGATCCCGGCCCGCGCGATGCCGGTGATGACCGCGCTGTGGTGCGGCCCGACCCAGGCCTGCGCCGGCAGCGCATAGGTGATCCCCGGCCAGCGGTTCCACTGGTTATCGAGCGGCGCCCCGGCATGGACCATCACCCGCCGCTCGGGCAGGAAGACGTTGTCGACGGTCCAGTCGAAGCTGCCGGTGCCGCGCAGCCCGGCGACGTCCCAGCTCCCCGGCACAATCTCCGCCTCGGCCCGCGCGAACACACCGCGCCAGTAGAGCAGCCTGCCGTCGGGGCCGAGGCGCGGCTTGCCGTCGTCGTCGAGGATCTGAAAGCTGCCAAGCATCCAGGCGCTTTCCTGGCAGCCGCTGCCGAATTGCCAGCGTCCGCTGACGCGGTAGCCGCCCTCGACCGGCACGCCCTGCCCGCCGCCCTGCACCGCGGTGCCGGCGAGGTTCGCCGGCCCCTCTGCGTAGAGTTCGTCGGTCCCCGCTTCCGGCAGACCGAGCGTGACCAGCTGGCCGATGCTGTTGTTGCAGAGGTTCCAGCCGACCGAGCCGCAGCCTTCGGCCAACAGCTCGACGACGCGCAGATAGGTCAGCGGGTCGACCTCCAGCCCGCCCAGCGCGCGCGGGATCACCATCCGGTAGAACCCGGCCTCGCGCAGCCGCTCGACCAGCGCGCCCGGCAGGCGCTGCTCGCGCTCGATCTCCTCGCGATGGTGGCGCAGCTCCGGCCGCAGCGCCGCCGCCGCCCGCACCACCGGCTGCGCCTCGACATCGACCGGCAAGCGCTTATCGTCGAAGATCGTGTCCATCGCCACCTCCCGTCGCCGAAGCCTAGCACGCCGCCCGCGGCGCGGAAGAGCGAAGTGGATCAGGAACCGCCGACTGGCGAAGGTGGGTCGAGCGGACGGCGGGTGGGGAATCTGGTTTCGCCGACCCGGCCGCCATGCGAGACTGGGCATACAACCGATTTTCGGGAGGAAATCATGGCAAAATACATGCTGGTCAGCTTCAAGACCTGTCCCTGGGTGCAGCGCTCGGCGATCATCCTGCGGGAAAAGAACACGCCGTTCGAGTTCCGCCACATCGAGCCCGACAACCGGCCCGACTGGTTTCTCGCGATCTCGCCGCACAAAAAGGTGCCGGTGGTCCGCATCGACGACAAGGATTCGCTGTTCGAGTCGAACGCGATCAACGAGTACCTCGACGAGACGGTCGAGCCCCGGCTGCACCCGGCCGACCCGCTCAAGCGCGCGGTCAACCGCGCCTGGACCGACTATGTGCCGACCTTCGCGTCGTCCGTCACCGGCTGCGCCTATGCCGCGACAAAGGAGGCCTACGAGGCGGCGATCGCCAAGATCCCCGAGGCCTTCGGGCGGCTCGAAAAGGCGTTGGAGACCCAGGGCAGCGGCCCGTTCTTCAACGGCAAGGAATATTCGCTGGTCGACGCCGCCTACGCGCCGTTTCTGCAGCGCTATGTCTTCCTCGACCGGGTCAAGAAGATCGGCGAGATGGAGAAATATCCGCGGCTCAAGGCGTGGTGCGATGCGCTGATGGCACGGCCGTCGACGCATTCATTCCCGGAAGGCGAGTTCGAGGCGATGTACCGCGCCAACTTGCAGAAGCGCGGCAGCTACTTGTCGCAATTCATCGAGCCGGCGCGGGCCGCCGCGGAATAAGCGGCGGGCAAGCGCGGAAAACGAAATCCCCCGCCCGGCCGGGTTAGGGCCGGTCGGGGGACCAGATCGACAGCGGTCTTTGGTGCGGCCCGAAGCGGGCGGCAAACGCCTGGTTACGACGCTTTCGCCAGCGACCGCTCGCGCCGGGTTTCGAGATTGCCGGCTTCGCGTTCGAGTTCTTCGGCCGTGCGCAGCCGCGAATCCCAGATCGCCGGGTTCTCGGCCCGTTCGGCGAATTCCCGGTACCAGCTCGCGAGATCGCGCAATTTCTGTGCCTGGTCCATCGGCCCCAATTCCTCCGGTGACTGCACTTATTGGAACGTTGGGCGGCGGCGCCCGGTTCCCGGTGAGACCGGGCGGCCGGTCTTATTTTCTCGCGGCGCAGTCAGCGCCCCGCGCAACCGGCGCACGAAGGGAAAGATTGACGGCTACCGTGCAATGGTCTGGCCTTTGGCGGCCGCTTTCTTTTTAGCGCCGGCGGTTTTCACGAGGCAGCGCAGGACCTCGCCGACGCTCCACGCCTGGGCGATGCAGCCGCGCGGGGTGAACGGCGGCTCGGCATCGAAAATTTCGCTGATCGAGCCGATGCCCGCCTCCCGGATGTGCGGCACGAAGCCATCGAGAAAATGGCGTGCTGTCGCGAAATCGTCCGGATGCACCCGCAACCACGCGTCGATGAACGGGCCGATCAGCCAGGCCCACACCGTCCCCTGATGATAGGCGGCATCGCGCGCCCGCAAATCGCCGAAGTAGCGCGGTTTGAAATCGGGATCGCCCGGCGCCAGCGAGCGGAGTCCAAGCGGCGTCAGCAGGCGATCGTGCACCCCGCCGACCACCGCCGCCCAGCGCGCTTCGTCGAGCACCGGATGCTCGAGCGAGAGCGCGAAAATCTGGTTCGGCCGAAAACTGGCGTCGTCTCCGGTCTCGCCGTCGACAACGTCGTAGAGATGGCCGCGGCCCTCATGCCAGTAGCGCCGGTTGAACGACGCGCGGGCGCGCTCGGCGTGGATGGCGATCTCGTCGGCCTCGGGATCGTTCTCCTGGCCGAGCCAGCCTGCCAGCAGCCGCAGCGCGTTGTACCAGAGGGCGTTGATCTCGACGGCCTTGCCGCGCCGCGGCGTCACTACCCAATCGCCGACCTTGGCGTCCATCCAGGTGAGCTGGTAGCCCTCCGCGCCCTGGGTCAACAGCCCGTCGGCGGGATCGACATGGATGCCGAAGCGCGTCCCTTTGAGGTGGTGGCGCACGACCCGCTTCAGGACCGGCAGGATGAGACGCAAGGTCGCCTCGTCGCCGGTCAGTTGCACATAGCGTCCGAGGGCGTGGAAGAACCACAAGGTCGCGTCGGCGGTATGGTAGAGGCCCTTGCTCTCGCCTTCGGGGAAAAGGTTGGGGATGAGCCCGTCGCGCACGTAATGGGCAAAGGCGCGCAGGATCCAGCGAGCCTCGGGGGCGCGGCCGGTCGACAGGGTCAGGCCCTCGAGCGAGATCATGGTGTCCCGCCCCCAATCGGTGAACCAGTGATAGCCGGCGATGACCGTGCGCAGGTCGTCGCCCTCGGCGCGCACCCGGGCGAGGTCGGCGACGCGCCCGACCGGGGTCACGACGAAGGTGTCGGCGGAAAGAACGAGCGCCGCGGCGAGCCCCGACCGCGTCGAATGCGGCGCCATCTCGAGGAGCCGACGGCGCCGCTCGATCTCGAACCGCTTCGCGTCGTCGGGCTTCAGCGCCAGCACCGTGTGCCAGCGTTCGGTCGAGGCGACAAACGTCAGCGGCGTATTCTTGTGCAGTTCACAGTTGAAATAGCCCGGGCTCCAGGCGGCCCCGCGCGATTCGTAGCCGCGCTGCGCCTCGGTCTCGAAAAAGAACTCGCGGCGCGATCCGCCATCGGCGGTGAAACTGGCGCGGTCGTCGCCGTCGATCGTCAGGCGCAAGGTCGGCAGATCGGGACCGGCGGCGATCTCATACTGCGAACCCCGCGCGGTGATCGCGTAGTTGGACGAGAGGGCCGCGCTCACCGGTTCTTCGAGGCGGCGGAAATGCGCGAACGGCCGCAGCCGCAGCCGCGCCGAGGAAGCGCCGTCGATCAGCCGATAGGTGACGTGGACGATGTTGTGGTGCGACGGCAGCAGCACCGATTTCTCGATGACGAGGTCGCCGATCGCGTAACGCCAGCTCGGCAAACCGTCGGTGAGCGTGAATTCGCGCAAATGGTCGGGGTCGGCGAGAATGCCCTCGCTGCCTTCGACCTCGGCGATCAGATCGCTGAGCATCACCATTCTGCCGAGCGGCGCCGGCATCGCGGAGATCAGCAACCCGTGATAGCGCCGCGACAGCTCACCTGAGACGGTCGCCGAGGCGTAGCCGCCGAGACTGTTGGTCACGAGCCATTCATGCGCGATCCGCCCTCCCAAAAGCTGGTCGCCGTCGAGGCGGATGATTTCGGTCATGTCACAGTCCCAATTATTTTGCGCTGCGGAAACGATGGTGCGGCCGTGTCGTCTCACGGTAGCGGCAATTGGATAACGGATCGCACCGGCAAATGCGGCGTTTGCGGAAGCCATGGATGCCGTTCGCTCTCCGCACAAATCCGCTGCGTCGCGTCGGCTTCCGGTCGGCGCCGAGATTCAACCGCAAGGCGGCGTCCACTTTCGCCTGTGGGCGCCGGCCGCCAAAAACGTGACGATTGAGCTCGACGGCCAAGTATCGCACGAGATGACAGCCGAGCCGAACGGCTATTTCGCGGCGCTGATCGATGGCGCGACAACCGGCACGCGCTACCGCTTTCGTCCGGATGGTCAGGAGAAGGCCTTTCCCGATCCCGCATCCCGGTTTCAGCCGGAGGGGCCGCACGGCGCCTCCGAAGTCATCGATCCCGCCGGTTTTTCGTGGACCGATCGGGACTGGGAGGGCATCGCGCACGAGCGCCTCGTCATCTACGAATTCCACGTCGGCACCTTTACCGCCGAGGGCACCTGGGAGGCGGCCGCACAACATCTGCCGGCTCTCGCCGAACTCGGCGTCACTTGCCTCGAAATGATGCCGGTCGCCGATTTTCCGGGATATTTCGGTTGGGGGTATGACGGGGTCGATCTGTTCGCTCCGACGCGGCTCTACGGGCGCCCGGACGATCTGCGCCGCTTTGTCGACCGGGCGCATGCGCTCGGCATCGGGGTGATCCTCGACGTCGTCTACAACCATTTTGGACCCGACGGGAACTATTTAGCCGCGTTTTCGTCCGCCTATTTCACCGATCGCTACGCCAACGAGTGGGGCCAGGCGCTCAATTTCGAAGGACCGGATGGGCTCCCGGTGCGCGAGTTCTTCATCGCCAATGCCGGCTATTGGATCGACGAATATCATCTGGACGGGCTGCGGCTCGACGCGACCCAGCAGATTTTCGATGCGTCGAGCGATCACATCCTGGCGGCGATCGAGCGGCAGGTGCGGACTGCCGCACGCGGCCGCAAAACCTTCATCGCCACCGAAAACGAGGCGCAGAACGCCCGAATGGTGCGCTCGCCCGAGGCCGGCGGGTATGGCCTCGACGCGCTGTGGAACGACGATTTCCACCACGCCGCGATGGTTGCCGTCACCGGGCGCAGCGAAGCCTATTACAGCGACTATCACGGCAGCCCGCGCGAGCTCGTCGCCGCCGCCAAGCACGGCTTCCTCTACCAAGGCCAGTGGTACGCTTGGCAGAAGCAGCCGCGCGGCACGCCGGCCCTCGACCTCACGCCAACCAATCTCGTGACCTATCTGCAAAATCACGACCAGGTCGCCAATTCCGGCGCCGGGTTGCGCGGCCACCAATCGGCAAGTCCGGGAAACTGGCGGGCGATAACCGCCTATCTGCTGCTGTCGCCCGCCATCCCGATGCTCTTCCAGGGCCAGGAATTCTGCGCTTCGGCGCCATTTCTGTATTTCGCCGACCATCAGGACGGGCTCAGCGGGCTGGTCAGGAAAGGCCGCGGCGAATTCCTCGTTCAGTTTCCCAGCCTCGCCGGTTCCGAAATGCAGCGGCGGATCGCCGACCCGGCCGACCCGCAGACCTTCCGGCGCTGCGTTCTCGATGCCGGCGAGCGCGACGGCAACCATGCTGCGCTGGCGCTGCATCGCGACCTCCTGGCGCTGCGCCGCGCCATATTCGCCGAAGGCACCCTGCCGATGGACGGCGCGGCGCTTGGGGAGCATTCCTTCCTGTTGCGCTACTTCGCCAAGGACGGGAACGACGTTCTGCTGATCGTCAACCTCGGCCGGGACCAGGTTGTCGCCAGCATCCCGGAGCCGTTGATCGCTCCCATCGCCGGCCGGGTGTGGCGTCTCGTATGGTCGAGCGAGGACCCGGATTATGGCGGCGGCGGCATTGCCCAGCCATTCGCCAACGGCACATGGCGTCTGCCAGGCCAGGCTGCGATCGTCCTGGCGCCGGGTGAGGCCGCTAAACCCGCTCCTACCTCCGCGCCGCGCCGAACCGCTTGATCGCCGGAGCCAGCGGGCGTGCCGCCTCGTCGTAGCCCCGCCACGGTTTGCTCTTGGCGTAGAGCTTGGGCGCGGTGCGCATGGTGAAGCGTTTCGGATCGAGCCCGGCGCGGACCTGCGGCCAGTCGACCGGCATCGAGACCGTCGCCCCTGGCCGGCCGCGCGGCGACAGCGGCGCCACCGCCGTCGACATCCGGTCGTTGCGCAGATAGTCGAGGAAAATGCGGCCGCCGCGCTCTTTTTTGGCCATGTTGATGAGGTAGCGGCTCGGGTCGTCCTTCTCCATCTGGGCGCAGATCGCGCGGGCGAACGCTTTTGCCGCGACCCAGTCGGGCCCGCCGCTCTTCGGCGCCTTTAACGGCACGACGACATGCAGGCCCTTGCCGCCCGTGGTCTTGCAAAAAGTCACGAGCCCCAGCGCCTCCAGACGGGTGCGGAACTCCTTCGCGGCGTCGATGACCGCGCTGAACGCGACATCGGGCGCTGGATCGAGGTCGAACACCAGGCGGCCGGGGGTATCGGGCCGGCCGGGCGCGCAGTTCCACGGGTGCAGTTCGACCGCGGCGACCTGCGCCACCGCGATCAATCCTTCCGGCCGGTCGATCTGCAGATAGGGCTTGCGGTCGCCGGACACCGTGACGGTGGTCAACGATTTTGACGTGCCCGGCCCGGCATGGCGCTGGAAGAAAACTTCGCCGGCGATGCCGTCCGGGGCGCGGATGATCGAGCACGGGCGGCCCGCGATGTGCGGCATGATCCACTCGGCCATCGCGGCGAGGTATTCGGCGAGGTCGAGTTTGGTGGCCGGCTTGCCGTCACCGCCGTCGGGCCACAACGGCTTGTCGGGATGGGTGATGGTGGTGCCCATGATGGTGACCCGGCCAAAGCTTACCGTCTTCTTGGCCCCAGATTCCTCGGGCGGTGTTACGACCGGAGTTGACGGCGCCGCGGGTTCCTCGGCCTCGACTTCCGCGGCTGGCTTGTCCGCTCGCAACCCCTTGAACGCGGCTTGGCGGACGAGGCCGTCATCGGTCCAGTTGGCGAATTCGATCTCGGCAACCAGCTCGGGCTTCACCCAGTGGATGTTGGCCGCGCCGCGCGGCGCGTTCGCGCCGCCGAACGGGCTTTTGTCCGCGCCGGCTTCCTTGAGCCGCGGCAGCAGCGCGTCGACCTTGTCCGAGCCGAACCCGGTGCCGACCCGGCCGGCATAGACGAGGTGATCGCCCTTATGGACCCCGACCAGCAGCGAGCGAAAGCGCCCCTGCGTGGTGGTCCAGGCGCCGATCACCACCTCGTGCCCGCCGCGGCATTTCGCCTTGGTCCAGCCGCCGCCGCGACCGGACGCATAGGCCGCGTCAAGCCGCTTCGAGACGATGCCTTCGAGCCCCGCCTCACACGCCGATTTCAGCACGGCATCGCCGCCGGTCTCGAAATGCTCGACGTAGCGCAGGCGCGACCCGCCGTCGCCGGCGTCATCCAACAGGGGGCGAAGCCGCTCCTTGCGCTTGGACAATGGCAGGGAGCGCAAATCCTCGCCGTCGGCGAACAGCAGGTCGAACGCGAAAAACACGAGATCGCCGGTGTTGCGCTCCGAAAGCGCGGCCTGCAGCGCCGCGAAATTGGGGATGCCGGCAGCGTCGAGCGCGACGACCTCACCGTCGATCAGCGCATCCGGCAGCGACCGGGCGGCATCGCCGACAGCCGGAAACTTGTCGGTCCAGTCGAGCCCCTTGCGGGTTTTCAGCGTCGCCCGGCCGCCCGCGACGCGAAGCTGCAGGCGGTAGCCGTCGAACTTGATCTCGTGGATCCACCCGGCTTCGTTGGCCGGGCGGCCGACGATGCGGCAGAGTTGCGGCTCGACGAAATCCGGCACTGGGATGTTTTTGGTAGCCGCCTTGGCAAGCGGCGGCGTGCTGCTGCGGCTCGACTCCCAGACCGCATCGGCCGCGACCACGCTCTTGGCGCCGAGCATGAACGATTTGGCGCCAGGCCCCTTGCCGGCGGCGATCGCCGCCATCTTGCGGCCCGAGGCGACCGAGCGGTCGTCGGCCAGCAGCGCGTCGTGGTCGGCATCGTGCGCCGCCGCGTCGCGATGCTTGATGAGCAGCCAATTGGTGCGCTTGCCGCGGTTGCGGTCGTGCTTCATTCGCACCAGCACCCAGCTGCCGTGCAGCCGCTCCCCGTCGAGCCGGAACTTCAATTCGCCGTGGTCGAGCGATAGCGTCGGGTCGCCCTTTCCTTCCGGTTCCCAAAAGCCGCGGTCCCAAAGCTGAACGGTGCCGCCGCCATATTGCCCCTTGGGGATCGTGCCCTCGAAGTCGCCGTAGGCGAGCGGGTGGTCCTCGACCTCGACCGCGAGCCGCTTGTCGTGCGGATCGAGCGAGGGGCCCCTGGTCACCGCCCAGGATTTGAACACCCCGTCGAGTTCGAGCCGCAGATCGTAGTGCAGCCGCGTCGCCGCGTGTTTTTGGATCACGAAACGCAGGCGGTTCGAGGGCGCGACCGAGGAGGAGTCGTTCGGCTCGGCGGTCTTGGTGAAATCACGCTTGCCGCGATAGGTCGCGAGGTTCGTGTCGCTCATGAAGCCTTCTTCCGCGTCCGGCTCGGCGCCGCGCGCGGCTTCGCGGCCGGCTCAGCCGCGGTCTCGGCGGGCTTCGCCCTGCCGCCCTCGACCGGGAGCAGCATGTGGCCCTGCCGGCGGTCGCCGCCGGCCTTGCGCTTTGCCGCCGCAGTTTTACCGCCGCCCTCGGCGAGGCTGCGCTTCAGCGCCTCCATCAGGTTGATCACCTTGGGCGTGGCAGCCGCCTGCTTCTTGGCGGCGGGGCGGCCCTCGGCCCTGCTTTCGACAAGCTCGCGCAAGGCGTCCTGATAGCGGTCGCGGAAATCGGCGGGATCGAATTCGGCCGCGCGCCGCTCGATGATCGTCCTGGCGACCGCGACCATGTCGGCATCGGCGGGCTCGGCCGCGCCGCCGAATTCCGCGGTGCGAACCTCCGCCGCGCTGCGCAGCGTGTTCATTAAAAGGCCGGCGCCGCGCGGCTCGACCAGCACCAGCCGCTCGCGGCTCGACAGCACGATGCGGCCGATGCCGACCCGCCCGGTTTCCGCCATCGCCGCGCCGATCACGGCAAACGTCTCGATGGCGATCTTGCCGTCGGGGTAGATGAAATACGGCGCGTCGAGGTAGAGCGGGTCGATCTCGTCGCGCTTGACGAAACGGTCGAGATCGATGGTCTGCGAGGATTCGATCCGCAGCTCCTGCAGCTCGTCGTCGGGAATGATGACGTATTCGTGCCGCTCGTACTCATAGCCCCGAACGATGTCGGCGCGCTCGACCTTGTCGCCGCTCTCGCCGTCGACGAGCTGCTGGCGGACGCGGTTGCCGGTCTTCGGATTGATCTGGTGCAGCCGGATGTTCGCTGCCTCGCTCGTCGCCGGGGTCAGGTAGATCGGACACGACACGAGGGACAAACGCAAAAATCCATTCCAGGTCGCACGCGGCATAGGTCGCCTCCAGTTTCACCCGGTGAACGCTCGGCGCGCGCAATTGGCGCAAAGCGAGCCGGAACCGGGATTTGAGCCACGCCGTTGTGCTTTAATCAACCTTAAGGAGGTATTAATGAAATCGAAGCTCGTGGCCCAAGCGGCGGGTGAGCGCACCTTCGTACTGGTCCTCGACCCCGGCGAGGAAGCCTTCGCGGCCATCAGCCGTTTCGCGTCGGACGAGAAAATCGCCGGCGCCTCGCTGACCGCGCTCGGCGCCTTCGAGAAGGCCACGGTCGGCTGGTTCGACCTGGCGCGGAAGACCTATCGCAAGATCCCGGTCAGCGAGCAATGCGAGGTGCTGAGCGCGCTCGGCGACATCGCGCTCGGCGACGACGGCAAGCCCAGCCTGCATCTGCACGCGGTGCTCGGGATGAGCGACGGGTCGACGCGCGGCGGTCATTTGATCGAAGGTTGGGTGCGGCCGACGCTCGAAGTGACGCTGGTCGAGACCCCGGTCCACCTGCGTCGCAAGCAGCGGCCGGAACTCGGGGTCGCGCTGATCGACCTCGCCGCGGGCTGAGCGCGCCCGCTAATCGGTTCCACCGGCAAAGGCGCGTATCATCGCTTGCCTTGCGCTTCAACCGATCGGAGGAAAGCAAATGCCGCAAACCATCCGCGCCGTCGTCGTCGATCCCGCCGCGCCGGGGCGGCTGGCGATCAGGCCGGTCGAATTGCGCGACCCCGACCGCGACGAGGTCGTGGTCAAGGTCACCGCGATCTCGCTCAACCGCGGCGAGACGCGGCGCGCCGTGCAGCAGGCCGAGCCGGGATGGCGGCCGGGCTGGGACTTTGCCGGGGTGGTCGAGCGCGAGGCCGCCGACGGCAGCGGGCCGCAGGTGGGGACGCGCAGCGTCGGGATTTTGCCGAGCGGCGCCTGGGCCGAGCGGGTCAATTGTCGCAGCCACGCGGTCGCCGCGCTGCCCGACGCGGTCAGCGACGCCGAGGCCTCGACCCTGCCGGTCGCCGGGCTTACCGCGCTGCACGCGTTGCGCCGGGGCGGGCTGCTGTTGGGACGCAAGGTTTTGGTCGACGGCGCATCGGGTGGGGTCGGGCATCTCGCCTGCCAGCTGGCGCTCGCCGCCGGCGCCATCGTCTGGGGCCATGTGCGGCGCGAGGAGCAGCGCGCGCAGGTCGCCGGGTGGTGCGGCGGACGGGTGGTAGTCGGCGGCGATCTGTCGGCGGCGACAGGGCCCGGGCCGTACTGGCTGATCCTCGATTCGGTCGGCGGCTCGGCGCTTTCGGCGGCGCTGGGGATGCTCGCGCCCAACGGCACCTGCGTCACCTTCGGCATCTCGGAAGCAGGGACGGCGACTGTCGAAAGCCGCAATTTCTTCGGCGCCGGCGGCGCGCGGCTCTATGGGCTCACCTTGTTCCACGAGCTGATGAGCGTCGAGCGCGCCGGCATCGGCCTCGCGCTGCTCGCCGGCGAGATCGAAGCCGGCAGGCTCAAGCCGCAGATCGCGGTCGAGGCGGGGTGGAGCGAAATCGGCGCGGTCGCCCAGCGCCTGATCGACCGCGGCTTTACGGGCAAGGCGGTGCTGCACGTCCAATAGCGAAGTTGCTATACTTGAACGGGCAAGCCATCATCTTTTTCGTCGATGCATAAGGAATCCGAGGTTTATGGCCGCCTCCGGCATTCTCAAACTCCAGCGCGCCGGGTTCAACGAACAGCAGGTTGAGGCGCTGGCCGAATATTTCGACGAACAGATGGTCACCAAGGCCGATCTCTCGTCGGGTTTGGGGGCATTGCGTGCCGAACTTGCAACCGTCGAAGCGCGTCTCGAAGCGTCTATCCGGCAGACGCGCGCGGAACTCGAAGTCAAGATAGAGCAGTCGAAATCCGATACGGTCAAATGGGTTGTTGGGGTTGCTTTCGCTCAAGCCGCGATGATCTTTGCCATGTTCAGATTTTTTCCGACAGGGCACCCGTAGCGTCATCTCCAGGTCGTAATGCGGCGATGAGGCGGTGCGATTGCCGCCTCATCGCGTCAATTCCTGGTCGCTAAGCGGCCGGCTGGCAGACGTGGATTTCGCGGTTGGCGAGGAGGTCGCGGGTCTTGGCGCCGTAGGCCGCCATGTGGGGCGACGCGGCGTGCGCCTTCAAATGGTCGAGGCTTTCCCATTTCTCGACGACGACAAAGGTGTCCGCGCCGAATTTCGCCCCGGCGCCGCCCTCGGCGTCGATCACCGGGCCGTATTCGATGCAGCCCGCCTCGGCGTGGACCGCGGGCATGTTGGCGCGGAACGCGGCGAGCACCTCGTCGCGCTTGCCGGGCTTGGTGGTGAGGATGGCGAGTACATGGATCATCGTGTCCTCCGCAATTCGCTTGGGCGCCGGGAGCATAGGCGGAGGGCGCGCGCCGAGCCAAGGATTTGTCCCTGGCCCGCCTTCTTCGCCGTGGTGGCGAACGGGAGCGCCGACCTACGAGGCCAGCGCCGCTGCCTTGTTGTTGAGGGCGGTGATCAGGCCGTTGATGCCCTGCGTCTTGAGGATGCCGCTGAATTCCGAACGGCGCGTCGCCAGTTCGCTGATCGTGCCGTTGAGGTAGACATCGGCGATCTGCCAGCTGCCGCCGTTCTGGCGCATCAGATAGTTGATATGGACCACGTCGCCGTCGGAGGGGACGATCTGGCTGAGGATCAAGGTGCCCGCCGGCGAGGCGGCCTCGCCGGTCACCTTGAGCTGCTCGCCGTCATATTTATGAAACCGCTCGGCATAGACCGCGGCGACATAGCGCTCGAAGGCCTGGGTCACCCCGGCCTGCTGCGCCGGGGTCAAGCTGTTCCATTCGGGTCCAACCGCGAGCCGGGTCATGAATGGGATGTCGAAACTCTGACGGACCGCCGGCGCTAGGCGCGCGTAGCGGCCCTGCGCGCCGAGTTGCACCCCGTTGCGCATTGTGTCGAGCAGGGTCGAGTAGAAGGCGCGGACGGTCTCGGCCCCGCCGCCCGTCGTGGTCGCCGTGGCGAAGGGGGCGGGCAGAGCCAAGCCGGCGCACAGCGCCAGGCCGGTCAGAGTCAACGTTCGTCTCGTCGCAGAAAAACGCGTCATGATGGAACTCGCACGAATGTCTGAGGAACTACGGTAGAACTGAGCGCCGCCGTCGGGATTGCAAGTGCATGGCTGCGATGCACGGGAACAACGGGTAACGGCCCTGCACATTCCGCGCCTGCGCCGGGGCCAAGCTGCATCGCGCGCAAGAGCCGCATCGAGCTTCTTAAAGGCATACACCTAACCAATCGCATGCTGGTGAGATTTTTACTGAATTTCGCCGGGGCGGCGCGGCTGCCCACCTATTCGTTCAATAACGGTTCGGCCGGCGCGATCGATCCCCCCGGGCGCGATCGTTTCCGCCGCGCCGAGCGCTGCGCTAGAGTGGCGCTTCCCGCTCCAGGAGATCGGCCATGTCGTATATCTACTTTGTGCAGATGGATATCCCAGAGAGCCTCGATGGGGAACTCAACCGCATTTACGACACCGAGCATGTGCCGATGCTGTCGAAAGTGCCGGGGGTCAAGCGGGTGACGCGCTATCGGCTCGAGCAGTCGAACGACAGCCGAATGCAGAAATACCTGGCGATTTACGAGATCGACGCGCCGGCGGTGGTCGATTCGAAAGCCTGGGACGAGGGCAGCACCTGGGGCGACTGGGCTGCCAAAATCCGCCCGCACACCACCAGCCGGCATCACAGCTTTTTCGAGAAGATCGGGGAATTCGGGCCGGGACGGACCGCGACGCCGTACATCTATGTCGTGCAGATGGACATTCCGGCGGCGCACGAGGCCGAGTTCAACCGCGTCTACGACGCCGAGCACGCGCCGCTGCTGTCAAAGGTATGCGGCAGGGGCACCCGCTATCGCCTGACGCAGTCGAACGACAGCCGGATGCAGCAATACATGGTGATCTACGAGCTCGACGCGCCGGCGGTGACCGAGAGCAAGGCATGGGCCGACGCCGGGGCGCATGGCGACTGGGCGAGCCAGATCCGCCCGCATACGACGAGCCGGCACCACAGTTTCTTCAAGAAGGTTTAGCCCCGGCCGTCATTGCGAGGGGCGCGTCAGCACGAGGCGGCAATCTTGCGCCAGGTGGCGAACTCTGCCCGAGATTGCTTTGTCGCCTCCGGCTTCTCGCAATGACAGCGCGCTACGATCCGCCGGCGATTTCCGTTACGGCGGGGGCGGTGATGGCGATACGGCGGCGGGAGCGGACCCAGCGCAGCGCCCGTTTCTCGACGCAATGCCAGGAGAGCCAGGCGAGCGGCAGGACCAGCGCGAGCGTGCCGAGGAACACCTGCCACCACGCCGCGCGGCCGCCGGAAAGCCACATCACGAACTCCTCGCACGGCCAGCCATAGATGTAGATGCCGTAGGAGAGATCGCCGGCGTAGCGGGCGTAATCGACGCGCGGCCAATAGCGCGTCGCCGCGTAGATCGTCAGATAGCCGCCGGGGAGCGCGAAGAGGGTGATGAACTGATGGCCGACCCGGCTGATCAGCACGAGGCCGGCGATTGCGGCGAGCGCCCAGTACCAGCGGAAGGCGATCCGGCCGCGCAGGAAATACATCACCATGCCGGCGGCGAAGTGGCTCAGCATCCACAGCCAACCGCGGATGTCGTGGAGCCACATCAGCGAATGGTCCTGGTCCCACCCGATCGCGGCGATGCCGAGGACGAGCAGTGCGACCGCGACCGGCAGCCTGAGGCCGCGCGCGACGCCGAGGACCAGCACCGTCAGGTACATGTAGACTTCGAAGCGCAGCGTCCAGAACGAGCCGTTGACGAGGAGCCCGACGGTGGTGTTGGCGAACAGCACGCCCGGGAGCGCCAGCGGGCCGGGCCACAAGGTCGCGTATTCGCCGAGGAAATCGCGCAGCCCCGGGTGGGCGAGATAGGCCGCGAGCGGCAGGCTGGTGACCATCGGGCCGAGCACAAAGGCGCAGACGAGGCCGTTGACGGCGAGGCCCGGATAGATCCGCGCTGTGCGGCGCAACACAAAGCCGCCGGGCTTTGGTGCGCGGCAAAAACTCTCGGTCACCAGATAGCCGCTGATCACGAAGAAGATGAAGACGCCGACGAGGCCGAGCGGACACTGGTTGTGGCTCAGCCACACCAGCGGCTCGCGCGCCTGGGTCCCCTCGGCGATCAGGAACGAGTGGGAGAAGATCACCGTCAGCGCCGCGACCAGCCGCAGAAAATCGAAATTGTTGGCGTGTGAATTGGTGACGGGTGAATTGGTGGCGGGGCGGGCGGGATCGGCGGTCGGCATAAAACCACTCCGGCTCGGCGCAGCGCCGCTGATGCGCCTGGGACGCGTCCGCTCTTGCCGGAATCGGCGCGGCTGCGCAACATCCCGCTGCAAAAAGAGGAACCGGCGAGCATAACGGTGGCTGAGCCCGTCTTAATCCGACCCGCGCAACCGGCCGACGGCGCGGCGCTCATCGCAGCGGCCGCGGCGATCGACGCGGAGACCGAGTTCCTCGGCGTCGCCGGGCAGCGCCATCCCTGGGCGGAGCGGCCCGAGGCCGAGCTGCGCAGCCTGGCCGAGAACAAGCGCGGCGTCGTGCTCCTGGCGCTGACCGCGGATGGCGCGATCGTCGGCTATCTCTCGGCATTCCTCGGCCACTTCACACGCAATCGCGGCAATCTGTTCATCGCCGTCGTCGGTTTGCGCGAAGCCTATCGCGGGCAGGGCATCGGCACCCGGCTGTTCGAGACGGTCGAGGCCTGGGCGCGCGAACGGGGGGTGTGGCGGCTGGAGCTCCGGGTCAGCTCGTTGAACGAGCGCGGGCAGGCGCTCTACCGCAAGCGCGGCTTCGCGGTCGAGGGCAGCATCCGCGGCGGCGTCTTCCGGCGCGGCGCCTGGACCGACGATTTCTGGATGGGCAAGCTCATCGAGCCGTTGCCCGGCCGGCCGCTCGCGACTGCCGGGACCGAGGGCGCCCGCATCTCCGCAGGGGCATCCAGGACCGCGCCGCGCATCCGGCCGATGCGCGCCGGGGACGGTGCGGGCTTCCGCGCCTTGGACCTGCGGTTCGCCGAAATCCTGCCGTTCGCGCTAAAGCTGCCGAGCGAGGTCGCGGCGGCCGAGGCGGTCGAGCGCGACATCGCCGCCAACCCCGCCGACCCGCGCCTGTGGCTGGTCGCGACCGTGCCGGGGGCGCGCGGCGGCGACAGCGTCGTCGGCTTCGCGGCGGGCAACATCGAATTCGGCTTCCGGATGCAGCACGACGCGTTCGTCAATGTCGTGGTGCTGCCCGAACATGCGGGGCAGGGGCTGGGGCGCAGGCTGCACGGCGGGATCGAGAGCTGGGCGCTCGACAACGGTGCGCGGCGGCTGACCGCTGCGGTCCAGGCGCCGAACCGGGCGGGCCGCGCCTTCGCCGCCGCGCTCGGCTACGAGGGCGAGGTGACGATGCGCGGCTATTCGCTGATCGGCGGCCGCAGGGTCGACCGCCTGCGCCTGGGGAAGCTGTTTGGCGCATGACCGAATGGGGTTGATCCGCCTTCGGAGGTCGTCGATTACTTAACGAGTGCTTGAACAATTTAGCAATTCAGAGTTTCCAAAATCTTCTTCCCCGTCGTATTTGACGATCTTCCCTGCGGATGGCGCATAAAAGGCGGTTTCCGTGACTACAGAGCCGCCGGACATACTCCGGGTCGTCGCCTCAACCTTGAATGCATCGTATTGTTGAGCGCCAGCGACTACCCTTTCGTACGAAACGATCTTAACGTGCTTAACCCAGTTACTACTGCCCGCTTTCGGTGTTGCGGTGTAAGTGTACTCCCATTCCTTGCCGACGGTGATAAGGCGGATCGTGGGCCATCGCGCCGCTTTCCTCTAATTTAAGCATCAATTTCTTGGCTTTTCGCGCCGACACCGGTGATGGTCCGGTCATGCCAATTGTCGCCAATAAGCTCGACCGCGCCGAATCGCGGCGGCAACGCCGCTATCTGACGCCGACCGTCGAGGTGATCGTCGACTGCGAGCTGTTTCGCCCGGTCGACTGGTCCACCGGCGGCGTTCATCTCGACGGGGTGTGCGAGGGCGTATCGATCGGCAGCCTGGTCGAGGGCTGGATCACACTTCCGGAATCGACCTACGCCTTTTCATTCTCCGGTGAGGTTCTGCGGACCGATTCGTTGACCGGCAATACGGTGCTGCGCTTTGACGAGATCGACGCCGAGATCGCCGATTTTCTCGATCAGGCGGTCATCCGGCGGCTAAATTAGATCAGTGCAGCGCGTTCTGCGCCTTCAGCTGAACGACCGCATTGGCGATGTCGGCGCCCCAGGCGCGGTAGCCGGGTGAAGTCAGGTGCTGGCCGTCGGTCGTCGGCCATTGGCCGGGCTGCGCGAACTGCGTCGAATCGATATAGACGCAGGGGGCCACCGACTGAGATAGGAACTGCGACACCTCCCGTACACGGGCGTCGTCCTTGTGATAGGGCGAATCAGCTTTGCCATAGACCGGCCCCACCCAAGCACACGCCGCGTTGGTCGCACGAATCCGCGATACCAGCATGTGAACCTGATCGTATATCCACGCCTTGGGGATTTGCGGCGAGCCGTATCCGGCCATCGCGTCCGCCGCCTCGACGATCACCAGATTGGGGTGGTGCTGCGCGAGCAGATCGTTGATCTGCCAGGTGATCTCGGGCTTGTCTCGCTCGGCCATAATCGGCGCCTTGTCGAGGCGCTCGGCGCGGCCGCAGGACACCGTCGTCTTTTGCAGCCACGCGTCGGCGCTGGCGCCGCACATGCCGTAGGTATAGACGGTCGCCCCCTGGGCCTGCAGGTTCTCATGCAGCGAGGAAATCAGGTAGCTCGGCCCGGCCATATGGCTGTCGCCGAGAACCAGGATCACCAAACCGGCAAGCGCTCCGTTCATCACGTTCTCCCACACCGCAGGATCATCGATAACGCCATCGCGGGCCGGAGGAAATAACCTATCTCCGCCTGCGGCGATAACGTGCGGGCTTGCTTATCAGCCGCGGCGACAAGCTGCCCGAAGCTACAACCGGCTCATCGGCTGGTCGCGGGCGGCGATCGAGGCCGGGTCATCCTTCGCCATCGGCTCGAATAAATTGAAGGTCTTCCGCAGGTAGACCTTGCCGATGCCCTCGACGTAATTGTTGGCGTTGTCGAGGCTGGCCGAGGCGCCCAGCGCAAGCGTCGGGTCGATCTGGTATTCGACCTGCCCCTTGAAATTGAAGGCCGGGCCGGTTTCGCTCTGGCCGCCTAAAAACGCCGCGTTCGGGGCGGCGCTGGCGAGCGCGGTCTGGGCGAAGGGGTTGTTGGGGAAGATCGGGCTCGAATCCGCGTTGAAGTGCTGCACGCCGAGCGCGGCCTGCGCCAGCCAGCTCCAATCGCCCGAGTGTCCGGTATATTCGACCGGGAAGGTCAAAGCCTCGTAATTCTGCGGGCTGAAATATCCGCCCTGGCCGAACGTAAAGCCGGACAGGTTCTTGTCGAAGCTGGCGTAGAACAGCGAGACGCCGACGCGCACCGACCAGTCGTCGGTCTTCCACGGCCGAATATAGGCGCCAAGCAGCGCATCGATCTCGCTGTTCTGGGCGACGTTCATCCCGGTGAGGCTTGACACGCCGACGCCGCCGTATGCGCCCAGGAAGCTCTGGTCGTCGTAATAGACCGTCGCGCGACCGCCGGTCTTGACCACACCGCCCCAGGTCGAGTTGTTGCCGAAAGCGTTGTTGGTCAGCGCGTTGGCCGCTCCAAGCGAGGCGTGCGTTCCGGCATAGGACAGCACGGTGTCGGTGACTGGTTGGCGCAATCCTTCGAGCCGCAGGCTGACCGTATCGCTGAAGAATTTCGGTGAGTAGGCGATGTTGCCGATCAGGTTCGTCACCGGGAAGCCGAGCGGCGAGGTGCCGAACTGACCGCTGAAATCGCGATAGGTATAGCCGCCGAGAATGCCGACCCCGATCGCGCTCTGGTCGCCCGAGCCGACCAGGGGCGCCCCCCGCGCCGCCAGGATCGGGTTGGCGCCAAACTCGCCGAGCTCGCCCGCAGTGACCGCGCCGTTGGCGCCGACATACACCGGTATGACCGCGAGCCGCGCGGTTCCGGTGTACCATGGCGAGAAGCTGCCTTCGATCGGCACCCCAACCTCGTTGAGCCGGTTGAGGCCCTGGTCGCCGCTATGCGCGCGAAACCCGACCCCGGCAATCAGCGTCGGGCTGCTCTGCGTCTCGATCAGTTGGAGATTGCGGTCGATCTGCATCTCCAGCGTATCGTCGGGCGAGTAGTTGATGGCCGGTCCTTGATACGGGTAGATCGGCGGCGGCGGCTGCAACTCGACCTGGGCGACCTGGATTTTTTTGGCGGTATCGCCCAGATCGGCCGAACCGGAGGAGCGCGCCGCAGCCGGCGTCGGCGGAATCGTCGTCGTATCGGTGTCCGAAACGGTCTGCGATGAGGCCACCCGTTGCGGACGGGTCTGTCCTGGGATCACGGCGACCATGGGCGCGCGTGGCGCCGGGCGATGCGGAATATCGGCAGGGGCGGGAGGCGCTCCCGGGATCAGGTCGTCGCTGTCCGCCGCGACGGCGAGCGCGTGCGGCGCCGGGCGGGTCGGGGCATCGACAGTAGCGACATTAGCGACCGGAGCCGCAGGCATAGGCACAGGCACGAGATCGTCGCTGTCCGCCGAGGCCATGACGATACCGGGCGGCGGCGACGCATTGCTTTCACCCGCCGGCGGTACTTCGCAGATCCCGGCGACAACCGATGCCGGCGTCGCCAAAGCGGTAATCGCTACGGGCGGGGCGGTCGCGGCCGCCGGCGCGGCGAACCCTGGGACCGGCCGCGAGCCTGGCGCCGCCAGTGCGGCGATCAACGCCGCAGCGCGCGAATTGGCCGCCGCCAACAGCCGAAGCCGATTGAAATACTGCTCTGCATCGCCGCGATTGCCGTGACCGCGCGCCATCATGCCCTGCTGATAGAGCGCGTCGGGCTGGCTGGGATTGAGCGTCAGCAGCTTGCTCAAAATATTTTCGGCGATGTCCGGACGCTGCTGCGAACGCCAGTAATCCGCCCGCTCCAGCATGAGCCGCTCGCCGGTATCAACGGCCAGGACAACACCCGAAGGAATGGCGACCGACAGCAACAGCCCAAAAGCCAGAGACCCGGGCGACGGCTTCATAGCGCAACCCCTCGAAGCGACGCCGCCCCAGCGTCCGCAACTCGTCTCGCCGCCGGTGCGATCGGCAGCATCGATTGTGGTCGAGGGGATGAATTGGCCGGTGACGAAGGCGCCATCGAGGCCGGCGCGGCGCTTGGAACCAGCGATGTCGGACCCGAGCTGGCCGGCATTGCGCCGGTGCCGGCAGTTTGCCGGTTAAACTTCCGCGCCGTCCGCAACGCCTCGATCGCGGCGCCGTTATTGCCGCGCTGCTCCTCGATCTGAGCCTTCAGGAAATAAAGCCACGGGTTTTGCGGATCGATATCCATCCCCTTGTCGAGATAGACCTCCGCCTGATCGGTGTCGCGCGCCAGCAAACAGCCGGCGATCACCCCCCGGATCACCTCGATGTTGCCCGAATCCTGCTGATAGGCCTTGTCGAAATAATCGAGAGCCTCGCCATGCCGGCCCCGCGACGCGGCGATCTGGCCGGCCTCGATCAGCAGGCGGGTGTCGTCGGGGTTATCGTTGAGCAATTGCGCAATCTGGTCCGAGGCTGCGCTGTATTCGCCCTTGGTGCGCAGCTTCTCGGACCGGGCCACCGCCAAATAGATCCGGACTGGGCTGATGCTTTCGCGGTTGGAATCGTTGACCTGACCGCTGGCGTCGATTTGCGCCAGGACCGCGGCTGCCTGATCGTCGTGATGCCCGGCGATCATCAGGATCATCGCGTAGTCGGCGCCGGCTTTGACGCTGTCGGGGCCGCCATGCATATAGGCGTCCCGGGTGATTTGCATCGCGGTTTCGGGATCGTGGAATTCCTTGAGCAGCACGAAGGGGGCCTCGCGCTTCTCGTCGGTGTGGACGCTCGGATCATTGTAAAGATCGACCAACATCCGGCGCGCTTCGGCGGCCCGGCCGGCCTTGGCCAGCGCCTTCGCCTTGTCGATCGTTCCTCGAACATAGGCCCGGTCGCGGAAATTACTGATGTCCTTGGTCCGCTCGTTAACCGGGATCGAATTGATCTTGTCGAGCGCTTGAGCCCAGCGGTCTTGTTGGGTGTCGAACATCGCCGACACCAGGATGCTGGTCGGCGTGTTGCCGGTGGTCGCCGGCTCGACCGCGGCGAAAGCGCCGTTGACGTCGCCCTGGCCCGCCAGAAAGCGCGCATAGTCCAGGCGGACCCACGGGCTGTCGGGAGCGGCGGCGATCGCCGCCCTGAATTTCGCGGTGGCCCCGGCAATGTCCCCGTTGGCCGAGGCGTCCTTGGCCTCGTTGCGCAGCTTCTCGGCCTCACCCCCGCCGCTTTCCGTTAAGCGGGCTTTTTCGGCCGGGCTCATCCGGCTGGTCAGTTGGTCGAACTCGGCCGTCTTGTTCTGCGCCCGCAACGCGTTCGCCAACCCCAGCATCGCGGCCGGATTGCCCGGCCGGGAGCGCAGTACCTGGCGATAGGTCGTCTCGGCCGCGGCATTGTCCCCCATCTTGGTTTCGACATCGCCGAGCACCAATTCGGCGCCCCACTGGCCGGCATGAGAACGGGCGAGCAGCGGCGTCAGGATCGCCCGCGCCGCGGCGTAGTTCTTGGCTGCGGCATCGCGCTTGGCGTCATTGACGCGCGACCAGAAGGTCGCGGTCTCGTAGGCCGGCGCAAGCGCTCCGCGCTGGTCCGGCGCCGCGTGGATCGCGCGTCCCAAGAGCTCGCGCGCCTCGGCGAAGCGCTGCTGACGCAAGCGGATCAGGCCGAGTTCGCCCAATGCCGAGGCGTCATTCGGGTTCTTCCGGACATCGGCCGAGGCCTGGTGCTCGGTGGCCGCGATATTGCCTGGGCTCAGATTGGCGTAGCCGCCGGACGGCTGGTTCTTGTAATCGGCCAAGAGCTTCTGGATATCGGCGTCCTGCGGATACTGCGCCAAATATTTCTGAAGCGCGGCCTTGGCTCCCGGCGAGCCACCGAGCCACGTCAGGGACTGTTTCCAGGCTTGCGCCGCATTGGCGCTGACCGCCGGGTTCTTGCTGAGGTCGGCCAGCATCGCGATACCTTGCGCCCGCGTCGGCTCGCGATAGGTATCAACTTCCGCCAGCGCCAGCTTGAGCTGCGGGTCGTTGGGCGACGACTGCGTCAGCTTATCGAGGCCCTGACGCGCTTCCTCCCAGCCGTCCGGCGTGCCGGCGAGCGTCATGTAGTATTCGACGCCGTAAGCCGAGGGTGGCGGCCCCTTGAAGATCTCCTTGTATTTGTTCACGGCGTCCTGGAGTTGGCCCGCCTGCACCAGACGCCGCGCTTCGTTCAGATCGGTCGGGCCGATCTTGCCGGTGCGAATCTCCGCCTCCAGGTCGGCGATGTGGGGGTTACCCGGCGCGATCTGCTCCAATTTCTGCAGATAGCGTTGCGCGTCGGCCGGCTTGTTCTGCTGCACCGACAGTTCGCCGTAGAGAAACAACGCGTCAGGATTGTTGGGGTTGATTTCGAGCAGCTTGTGGAGCGACTCGGCCACCAGATCGGGCCGGTCCTTGAGGCGCCAATAATTCGCCTTGTCGAGGAGGACCCCTTCCGCCGTCTCCTGCGCCCGCGCCGCAATCGTCGGCAATGCGGCAGCGAGCAACAAAGCGAGCGCCAGGCGACGCCACCAAGCCATCATCCCGCCTCCCGAGAGGCCGGTCCCAACACCTGACGGCTCCACATCACACCAACCCATCCGCACGTTCAGTCCACCGTCCGCCGGCCCAACCGCCCGATCGCCAACCGGCGCAACAGCCAATAGGCCACCAGCGCGATGATCAACACCCCGATCAATGTGAACAGGATCAGGATCAGCGGCGAATTGCCGAGCCACCAGCGCAGTTTGGTCAAGGTCGGCAAATGCCCAACCGAGTATTCGTTGCCGATCCGGAAGCTGGTGATCCGCCCCGAGCCGGCGATCATCAAATCGCCCTGGATCGACGGGTTGAGGTCGCGGTTGCGGAACGCATTGATGACGGTCAACAGCTTGTCGGGGGTCGACCCGGTGATGATGACGGCGCTGCGCGATGAATTGAGCGGCGACTGGAGGCCGATCATCGCGGCCAGGTTGTCTCCCTGCGCCACCAGCAGGTTATCGACCCGCTGGCGTTCCGCCGCGGCATTTGGGTCGAGCGCGGTATAGACGCGATCGAGCGCCGAGGTCAGGCCGACGCGCAAATGCCCGTTCTCAACCCGCAATTTGCCGTTTTGGACCCATTTGGTCAGCAGCGGCTGGTGGTCGATCGAGCCCAGAACCAGCAGGTCCCTGCCCGAGACCTTGTCGACGCCGCTTGGGGTCACGACAGCCGCGTGCACGACGGGGAAACCGGTCGAATCGCCCATCATCCCCATCAGCTCGAGATAGGCCTCCATGTCCGGCGCGGTGAGCTGGTCGGGCAGCACCACCGCAGTGTCGGAGAGATCGGCCATCTTGGTGAAGGGATAGCCCGAATTGACGAAGAACGCCAAGTTCGGCAGCGACGTGAAGCGATCGGTCTTCGACAAGTCGATCGTCGAATCGGGGTCGATCGACTCCTGTACGTTGTTTGGCAGGACGTCCTGGCATTCGCCCTGCTTGATCGGGCGAAGGTCGTAGTAGAACTGCAGCTGGTTCTGGCCGAACACATAGTAGGGCGGGACGCGCACGGTCTCCTCGTTCAGCACAAAGTCCGGCGAGATGATGTCCTTGACCTTCTGCACGACGCCTTCCTGGGTCAGCGGCAGACTGCGCAGATACGAGTTGTTGATCGAGACGTCGAGCCGCGAGTCGCGGAAGTTCATCCAGGTGCCGGCCGGATAGCGGTAGCGGATGTCGAGCGGCACCCCGGTGTTGCCCCATACGAACAGATCGGGCGCGGTGCGGAAATTGAGGGTCAGAAGACCCGGAACCAGGCCGTTGCCCTGCAAATTGGTCGGCTGCACCAGCTCGCCGAAGCGGACCGGCCGGTCGATCGGGACCCAGCGCGGCGCGTCATAAGGCTTGCGCGCCGGAATGTCGGGATTGCCGACGACCTGGGTATCGCCCGTCAGCGCCGGCGCGCCGAGGGCCAGCGTATCGGCGGCCGCGCGCAGCTCGTCCGCGTTGCGGCCCATGACCAGAAGCAGCTTGTTCTCCGAATTGTTCGGATTGGCGACGATCGCGATGGTCGGCCCGTTGATCGCCGGCAGGTCCAACCCGGCCGGCTTTTCATTATCGGTCGCGAACACGACGGCGTTGCCGTTGGGTATCGTGTCGAGACTGGTGGGAAAAGTCGCCCCCTTGTACGAGGCCAAGGCGCCGAACCACGACGCCACCGTGCCCGCCGCCTGCAGCGTCTCCGGCGATACTTTCGAGGCGAAGACGAACGGCAGGCTCAGCGCCTGCATGTCCTTGGGGTCGTAGAACGGGGTCGGCAACACCGACAAATCGTTGGGCAGCGGCAGCTTTTGCAGCTGGGTGGTGAGCGAGGTGGTGTTGCTCAGCACGAGCCACAGGCTCGAATGCAGCGGGTCCTCGCAGCCGAGCGTGTAGTGGCCGATAAACCGGAACAGGACGCGGTTGTCCTCCTGGAAGAGCACCGGATTGATTTGCAGCGTCGCGGTCGCGCCCGAGGATTGTTCCTTGGGCAGTGCGATGTTCCCGACCACCTCGCCGTTGATCAGCACGGTCAGATGGCTGAGTTCGGGGATGAGCGCCGGTGAATAAGCGAAGGTCAGGTCCATCTTGCCGCCGGTGACGACCTCGTCGCGCCGGACGGAGAACGGCAGGCTGCCCTCGCCCTGCACCCCGATCAGACGAATGGGCGAGGCGGCGCCGAGGTCTTTGAGCGTCAGTGTTTGGGTCCGGGTGGTGCCGGTCGGCGCCCCCGGCGTCCCCGGCGCAGACGGCGTCCCTGGCGTGCTCGGCGTCGGCTGGATTTCTGCCGTCCCGCCGGCTGGGCCGGGCATTTGCGGCTGATCGCCCGGAGTTTGGCTTTGCGGCGACATCGCGCCCGGGATGATCTGCGTCGCCGGCCCCGGCAGCGGCACTTGCGCGCCTTGCGGCGGCGGCGCCGCGGCGCCGGTCAGCGGACCGGCCCCGCTCGGTCCGACGCCGGCAGTCGGCGGCGTGCTCGGCGAGTTCGGGAGGCTGGACGACGGCGCATTGGTTTGGGCGATCGCCGCCCCGCCGAGCAACAGCGCGCCCAGCCCGACCCCGCCGGCGAGCAGCACGCCGCGGAACGTCGGCCGTACGAACAAGCCGCCGATGCTGCTGAGGATTTCGCGAACCGCTCGCATCGGGCGATCGACCGGGTGCTCCTCCCAGTCGAGCCACGCATCGGCGCGGCAGAGCACCACCCGAACCAGATCGCGCTGCTGTCGCAGCGTCAATTGTTCAAAGGCCACGCGTAGTACCTCCCCATCCCACGCTACAACCCGGGCCGGCAGCATCGCCGTGCGCTCGCCGACGGGCAACTCGATTTGGACGATTTCGTCGTACGCAACTCCCTCCGGACGCGGCGCCGTGAACAGCCCGCCGGTGGTCGACAGGTTGCGCGACCGCGTAACCAGCGATTGCCCGTCCGCCAGGTAGATGACGCTCGGGATTTCGAGGCCGAGGCGGACCGAGCCGCGCAATTGTCGCGTCTCCCGCCCCACGGCGATCGCGGCGGCGATCGTCAGCAGATTGAAAATCGCCCATGCGACGTTGAGGACCAGCACCTCGGTGTCGTCGAAATCGCTCAGGACCCAGCGCGCGACCCCGATGATCAACGCGACGACGAGCAGGCCGAAGATGATCAAATGCGGCCGGACGATCTTGTAGTCAAAGTAATCGTGCGGCAGCAGCCCGCCCTTTTCGGTGACGTTGAACTTGCCGCGCTTGGGATTGACCAGCGTCGCCAGCGTCGGCCGCAAAATGTACAGAGCAAGGACGCTTTCGTAGATTTCGCCCCAGAACGAATGACGATAGCGCGACTGCAGCCGGGAATTGGTCACCGTCGAATGGATCAGATGCGGCGCGGCGTAGACGATCACCATCAGGCCGCTCGCGGCGATGATGTTCAGGCGAAACATCAAATAGGCGAGCGGCGCGGTCAGAAAGACAAAACGCGGCAAACCAAAGAAAAAGTGCAGCATCGCGTTCAGATAGCAGATGCGCTGACCGAAGCCGAGGCCGCGCCCCAGCATCGGGTTGTCGATGCGGAAGATCTGGGTCATGCCGCGCGCCCAGCGCATGCGCTGGCCGACATGGATGGCCAGCCGCTCGGTCGCTAGGCCGGCCGCCAACGGCAGCCGCAGGTAAGCTGAATTCCAGCCGGCGCGATGCATGCGCAGCGCGGTGTGCGCGTCTTCCGTCACGGTCGCGACGGCAAAACCACCGATCGATTCAACCGCCGTCCGTCGGATGACCGCGCACGAGCCGCAGAAGAACGACGCGTTCCACAAATCGTTGCCGTCCTGGATGAGGCCATAAAACAGCTGGCCCTCGTTGGGCACGGTGGCGCCGCCGCGCAGGTTCCGCTCGAACGGGTCGGGGGAATAAAAATGGTGCGGCGTCTGCACCAGCGCGAGGCGCGGATCGCGCAAAAACCAGCCGATCGTGAGCTGCAGGAAAGCGCGCGTCGGCACGTGATCGCTGTCGAACAGCGCGAGCAGCTCGCCGTCGGTGCCGGCCAGCGCGTGGTTGAGGTTGCCGGCCTTGGCGTGCTCGTTACTGTCGCGGGTGATGTAACCGACGCCGCAAGCCGCGGCGAATTCACGGAACTCTTCGCGGCGCCCATCGTCGAGCACGTAGATTTTGAGTTTATCGAGCGGATAGTCGAGCGAAAGCGCGCCCAAGATCGTATTCTGCACCACCGACAGCGGCTCGTTGTAGGTCGGGATGAACAGATCGACGGTAGGCCATTCGGCGATATCTTCAGGCAGCGCCACCGGCGGCCGGTGCAACGGCCATGCCGTCTGGATGTAACCCAGCACCAGCACAAGCCAGGCGTAGAGCTCGGCGAGGATCAGTCCGATGCCGAGAAAAGCTTCAAGCTCCGAGGGGAACTGCAAGGTCTCGGTCAGCCGCCACCAAATGTAGCGGGTCGAGACGGCGATCGATAGGGTTATGAGAATCAATGTCACGCCGCGCGACGGCTGGCCGCGGATCAGCAGCATCACGACGATGGTCAATATCGCGAAGAGCGCCTGCGACACCAAGTCGAGCGGGGTGATAATGACGATGCCGAGAAAGAAGACGCCGGCCACCACCATCGCCGCCAAAACCAGGTTCTGGCCGATGAATTCGGATTCGCCGATACGCCTCAGCCGCCCAAGCATCCGCTAGCCCCTCTCTGCCAAGGCCGGCGACAGGCCGCACCGGAATGTCGCCCCGGACCTAAGACGCCGCTCCCAACCACCCCAGCAAACTCCCGCATCCCCGCGCCGGTGAGCGGGCAACCCTGTTTCTCCGCCATCTCGTCAGCGCGAGCGATCGCCGGGCCGCCGCGATCCAGGAATTTGCCGCGGGCGCTCGCGCGGATCGGGCAGACGGTCGCGCGCATCGGACAACCGTCCGAACACCACGTCGAGCGACCGCTCGTTGCCTTGCCGGCTGTCGGCGGAACCCGCAGGCGGCTCCGCGGTGGAACCTGTTTCGCCGGCCGCCGGCTGGCCACCCTCGCGGTAGGCCCCGCCGAGCAGGCCGGGCGCGCCCGGCGGCGCTGGCGGCGTGGCCGAAACGTCGGATGACCCGCGTGTCCCCGTGACCGGCGCAACGGGCTCGTCAGTATATTCGCCCGGTTCAACCTCACGAAGAGGTTCGCCGGCCGGGATCGCGTGTCCTGCCGTATCGGGATAAGGCGGCGATGTCACCGCGGCGTCGGTGATTTCGCGAGCGCCGGCGAACTCTCGGTAGCGAAGCTCCGGAGTTTGCAGCCACGAAAATAATCTCTCAATGTCGTCTTCGTGATCCATCGTTTATTAGTTACCTGCGTGCCATCTGAAGAAAAAATCTCGGCTACTCGATGCGAAAATACAGATGTCTCACTTATCGTAGACCGCAACCGGGTTCTCTAGATTCGATGCATCTCGCGCCGGCCCGTTCGCATCTCCCGTTGTAACAACCTGTAACAACGTGTGGTTGATAAATTAAAAGGCACCTTGCCCGCGACACATGCCCCACGTTACTCGATGCCTCATCCTAGCACCTTAATTTTGAAACGGGTAAATGGATTCTGAGGCTAAACGGCCGCTCAGGCAGGCGCGCGCGGCAGCATCCAGAATCGCGTTCTGGTCGATACCGTAGTAGCGGTAAAGATCGGGGAGGTCGCCTGACTGGCCGAATTGATCAACCCCCAGGGGCATCACGCGGTGGTGGGCGACACTGCCGAGCCACGACAGCGTTGCCGGATGGCTGTCGGCGACGGTTACGATTGCGGCATCAGGCCGCAACCTCTCGAGCAGCCTCTCGGCCAATCCGCGTTCGCCCCGCCCGGCCGCGGCGCGCCAGTTGCGGTGCAGCCGGTCGGGAGATGTCACCGCCAGCACCCCTGCCTGCGGCAAATCCTCGGCCAGCGCGTCAAAGGCGGCGATCGCCTCGGGGGCTACCGCGCCGCAATAGGCGATCGCCAGCTCGCAGTCCGGCCCCGGCTCGCGCAGCCAATAGCCGCCCCCGACAATGGCCTGCGCCAGGCCGGCGTCGATCGTCCGCGCCGGCTGGTCGATAGGCCGTGTCGACAGCCGGAAATAGACCGATTCGCCGCCGTCGCGCTGGATTTCGCCGAATGCCCAGCGCAGCAGCACCGCGAGCTCGTCGGCAAAGGCCGGCTCGAACGCCAGCAGGCCGGGCTGCGCCAACCCGATCAGCGGTTCGGCGACCGATTGATGCGCGCCGCCTTCGGGCGCGAGGCTGATCCCCGACGGCGTCGCCACCAGGATGAAGCGCGCGTCCTGGTACAGCGCATAGTTGAGCGCGTCGAGGCCGCGCTTGATGAACGGGTCGTAGAGCGTCCCGATCGGCAGCAGCCGGCCGCCGAACACCGGCCCGGCAAGCCCCAGCGCGGCGAGCTGCAGAAACAGATTATGCTCGGCGATGCCGAGCTCGATGTGCTGGCCCCGCGGCGACATCGCCCAGCGCTGCGCCGAGACGACGTTCTCCTCGCGAAAGGTGTCCTGCCGCTCGGCGCGGTCGAAGATGCCGCGCCGGTTGACCCAGGCGCCGAGATTGGTCGATACGGTGACGTCGGGCGAGGTCGTGACGATGCGCCGCGCCAGCTCGCTGTCGCCGCCGGCGATCCCGCCAAGAATGCGGCCGAAGGCCTCCTGGGTGGACTGGCGCTTGCCGCGCGGCGCCGGGATCTCGGGCACGGCGATGGCCGGCGTCGCCCGCCGCCGTGCCCCGGCGTCCGCCAGCGGCACCGAGCGCAGCAGCGCCGACAATTCGGCTTCGGGCAGGTCGAGCCCGGAAAACTGCTCCCATTCCGCGCCCGCCGGCACCCCCATTCCGCGCTGGAACAAGGCCATCTGCGCCGGGTTCATCAAGCCTGCATGGTTGTCCTTGTGCCCGGCGAGGGGCAGGCCGTAGCCCTTGATCGTGTAGGCGATGAAGCAGGTCGGGCGATCGTCGGTAATGCTGTGGAACGCGTCGAGCACCGCCTCCATGTCGTGGCCGGCGAGATTGGTCATCAGCGCGTGCAGCGAATCGTCGTCGTGCTCGTCGAGGATCGCGCGGATCCCCGGATAGCGGTTGAGGTCGCGCAGCAAATGCTCACGCCAGCCCTCGCCGCCTTTGTAGACGAGCGCCGAATAGAGCGAGTTCGGGCAGGCGTCGATCCATTCGCGCAGATGCGCGCCATCGGGCCGGGCAAAGGCGGCTTCGAGCTTGCGGCCGTATTTGAGCGTGACGACACGCCAGCCGACCAGCTCGAACAAGGCGTCGATACGACCGAACAGGCGATCGGACACCACCGCGTCGAGGCTCTGGCGATTGTAGTCGATGATCCACCACAGATTGCGGACGTCGTGTTTCCACCCCTCGAGCAGCGCTTCGAAGATGTTGCCCTCGTCGAGTTCGGCGTCGCCGGCGAGCGCGATCATCCGCCCCGGTGGCGCGTCGGTCGGCACCATGTCGTGCAGCCGCAGGTAATCCTGGGCCAGCGAGGCGAACAGGGTAACGCCGACGCCGAGCCCGACCGAGCCGGTGGAGAAATCGACGATGTCGCCGTCCTTGGTGCGCGAGGGGTAGGCCTGGGCGCCGCCAAGGGCGCGGAAGCGTTCGAGCTTGTCGCGGCTCTGGTGACCCAGCAGGTATTGCAGGGCATGGAACACCGGCGCCGCGTGCGGCTTGACCGCGACCCGGTCCTGCGGCCGCAGCACGTCGAGATAAAGCGCGGTCATCACGGTCGCCACCGAGGCGCTCGACGCCTGGTGCCCGCCAACCTTGAGCCCGTCGCGGCTCGGGCGCAGATGGTTGGCGTTGTGGATCATCCACGTCGACAGCCACAGCACCTTCTTCTCCAGGGCCCGCAGCAACGCCAACCGCTTCGCCGGCATGGTCTCTGCCGCTCGCCTCCGCAGGGTGGTATGATCGCTCATGGTTGACTAAATACACCGCTGTGTCCCTCGGGCGAATACCCTTGGGACGGGATGGAGCCGCAGCACATGAGCGAGACGATCAGCGACCTCGGCGAGCGCAGCGTAATTGTCACCGCGAGCGCCGCCAAGCGCATTGCCTTTCTGCGCGAGCAGGAAGAGGTCGGCGGCGCCAATCTGCGCATAGCGGTGTCGGGCGGCGGATGTTCGGGCTTTCAGTATGGGCTGAGCTTCGACGACCAGACCAACCCCGACGACCGCGTCTTCGAGCGGGACGGGGTCGGGGTTGTCATCGACGACGTGTCGCTCGATCTCTTGAACGGCGCCGAGGTCGATTTCGTCGAGGATCTGATGGGCGCGTCATTCCAAATACGCAACCCGAACGCGGCCTCGTCCTGCGGCTGCGGCAATTCCTTTTCGGTCGCCTAAGAGGCCGGGCGACCCTCTCTTGCTCGTCATTGCGAGGAGCCGACAGGCGACGCGGCAATCTCGATTGAGCGCGTACCCGGCGCGAGATTGCTTCGCTCCGCTCGCAATGACATAGGGCCACGCCGATGAAAATCGCGACCTGGAACGTCAACTCGGTCAAGGTTCGGCTGCCGCACCTCCTCGATTTCCTGAAGAGCGCGCAGCCCGACGTGCTGTGCCTGCAGGAGATCAAATGCGTGGCCGACGATTTCCCGCGGCTCGAAATGGCGACGCTCGGCTACAAGGTCGAGGCCCTGGGCCAGCGCGCCTATAACGGCGTGGCGCTGCTGTCGAAGGAGCCCGCGCGCGAAATCGTCTACGGTTTGCCGGGCGACGACGGCGACGACCATGCGCGCTACCTTGAAGCCAGCTTCGGGCCGCCCGGCGCCGAGGCGCGGATCGCCTCGATCTACCTGCCCAACGGCAACCCGTCGGGCACCGACAAATTCACCTACAAATTGGGCTGGATGGACCGTCTGAACCAGCACGTCGCCGGACTGCTGCGCCGCGAGATGCCGTTCGTGCTGGCCGGCGACTACAACATCTGCCCGAGTGACGACGACGTTTACGACCCGGTCGCTTTCCGCGACGACGCGCTTTGCCGCATCGAGGCCCGTTCGCGGTTTCGCGGGCTGCTCAACCAGGGCCTGGTCGATGCCTATCGCGTGTTCCACCGCGAGCCGCACAAATATACTTATTGGGACTATCAGGCCGGGCGCTGGCACCGCGACGAGGGATTGCGCATCGACCATTTGCTGCTGTCGCCGCATGCCGCCGACCGCGTTGTCGGCTGCGACATCGACAAGTCGCCGCGCGGCAGGGAACGCGCCTCCGACCACACGCCGATC
>DASRLO010000032.1:0-18719 GCA_035648415.1 Allostellaceae bacterium
GGCGCCCATGTTCGCGCCCGCCGCCAGGGTCTTCACCGTGTACTTCGCGTGGAACCGGTCGTGGGTCGGCCCGCAGGGCATGGCTATTCTCAGTCAGGCCGCGGCTACCTTCAGAGCCGGCGGAGTCGTCACCGTGCAAGTGACCGGCTACACCGACACGTCGGGTTCGGCGCGCTACAATCAGCGCCTCTCGGTCCGCCGTGCGCGCCATGTCGCCCACATTCTCGCCCACATGGGCGTGCCGTGGAACTCGATGGCGGTATCCGGCCGCGGCGAGGGTGACCTTGCCGTACCCACGCCGAACGGCGTGCGCGAGCCGCGCAACCGCCGCGTGACGGTCGTCGAAGGCTGACGCTCAGCGGCGGCGATCTCCTCGCCGCCGCGCTGTTCCCCTACAGTGCAGTCGAGGGCGCCTAGTCGGCGCCCTCGATTTTTCCTGTCCGAACGCTGGCGGATAACGAGACGGCGCTGGGCTACGGCGTTTTGGAGCCGAGGTCGCACAGCCTAGATTATTGAAATCCGGCCGGGCAGCTTGGCCGTCGACCGTCTAGGCAATTCGCTCGTAGGCATAGCGGCGGATTTTCGTGACGTCTCGCCCTTCGATGCGAATCAGCCGGGTCGGGCCATCGCGGCGCGGCGAGTGCAGATCGCCCTCGTTGTAGACGTAGGCCATGCCGGGAGTCAGCGTATAGTTGCGGCGCAGCCGGACCTTCCCGACATGTCCTTCGCTCGCCGGCTCGACCATGTCCCAATCGCTCATCACCGTCTGGCCCATCGCCTGGCCGTATATCGCCCAGGTCGGGCCGTGGTCGTGCGGGGCGCTCTCCTTCGCATCCCGATAGACGTGCGCGAGGATGCAAAAATTGTAGTCGGGATCCTCATAGAGGATTTTGCGCTCCGGGCCATCGGTGGGTAGATGCTCGGCGACAAACGTGGCGTCGGTGCAGGCTTTTTGCACCAGCCCGCAGACCTTCTTGCGACCCTCGGGAGTGGGATCGGCGGCGATGATGCGGTGCATTTCGTCCGACATTTGCCCCAGGGTGTAAGCCATCTTCAGATCTCCCTGCTTGATGCTGGAATAGGCTGGCACAGCGGCGACACCGCCGTTCAGCCTTCGGGCGAAGCCTATTACCCGGATCGGCAGGCGGCAAGACCGCGCTGCGAGGCCGGGTTGCGACGATCGATGTGCCGTCACCGCGATGGGATGCCGCCGCGCGTGCGCTCAACCCGCAGCTTCGCTAGACTGAGCGCAGCCAGTTAAGGGAGTACCTTCGCGATGGATCCCGGCCCCGTGGCGCCCGAACGACCGTCACAGCTGCGCGCTCGGCTGGTCGTGGCCGCCGGATTTGTGCTCATCGGCCTCTGGGTCCTGCACGATTTCCTGCCGGCGTTGGCCTGGGCGGTGGTGCTGTCGATCGCATTGTGGCCGCTGTATCAGCGGCTGCTGGGTCTCTTCCCCAACAATAGGGGACGCATCGCCGCGCCGCTGATCCTCACTTTCGCGGTAGGGGTCGTCTTCCTCGCGCCGCTGGTGATGCTTGGCATCGCGATCGCCCAGGAGACCCACTTCGTCATCGGCATGGTCATCGCCGCGCGCCACAACGGCCTCGCCGTGCCCGATTGGATCGTGCAATTGCCGATCGTCGGCCCGACGATCGCCGATTGGTGGCGCACCAACCTGGCCGATCCGATCATGGCCGAAGCCTTGTTCGGCCGGGTCAATCCGCGAATGCTGGCCGAATCGGCACGCGAATACGGCGGCGAGGTCGCTCGCCGCATGGTGATCTTCCTGTTCACGCTGTTGACGTTGTTCTTCCTGTTCCGCGACGGCAGCTCCTTGGCGGTGAAGCTGCAAGCGCTGAGCGACCGGGTCATCGGCGTCCGCGGCCAGCGCATCGCCCGCCACATGGTCGCGGCCGTCCACGGCACGGTGAACGGGCTGGTGCTGGTAGGGCTCGCGGAGGGCGTTCTCCTGGGCGTCGCCTACGTCGCGGTCGGCCTTCCCTACCCGGCTTTGGTCGCGGCGATGACCGGGGTGTTGGCGGTCATCCCCTTTGGCGCGCCGCTGATCTACACGTTCGCCACGCTTTATATGCTGTCGATCGGCAAGGTGCTGGGCGCGATCGTGATTTTCGCCGCGGGCAGCTTCGTCGTCTTCGTCGCCGACCATTTCATCCGGCCGGTGCTGATCGGCGGCGCGGCGCGGCTGCCCTTTCTCTGGGTATTGTTCGGCCTGCTCGGGGGGCTAGAGACGCTCGGCTTTATCGGCCTGTTTCTCGGCCCGGCGATCATGGCCGCGCTGGTCGCGCTGTGGCGCGACTGGACCGGATCGCCGGAGATGGAAGCGGTAGAGGAGCCGCACCGGCGGCCGCTGCGGCGCGCCCCTAGCGGCGCTGTGCGGCCACGCCGGACATAGAGGTCAGGCGCGCCTGGCGCTCGGCCTGGGCCGCGGCGGCCTTGCGGGCGGGGCGGTCATCGACGTCGCGGAACGGCGCGAGGAAAAATCCGGCGAGGCTCGAACGCCGTTGCGGCAGCCCGGCGGCGCCAGGCAAAGCGGCAAAACGAGCTAGCGTGGCGGTCGAAGCTGATAGCATGTCGGGCTCCATGAGCAAGGGGGTGTGTCCCGTTCCCGCTTCATTGTTTGTGCCAAGACTAACATCTGCAAAAAGGCGAGCATTCTAGCCAATTTTTATCGACGGTCGGGCAACGCGCCAACGAGATTTCTGCAAATTGCGACGGAAAACGAGAGGCAGACCAGAGAAGCGGCCGTTGGCGCTCTTGCCTTTTTGTCGCTGGATGTTGACTCGACGCGGCGTGGGGATTTTGCTCTCCCCTACCTTGTCCTTCGCGATGCCGATTTCCGTCGGACATGTCCAGGAGGAAGCATGAGGTACGTCTGCGACGCGCTCGACGGCAAAACCTGGTTTCGCATCGAGACCGAGGCCGAAGCGACGGCCGAATCGGAAACGATGCGCCACGCGGTCGAGAAATATTTCCGCAAGGAACAGGAAAAGGCGGCGCACAGCTTTCAGCCGATCTCCAGCGTCAATTTCGAGCAGCAGATCGGGCTGAAGGCGCATATCCAGCGCGAGATGCCGCTGTTCCTCACCCTGCGCGACGGCGACGGCGCCCCGTTGGCGACCGCGATGCTGCCGCCGGGCGGCAAGGACGACCGCGCCTTCCGCCCGATCATCGTCGGCCCGGGCAACGCCGATCCCTACCCCGAGGACGGCGCCTCGATCCGCGCCTTGGCCGAGCATTACGGGATCACCCTCGAGCGCGCGCGCTGCTACCCCTACCGCCGCGATTGACGGGTGGTTCGATCCGGGGGAATGGCTTGTTTTGATCGCCGAGGCTCAATCCGGACGCCGCCTGTCAGAAGCCGTGCCCCACGGCCATAGGTGAACCACGCCCACGACCAGTTGACGTACACCATGGCACGGCTGCGAAAATCGACCAGCAGCATGAGGTGGATCAGGGACCAGGCCAACCAGGCAGGAAATCCCGTCAACCTGAAGCGGCCGAAATCGGCGATCGCCCGCGAGCGACCGATCACCGCCATCGCTCCGAAGTTCCGGTAGCGAAAGGCACCGGGTTCAGCTTGCCCGGCGATGCGGGCTTTGAGAAGCCGCCCGACATAGTTTCCCTGCTGTTTGGCGACCGGCGCCAATCCGGGAAGCGGCATTCCCGATCCGGGGTCGAAGCTTGCGACATCACCGATCGCGAAAATCTCCGGCCGCCCCGGCACCGAGCAATCCTGCGCTACCGCAATGGCGCCGTTGCGCGCCGCGCTCGCGCCAATCCATTGCGCCGCGGGGCACGCCTGCGTTCCCGCGCACCACAGGATATTCGCCGTTTCAACGCGCGTCTGGCCGACGAGCAGGCCATTCGCGTCGATCTCCTCGACGGCGGCGCCCAGCCGCAACTCGATGCCGAGAGACCCCAGCGCGCGGGCGGCATATCCGGAAAGGCGCTCCGGAAAGGCGGACAGCACGCGATTCCCCGCCTCGCAGAGCACGACCCGCGCCGATCGCGGATCGATATTCCGGAAGTCACGCGCCAGCGTGGACCGGGCAAGTTCGGCGATTGTTCCAGCAAGCTCGACGCCCGTGGGGCCCGCGCCAACCACCACGAATGTCAACAATCTGCCGATCGCCTCCGGGTCGGCGCACTCTTCCGCCCATTCGAAAGCGCTAAGGAGACGCTCACGGATCGAGAGCGCATCGCCGAGCGTCTTCAGAACCATGGCGTGCTCAGACCATGCATCGTGTCCAAAGAAGCTGTAGCCGGCGCCGGTCGCAAGGACCAGATAGTCGTAGGAGAGTTCCGCGCCGGCGGCGAGACGCACGATGCGACGATTCGGGTCGACGCCCATGACATCCGACATCAACACGGTGGAGTTGCGCTGTCGGCGGAGCAACACGCGATTTGCGGTCGCGATATCCGCCGGGGAGAGCGCGGCGGTTGCAACTTGGTAAAGCAGCGGCTGGAACAGATGGTGGTTGGTCCGATCGATCAGCGTGACGGCAGCCGCTGCTTTCCTTAGAGCTTTTGCGACCGCCATGCCGCCAAACCCGGCCCCGACAATGACGACGCGCTTTTGGGCGATCGAGCCGGCCATGGTTTGCCTCCGGTGACCCGAATTGACACTCACCGGCGGATGCGGCGATCGGCCCACGTTCACAACCCGCCGAGTTTCTTCCGCAGCAGCTCGTTGACCAGCGCCGGATTGGCTTTGCCCTGGGTCGCTTTCATCACCTGTCCGACGAAGAAGCCGAGCACCTTCGGGTTGGCGGCGTATTGCGCGACCTGGGCCGGGCTGGCGGCGAGCGCGGCATCGACCGCGGCCTCGATCGCGCCGGTGTCGGTGACCTGGCGCAGACCCCTGGCCGCGACGATCGCCGTCGCGTCAGCGCCGGTCTCGACCATCTCGGCGAAGACGTCCTTGGCGAGGCGGCCGGAGATCGTGCCGTCGGCGATCAGGTCGATCAGCCCACCGAGCTGAGCCGCCGCCACCGGCGACTCCGCGATGCCGAGACCCTTTTTGTTGAGCGCGGCGAAGAGATCGCCGGTCACCCAGTTGGCCGCCGCTTTCGGGTCGCGGCTTTTGCCGCCCACTCCCGCCACGACCGCCTCGAAAAATTCCGCGGTGACGCGCTCGGCGACGAGCACCTCGGCTTCCTCGGCACCCAGCCCGTAATCGGCGACGAAACGCGCCCGCTTCTTGTCGGGCAATTCGGGCAACTCGGCGCGCAGCGTCGCAACCCAGTCCGGGTCGAGCACTAGCGGCAACAGGTCGGGATCGGGGAAATAGCGGTAGTCGTAATCGTTTTCCTTGGAGCGCATCGGCCTCGTCTCGCCGCGCGCGGGGTCGAGGAGCCGCGTTTGCTGGGCGATTTTGCCGCCGTCCTCGATAATCTCGATCTGGCGGCGCGCTTCGATCTCGATCGCCTGCATGACAAATCGCACCGAATTCAAATTCTTGAGCTCGCAGCGGGTGCCGAAGGGGGCGCCGGGCTTGCGCACCGAGACGTTGCAGTCGCAGCGCAGCGAGCCTTCCTCCATGTTGCCGTCGCAGGTGCCGAGATAGCGCAGGATCGAACGCAGCTTGCGCAGGTAGATGCCGGCTTCCTCGGCGGTGCGCAAATCGGGCTCGGAGACGATCTCCATCAGCCCGATGCCGGCGCGGTTGAGGTCGACATAAGTCTCGCGCGGGCTTTGGTCGTGCAGGCTCTTGCCGGCGTCCTGCTCCAAATGGAGCCGGGTGATGCCGATCGCGCGGGTCGAGCCGTCGGGCATCTCGATCTCGACCCGGCCGCGGCCCACCACCGGCTGCTGGTATTGCGAGATCTGATAGCCGGCCGGCAGGTCGGGGTAGAAGTAATTCTTGCGGTCGAAGACGCTGTGCAAATTGATTTCGGCGCCGAGGCCGAGCCCGGTCCGCACCGCCTGCTCGACGCAGTGCCGGTTGATCACCGGCAGCATGCCCGGAAACGCGGCGTCGACGGTGGACACTTGGGTGTTCGGCTCGGCGCCAAACTCCGTGGCCGCGCCCGAGAACAGTTTGGCCCGCGCTACGATCTGGGCGTGGACCTCGAGCCCAATGACGACTTCCCACTCGCCGGTTCGGCCTTGCATCAGGCTGTTGGCTCGCATCAAGCCGCCTTTATCAGAGCGGTCTCGACCCAAATCGTATGATCGTCGCCCTGATCATCGGTGAATTCGAGCTCGGCTTGGCCGGAACTGAAACCAGCCAAAAGGACAGGTCGGCCAACAATCGATCGTATTGCTTTTTGATCTTCTTTCGGCAAACCGCGTAGGAGTGCCACCGATACGCTTGTGAGGATCACCCGATCGCCGGGTTCAAAATCGGCCATGCAACATCTCCGCATTACTCAGTGCACCGACACTTCACATGCTTGGGCTTCATGCCGAGCTTTCCTATGGCTTCCGCTTTCCCTGCCGTTTGGCTATCGTGCAGTCAGATGCGGTGACCGTCGCGAACGCGAATAGCGGCAATTCCGGCTTCACATTCCCGATCATGCTATCGTCGGCATCTGCTCGGCAGTTGCAAGTACACCCGCTCGGAGGCCTCGGCGGCTTCGCGACCGATCTGCTCGCGCCGCTAATAACCCCGACTAGCATTTCCTGTCAGCATGAAGGAGCAAGGTGCGAGGGCGCCGATCTCTTCATCCTGATCCTCTTGGATCGGCGATGAAGCTCGGAAGATGGGTGAAGGCGGCGGCGCTTTCCAGCACCGCCCCGACGCGCAGCACGGTCTCCTCGTCGAAGGCGCGGCCGATAATCTGCAGCCCAAGCGGCAAGCCGTCCGACAACCCGGCGGGAACCGACACGGCCGGCAGCCCGGCGAGGTCGGCCGGCACGGTGAAGACGTCGTTGAGGTACATCGCGACCGGGTCGTCCGCCTTCTCGCCGATCGCGAAGGCGGCGGATGGCGCCGTCGGGGTCAGGATGCAGTCGCAGCGCTCGAACGCGGCGGCGAAGTCGCGGGCGATCAAGGTGCGAACCCGCTGCGCCTTCAGGTAATAGGCGTCGTAATACCCGGCCGACAGTACGTAGGCGCCGATTAGCACGCGGCGCCGCACCTCGGCGCCGAACCCGGCGGCGCGGGTCTTTTCGTACATGTCGGCGAGGCTGTCGCCGTCGACGCGCAGGCCGAACCTGACCCCGTCGTAGCGCGCCAGGTTCGACGACGCCTCGGCGGGGGCGATCACGTAATAGGCCGGCAGCGCATATTGGGTCGCGGGCAGCGAAATCTCGACCGGCTCGGCGCCGGCGTCGCGCAGCCAGGCGATGCCCGACTGCCACAAATTCTCGATCTCGTCGGCCATCCCATCGACCCGGTATTCCTTGGGGATGCCGATCCTGAGGCCGCGAATATCGCCGCTGAGCGCCTTCTCGTAATCCGGCACCGGCAGGGGCGCCGAGGTCGAATCGCGCGGGTCGTGCCCCGCCATCGCGCCGAGCATGATCGCCGCGTCGCGCACCGTGCGGGTCATCGGCCCCGGATGGTCGAGCGACGACGCGAACGCCACCACCCCCCAGCGCGAGCAGCGGCCATAGGTCGGCTTCAGCCCGACAATGCCGCAAAAGCTCGCCGGCTGGCGGATCGAGCCGCCGGTGTCGGTGCCGGTCGCGCCGAGCGCCGCGTGCGCCGCGACCGCCGCCGCCGAGCCGCCCGACGAGCCGCCCGGCACCAGCGGCCGGTTGTCGCCCCGCCCATCGTTAGATTGGCGGCGCCACGGGTTCTCGACCGGGCCGTAATAGCTCGTGGTGTTCGACGAGCCCATCGCGAACTCGTCCAGATTGGTCTTGCCGAGCATCACCGCGCCGGCCGCCCACAGTTTCTCGGTGACCGTCGACTCGTAGGGCGGCTTGAACCCGTCGAGGATGTGCGACGCGGCGGTGGTCAGCACACCCCGGGTGCAGAACAAATCCTTGATCGCGAGCGGTATTCCTTCAAGCGCACCCGCCTCCCCCTTCGCCAGCCGCGCATCGGACGCCGCAGCCATCTCCAGCGCCTTTTCCGGCGTCGCGGTGATAAAGGCGTTGAGCGGCTTTATCCGCTCGACAGCCGCATTGTGCGCGGCGGCGAGCTCGCGGGCCGAGAATTGCCTCGCCCTGAGCCCGTCGCGCGCCCCGGCCAAGGTCAGGTCGGTCAGCTGACTTAACGCCATTGGGTCACTCGACTACCTTGGGCACGGCGAAGAAGCCGCGGCCCGTGCGCGGCGCGTTGGCGAGCACCGCCTCCTGGCGATCGCCGTCGGTGACGATGTCGTCACGCATCGGCAGGGTCATCTCGGCGACGCTGGTCATCGGCGGGACGTTGTCGGTCTCGACCGCCATCAGCTGCTCGACCCAATCGAGGATGCCGGACAGTTCGGCGGCGAGCGGTTCGAGCTCGTCCTCGGCGACGCGAATGCGCGCCAGGGTGGCGATGCGCGCCACGGTGGCCTTGTCCAACGCCATGATTTCTAAGTCTTTCGCGTCAAAAGCGGCAAGGGCAAAACGGCCAAGTCACGCTATCATCGGGCATGATCCTCGGCAACCCCGCGGCGCTGAAGGCGGCCGTCCCGGCGGGCGCGCGGCTGTTGGGCCTCGACGTCGGCACCAAGACGATCGGCCTTGCGCTATCCGACACCAGGCTGGTTATCGCCAGCCCGCTCGAGACGATCCGCCGCCGGCGGTTTCGCGACGACATGGCGGCGCTGTTCGCGCTCGCCGAGCGGCACGGCGTCGGCGGGATTGTCGTCGGGCTGCCGCTGGCGCTTTCGGGCGGGGATAGCCCGCGCAGCCAATCGGTGCGGACTTTCGCGCGCAACCTGTTGGCGCTGCGCGACCTGCCGGCGCTGCTGTGGGACGAGCGGCTGTCGACGGCCGCGGTCACCCGCGCGATGATCGCCGCCGACATGACGAGGAAGCGCCGCGCCGCGGTCGTCGACAAGGTCGCGGCCGCCTACATCCTGCAAGGCTGCCTCGACGCGATGGCGGCTGCGGCATGATCTTCGTTGCCGCGGCGGCGCCGGGCAAGCGAGATTAGGGCGTGACCGTCTCAACCAGCGTCTCGGCGACGGAGAAACCCGAGAGGACCGACCGCAGCCCGCGCCCCGTCGCGATCTGGCTGCTGGCGTGCTGCGCGATGATCATCGCGATGGTGGTGATCGGCGGCATCACCAGGCTGACCTGGTCGGGGCTGTCGATCACCGAGTGGCAGCCGGTGACCGGCATCGTGCCGCCGCTGTCCGCCGCCGCCTGGCAGGCGGAATTCGCGAAGTACCAGCAGATCCCGCAATACAGGCTGTTGAACGCGGGGATGAGCCTCGGCGACTTCAAGACGATCTTCTTGTGGGAGTATGTCCATCGGCTGTGGGGGCGGCTGATCGGTTTCGTCTACCTCGTCCCCTTCCTCTATTTCCTCATCCGCGGCCGGATATCGCGCCGCCTCGCCTGGCCGCTCGCCGGGATTTTCGCGCTGGGCGGGTGCCAAGGCGCGCTCGGCTGGTACATGGTGGAAAGCGGCCTCGCCGACCGGATCGAAGTGAGCCAATACAGGCTCACCGCGCACCTGGCGCTCGCGCTGGTGATTTACGCGGCGACACTGTGGACGGCGCTCGGGCTTCTGGAAAACCCGCGCGGCGGCGCCCCGCCGCGTATTCGCCGGGGCGCCGAATTGGTGCTCGCCCTTGTCGGCCTGACGATCGTCGCCGGCGGGTTTGTCGCCGGGCTCAACGCCGGCCTCGTCTACAACACCTTTCCGCTGATGGACGGCCGCTTCGTTCCGGCCGGCTACGCCCAGCTCGAACCCTTTATCCGCAATTGGTTCGAGAATGTCCCGGCGGTGCAGTTCGACCACCGCCTCCTGGCGATGACGACGGTCGGCTCGGTGATCCTGCTGTGGTTCGCGGGCGCCCGCGGTGCGCCACGGAGCGCACTGCCTGTCGCGGCCCGGCGCGCGCTCCACGCCTTGCTGGCGGCGGCCTTGTTGCAGCTTGCCCTCGGCATTTCGACTTTGCTGCTGGTCGTGCCGATCGCGCTCGCCACGGTGCATCAGGGCGGCGCAGTGCTGTTGCTGACCGCGGCGATCGTACTGCGACACCGGCTCCGAGCGTCCGGGTAGGATTGCTTCGGCCAAGATAGAGCGCGCCAGGGATCACAGCCCCGCGCAGATGACGGGCCCCTAACCGATGGCGCGAGGCGAGGAGGGGGCCGACCAAAGGGACTGCAGGTGCAGACGCGCGATGCGGCGCGTAATCAGCACGACAAGCAGGGTCAGCGATACCGTGGCAAGCGGAAAGCGGGTGGGCCCGGCGGCCAGCGTGATCGGTGCGATCAGCGCCAATATCAAGACAAGAATTTCGCTCGAAGCGAACGGTTCGCCCTTGCGTTGCGCATCGGCGACGACCCAGAGTACCGCAGTCGCCACCACCGGCATGTCATAGACGAACGCATGCGGCGTAGCGAGAAAGGTGGCGGCGAATAGCGCCGCGGCGCCGAGGCTAGTCGGTCCGGAGCGGAAACAACGCCATACCGCTGCGGCGGCGGCAAGTGCGGCGAGCGCCTGACCGGCCATAGCCTGCGCGGGCGCGGCCCCCAGCGCGACGAGGCGCTCGGCGACGGTCGGCATCAAGTAGGCGATCTCGCTATTTTCCGCAGAAAATTGGTGCGCATATCCGATCATGTTGCCGACCCAAGCGGTCCAGATCGCGCTGCCGAAGACGGCGCCGGACGCCACCACCAGCACTGCGGCCGTGATGCAGGCCGCCGCAATCGTCCGCCACAGCCGCGCCGCCAGGAGAGCGACCGGCACCAGGATGCCGATCTGCGGCTTGTAGGTCAGCAGACCGAGCAGAATACCGGCCACGACCGGCCGCTTTCCCGCCAGCCGAAAACCGCCGGCCAGCAGCGCCGCCTCGAGGCATCCTGTTTGGCCGGCAACGATCACAAGCGTCGTCGTCGGCGCCAGGAGCGCCGCTAGCGCCGGCGCCGAGCGCCATTGCCTGCCGACAGTAGCCCAGACAAAGAACAGCAGGCTGCTCCCGATCGCCACCGCATAGGCGGTCCAATACGGCAGCTGCCCCAGCGGGCCGAGCACCAACAGGAAGCTCGGCGGGTACGGGAACGGGTAGTCGATTTGCGGCGCCATGCCGAGCGCAACCTGCGCCGCATGCAATGCCGCCGGATCGTAGACCTGCGCCGCCGGATGGCCGGTGAGAAACCGGCCAGCGCTCCACAGCCCAAAGAAGTCGTTGATCGGGTCGGCAGCGGCGCGCATCGCCGTCAGGTTCAAATAGATGGCGCCGTAGATCGCAAACAGAACGAGGAGGACAGCAGCGCCAAGGCGAAAACTGCCGCTGAGCGGCTCCCACAGCAGCGCCAAGCGGACGCACGCCGCCGGCTCGATCGAGTGGGCCATGCGCGTCGAGCGTGTGAACCAGGCCATCGGCGCTTCTCCTCGGCGATCCCGCGGGATCGCTTCAGCGAGGATCAGGCCTAGCCCTTGCGAAATGCTTAGCCGCTGCCGCCGCGCCGATTCAGCCTGAAAAATCAACCTGTGTCGCCCGGGCCGATGGTAGTAACCTGCACGTACACGACCGCTGCGCCGCCACGGAGGTGAAGCCATGAAAGTCAGGATCGATTGGTGCAAGCCCTGAAACTATGAGCCGCGCGCCCTCCGTGCGAGGGCATTGCTGGAAGCAAAATACGGAGCCGAAGTCGAGCTGGTGCCCGGAATCGGCGGCGTGTTCGAGATTACCGTCGACGGCCGTCTGAAGTTCTCGAAAAAACAGACCGGCCGCTTTCCGACCGATGACGAAATCATCGCGGCCGGCGAGCCCTAGCTTCGGCCGCATGCCGGCCGGCTACCCATGTCAGGGCGCGCCGGCCGGCTGTCCGCGTTCATTGCTCCACCGAGCGGCAGGTCATGGGCAAATAGTCCGCGACGCAATGCCGCTTTTAATAGTTTGGCAACCGTTTCAAGTCAGGCTCCCGTCGTCAGTCTCGAGGAGGATCAAGATGTTTAGGAGTATCATGAGGCTCCTGATGAACGAAGATGGAGCAACCGCGATCGAATATGGTCTGATCGCTGCGCTGATCGCTGTCGCCGCCGTGACCGTGATGGGCACCGTCGGCACCAACCTCAGCAACACGTTCAACACCGTCGCCACCGATCTCTGAGCTTAGGCGAGTTCACGAAAAACCCGGCGGCACGCGATGCCGCCGGGCTTTTTTTTGCGTGCCGCAACTATGCCGTCCGAGGCGCGATATCGCGCTACCGGGAACAGCTCCCCGGCCCGCCTTCAATCGTCCGCCAATAGGAAATGGGACGCGCTCCGTCACAACGATAGAGCGGACAGCGGTCTTATCTTAAAAAGCAAAAGCGCGGCGATCCCACGGAAATAATCCGCGGAATTCGCCGCGCTCGCCTTTAGTTCGAGATGTAGGCCGACTGCACCGCGCTGGTGAACAGCGCGCTCATCGCCGCGGGAATGTTACCGCCGGTATCGACCTGGGAGAACAACCCCGGCGACGCACAGCTTTGCATCGCCGAGGCGATGGTCGACTGAAACGGCGAGACGTGCGAATTGTACCAGCCATTGGTCGGCAGCGGCAGGTAGACCGTATACAGCACAGCGATGCGAATGCCGCGATTTTTGATCGCGCTGCATGTCGCGTTGTTCACCGTCGTGTATGTGCGAGTACCGCCGACCAGCTCATCCTCGACGCCGTCGCTGACCAGGAGCAGCACCTCTTGGGGCGTATCCCCGCTCGCGGTAGTGCCGCCGCCGGGATTGGGCATCAGCGTATTGACTTGGGTAAACGCATTGGTGAGGTTGGTGTCGGCATCCTGATTGCTGTCGCCGGAATTCAGATGGTTGTTGTCGTACATTTCGAGCTGCTGGATGTTTCCGGCCGATGTCTGCGCGGTACTGAGGTTTGAGGTCAATGCCTGGATTGGCGGGCTGTTGTTGAAATTAAGGTCGAACGTGTTGATCGCTACGCGATAGACGGCACTGTTCGCCGTTTCGGTCGATTGCGCCGTGGTCATCAGGTCTTGCGTGGCGGTTCGGAGATTGTCGATGCGCAACGTGACACCGAGGTTGCGCGCCAGCGCGTAATTGTCTTCGCCGCCTGGATTGCCCGTTCCGGAGGCCGAGCAGTATTGGTAAGCCTTCGCTAGTGTACCCGCCGGCGACGGTGGGATGTACACCGTAGGTGTAGCCGTACAGAGTTCATTAGGCGAGATTGTTGTATTCATATTATTAGTCGGGATGTAATGATTTTCACTTGCCGGGTGCGATTCATGACAGGCAAAGGCGCAACCGCAACTCGCTCCGCCATTCGGGGCGGAGTCGCATTGGCCTTGGGTGTTGGCGACCATCGTATTGATCCCCGCCGGGGTGGCGGCGATGCCCATCGACGGCGACGAATCGAGCAGCAGATAGAAGTCGATGTTCGGGTTGGCCGGGCCGTGCGCCGTCGCGGTGACAGAGACCGGGATGGTGTTCTCGAGAATGCCGTTAAAGCTCGAATTGATCGACGCGCTGGCGGTCACGGTCACCGTCCAGGGCGCGCTGTTGCTCACCACGATGTTGGACGTGACGCCGTTGTTGGTCTGCAGGCCCACTTCCGCCTTGGTCAGGTAATTGGTGGCGGCGGTGGTTGCCTGGCTGGCGTAGCCGTTGTTGAGATAGATGCTCGCGCCGGCGATCGCGGCCGCGTCGACCGCGCCTTGCAGCCCGGTCTTGAAGTTCAGGCCGCGCGCGAAATCGATGCCGACGCCGGTCGCCGTGCCCAGCGCCAGCAAGCTGATGGCCATCAAAACCATCGTCGTGGCGCCGGTGTCCCGCAGCAGATCGGCGGCGAGGCGGCGGAACCGCCGGCGCTGCGTTACGACGCCGGCGTCGCCGATTGACGGGGAGCTGGTCGAGCGCCGCGCTCGCGACATCGGGAACTTGATCACTTGCACACCGAGAGGTTTGACTGGCGGATAAGGCCCATCAAACAACGTCCCGTTTAAAAAAAACTTAAAACCCGCCGCCAGGGTCGCCGCTTAAGTATTTGTTTGGCATTTAAGGGCGGTCCAGCCGTAAAGCGCCGGGCTCAGCTGCAGCTTTCCGATCCGCTCGCGGGTGGACAGGGAGTGCCTTGCGTATAGGCCGGCGGCAGCAGGTTGCGCGGTTGCGCGGCGATTTGGGTGCTGATAACGATCGGGGTCGTGATGAAGTAATTGAGCAGCGAGGTGTAGGTGTATGTCGCCTTGATGACGATCGTGCTGCCGTTCGCGGTGCCGAGGCCGTTGACGAACGTCGCCGCGTTGGCCATCGCCGCGGCGCCGCCGCGCTCGACCTGCCATGACACGGCCGGGTTCTTGCCGGTGGCGTCGTAATAGACATTGGCGATGGCGAGGCCGAGATTATTGCCGGTGCTGTTGGTCATGACGAGCTGGGCGGCGATGTAGTAATTGTCGAAATCGGTGTTGCCGACGCCGCCCTGTGCGGTCGTCGTCTGGCCGAGCAGATCCCCGACCGTATTGGCCACATCGACCACTTTCATGTAGCAGATGACGCCCTGCGTCACCTCGTACAGCGCGAAGACCATCGCGCAGAGGACGGGCAGCGCGAAGGCGAACTCGATCGCCGCCGTCGCGCGGCAGCTGCGCAGCACTTTGCCAAGCCGGCGCATGAAGCGGCGGGGTGTAAGGCGCGCGGCGTCGTCTTGATCGCGGATCATCATCAGTAAGGCTCGTTCTGAAAAACTACGACCGACTGCAGATACGCGGAATTCGTGGCGCCGCCCACCAGGCCGCCGATCCAGGGCGTAAAGAACGGATAATTGTAGCTGACCGTGACCACCAGGATCTGACCGGCCGTGCCCGGGCTGAAACCGGTGCTGATCATGTTGCCGTTCTTGTCGCGCGTCGGAGGGGTGTTCACCGAGGTCTGCGCCGACGACCAGTCGTTAAAGACCTGCGCCTGATAGACGATGCTGCCGCAGCCGATCAGCGAGCCGACCTCGTTGCACAACAGCGTCGAGAACGTGCTCGTCGGACTCCCGCTGGTTTGCACCTGTCCCGTGCGGATGAGGCGCGCGGCGTCACGTGCCGCGTTGTCGAGGACCGACTGGATGAACAGCATGTAGCCGAATTCGAACGCCGCCAGCAGCATCACCATGAAGCTGGCGCCGACAATGGCGAATTCGACCGCGGCAGCGCCGCGAGCGTCGATCGCCGCAAGCCATCGCTTCACCAGGTCGAGCAGCCTCACCGGCTATCCTTCCGGGCGTCTTGCCCGAATTGTCGCGCCGCCAAATGCGGCCGATCGAGACGCTAAACCTCGGCATTTAAGAAAAGGTTACGGGATGTTACGGGCCCGCCGGGCGACAGCTCGACCGCCCATTATGCCTTCGTTAACCATTGTTGGAGAGGATTCGCCCAACCGAAGCGCCGGAGACCGCCATGACCGTCTGGTTCTGCCCGCCTTTCCCTAGCGTAGCTGTCGTCGCCTCGCGGTTTCGCGGGCACGTGGCACACTAGGCACGGCATCGGCCAGACGGGAGATATCGCATGGCGCTCGAGCTGCAATTCGTCGCTCTAGCCGGGTTTGGCGGGCTGATGCTGGTCGCTGCGTTTGAAGATTTGCGCCGCCTGATCATCCCCAACCCGCTGATTTTGGCGCTGTGCCTGATGTGGCCGCTTTATCTCGCAGCCGCGCCCAGCCTCTATGGCGCGCTCGGCGCGCTCGGCAGCGCGGTTGGCGTCTTTATCGCGGGCGCTTTCTGTTTCTCGCGCGGCTGGCTCGGTGGCGGCGACGTCAAGCTGCTTGCCGTCGCGACGCTGTGGGCGGGACCATCGGCGACGCCGGCGCTGTTGCTGCTGACCGGAATACTCGGCGGCGTGCTGGCGCTGTTCCTGCTGATGCCGCCAGGCGCCTACATCGCGACCCTGGCCCGCGCCAAGCTTGGCCCTTCCGACCTGGCGGCGAGCCAAGGCCTGGCCACACCCGTCCCTTACGGCATCGCCATCGCCGGCGCCGCCGTGATCGTCGTCTTCCTTCCGCATTTCCATTGAGATAGCCATGCGCGCCCGTACCCTGATCCTGCTCGTCGTCGCCCTTATCCTTGCTGGGGGCACCACCATGATGGCCCGTGGCTGGCTCGCCTCGCAGCGGGCCGTCACGTCCGAAGCCGCGCCGATTACCGTGCCGACCCCGGCAAAGTCGGTGTTGATCGCGCGCGCGCCGATCCAGCGCGGCCAGCTCCTGAAGCCGGAGGATCTGTCCTGGGAGCCATGGCCGGAAGGCGGCATCGACAAGGCCTACGTCCTGATCGGCACCAAGACCCCCGAGGATTTCGCCGGCTGGGTCGCGCGCTTCCCGATCGGGGCCGGCGAGCCGATCACCGAGGCGAAAATCATCGCCCCCGGCAATCGCGGGTTCCTGGCCGCGGTGCTGCATCCCGGCATGCGTGCCGTTTCGGTCCCGGTGTCGGTAACGTCGGGTATTTCGGGTTTCGTCTTCCCCGGCGACCAGGTCGACCTGATCGTCACCTACTCGGTTCAGGACACCGCCAAGCCCGGTCAGGCGGCGCAAGGCCCCCTGCTCGAGCACAAGGTGTCGGAAACCATGCTGCACGATATCCGCGTGATCGCGATCGACCAGAAGCTCGATTCGAAAGCCGGGGAAGCCGTCGTCGCCAAAACCGCGACATTCGAGGTCACCCCGAAGGAAAGCGAGATCATCGCGCTCGCGGATCAGATGGGAAAACTATCGCTGAGCCTGCGCAGCCTGGTGCCCGGCCCCGGCGAGCTCAAGCACGAAATCAGCGACTCGCCCTTCGAAACCCCCAGCGCCGCGCTTTCGGAAACCTATACCGTTGATAGCGATGTCAGCCCCCTATTGCACGCCCCTGGCAAAAATCAGGCAAGCGGAGCAGATTCAGGTTTGGTCACGATCTTGCGGGGCGGTCAGACTTCGGTGACGTCGACCACGGTGCAGCAATAAACAAATTGGGGGTTGGGATGTCCCGTTGGCTGGCAGGCGTAATCGCCGCATCAGCATTGATGCCTATCGTGTCGGGAAGCGCGGCGGGAATTGCCGCGTCGAGCGAAACTCCCCTTATGGCGGCCCTCGGCGAGACCGCGCCAGCGGCCGCCGCCCCCAGCGACACGCAATCGGTCGCGGCAGCCGCGGCAGCCGACACAATTCGCACCGCGGCGGGCGCCGACACAACCCCCGCGGCCACGCCCAGCGACATGACGCCGACGGGCGTCACCCCCACCGAGACACCGCCCGCCGCGCCGGCGTCGGCCAACGCCTCGTTGCCACCGGTGAGCCAGGTTCGCGCCACCGGGGCGCCGATCGGCCTCGAGGTCGGCAAGGGCACGCTGATCCGCCTCAACAAGCCGGCGGCGACCGTCTTTATCGCCAATCCGGCGATCGCCGACGTCCAGGTCAAGTCGCCGTCGCTGATCTATCTGGCCGCCAAGACGCCGGGCGAAACCTCGGTCTACGCGGTCGATGCGGCGGACAATGTGTTGCTCAATTCGCCGGTTCGCGTCGAACACGATCTGTCGCGCGTGCGCCAGTCGATGCACGCCTTGATGCCGGGGGAGAACATCTCGGTCAGTTCGGTCGAGAACTCGCTGGTGCTGCGGGGCGACGTATCGACCGCCGGCCGCGCCGAAAAAGCCCGAGATCTGGCCGCTTCGGTGGCCGCCGACGTCAAGGGGAATGTCGTCAATCAGTTGTCGGTCGACACCCCGAACCAGGTCAACCTGCGGGTCAAGATCGCCGAGGTCAACCGCACCGCGTTGAAGGCCCTCGGCTTCAACTGGTCCGGCAATTGGATGAACAACCGGCTCGATCATTCGACATTCAACCTTGCCACGAACAATCCGGTCACCAACCAGGCCATCATCAACCAGAATAACTTCAATTACGGATTCGCCATTCCCGGCAACGGTTCCCTGCAGGCGGAAATCGACGCGCTGGCACAAGAAAACCTGATCACCACGTTGGCCGAGCCCAACCTGACCGCGACGTCGGGTCAGACCGCGAGCTTCCTCGCCGGCGGCGAGTTTCCCGTGCCGGTCGCCGGCACCGCGGCCACCGGCGGCGGGGTTCCGACGATCACCGTCGAATTCAAGCAATTCGGTGTGGCGCTGGACTTTACCCCGACCATCATCGACGCCACCCATCTGAGCCTGCGGGTCCGGCCGGAGGTCAGCCAGCTCAGCACGACCGGCGCGGTCTCGGTGCCGCTCGGCTCGGGTCAGGTGGTGACGATCCCGGCGCTGACGGTGCGGCGCGCCGACACCACGGTCGACCTCGCCAGCGGCCAAAGCTTCGCGCTCGCCGGGCTGTTGCAGAACACCAGCGAGCAGGACATCTCCAAGATACCCTGGCTCGGCGATATCCCGGTCCTCGGCCAGATGTTCCGCTCGAACCTGTTCCAGCACAACGAGACCGAGCTCGTCATCATCGTGACGCCGTATCTGGTCAAGCCCTCGCAGACCGCGCTCGCGGCGCCGACCGACGGCTTCATCGTGCCGCACGACGCCGAACGGTATCTCAACGACGAGATCTACAAGCAAACGCTGCCCGGACCAGAACGCGGTCCCCTGCCGGCGGGCGGTGCAGGCCTGATCGGCCCGATCGGCTTCCGGCTCGATTAACGGGTAGGGTCAGCCAATGAACACCAAC
>DASRLO010000033.1:0-35673 GCA_035648415.1 Allostellaceae bacterium
CGAGACGGAAAAGCTGGCCGCAGACCTTGCCGATCGCCGCGCTGCTCTCGATTGGGCAGTGAAGGCGGGCATCGCCGACGCTGCGGCCGCGAAGCGTGTCGCGAGCCTGGCTCCGCCCTCCGCCAGCTATCTCGATCAGAGTGTGTCCCTCGCCGTCGTCTCGATCACAGAGGCCGAATGGCGGGCGGGCCAGCGCGAGGCTCCGGTCAATCCGTACCTGTCGAACTTTGACGGCACGCTCGCGGCGCTCTGCGCCGATGCCGCCGCGCCCGCCGTGCTGCGGGCGCTGTAGGCGCATGGGCGGTGCCGGGTGTGGGTTGGGTGGCGCTTCAACTTTCAGGCCACCAGCAAGCGTTTAACGCTCCAATTTTTGATGCTTCACGCCGATTGAGCCTATGAGCGCCCGAACCTATCGTCCATGGCTGCCGATCGAGGATGAAGTGCTCGCCGCGCTGCTCCGCAAGCATGGCGACGGCTGGCGGTTGCATCTTGCCGAATGTCCGGCCCTTGCCGGACGGTCGTTGCCGACGATCGGCGCGCGGCGCTGGCAATTGCGTCAGCGGGGCGATCCTCGGTTCTCCGTTGGGTGTCAGAGCGATGCGGAGCCGCCTTGGCCCCGTCGCGGCGAGCCGTGGCCCGAGGCTGGTGGTTTCTTCGCCGGTCATGACAGCCGGCGCGCTGCGCTCGATCTTGGCTCTCCGCGCGGGCTGCCGCCGCCAGAGCCATTCGGCCGCTCGGCGCTCATGCCGGCAATTTCGCGGTACGTCCGATGAAGCTGCGCCATAAGATGGGCGGCCGTCGTGCGATCCCAGCACCGGCAGCCTGCCCCACATCCTCGGCACTGACAGCCGGGGGTGCGGTGCAGGCGGTGCCGCCCGAGTTCACCGAGGCATTGCTGGTCGCCGACTATGCCGAGCGCCGGCTTCGGCAGCAGCTCGCGGTCATCAACTACCAGCACCATGAAGCGGCGCGGGCGTATTACGCGGCTATGTCAAGGCCGGAGCTGCTGGCGGCGCTCGTTCTGGTCAACGTCGCCTTGGAAAATCGCGATTTGATTGAGGGCTGCATTTCGGCGGCGCAGGCGTGCCGGGCCGGGTTGCATGAGGCGTGGGAAAAGCGCGGGCCGATCCCGGAAGCCTGCATTGCGCAAGTCGCGGCGGCGGTAAGGCAGATGGCGGCTGCCGTCGTGACGGTGGGCGGGCTGCAATGACGGCCGCAGCCGCGAGCGTGAGGTTGCGCGCATGGGTGGGCCGGGAATGCGGGCCTTTCTACGGTGAAGCTGCGAAATTGGAGCATCGGGAATGAATGATTTTGCCGCCACTGTCGAAATGTTGAACGCAGCGAAGGCGCGGCTTTCCGACTTAGCCGCGCTTGCCGAGGTAGCGCCGCCGCCTAGCGACGATCTGCGGCGGGTGAGCGGCTATGCCTGCGACGGCGTGGCGCTGGTGGCGGCGCATCGCGGCCTGACGACGGCGGCGGCTCATCTCGATGTCGCGGTGCTGGCGGTTGGGGTGCTGGCGGCGCATCAGCGGGCGATGGCGGAGAAGGTTGAAGTTGCGCCGGCCGTGTTCGAAGCTCTCGCCGAGCTTATGGCGGCGCAGGGCCGGCTGATGGATTGGCCGCTCGAGGAAGCGGCGTAGGTGACAGCCGCGCAAGCGCCTGTCGGGTCGCCTACCATCCTCGATTGGATGGATCATCCCGACATTTGGGGGAGCTGGTTCCGCGACCCGGTGACGTGGCGGGCGTGGCGCGTATTTCTCGCGGCTTTGTTCGGCCTGCCGGTCAGCCGGAAGGATCGTGCGCTCTACCGCGAGTGCACGGGCCGCGCCGCGCCATCCAAGAGCGGCTTCCTTGCTGCATGGCTTGTTGTGGGGCGGCGCGGCGGGAAATCGCTGATCCTGGCTCTGATCGCCGTTTTTCTCGCCTTTTCCCAAGACTGGTCTCCCTTCCTCGCGCCTGGCGAGCGGGGCACCATCATGGTGATCGCGACCGACCGAAAACAGGCGCGGGTAATTTATCGCTACGCACATGCGCTCATCAGTGAGGTGCCGGTGCTGGCACGATTTATCGAGCGCGTGACGGAAGAGACGATTGACCTTAGTAACCGGGTGACGATCGAGATTTCCTCGGCCAGCTTCCGGCGCGTGCGCGGTTACACGCTGATCGCCGCCCTTCTGGATGAGCTGGCATTTTGGAGAAGTGAGGAAAGCGCCAACCCTGACGAAGAAATCATCGCCGCACTCCGCCCGGCGATGGCGACGATCCCCGGCGCGATGCTGTTGTCCGGTTCGAGCCCCTATGCTCGGCGCGGCGCTTTGTGGAATGCGTTCCGGCGGCACTTTGGGAAAAACGACGCGCCGGAACTGGTCTGGAAAGCCGCCACGCGCACGATGAACCCCAGCGTGCCGCAGTCGGTGATAGACGAGGCGATCGAACGCGATCCGGCCAATGCCGCTGCCGAATTTGGCGGGGAGTTCCGGACAGACATTGAGGGCTTTGTCAGTCGCGAGATTGTTGAGGCGCTGGTTGAGCCTGGCCGCTTTGAATTGCCTCGCATTCACGGCGTCGCCTACAGCGGGTTTGTCGATCCGGCCGGAGGATCTGGTCAGGACGCCTATACGCTGGCGATAGCTCATCAGGATCAAAAAACCAAAGCGGTTGTGGTTGATCTTTTACGCGAGCGCCGGCCGCATTTTTCCCCTGAGCAGGTCACGACGGAATTCGCCGACCAGCTCAAGGCTTATGGGTGCACAAAGGTAATGGGGGATCGCTGGGGCGGCGAATTTCCCCGCGAGATTTTCCGCAAGCACGGCATCGCGTACGAGATTTCGGAAAAGCCGAAGAGCGATCTCTACCGGGAGCTTTTGCCGATCCTGAATGCCGGGCAAATCGAGTTGCTCGATCATCCGCGCTTGATTGCTCAGCTTTGCGGATTGGAGCGCCGGACGGCTCGCGGTGGTCGCGACTCGATCGATCACGCGCCGCTCGCTCACGACGATATTTGCAACGCTGTTGCCGGCGTGGCGGTGCTGGTCAATTTCAGACAGCAGCCCATGCGCTTTAGCCAAGCCGGTTTGGCGATGATCTGATGCCGACGCGCGCCACCCACCCAGCCCGCTTTCGCGCCGCGATCCGGCGGCAATGGTGATCGTCGGTATTGATCCGGGCCTTGGCGGTGCAGTGGCCTTTCTCGATGCCGCCGCCGCCCGTTTTTGGCCGCTGGTCAAGCACGACGGCCGCGCCGAGGCGGCTTTGATTGCGCTCTATGCCGCGCAAGCGCTCGGCAGCAGCGGCATGAACGGAAGGGCAGCAGCATGACCCAATCTCCTTATGCCGAGCGCGCGATCACGCTGACGTTTCAACTCGGCAAGGGCGACTTTGGCGGCAGCGGCGCTGACACGCTGACGATCGCCGGGCTGCGGGTTGTCGTGCATGTCGAGCTAGTCCTCCTCCCGGGGACAGGAGTGGGGATAATCCGCGTCTACGGCATGACGCTCAATCACATGAACGCGCTCACCCAGGCTGGGCTCGTTTACGCCGCCCGCAAGAACTATGTCGCGGTGCAGGCCGGAGACGCGCAATCCGGCATGACGACGGTGTTCAACGGCGTGATCGTCGAGGCTTATCCCGACATGCGGGAGATGCCGAACACGGCGTTTTTCATTCGCGCCTCGCCGTCGCAGGTCATTCAGCTAAAGCCGGTTCCGCCGGTGAGCTTCAGCGGCGCGACGCCGGTTCCGACCGCGCTCACTTCGATCCTCAACGGCACGGGATTCACGCTGGAAAATGGCGGTGTCAACACGATTCTCGCCAGCCCCTATTTCCCCGGCGCGGCATGGTCGCAAATTCTCAGTTGCGTGCGGGCGGCCAATTGCTTCGCGCACCTCGATCCGGTCAAGAAGGTGCTGGCGATTTGGCCGAAGGACGGCAGCCGGAGCGGCGGCACGCCGGAGATTGGGCCGGATACCGGGATGATCGGCTACCCGGAATTTCAGGCGAGGCAAATCCATGTGCGGGCGCGCTTCGATCCGGCGATCCGGTCAAGCGTGGGGCAGAAGATCAAGATCAACAGCCAGCTTAAGGCGGCGAGCGGCGAGTTCGTGGTGAATTACCTGACCTATGATCTCGCGAGCCAGATGCCTGACGGGCCTTGGGATATGACGATTGAGGCAACGCCGGTTACGGGGGGCGCGCCAGCGAAATGAGCGTCGCGCTAAACGAGTCTGAGCGCGGCATGATCGCGGCTCGGATTGCGATCCTTGCGCGGGGAACAAATCAGTACGCCACAAAAGTGGATGGGTCAGCAGACCCATCCACTCCGGCATCGCCCATGTCCAGAATCGATGCCGGCTCCCTCATGGGTGTTTCGGAAGCGACGGTGATGGCTCGGATTGCCAATATGCGACAGGGCGAACGAACTGACCTTCGGTCTAAAGACCGAACGTTACAAAGTGAGACAGGCGAGGGGCGGCGGCGCGCCTGATAGGTCACGCGACCCATCAGGGCTTGACTCCGATATCCGTTGCCCGAGGCGCAGCGCCGCGTGCTGGCGCGGGTGAGGGCGCGAGGGCCGTTGCTGCCTCGGCCCAATTTAACGTCGCCAGGAAGCGTTTAATGCTTGGGTTTTAGACGCTTGGGGAGGAAAGCCCCGCCCAGCCGCGAAGCCGAGCGGGGTGTTGAGGGGGCTTCTGGACTACTCGGTACCAACTATCGCCAGCGCGACCATGTAACGGCTGTAGGCTCCGCTTGCCATCTCAGCCAGGGCGCTCAATTCGTCCCCGGTTGCCTTGATGCAAATCGCGACCTCCATGGCCGCGTCTAAAGCATCGCTATTGCCGTCCTGCACCATCCCGCGCGCCACCCTTACCAACTCGGCCTTGGTCTTGGTCATGAAGGAGATGGCGAATCGCAGGTTGATGCCGAATGTCTCGCACCGCTCTTGCCAGGGCACCTTATCGAATTCCTGCACCATGTCGGCGGGCCAGGGATCGAAGGCAATCTGCGCCAAATCGCGTAGTGTTGCCGGGGCGTTGTCGTCGTCTCCCTCGGCGCGAGCCAAGGCGAACGGATCGGGCGCGCTCATGCCATCGCTGCCCCTTTCGAGGAAGGCGAGCACCTGACGCAGCGAGGGCACATCATCCTCCCGACCGCCAACCCCCATTCCGATTTCCTCGTCGGTCAGAAATCGCAGCTTGGCCGCGCAGCCCGCAAGCGTCGTCGGCTTGGTGGAGTTCATTACCTCCATGCACTTGCCGATGCGCTCCCATCGCAGGGCGAGCGGGGCGTCGGCCTCATCGATGTCGCGGCCCTCGTCGAGCAATCGCCGCATCTCCCGCTCGGCGTGGATCAGCTCGGCATCGCCGAGGTTCTGCCGGCCGCCGAGCGCGAAGGGATTTGAAGGCGTGTCCTCCGTACCTTCACGCTCCGGCGGCAGCACCAACGGCGAGGCGATGATCCCGGCCGTCAGCGGTGCCAGCTCAGGCACCAGGCGAGCGGCATCGGCGATGAGGCCCTTCAGCGCGTGGTTTAAAAGATAGAGCGTTTGCTCGGCCCCGTACTGGTCTGGCGCGAATGGATTGATCGCACAGGGATGCTCCTTCCTCTTGTACTCTCCCTCGCTTGCTTGAATCTCGTACCCCAGCATGAAAGCCTTGATCGCGAGGCCGATCACGCCAGCCGCCTTGGCATCGAAGATTTGTCGCTGAGTTTCGGTAAGAGCGACGAACAGCGGTTCGTGCTCGTCATCGTCGAGATTGCTGGCGGCAAGACGCTCCATTCCGTCTCGCCATTCGCGAAACAGGGCCAGGATCGCGTCGTCTCCCTCGGCGCGAGCCAAGGCGAACGGATCGAGATTGGATTCGGACATTGCTCTGTGCTCCCTTGCTGGCCCGTAGGCCATCGCCAGCGGTCGGGCTGGTGCCGGGAGCTTTCAACCCGTTGATGACGGGCGGGCTTATTTCCCTTTCGGGTCTTCTATTCGCCCGCTCCCGACATGGAGCGGCCCGGAGGGCATGGGCACAAAACAACCGCCTATAACCGGGGCGGTGCCGACATCAAAGGCGTTGAAAGCGCCGAGCGCATGGTGCGCCGGTTGCGGTGGGGATGCAAGGGCACGTCTCAAACGCTCAACCCTCTCGCTGAAGCGGTGCCGAGTTAAGATCGAAACCTCCGTGACGTAGCGGATTGTGTTCTTCAATCGCATCGTCCTTCGGATCGCGATCGGACGCGAGGATAAGAAGGCCGGTTAACCAGTTCCCCGACTTCGTGTGCCTGACGGCTATATTTGGAACGCTCTTGCTCGCCTGCAGCCGCTGCACGAAGCCGTTAACCGCTGGAATGGTGCTGTCGCGGAAGCCGGCTTGCCGCGCCCAATCCCGGAACAGCGAGTGGGCATACCCGCTTTTTATCCCGACGATCTTCTCACCGAGCCTTGGTGCGTCGGCTACATCGACGCGCGCCTCTACCCAAGCAAGAACTGGATCGACGCCGAACAGCCAGTCGCGCAAGGCACGCTCACTTGATTTCGGGACGGTGAAATTGTGCTGCTGAATGAGGCGCGCCGCACCGGCCACGGCCCATGCGAGCAACAAGTCGGCTTCTTCTTGGCCGATCCTGATTCCTATGTTTTCGATACGCTCATTTTCCGGGATAACACGATTGAAGGTGACGACCAGCAAACGACGCTGCACCCCTCGATCCATGCCGCCGGCAAAGGTCGGCAGGGTATTGGTGGCAAAAACGTGTTGGGCGATCGGGCGGAAAGTGAACGCGCTCCGGTAGACATCACGGCCGGTAACGGGCTCGCCGGTGACAACCGACTTGAACGCGTCGCTCGCGATCGCTGATGAACCGGAAAGCTCGTCGGCGGCATTCAATAATTTGCTGGCGAGCTGAACGATGAAACGGTCGTCGCCGACCTTCGCAGCCGTGACGGACGCAATGGCTGAGGATGGAAGTATGCCCCTGATCAAATCGAGGATCTGGCTTTTGCCGTTCTCCGCCGTCTCTCCCTTCAGAACGATAGCCTTGGGCTGGCGCAATTTCGTGGCAAAGCCAAGCGCCGCCGATCCTGCCACCTCAGCGATAAGTTTCTTCTTCTCTCCCGCATCCGCGTCTCCCATGAAGACACCACCCAGCAGCTTACCGAGCATCGAGTTTTCCGGCGGTTCCCCGGCGCGGATGCCGGATCGCCACCGGCCGGGCAGAACATGGCGACACCGATGCTCGCGGTCGTGAGGAAATATGCGCGGCTGGCCGTCCGCACCGAAGGCTATGAAACCTGAGGCACAATTGATGCCCGCCGGGGCCTGCCCAAAGAAGCCGGGCCGGGCAAGGATCGCGCGCATTTCGTGAAGGACGCTGTCGACGCGTCCCTTGCCAAGTTTGACGTTGGAGATTTCATGCGCCGGGGTTTCAAACGTTGCCCCGTCGTAGAGGTGAACCGCACGGCGCTTTGTTGTCTCGTTGATCTCGTCCCAAGCTGAGCCTGTGTAATGCCAGAAGCAGCCATCGTCGAATATTATCTCGCCGAATTCTTTGCGCAGGTCTCTGGCCACTCGCTCGGCCATCTCGACGTCACTACCGATTAGCAGCCGTTGACGTTTGGCGGCCACCAGATCGTCGCCGGGCACATACTCGGATGCGCCCTCAACCTCGGCACGGATTTCCGCCTCGCTCATGGAATCGCGAGATCGTTGAAATCGCCGCGGCCTTCCGGTGGCATGATGATCCGCACCTTTCGCCCGTAAGCAGACCATCGCCGGGCTGCGGCATAAGCATTGCTCAATCCCGCTAGATCGCGATCGGCAGCGATTAAAATCTCGCGCACACAGCCGGGTAAGAGCAGCTTTGGCATGTTGCCGGAAGAGACGGCGGCCCAACCTGGCAAACCCATCGCCTGCGCAACAGACAACGTTGTTTCAATGCCCTCGCCAATGATCAGGATTTGGCCGGTCGGCGCGAGTGGGATTGATGCGCCCTCGATGGAGCCAAGCGACATCCTGGCCGGGTCAAGATCGGCTTTGCCCCGACCATCGGCGCGAAGGAACGTCCGGTGTATCGCCGTCGCATGCTCCATGCGACCCGCAATCACCACAGCAGCAACCAACATCGGATGAAACTGGCTGTCGGCAGGGTGTTTCCCGGTGGCGAAGCGCAGCGACAAAGGTAGCGGCCCGCTATAGCCGCGATGACGCAAATACGTTTCGGCCACGGTTCCAGCGATGGGTCGCGAGCGCCGCCAGATTGCGAGCGCCGCCTGTTGAGCTGCCGCTACTTTCTCAGCACGAGCGACCTGTTTCTGTTGCTGCCGGGGCGGTAGGGGCGATATCGCCTCTTCGGGCGGCCGTCCCTTGTCGAGAAGCGATAAAGCACTAAGCGCCAGATGCTCGCCTGAGGGCCTTTTCCGCGCCGCGCGGGAGAGAGGCTGTCGAGCTTTATACGGCTCCCCGCTCTCGCGGCTGGCGGCCAGGCCCGCTTTCGTCAGCGCGGCCCACAGATCGGCTTGCGTACACCCGCCAGCGGCGCAGTAGAGCAACGTCCTGTTGTCGCGTTCGGTGACACAGAAGCCGCTCTTGTAGCCGCAGCTCGGGCATTGACCGTGCCACTCGCCATCGCGCACCCGACGCAAGCGGAGAGCGCGCGCAACTATCTCGGCGCGCGCCATCATCGGGAGGCAACCAACCGCAATGCCGACTGGACGCCGGAATTCAGGCGTTGGCCGATTGCAACGGCCTCCCCGCGGCGCGCGTCATAAAGGAGTTGAAGCCCAAAATCCTGCGCACATTTCCAATGCAGCCAGAGACAATAGTGATCGGAAAAGTGCCAATAGATCGTCGGGTCTGCGAGCGATCGATCGCACCACGAACAATGTTCGGGTGGCTCGCCTCGGCCCAAAGGGAAGTTTTGAAACTTACTGGCGGGATCGGCTGAGTATATCACCGCCATGTCGAGCCTCCTTCGCACGGCTCTGGCGCGATCACTCTGATTTTGCTAGGAATGTTGCCGTTGCCGCTTTGACGATCTGCCCGGTGGCCGCCTGCCAGCGGTGCCGGGTTTCGTCGTCTTTTGAGCCGCCTTCGATCGCCGTCCATCAGACGTCTGCCTTGACGGCACCGAAATGCCGCCTAAGGGAGAGGCGGGACGCTACCCAAAGACCACCAATTTTCTTGGCCGGGATGCCTCCCGTTTCGAGGTAGTAGAAAGCCTTGCGACGCGAAACGCCAATCTCGTTGGCAATGGCCTCTGCGCCCCAGAGCAAATCATCGCTGAGGGTGTTCTCAATCGAAACATTCGTATCTGACATGAAATCCTCGGCATCAGATTTAAACTGATGCGAGGTCTATCGACTTCAAAAGCCCTCGTCAAAAATCCCAAAATCGCGGAGATTTATTTTCCGGGATTTTTAGGAGGCCTGCCTCGACGCCTTGCGGGATATTGTTCCTTGTAGAGGGTTCTGAAGTGAGTGGAGCTGACTTTATTACCATAACGTTTTTTGATATACGCCCACGCGCGCTTGATATTCAATTCTTGGCCTAAGTCTTTCGATTCTTTTTCATACTCAAGTATAGCCCGAAGAGTATCTTTTTTTGACACTTTCCGCGACGGGTTGTTGTCGCTCGCAATTGTGCCGAACCTTTCACTCCACAATTGATCGACCCAATCTCGCGCCTGCTGCAAAAAATCGCTATACGATCGACGCTCACATTCCTCATCCTGCGAAATTGCTTCCTCGCCGGTCGCGACGGCAATGTTGCCGCTGCTGTCCACCGTCAAATCCCAGGTCTCGGGGTCTAGCCGCAATGATTTGTGGGTCGCTACCAAAGCTTTTTTAAATTCCTGCTCCAGAACCCCCTTCTCAAGGCCTTCGGCTGCGGATAGGCCGGGAGGCCTTTCCGCCTTCAGGCTCAGTGCGTGAAGGCGGCTCCAATCTCCTGCTATCGGAATAGATTGTGCAGTTTGGGAGTGCATGGCACCAATTGTATCTATTTCTCGCTAAATAACAATATGTGGTAAACAAGCGAGCGCGCCCATGTTGCAGGGTATGTTGCAAGGAATGGCCGGTATCGGCTGAAAATCCGCAGAAACGCTTGCCAGTTGTCGCAATTGGCTGCGACATGAAAAAGGGCCGCTTTCGCGGCCGATTTCACGCTAACTTATTGATACGCCTTGGTAGCGGGGGAGGGATTTGAACCCCCGACCTTGGGATTATGATTCCCCTGCTCTAACCAACTGAGCTACCCCGCCGACCGGGGCGTATCGAGGGGCGGCATATAGGGGCTATGCAGCCGCGGGGTCAAGATTGCGCCGGATCCAGCCGCCGCCGAGCACGCGGTCGCCGTCGTAAAGGACCGCCGCCTGCCCCGGCGCGACCGCACCGGCCGGGCCACCAAGGACGAGGTCGGCCGTCCCGCCATCCGCACCGGCGTAAAGCGTCGCCGGCACCGGCGGCTGCGTCGAGCGCAGCTTGGCGCCGACCGCCCGGCCCTCGCCGGCGGCCAGCCCCGCACCGAGCCAGTTCAATTCGCCGAGCCGCACCCGCGTCGCGGCGAGCGCGCTGTAGGGGCCGACGACGACGCGCCGCCGCGCCGGATCGAGTCGCAGCACGTACAGCGGCTCCGCGCCGGCGATGCCGATCCCCTTGCGCTGGCCGACGGTGAAATGGGCGATGCCGCGATGCCGGCCGAGCACGTTCCCTGCCGCATCGACAATGTCGCCCGGCTCGCCGGCCCGCGGCCGCAGCCGGGTGACGATATCGGCGTAGGAGCCCTGCGGCACAAAGCAGATATCCTGGCTGTCCGGCTTGCCGGCGACCGGCAGATCGAACTCGCGCGCCAAGGCGCGGGTCTCGTCCTTGGTCATGCCGCCGAGCGGGAAGCGCAGGAATTCGAGCTCGTCGCGGGTCGTGCGGTAGAGGAAATAGCTCTGGTCGCGGGCGATATCAGCGGCGCGATACAGCGCCGGCCCGTCATCGTCGCGCCGCCGCCGCGCGTAATGGCCGGTCGCCAAGGCGCTGGCGCCGAGATCGCGCGCGGTGCCGAGCAGGTCGCGGAACTTGACCAGTTCGTTGCAGCGGATGCACGGGATCGGCGTCTCGCCGTTTCCGTAGCTGTCGGCGAAATCCTCGATCACCGCCTCGCGGAAGCGCGCCTCGTAATCGAGCACGTAATGCGGGATGCCGAGCCGCCGGGCGACATCCGCCGCGTCGCGCACATCCTGACCGGCGCAGCACGCGCCCTTCTTCCCGGTCGCGGCGCCGTGGTCGTAAAGCTGCAAGGTGATGCCGACGACGTCGTGCCCGGCGCGCGCCAGCAGCGCCGCGGTCAGCGACGAATCGACCCCGCCCGACATCGCCACGACGATGCGGTGGTCGGCCGGGTTGCCGGGAAGATCAAAATCGTCGAGCGTGCTCATCGTCGAAATCTCGAATCTTCATAGGGGCTTACGGTGTCGTCCTCAGCAGAATAACAGCGACATTATCAGCGGAAAAACAGCGGAATATCAGCGGCGAAACAGCGGAAACAGCCGGCGGCGCTATCGATTCGATCCGACACTTAATAGAACAAAGAGGGTACATCGGTCAAGTCAATTCGGCGCGTCGAGGCCCATCTGCCAGAAATCGGCTTCGAGCCGCGTCGCCATCGCGAAGCTCGCCGCCAGCGCCGGGAAGCGGCCTTCGCCGCCGCGCCGGGCGAATTGCTCGTCGAGCGCGGCTTTCGCGTCCCCGGCCAGCGCCTGGTATTCGGCGCCGGCATACATGTCGAGCCAGCTTTTGTAGCGGTTGCCATCGAGCCGGGTCGCCGGATCGGCCATCCGCTCGGCCGCGATCTCGGCATAGCCGATGACGCAGGGCGCCAGAGCGACTTCGAGGTCGAGCCGGTCGCCGGCGAGGCCGCGGTCGAGCACGAAGCGGGTATAGGCGATCGTCTGCAGCGCCTCGGGCGCGGCCTGCATCGCCGCCACGTCGATGCCCCAGCCGCGGCAATACTCGACATGCAGGCCGAGCTCGACATCGAGCGTCGCGGCGACGAGGCTTTGCGCGCGGCGCATCTCGGCGAGCGTGTCGGATTTGTAGATCGCCAGCCCCCAGGCCCGCGCGAAATGCAGCAGGAACAGATAGTCCTGGATCAGGTAATGGCGGAACACGGCTTCGGCCAGGTCGCCGGTCGCCAAGCGCAGCACGAAAGGATGACGGGTATAGGACGGCCAGGTCGGCCCCGCCGCGGCGACGAGCCTGTCGAAAATCCGCTTGGCCATGAACAACGGTCCTAAAAAATCGTCTTACCCGCAAAAGCGGGAAAGACGACGGAAATAACAACCCGTGGCAAGGTTCGATCGATTTTCGGCCAGCCTCTCAGGTGTGTTGCCGGGTTCAGCTCGTCTTCACCAGCTTTTGCAGGCTCCTGAGGCCCGGCGGCAGTTGCTCGCCCTTGGCGCGGACGCGGCGGCCCCAATTGGTGAAGCTCACCTCGCCGACATAGATGTCGCCGCGCGAGTCGACCGAGATGCCGTGCGGCGAGATGAACTGGCCGGTGTCGAGCCCGGCGTGCTCGTGGCCGAGCCGCGCCAGCAACTTGCCGTCATGGGTGTAGATGCTGACCCGCGGCCCGCAGCCCGGCAGGTCGATGTTGACCGCCATGTCGGGGCCGATCTCGCCGATATACATGCGGCCCGCTTTGCCCGGCTCGAGATAGAGGCCGGAAGGCCGGTGCATATTGTTCCACTGGCTTTCATACTTGCCGTTGCCGTCGAACACCTGGACGCGGTGGTTCTCGCGGTCGGCGACGTAGACGTAGCCGTCGGGGTCGCAGCACACATTGTGCGCGATGTTGAACTGGCCGGGGTCGGTGCCGGGCTCGCCCCACGACATCAGCAGCTTGCCGTCCGGGGCGAATTTGTGGACCCGCGAATTGCCGTAGCCGTCCGACACGTAAATGCTGTTCCCATCGGGCGACATCGCGGTGTGGGTGCAGCGGTGAAACGGCTCGCCCGACATATAGGGCGCCGGCTTGCCGGGAATGCCGATGGTCAGCAGCACCTTGCCGTCCAATGTGCATTGGCGGACGGTGTGGTCGCCGTCGTCGGTCAGCCAGATCGTGCCGTCCGGCGCCATGAACACGCCGTGCGGCCGCTGAAAGACGCCCTCGCCCCAGGTGCGCAGCAAATTGCCGCCGCGGTCGAACACGCACATCGGGTGCTCGCCGCGGTTGAAGGCATAGACGTTGTCGTCCCGGTCGACGCCGACCGCGGCGACGTCGGCGTTGAACTCCATGCCCGCCGGCAGCTTGGCCCAGCCGTCGCGAACCTCGTAGCGATAACCGTCGGTTCCCAGCACGACCGCCATGACATTTCCTCCGTTTATCAAATGCGGCCGCGCCTCCGCGCGGCCTACGGCCCTGCGCGCCTAATTAGGCGCGCAATCGTTAAGTCCCTTTAGCCTGCTCCCGCACCCGGCCACCCAACGAGTGTGCTAATTGGATGGCCGGGTGGGGGAGCGGGCTGGAACTGCCACCGTCAAGAAACTAAGATAGTGCGATGGCGAGGCTCAGCGTCAACCTCAACAAGATCGCCCTGTTGCGCAATTCGCGTCGCACCGGGGTGCCGGACGTACTGGAGTTCGCGCGGCGCGCCTACGAGGCGGGAGCCGAGGGGATCACGGTGCATCCGCGGCCCGACGAGCGCCACATCCGCGGCAGCGACGTTCCGGCGCTCGCCGCCTTGATGACGCCTTGGCGGCCGGGTTGCGAACTCAACATCGAAGGTTATCCGGACGCGCGCCTGTTCGCGATCTGCGAGGCGGTGCGGCCCGAGCAGTGCACCCTGGTCCCCGACGGGCCGGGCGTCTTGACCTCGGAGGAAGGCTGGAAGCTCGGCAACGAGGATACCCCGCTGGTCGCCGCTTCGGTGGCGCGGCTGAAGCGGCTGGGCGCGCGGGTGATCCTCTTTATCGACCCCGACCTCGCTGTCATCGACCGGGTGCCGGGGACCGGCGCCGACGGGGTCGAGATCTATACCGGCGGGTATGCCGACGGTTTCCGCAACGGCGACGCGGCGGCGATGCTTGGCGCCTGCGCCGAAACGGCGGCCCGCGCCGCGTCGCGCGGGCTCGTCGTCAACGCCGGCCACGACCTTAACCTCGATAACCTGCCGGCGCTGGTGAAGGCGATGCCCGGTTTGGCGGAGGCCTCGATCGGCCACGAGCTGACCGCCGACGCGCTGAAGCTGGGCTGGATCGGCGCGGTCAAGGCCTACAAGGCGGCGCTCGCCGGCGGCTGATCAGCGCGCCGGCCGCGACGGGCTCAGCCCCGCCGGAAACCCCGCGCCGACGGCCAGCGTCGCCGCCGCGACCAGGACGACGACAAAATAGGCGTCGTGTGCCGAGCGCGCGACGGCGTCGGCCAGGCGGGCGATGTCGCCGGCGTCGAGGATCCGCCGCGCGCCCGGCTCCAGCAGGCGGTTCACCGCGTCGCTCGCCCCCGGCAGCCGGGCTTGCAGGCCGAAATTGAGGATGGCGCCGAAAATCGTCGCGCCCAGCGACTGCCCGATCATGCGCATGAACATGTTCGAGCTGGTCGCCACCGCCCGCTCGCTCCAATCGACGCTCGCCTGGATCGCCACCAGGAAGCTGGTGTTGCAGCTGCCCATGCCGACCCCGATCAGCAGCGAGCCGCACAGCGGCCACCACACCCCGGCCTTCGGGTCGAGCGTCAGCAGCATGATGCTGCCGCCGACCAGCGCGGCGCCGCCGAGCACCGCGGTCCGCCGGTAGGAGGTGCGAATCATCAGCCGCCCCGCGCCGATCGAGGCGAACATCCAGCTGACCGACATCGCGCCGAGAACCATGCCGGCGATCCCCGGGCTGCCGCCCATCGCGCCCTGGACAAAAGTCGGCAACAGCACGGTCACCCCCATCATCGTCGCACCGGTGCCGCACACGCCGAGATTGCTTAGCGCGATGACCCGCCGGCGCCACAGCCCCAGCGGCACCATCGGTTCCGCCGCCTGCCGCTCATGGACGAAAAGCAGCGCCAGCGCCGCCGCCGCGATCGCGACAAGCAGGAGGATATGCGCGATGTCGAGGCTCGCCGCCTCCACCAGCGCCAGCATCAGCGCGCCGACGCCGATCACCATCAGGACGCCGCCGAGATAATCCATCCGGTGCGGGCGCGGCTCGACCCGCTCGTGCAGGAACAACGCGAACATCGTGATGGCGACGAACCCGATCGGCAGGTTGACCCAAAACACCACCGACCAGTGCAGGTGGGTGACGAGGAACGCGCCGAGCGCCGGGCCGATGATCGCGGAAACGCCGAAGACGCTGGAGATCCAGCCCTGGGCGCGGGCGCGCTCGGTCGGGGTGAAGATGTCGCCGACGATGGTCGAGGCGAGCGGCTGAACCGCGCCCGCTCCCGCGCCCTGGAGCGCCCGAAACAGCACCAGCATCACCATCGAGCGGGCAAAGCCGCAGAGCGTCGAACCCACCAAGAAGATGCCGGCGCCGACAAAGAATATCCGCTTGCGGCCATAGAGATCGGCGAGCCGGCCGTAGACCGGGATCGACACCGCCATCGTCAGCAGATAGGCCGCGAACACCCAGCTGAACAGCCGGAACCCGCCGAGATCGGCAACGATGGTCGGCATCGCGGTGGCGACGATGGTGCTCTCGACCGCCGCCATAAAGGTCGCCATCAGCGAGGCGGCGAAGATCAGCCGGCGGCGCGGAACGGTGCCGGCCGGTCGCACCTTATCGGCGACGGCCTGATCCAAGGATTGCCCTCCGTTTAGGCAGAACCCGCGGAGAGTATGTCGGCGAACGGCCCCGGACAATCGACGGCCACCCGCCGCTACCGGGGGTCTGCGTTGCATCCGGCCTCGGGAGGAGGCGGGTCTGTATTGCGAATCGCCCGAGATTGCTTCACCGCGCTCGCGATGACGACTTAAGATGGCCGGCAACGACGGGAGGGGACGCCCATGCGATACGATCTGCTGCTGACCGACGGCGAAGTGCTCGACCCCGCCGCTGGCCTCAAGGGCCGCATGGATGTCGGCATCGCCGGCGGCAAGATCGTCGAAATCGGCGCCAACCTGCCGCGGAACGAGGCGCGGAGCACGCTGAGCGCCAAGGGACGCATCGTCACCCCGGGCCTCATCGACATCCACGCCCACGTCTTCGTCAACGCGCACGACATGGGCGGGCACACCGACCGCTTCTGCCGGGCGAGCGGCGTCACCACCTTGTGCGATGCCGGCAGCACCGGCTCGGCGAATTTCGCCGGCCTCCGACATGTTCTCGACACCGCGGTCCACACCCGCGTGCGCGCCTTTGTGAACCTGTCGGCGATCGGCATCACCGGCACGTCGCGCGGCGGCGAATTATCGCATTTCCCCTATGCCGACCCCGAAGGCTGCGCCCGCACGATCAGTGAGAACCCCGATTTGGCGATCGGCGTCAAGCTGCGCTACGGCCCGAACCTCGTCTGGGAATACACCACCGAGCCGGTGAAAATGGCGCGCAAGACCGCGGCGATGTGCGGCGTGCCGCTGATGATCCACATCACGGATTCGCCGATCCCGTTACCGGATATCCTCGCCGAGATGGCGCCCGGCGACATCGTCACCCACTGCTACCACGGCCGCGCCCACGGCATCATGGGTGAGGAAAAGCAGTTTCTGTTGAAGGAGGTGGTCGAGGCGCAAAGGCACGGCATCGTCTTCGACTGCGCCCACGGTCGTAACCATTTCAGCTTCCGGATGATCGAGAAGGCGCTCGACCAGGGCTTCCTGCCCGACACCATTTCCACCGACCTCACCATGACCAGCGCGACCCAGGGGCCGGTGTGGGATTTGCTGACGACGATGTCGAAGCTGCTGCATTTCGGCATGTCGCTCGACGACATCGTCGCCCGCGCGACCGCCGCGCCGGCGAAAATCCTCGGCTACGCTGGCACGGTCGGCACCCTACGGCCCGGCGCCAACGCCGACCTCGCGGTCCTCGAGCTGCGGGACGGCAATTTCGAGCTCAAGGACAGCGAGGGCAGCACGATCATCGCCAAGCGCCGGCTGCTCGCGCAGATGACGCTGCGCGACGGCCGCGTCTGTTACGAGCGGCCGGCGGGCTAGTTCGGTCGAGCGCATCGTCGTTCGCCGGATTCGGACTATCGGGCCGATGACCTGTTCAGGGCTGCAGCGGCGCGTATGAGCGTCTTGAAGGCAGCCTCATCTATTTCATCACCCTCATGGAAATCGATAGCGCGCCTGGCGTTGCCTTCGAGGCTGGAGTTGAACAGCCTTGAAGGGTCCTTCAGGGAAGCGCCCTTGGAGAACGTCAGCTTCACGACGCTCTTGTACGTCTCGCCGGTGCAGATCAGGCCATCGTGAGACCAAACCGGAACGCCTCTCCACTTCCACTCCTCGACCACCTCAGGGTCAGCCTGTTTGATGAGAGCGCGGACACGGGAGAGCGTCTTGCCCCTCCAGTCGTCCAGTTCCTTGATCCTCGCGTCGATCAGCCGAGAAGGGGATTCGCCCTTGGTCGTTGCGCTCGTTTTCATATTGCACCTCATTTGGCCGGGACAGCCCGCCCACCATGACCGCGAAAATCGATTTGATTAGAGGGGTAGAGTCGGGTAGGCAAGAGGGGGAACCAGCGCCGTGCCGGTGAGTGAAAAACCGCAGAAAACCTGGACTCCGGAATCGCCTTGGGTGAGAGGAGGGACGCCGGCTGAGCGGGTACGGCTGCAAACCTCCGCTACCTGACGGGATCGCGATCGTCGTGCTCGGCCCGAACGCGGCGGTGCTCGGGCGGCGCGTTCGCGACTTGTTGCCGGGCGCCGAACTACATGGGCCGCGCGGCGCGCAAGGCGATTGGGACCGAGCCTACGACCGCGTCGTGCCGCATCTGGCGGAGCTGTTCGTCGCGGGGCGGCCGATCGTCGGGGTGTGCGCCAGCGGCATCCTGGTCCGGGCGCTGGCGCCGCTGCTCGACGACAAGCATCAAGAGCCGCCCGTCGTCGCGCTCGCCGAGGACGGCTCGGTCGCGGTGCCGCTCTTGGGCGGGCACCACGGCGCCAACCGGATCGCCCGCATTTTGGCCGAGGCGCTGAGCGGCATCGCCGCGATCACCACCGCGGGCGATCTCCGGCTCGGCCTCGCGCTCGATGAGCCGCCGCCCGGCTGGAGGATAGCCGATCCCGAGCGCATGAAGCCAATCGCCGCGGCACTGATCGCCGGCAGGCCCGTCGCGCTTCACGATGCGCGGGGATGCGCCGATTGGCTGCGCGCCGGCAGCGTCGCCTGGACCGACGCGGCCGAGTTCGCCGTGCGCGTCACCGACAGCCGCGTCGCCGATGGGGAAACTGCGCTGGTCTTTCACCCGCCGATGCTGGCGCTGGGGATCGGCTGCGAGCGCGGCTGCGCCGCCGATGAAATCGCCACCCTGGCGGAAGAGAGCCTTGCCGCCGCCGGGCTCGCCGCGGCGTCGGTCGCGGCCATCGTTTCGGTCGAGCTGAAACTGGACGAGAAGGGCATCCATGCGCTCGCCGATCGGCTTGGCGTGCCGGCGCGGTTCTTCCCGGCCGAGCGCCTGCTCGCCGAGACGCCGCGCCTCAGCGAGCGTTCCGCGGCGGCGTTCCGCGCCACCGGCTGCTGGGGCGTCGCCGAGGGCGCCGCGCTCGCCGCCGCCGGAACGGACGGGTCGCTCGTCGTCGCGAAGCGCAAATCGCGGCGCGCGACCTGCGCGGTCGCCCGCGCCGCGGCGCCGCTCGACGCTGGCGCGATCGGCCGGCCGCGCGGCCGGCTCGCGATCGTCGGCATCGGCCCCGGCGACGCCGCCTGGCGCACGCCCGAGGCCGGCGCGCTCATCGCCGAGGCCAGCGACATCGTCGGCTACGGCCTCTATCTCGATCTCCTCGGCCGCGCGACCGCGGGCAAGACCCTGCATCCCGGCAGGCTCGGCGCCGAAACCGAACGGGCCTGCCGCGCGCTCGACCTCGCCGCCGCCGGCAAGTCTGTCGCGTTGGTCTCGTCCGGCGATGCCGGGATTTACGGGCTCGCCGCCTTGGTCTTCGAGCTGATCGACAGCGAGCGGCGGCGCGACTGGGTCGCAATCGACATCGTCGTATCGCCGGGAGTGAGCGCGATGCAGGCCGCGGCCGCGCGGGCCGGGGCGCCGCTCGGCCACGATTTTTGCGCGATCTCGCTGTCTGACCTGATGACCCCTTGGCCGGCGATCCGCGCCCGGTTGGAGGCGGCGGCCGCGGGCGATTTCGTCGTCGCGCTCTATAACCCACGCTCGGCGCGGCGGCAGGCGGGGCTGCGGGAGGCGGCGGCGATCTTCCTCGACCATCGCCCGCCGCCGACGCCGGTGCTGATCGCCCGCGATGTCGGCCGGGCCGACGAGAGCTGGCGGGTCGCGCGGCTGGACGCGCTCGCCGCGGCCGAAATCGACATGCTGACCGTCGTCATCATCGGCAGCAGCACCACCCGCGTTATCGCCGGCGAGCCGCCGCGCCTCTACACGCCGCGGGGATATCAGCTCTCGCCGTCTTTGCCGCGATCCCCGGAACGGCCCGTCGGGGCCGGCCGTCCGGGGAGGGAACCCAGGGCAAGCGACGATGCGGTCGCCCTGGACCCCCGCTTTCGCGGGGGAGACGCGTAAAAGAACTTCGCGGGATGACCGTCCACTTCATCGGCGCCGGGCCGGGCGCCGCCGACCTCATCACGCTGCGCGGCTTGCGGCTGATCGAGCGCTGCCGGGTCTGTCTCTATGCCGGCTCGCTGGTGCCGGCGGAGATCGTCGCGGCGGCGCCCGCGGGGGCGCGGATCGTCGACACCGCGCCGCTGACGCTCGACCAGATCGTCGCCGAGATGGTGGCGGCGCATGCCGCCGGGCTCGACATCGCGCGCGTCCATTCCGGCGATCCCTCGCTCTACGGCGCGATCGCCGAGCAGATGCGCCGGCTCGCCGCGTTCGGCATTCCCTACGATGTCACGCCGGGCGTGCCGTCCTTCGCCGCCGCCGCCGCCGCGCTCCAGTGCGAGCTGACCCTGCCGGAGATCGCGCAGACGGTGATCCTGACCCGCACCGCGACCCGCTCGTCGCCGATGCCGGAGGGCGAGGAGCTCGGCCGCCTCGCCGCGACCGGCGCGACCCTGGCGATCCATCTGTCGATCGCCAACCTGGCGCGCGTGGTCCGCACCCTCATCCCGCATTACGGCGCGGACTGCCCGGCGGTCGTCGCCCATCGCGTCAGCTGGCCCGACCAGTTGCTGATCCGCGGCGCCCTGGCGACGATCCGCGACGCGGCGAAGGCCGCCGGCATCACCCGCACCGCGCTGATCCTCATTGGCCCGGCGCTCGCCGGCGAGGGCCGCGACAGCCGCCTCTACGCCGCCGACCATCACCATGTGCTGCGGCCGCGAAAAGCTCGCGACCCCCTCTAGCGCTTGTGCGCGGCGGCGTCCTTCAACATCTGCACCACCGCCTGGCGGTGCGATTCGAGCGCCCAGCCCACCGCGTCCCGGCCGGTGTAATCGTTTTTGTTCGGATTGGCGCCGTGCGCCAATAGCGCTCGCACGGTTTCGATGTCGCCGGTTTTCGCCGCGAACATCAGCGGCGTCATGCCGTTCTTGTTCTCGGCGTCGACATTGGCCTTCATGTCCAGCAACAGCTTGACCGCTTCCAAGCGGTCGTGCTCGGCGGCGTAATCGAGCGGCGTGCTGCCGACATTGTCCTTCTGATTGATGTCGGCGCCGGCCTTGAAGAGAATCGCGATGATCTGCAGATTGCCGCTGCCGGCCGCGACATGCATGCCGGTGGTGCCGCCGTTTTCGTCGGTCTGATTGGGGCTGTAGCCGTCCGTCAACAGCATGCGTATTTTGCCGACGTCGTTCCCCTGCGCGGCGCGCGGGATGTTGTTGTAGTACTCGCCGAACGGGTTCAGCTTCGAGGCGATATCGGCGCGGGCCGACGCCGCGGCACAAAGCATGGCGACGGCGAGGCCGGGCAACCTCCAGAGAGTGCGCTTCACGACATCCTCCGTGCCTCGGGCCGCTCGTCGAGCCCGGCGAGCCAATCGAGCGCGGCCTCGACCGTATCGACCGCGAGGCCGCGCTCGGCCAGCGGCCGGCGCACCATGATCACCGGCAGGCTCAATTCGCGCGCCGCGACCAGCTTCGCCTCGGTCGCAGCGCCGCCGCTCGCCTTGCAGACCAACACGTCGATCGCGTGGCGCTGCAGCAAATGGCGTTCGTCGGGCAGCGCAAACGGGCCGCGGCCGAGCACGACCTGATGGAACCGCAAGGGCAGCGTATCGCGCGGCGGATCGATCATCCGCACCACGAAGCGCACCCCGGTGGCTGGAGCGAAGGCGGCGACCTCGCCGGCGCCGACGGTAAGCAGCGCGCGGCGGCCGACCCGACCGACGATCTGCGCCGCCGCTTCGAGGGTGTCGACCTCGATCCAGCGGTCGAGCGGGTGCCGCCGCCAGGCGGGGCGCACCAGCGCGAGGCGCGGCACCTCCAGCTGGCTGCAGGCAAGCCGCGCCGCGCGCGAGATTTGGGCGGCGAAGGGATGGGTCGCGTCGATGACGCGGTCGATGCTTTGGGCGGCGAGATAATCGGCGAGGCCCGCCGCGCCGCCGAACCCGCCGATCCGCACCTGCCCCGCGATCGGCCCGGGACGGCGGGTGCGGCCGGCGAGCGCGGTCGTCACCTCGATCGCGTCGTCGCCGAAACGGGCCAGTGCCGCGCGCGCCAGCGCCGCCGCCTCGCCGGTGCCGCCGAGGATCAGGAGCCGTGTCGCGCTCATCGGTTCGCCTCGCCGCCCACCCGCGCGAGGAATTCGCCGGCGCGGCCGACGATCGCGACCTCGACCGCGGTGGCGCCGCTCAAGGTCGCCAGCGCCACCGCGCGCGCCCGGCGAGCGACGCCATCCGCCAGCGCGCCGCGCCACGGTCCGGCGGCGTCAAGCAGCGCGCCGGCGCTGTCGCAGCCTTCAGCTTCCGTCAGGGTCTCCCGATCGGCCCCCGCCGCCGCAAGCATCCCGGTCAGCACCGCGGGATCGACCCGGCTCTTGCTCGAATGCAGGTCGAGATGGCCGGCGGCGAGCTTCGCCAGCTTGGCGAACCCGCCGGCGACGGTCAGGCGCGCGATCGGATGGCGGCGCAAATATTTGAGCGTGCCGCCGACAAAATCGCCCATGTCGATCAGCGCATGATCGGGCAGCGCGTAGAGGCGCTGCACCGCGCGCTCGGAGGTGCTGCCGGTGGCGGCGGCGACGTGGTCGAGGCCGGCGGCGCGGGCGACGTCGATGCCGCGATGGATCGAATGCACCCAGGACGAACAGGAATACGGCACCACAATCCCGGTAGTGCCGAGGATCGACAGCCCGCCGACGATCCCGAGCCGTCCGTTCATCGTCTTTTCGGCGAGGCGCGCGCCGCCGGGGATCGCCAAGGTCACGGTCAGGTCGGGCGGCGGCGCGCCGTTGGCCTCGGCGAGGTCAGCGAGCGCCTCGCGGATCATCGCGCGCGGCGCCGGGTTGATCGCCGGCTCGCCGATCCCGAGCTGGAGGCCGGGCCGGGTCACCGTGCCGACCCCCTCGCCGGCGGCAAAGCCGATGCCCGAGCCGGGCGCGCCCCACGCCACTTCGGCGATGATTGTCGCGCCATGTGTCACGTCGGGGTCGTCGCCGGCATCCTTGACGATGCCGGCGCGGGCGCTGTCGCCGTCCATGCCGGCGAGCGCCAGGGCAAAGCTCGGCGTTTGTCCGCGCGGCAGTCGGATCGTCACCGGATCGGGGAATTCGCCGGTCAACAGCGCCGCGAACGCGGCCCGCGCGGCGGCGGCGGCGCAAGCGCCGGTCGTCCATCCGCGGCGCAGCGGATTGGCTTCCTGCCGTGCCATAGAATGATCTTAGCAAATCGTCCGGCCCTGGCTACCTTCGGAACAATGATCGACATCCAACGCCTGCAACTTCCCGAGATGACACCCGGCAGCGTCTGGCTGGTCGGCGCCGGGCCGGGCGATCCGGGACTTCTATCGGTGCTGGCGCTGCAGGCGTTGGGCCAGGCCGATGCGATCGTCTACGACGCGCTGGTCGATCCGCGCATCCTCGACCTGGCGCGCGACAATGCGGCGCTGGAGGATGCCGGAAAGCGCGGCGGCCGCCCCTCGCCGCGCCAGCCCGACATCTCGGCGCGGCTGATCGCGCTCGCCCGCGAGAAGAAGCGCGTGCTGCGCCTCAAGGGCGGCGACCCCTGCGTCTTCGGGCGCGGCGGCGAGGAGGCGTTGGCGCTCGCCGCAGCCGGCATCCCGTTTCGCATCGTTCCCGGCATCACCGCGGCGATCGGCGGGCTCGCCTATGCCGGGATCCCGCTGACCCATCGCGGCATCAACTCGGCCGTCACGCTGATCACCGGACACAACAGCGACGGCGCGGTGCCGGGCGAGGAAGACAGCGCCCCGGACTGGGAGGCGATCGCCCGCGGATCGCCGGTCATCGTGCTCTACATGGCCTTGAACCATCTCGACGACATCGCCCGCCGCCTGGTCGCCGCGGGGCGCGCACCGGACGAGGCGGTGGCCATCGTCAGCAAGGCGACGACCGCCGCGCAACGCGTCGTCATCACCTCGCTCGCAAAAGCCGCGAGCGCCGCGTCCGGCGTCGAGAGCCCGGCGATCATCGTGATCGGCGAGGTGGCACGGTTGCACGCCACGCTCGACTGGTACGGGAAGGGGTGAGCGGCAAGGGCCTCATCCTCGCCGCACCGGCATCGGGCAGCGGCAAGACGCTGATCACCGCGGGGTTGCTGCGGCATCTGGGTCATCGCGGGATCAGGGTCGCGGCGGCCAAGGCCGGCCCGGACTACATCGATCCGACCTTTCACGCGCTGGCGAGCGGCGCGCCATGCCTCAACCTCGACGCCTGGGCGATGCGCCCGGCGACCCTCGCGCGCCTGGTCCGCGACCTCGAAAGCGCCGCCGAGCTGGTGCTGTGCGAAGGCGTGATGGGCCTCTTCGACGGCACCGGGCCGGACGGCGAAACCGGCTCGACCGCCGAACTCGCCCGCGTCACCGGCTGGCCAATCGCGCTGGTGGTCGATGCCGGCGGGCAAGGCGCTTCCATGGCCGCACTGGTCGAAGGCTTTGCGCGGCACGACCCCCGTGCGCCGCTCGCCGGGATAATCCTCAATCACGTCGCCAGCCCGCGTCATAAGGCACTACTGATCGAAGCGATTGGTCGGCATTTGCCCGAGCTGCCGGTGCTGGGCGCGATGATGCGCGATCAGAGCCTCAACCTGCCGGCGCGGCATCTCGGGCTGATTCCCGCCGGCGAGGGTCCCAATATCGAAGCGCTGATTGAACGCGCCGCTTCCCGGCTCGCCAACGATGTCGATATCGACCGGCTGATCGCGCTCGCCGGCTCGTCGCGATGCGGCAGCCTGCCGGGAGCGCCGGGACTGGCGCCGCTCGGACAGCATATCGCCGTCGCAAGCGATGACGCATTTCTGTTCGCTTACCAAGCCACGCTGGCCGGCTGGCGGCGGCAGGGCGCGGAGATTTCGACGTTTTCGCCGCTCGCCGACGCGGCGCCCCATCCCGCGGCCGACGCGGTTTATCTGCCGGGCGGCTATCCCGAGCTGCATGCCGGCAAGCTCGCCGCGGCGGCGCGGTTTCTCGCCGGCCTGCGCGAGGCGGCTGCCGCCGGCAAGGCGATCTATGGCGAGTGCGGCGGCTATATGGTGCTGGGTGAAGCGCTGATCGACGCCGCCGGCACCCCGCATCGCCTGGCCGGCCTGCTGCCGCTGGTCACCAGTTTCGCCGCGCCGCGCCGCCATCTCGGCTATCGTGCCGCCACCCTGCTCAAGAGCGGGCCGCTCGGTGCTGCGGGCGCGCGCTTCCGCGGTCACGAATTCCACTACGCGAGCATCGTGGAAGAGGCCGGAACCGATCCGCTCTTCGCGCTTTCCGACGGGTGGGGCGCCGATCTTGGCAGCGCCGGGTTGCACCGCGGCACCGTTGCCGGCTCATTCATCCATTTGATCGATAGAGAGGACGAATAAGACCACCTCTTATTATTCCGGCGAAGGGCCGGGACCCATGGCGGAAATAGGCTCCTTCGCCGGGATGGCAGGGAAGCAGTCGCCGCCAGCCGCTAAACCCGCGCCCCCGTCGCCGGGTCGAAGAGGTGGATGTGCTCGGGCCGCACCGCGAAGCGCAGCACCTCGCCGAGCGGCGGGTTGATCGTCCCGGCGGCGCGGGCGACGAGCGCCGTGCCGCCTTTATCCGTGGGGCCGCCGAGCCTGCCGTGCACGATGGTGTCGGCGCCGAGCCGCTCCAGCAGCTCGACGGTAAGCGGCAGCGGCCCATCGCCGGCGAGTTCGAGATGCTCGGGCCGCAAGCCCACCGTCACCGCCCGTCCCGCTTCGCCCGGGGCGCGCGGCACCGGCAGTACGCAATTGCCGACGACGACGCCCGAAGCGTCGAGACGCCCGTCGACCAAATTCATCGCCGGCGAGCCGATGAAGCCGGCGACGAACGCGGTCGCCGGGCGCTCGTAGAGATCGAGCGGCGGCCCGATCTGGTCGGCGTTACCGGCGCTCATCACGATGAGCCGGTCGGCGAGCGTCATCGCCTCGACCTGATCGTGCGTCACGTAGAGCGAGGTGGTGCCGAGCTCCTGTTGCAGCCGCTTGATCTCGACCCGCATCTGCACCCGCAGCTTGGCGTCGAGATTGGAGAGCGGCTCGTCGAACAGGAACACTTTCGGGTCGCGCACGATCGCACGGCCCATCGCGACACGCTGGCGCTGGCCACCCGAGAGCTGCCGCGGTTTTCTGTCCAACAGCCCGTCGAGCTGCAAAATCGCGGCGGCGCGATCGACCCGCAGCCTGATCTGGTTGCGCGCCATGCCGCGCATCTTGAGCCCGTAAGCCATGTTGTCGAAGCAGCTCATATGCGGGTAGAGCGCGTAGTTCTGGAACACCATCGCGATGTCGCGGTCCTTGGGCTCGATGCCGTTGACGACGCGCCCGTCGATCGCCACCGCGCCCGAACTGATGTCCTCGAGCCCCGCCACCATGCGCAACAGCGTCGATTTTCCGCAGCCCGACGGCCCGACCACCACCACCAATTCGCCGTCGGCGACCTCGCAGCTGACCCCATGCACGACCTCGCGATCGCCATAGGATTTTTTGATGTTGTCGAGGGTCAGGGTGGCCATAGGCTCGTCCGACTAGGGTAGAATCGTAACTTGTCCATGGTAAGCGGCCATTGCCCGGTCTCGCGTCAGAAGCGGTATCTGCTCACTCTGCGCCTGCGCGAGCAGCATCCGATCGAAGGGATCCCGGTGATGCGGCGGCAGGATGGCGTAAGCCCTGCAATGGTGCAGACCTACCGGCAAAAGGTCAAAGCCTTGGGGAACCTCCAATAGCTGGTCATCAGCGGGAACTCGACCGAGGCCAAACAGCATCGCGATCTCCCAGAGCGACACCACGCTGATATGGCGGACCGAAGCGTTGTCGATCAGATCGCGCTCCGCACGCGTCAAAAACTGCGGCTTGATCCGCTGCCACAAGATGAAGTGGGTATCGACAATAAGCGCCCCGGTCACCGCGGCCATTTGAAGTCTTTACTGGACTTGTAGAAATCATCGATGACGTCTTCCGGCAACGATAGATCATCCGACAACAAAGGAGCGAGGTGCGCAAGATCGCCATAGATAATCGGCTTTTTCGCGGGCAACGGCCCAAGGCAAGCTACCGGCCGGCCGTTGCGCGTCACGACGATCTGCTCGCCCGCCTCGGCGCGGGCAACGAGCGCCGCGAATCCGGCCTTGGCCTGAGCGATCGATATCTGGGCGCCCATGACAGTCTCCATTGATGACCATCGATGGTCATATTTATATCCACGAGCGCCGGCACACAAGCCTCACGGGTCGCGGCGGAACCGGGTTTCGCCGGTACGGGTTTCGGCCTGGCGAAAGCCGAGCCTTTTCAGCCGCTCCGCCATCCCGGTCCGGTTCGCATCGCGGACGCTCGCGGTGATCGGCGCGTTGCGCGCCAACACCTTGCCGATCAGCGCGTCGAGCCCCTCGCCGCCGGCATAGCGCAGGGTAAGCAGCTCGCTCTCGCCCCAGTGCCGCCCCACCTCGGCGCTGTCGACCAGCACGAACCCGACGATCCGCTCGCCCTCAGCCGCAACCCACGATTGGCCGAACGCCAGGATCTTGCGCACCGCCGCGTAGAGCGCCTCCTCCTGCTCCAGCGTGTCGACCGCGAGCGGAATTTCGCCGGCGAGCTCCAGCATCAGCGCGTGGATGTCGGCGGCGTCGCCGGTCATTGCGGGGCGGCAGGTCGGATCGCTCATTTCTCGACGTCGACCAGCCCTTTGACAAACCAGCGCTGCATCAACAGCACGACCGCGACCGGCGGCAGGATGGCGAGGAGGGCGGTCGCCATGACGATCTGCCATTCGGTCTGGGTGTCGCCGTTGCCGATCATCTGACGCATGCCGATGATGATCGTCGTCATCGACGGCGTGTTGGTGACGAGCAGCGGCCACAGATACTGGTTCCAGCCATAGATGAAGAGGATCACGAAGAGGGCCGCGATATTGGTGCGCGACAGCGGGATTACCGTGTCGATAAAAAACCGCCACGGCCCGGCGCCGTCGATCTTCGCCGCCTCGACCAGCTCGTCGGGGATCGTCAGGAAGAACTGCCGGAACAGCAAGGTCGCCGTCGCCGACGCGACCAGCGGCAGGCTGAGGCCGGCATAGGTGTCGATGAGCCGCATGTCGGTGGCGATCTGGTAGGTCGGGATGATCCGCACCTCGACCGGCAGCATCAGGGTCACGAAGATCGCCCAGAAACACAATTTGCGCAGCGGAAAGCGGAAGAACACCACCGCATAGGCCGAGGGCAGCGAGATCGCGATCTTGCCGCCGGCGATAATCAGCGCCATCACGAGGCTGTTGAACATCATCCGGCCGACCGAGACGCCGCTGGTCTTGGCGGTGCCGGCGGTCAGCGCCTCGGTGAAATTGCCGGCGATATGGCTGCCCGGCAGCAGCGTCATCGGCGCTTCGAGGATCGCCGCCAGATCGTGCGTCGAGGCGACGAACGCGACATAGACCGGAAACAGCACGACCAGTATCCCGGCGATCAGGATCGCGTGCGGGATCCACGCGTTCTGCCGCGCGGTGACCATCATGCTGCCGCGGCCATTTTTTCTTTGTCTCCCCCGCGAAAGCGGAGGCCCAGGGCAAGCGAAATACCGGTTGCCTCCTGGGTCCCCGCTTTCGCGGGGAAGACGAGGCGCGGGGGCGTCATGCGTAATGCACCCGCCGCTCGATAAAGCGGAACTGCACCGCCGTCAGGCCGATAACGATCGCCATCAGCACCACCGACTGCGCCGCCGAGCCGCCGAGATCGAGCCCGACGATGCCGTCGTACCACACCTTGAAGACGAGGATTTCGGTCGCCTTGTCGGGGCCGCCCTCGGTCACGTTCTGAATGATGCCGAAGGTGTCAAAGAACGCGTAGACCATGTTGACGACGATCAGAAAAAATGTCGTCGGCGCGAGGAGCGGAAAGACGATGGTCCAGAACCGCCGGCGCGGCGTGGCGCCGTCGATCGCCGACGCTTCGAGCAGCGCCGCCGGGATCGCCTGCAACCCGGCGAGGAAGAAGAGAAAATTGTAGCTGATCTGCTTCCACGCCGCGGCGACGATGACGAGCGCCATCGCCTGGCGGCCGTTGAGCAGGTAGTTCCAGTCCACCCCCGCCCAACGCAGCCAGGCGGCGACGACGCCGATGCTGGGGTTGAAGAGGAACATCCACAACACCCCGGCGATCGCCGGCGCGACCGCGTAGGGCAGCAGCAGCACGGTCTTGTAAAACGCCGCGCCGCGCACGACGCGATCGGCCATCACCGCGAACAGGAGGCCCGGCGCCAGCGCCAGCAGCGCCACCGCGAGGCTGAAGAAGGCCGTTACCGCGAACGAGAAGATGTAGTTCGGGTCGGCGAACAGCGTCGCGAAATTGTCCCCGCCGACAAACCGGGTGGCGAGGCCGAACGCATCGCCACCCTGCACCGACTGCACGATCGCCTGCCCCGCCGGCCAGAAAAAGAAGATCACCGTCACCGCGAGCTGCGGCAGCAGGAGCGCCAGCGGCAACAGCCAGCCGGAGAAAAAGACGCGGCGGTCCACCCTTACCCTCCCACGCTGCGCGTGGGCCCCTCCCTCTCCCGCGATACGGGAGAGGGGCTAGCGGACTGCCATGCGAAACCCCTCTCCCGCATCGTGGGAGAGGGTATCGAGCGACGGCGTTGCCGACGCGAGGCGGGTGAGGGTGTCCCCGCCACGAAGCCTACTGCGTGTTCTTCTGGAACTGGCGCAGCAGCGCGTTGCCGCGGCTGACCGCGTCGTCGAGGGCGGCTTTCGCGTCCATCTTGCCGGCGAACGCGCCTTCCAAATCCTCGGCGATGACGTCGCGGATCTGCACCATGTTACCGAAGCGCAAGCCGCGCGAGTTCTCGGTCGGCGGCTTTCCGGTCATCTGCAGGATGGCGATTTCGGTGCCGGGGTTCTTGTCGTAGAAGCCGGATTTCTTGGTCGCCTCATAGGCCGCCTTGGTGATCGGCAAATAGCCGGTCGCCTGGTGCCACGCCTCCTGCACCGGCACGCCCGAGAGGTAGGTGAAGAACTTGGCGATGCCCTTGTACTGCTCGGGCTTCTTGCCGCCCATCACCCAGAGGCTCGCGCCGCCGATGATCGAGTTTTGCGGCGCCCCGGCGACATCGGGGTAATAGGGCAGTTGCGTCACGCCCCAGGCGAACTTGGCGCTGCTCTTGAACATGCCGTAGGCGGCCGAGGAATCCTGGATCATCCCACAATCGCCGCTGATGAATTTGGGCTCGGGCTGGGTCTCGCGGCCGCCATAGTCGAAACTCTTGTCCTTCTGCGCCTCGGCCAGGTTGGCAATGTGCCGGGTCACGGTCGGGTTGTTGAATTCGAGCACCGCGTCCGGCCCTTCGAGGCCGTTGGCCTTGGTCGCCAACGGAATGTTGTGCCAGGCGCTGAAATTCTCGATCTGCACCCAGCTCACCCAAGCCGAGGTGAAGCCGCACGGCACGCCGGCGGCGCGCAGCTTCTTCGCCGCGTCGAAGGTTTCGGGCCAGGTCTTGGGTGGCTTCTCGGGGTCGAGCCCGGCTTTCTTGAACGCGTCCTTGTTCCAGTAGACGACCGGGGTCGAGCTGTTGAACGGCAGCGACAGCATCTTGCCGTCGACGGTGCTGTAATACGCCGTCACCGCCGACAGGTAGGCGCTCGGGTCGAACGGCTCGTGGGCGTCCGCCATCAGCTGGTAGACCGGCTTCACCGCGCCCTTGGCGGCCATCATCGTCGCGGTGCCGACCTCGAACACCTGGACGATATCGGGCGCGTTGCCGGCGCGATAGGCGGCGATCGCCGCGGTCATCGTCTCGGCGTAGGAGCCCTTGAACACCGGGGTGACCTTGTAGTCGCCCTGCATCGCGTTGAAGTCGGCGGCGATCTTGTTGATCCGCTCGCCGTTGACCGAGGTCATCGCGTGCCACCATTGCAGCTCGATCGGATCGGCCTGCGCGACCCCAAGCCCCGCGCCTCCAAGCCCCGCAACGGCAAGCGCGAGCGCAAGCATCAGCTTTTTCATGGAATCGGTCCCCCCTGGGCGTTCTTTGTGCGGCACGTTTATCTGACAAAGCCCAGCTTGCCAAATCGTGACCGCGGCCGGAAGCTTTTGTGACATGGCGCCGACCGACAGCCTGCAACATCGCATCGAAGGACTGGGCCTTGGCGCGCCGGTGACGGTCCGCGTCAGCCCGCGGGCGCAACGGCTGTCGCTGCGGGTCGACGCGGCGTCGCGCCGGGTCGAGCTGGTGCTGCCGCGCCGCTTTGCCGAGAAAACCGCGCTGGCCTTCGTCGCCGCGCATCGCGGCTGGATCGCGGCGCGGGTCGCGGCGCTGCCGCCGCCGCTGCGCCTTGCCGACGGCGCCACGGTGCCGGTGTTCGGCCGGCCGCATTTCATCCGCCACGTGCCCGACCCGCAGCGGGGCTTGGCGGCCGCGCCGGTGACCATCGCCGACGGCGAGATTCGCGTGCGCGGCGACCCGGCCCATCTGCCGCGTCGGGTGCGCGACCATCTGATCGCGCTGGCGAAGCGCGATTTCGCCGCCCGCACCCGCGCGCTCGCCGCGCGGCTCGGCAAGGACGTGGCGCGGGTCGGGGTGCGCGACCCGAAAAGCCGGTGGGGCAGCTGCTCGTCGAAAGGCGCGATCTCGTTCAGCTGGCGGCTGGTCTTCGCGCCCGAGGCGGTGATCGACTACGTCGTCGCGCACGAGGTGGCGCATCTCGTCGAGATGAACCATTCCCCGCGCTTCTGGCGCGTGGTCGCCGGCCTTGTCCCCGACAGCGCCGCCCCGCGCGCTTGGCTCAAGCGCCACCGGCTGGAGCTGTTGTCTTACGGCTGATTCGTTTTTTAGGTCTGGGTTCAAGTTTCGTAGGATGGGTTGAGCCCAGCGAAACCCATCGGAGCGGCAAGAAGATGGGTATCGCTACGCTTCACCCATCCTACAATCGGTTAGGTCGCGGCGCATGATCCAGCCGAGCAGCAGCAGGCTCGGCAGGCACGCGGCGGTGCTGAGCAGAAAGAACGGCGCCCAGCCGAGCGTCTGCGCGAGGTAGCCGCCCGACGCGGCGAGCACGTTGAGCCCGACCGTCGCCAGCGACGACAGCAGCGCGTATTGCGTCGCGGTGAAGTCGCGGCTGCACAGGCCCGAGAGGTAGGCGACAAACGCCGCCGACGCCATCCCGCCGGTCAAATTCTCGGCGCCGATGGTCAGCGCCAGCATCGCCACATCGTGCCCGACCCATAGCTGCGCGACGTACAGCAGGTTCGACCCGGCCTGCAGCCCGCCGCACACCAGCAGCGCGGCGAAAACGCCGAACCGCGCCACCATCAGCCCACCGAGCGCGACGCCGCCCAGCGTCGCGATCACGCCGTACACCTTGGCCACGGTCGCCACCTCGACCTTGGTGAAGCCGAGCTGGACGTAGAGCGGGTTCGCCATCGACCCGGCGAGCGCATCGCCGAATTTGTAGAGCACGATGAACAGCACGATCGCCAAGAGCGGCGCCGCGCCGATGCGCGCGACCATGTCGCGGAACGGCGCGACGACGGCGCCCTTGAGCCACGCCTCGACCCGTGCCGCGGCGCTCGGCCCCGGCAGCCGCCCCATGGCATCAATAGCCGACGACGCGACGCCGCCCGGCTCCGGCGTCAGCCACACCGTCGCCATCCCGACCAGCATCAGCCCGGCCATGACCGCGTAAGCGATGTGCCAGCCGCCGAGGCTCGCCGCGTAGAGCGCGCCCGCCCCGGAGGCGAGCATCCCGAAACGGTAGCCCCATTGCGTCGCCGCCGCGCCGGCGCCCTGCTCCTCGGGGGCCAGCAGCTCGATGCGGTAGGCGTCGATGACGATGTCCTGGCTCGCCGACAGAAACGCGACGACGATTGCGGCGAGCGCGGTCGTCGCCGGATCGCTCTTCGGGTCGGTCAGGCCGAGCCCGAGGATCGCCAGCGCGAGCAGGAACTGGATCGTCAGCGCCCAGCTCCGCCTGCGGCCGAGCCGGCGGGTGAGGAACGGGATCGGCAGCCGGTCGATCAGCGGGGACCAAAGGAATTTGAGGCTGTAGGAGGCGCGCACCAGCCCGAAAAGGCCGATCGCGGTCAGCGACACGCCGAGCTCGGCGAGCCAGTACGACAAGGTGCCGAAGGTCAGCGCCAGCGGCAGCCCGCTCGAAAAACCCATCAGCAGCACCGCGATGAGCCGCGGCTGGCGATAGACCGCGAGCGCCGCGAACCAGTTGCCGCGCGTCAGGCGGGCGCCTGCCTTATCGCCGCCCCGGCGCAGGCCGGGGCCCAGGGCGGAAATGGGTCCCGGCCTGCGCCGGGATGGCGCGGCGGTGGAGCGGCGCGATTTTGGCAGAGCTTGGCCGCCCTACGCGCGGTTACCGGTGCGGCTGTTCACCCAGCGTCTTGTCCTCGTCCGCTTTCGGCTTCGGCAGCTTGGCCTTGTCCTCGGCCGCGATGACGTCGGACGCGACCTGCATTTTGACGATCTTGTCGGGGTTGGTGACGATGCCGTTGGCGTTGTCGCCTTTTTTCAGCTTGTCGACGTACTCCATGCCGGAGACGACCTGGCCGAAGATCGTGTACTTGCCGTCGAGCGCGGGGGTGGGCGCAAAGCAGATGAAGAACTGGCTGTCGGCGCTGTTGGGGTCGGAGGCGCGGGCCATCGCGACGGTGCCGCGCACGAACTTCTCGCTGGAGAACTCGGCCTTGAGCGGGTGGCCCGAGCCGCCGGTGCCGGTGCCGGTCGGGTCGCCGCCCTGCGCCATGAACCCGTCGATCACCCGGTGGAACACGACGCCGTCGTAGAACCCGGCGCGCGTCAGCTTCTTGATCTGGGCGACCGTGTTCGGCGCGAGATCGGGCCGCAATTCGATCACCACCCGGCCGAAGGCAAGGTCCATGTAGAGGGTGTTCTGCGGATCGGCGGCCCGCGCCGTCCCGCCGATGGCGAGCGCGGCGACAATCAGCAGAACCCGGCTCCATAGCTTCATCGAACGACCTATCTTGCGATGTGAAAGGCGGCGCTATTTCGCGTCGGCGGCGACCTGCATCTTGACGATCTTGTCGGGATCGGCGACCGAGCCGCTCGAGCCGCTGCCCTTCTTGATCGCGTCGATGTGCTCCATGCCGGAGACGACGTTGCCCCATACGGTGTATTGCCGGTCGAGGAAATTGGCGTCGGCGAAGCAGATGAAGAACTGGCTGTCGGCGCTGTCGGGATCGGAGGCGCGCGCCATCGACGCCGTGCCGCGAACATGCGGCGCGGCCGAGAACTCGGCCTTGAGCCGCTGGCCGGAGCCGCCGGTCCCGGTTCCGGTCGGGTCGCCGGTCTGCGCCATGAACCCGTCGATCACCCGATGGAACACGATGCCGTCGTAGAACCCACGGCGCGCCAGCGCCTTGATGTGGGCGCAGTGTCCCGGTGCGAGGTCGGGGCGCAGCTCGATCACCACGCGACCGGCCGGCACGTCGAGAAAAAGGGTGTCTTCAAGATCGGCTGCCATTGAAAACCTTCTGGTAAACTCGGCCGAAGCTAGCCGTAGGATGGGTTGAGCGCAACGAAACCCATCGCCACAATCACATGATGGGTATCGCTGCGCTCAACCCATCCTACAATGGTTCACGCCGCCGCGCGGCGGCGGTCGTACCAGCCGCCCTTGCGGAAGCGGTCGAGATAGGTCGGCAGGATCGCCTCGACCGCGACCGGCTCGATCCCCAAGGTCTGCAAGGTCAGCGCCCCCGCCGAGACGACATTGTCGCGCTTCAGCATCTCGACCTGGTCGGGAGTCAGCGGCGGCGTCGGCAGCAGCGACAGGAAGCGCGCCTGCAGGCTCGCCAAGCCGAACGGCAGGTCGATCAGCCGCCGGTTGCGCTTGATCTCGTGCAGCACCAGTTCGATGAGCGCGCGGAAGCTGTAGATTTTGGGCCCGCCAAGCTCGTAGGTCCGGCCCGCGGTCGCGGGATCGTCGAGCACGCGGATCGCCGCGTCGGCGACATCGCCGACATAGACCGGCTGGAACCGCGTTTCGCCGCCGCCGATCAGCGGCAGAAACGGCGACATCACCGCCATCCTGGCGAAGCGGTTGAAGAAATCGTCCTCCGGCCCGAACACGACCGACGGGCGCAGGATCGTCGCGGTGGGAAAGGCGTCGCGCACCGCCTGCTCGCCGGCCGCCTTCGAGCGCGCATAGGCCGAATTCGAGCGCGGGTCGGCGCCGATCGCCGAGAGATGCACCAGCCGCTCGACTCCGGCCTCGCGCGCCAGCCGCGCCAGCTTCGCCGGCGCCGAATGGTGCACGACATCGAATTTCTGCGGACCGCGCTCGTAGAGGATGCCGACGCAGTTGACGAGCGCGTCCTTGCCGGCGACGAAGGCGGTCAGCACCGCCTCGTCGTCGATCGCGATGTTGACGAGCCCGACCTGTCCGACATCGCCCTTCAATTTGAGGAATTTGGCGGCCGCCGCGTGGCGCCCGCCGACGGTCAGGACCTCGCCGCGCTCGGCCAGGCGCTTGACGACATAGCGCCCGATAAACCCCGAGCCGCCGAGAACCGCAATCTGATGCCGCTTCATGAGAGGCGGCTTAGCACGAAATGCTTCCGGGTTGAATCGACATTGCGCGGAGCGGCTCGCCAGGGCAGCCGCCGCGGCGGAATGAGATAAGAGCTTGCGGATGCGACCGTACAGCGCCAGATGCAGGGATACGATAAAGCCCTTGAGGATCCACCATGGCGAAAATGAAAGTGCATCGGGTGCGCCTGATGCAGGACGGAAAATTGGACGGGTATCAGGAAGTCCAGGCGGAGACGGAAAAAGAAGCCGCGGAAAAGCTGTACGGCGGCCTCTTGTTCAAGCAAGGCCCCGCCGCGCGGGTGCGCGCCATGGTGCTGTCATCGGGCGGAACCGACAACCCGACGCTGTTTTACGAGCGTTGATGTTTTACGAGCGTTGACGCCACGAAAAAGCCCCGCCGAAGCGGGGCCTCTCGGCGCTAGAC
>DASRLO010000034.1:0-29861 GCA_035648415.1 Allostellaceae bacterium
TGCCCGCGCCTACCAATCCTCCGCCGAGCGAGGCCAAGCCATGCAGCCCTGGATCACCGATTACAACCACACCCGACCCCACTCAGCCCTCGGCGGAAAACCACCGACCTCAAAGCTGAACAACGTGCTTGGATTCGACACTTAGGGCGATCTCGGGACGCTCAGTCCGGCCGCTGCTTGCGGCCTCACCTTTTCCTTGTTACGAAACGTCATGCAGTCTACCGCTGGTCAAGCCGTGGGCAGGGTAGCGACGCGAGCATCCGCATGAGAACGTCGCCCGCCCGCGACGGCGCTCAGGCGCCGAGATCGGCTGCCCCGGGGCCGCCGGTCGAGACGCCGCCGTTGTTGACCCGGCTGCGGCGCGATGCGCTGCGCGCCTTTGCCGCCGGCCCGTTCTATCGCCACACGCTGATCGGCCGCGTGCCGGCCGATCTGCGCGTGCGGGTCGGCGAGCGCTGGCCGGGAGACGCGCAGCGCGGGACCACGATCCTTTCCGGCGAAATCATGCTGGCCGGACAGGGCGTGCGCAACCCGATGCCGGTCTGGTTTCCGCCCGAGGCCGGCACCGCCTGGCTTGCGGCGTGGCACGATTTTTCCTGGATCGCCGACCTGCTGAGCGTCGGCGGCGGCGCGAAGGACGCGGTGCGCGCGCTGGTGCAAAGCTGGCTTACCGACAATACCGGCTGGCACCCGATCGCCTGGCGGGCCGATGTGCTGGCGACGCGGATTTATAGCTGGATCGTCTATTTCGACGAGATCGCCAGCCGCGAGGCCGACCGGCTGTTGCGCCGGGCGATGCTGGTAAGCCTCGCCGCGCAGCTGCGCCATCTTGCCCGTACCGCGGCGTGGGAACTGAACGGTCCGCCGCGCCTGCGGGCGCTGAAAGGTCTCGTCGCGGGACATGTCGCGTTCGGCAGCTCGCAGAAGCGAACCCTGCGTGCCTTGCAGGCTGTCGAGCGCGAACTGCCGGCGCAGATCCTGCCGGATGGCGGCCACCGCTCGCGCGACCCCTCGGTACAGCTCGATGTGCTGCGCGACCTCGTCGATACTCGAGCGGCGCTGCGCGCCGGTCACATCGAGGTTCCGGGCGCGCTGCAGGATGCGATCGACCGGATGGCGCCGATGGTGCGGTTCTTCCGCCACGGCGACCGCAAATTGGCGCTGTTCAACAATTCAGTCGAGGAGGACGGTATCCTGGTCGACCTGGTGCTGACGCGTTCGGAGACCAAGGGGAGGGCGCCTGCCCAGACGCCGCACAGCGGATTCCAGCGGATGCAGGCCGGGCACAGCCTCGTGCTGGTCGACATCGGCAAGCCTCCCCCTCCGGGTTTCGACGAGACCGCGCATGCCGGCCCGCTGTCGTTCGAGATGAGCCAAGGTCGCGAGCGCATCATCGTCAATTGCGGCGGCTATCGCGGGACTCAGCGGGTCTGGCGGCAGGTCGCGCGCTCGACTGCCGCGCATTCGGTGCTGGTTGTCGCCGACACCAATGCGGTCGAGATCAACGACGACGGCACCCTCGGTCGCGCGCCGCCGACGATCCGCTGCGAGCGGGCCGAGGAAGACGGGCATCAATGGATCGCGGTCAGCCATGACGGCTACCGTCAGCGGTTCGGGGTTACTTACGCGCGCGAGCTCTATCTGTCGGCCGACGGCGACGATCTGCGCGGCGAGGACAAGCTGACCGGGAGATCGGGCGTCGCCTTCGCCCTGCGTTTTCACCTCCATCCTGCGGTCGAGCCGGCGCTGGTGCAGGACGGCGCCGCCGTGTTGTTGCGGCTGCCGAGCGGCCTCGCCTGGCGGCTGCGCGCGAGCGGGGCCGAGTTGAGCCTGGCCGAAAGCATCTATCTCGGCTCGGGCGAGCTCAAGGAGACGCAGCAAGTGGTGCTGAGCGGCGTTACCGGCCCGAACGGCGCCTCGGTGCGCTGGGCGATCCGGCGCGAGGGCCGTGCGGGTGAGTTATGATCCTGCCATCAGGCTTTCCCCTTCCGGGTCTGACCCGGCCCTCCGCGAATAGCGACGGATTATTCTTCGATCCCCGGGCCACGCCCGGGGGAGGCGGTTTCCTCTAGGTCTTGTCCCGTGCTTGTGCTCGTTTCCTTGGTCCTGGCCGTTGTCGCGGCGACGGCCTTCGCGATTTCCTGCGCGGGGACCCGGGCCCTGGTGACGCTGCTGCGCCGCGAGGCGGTGCTCGACCGGCCAAACGAGCGCTCCTCTCACGCCGTGCCGACGCCGCGCGGCGGCGGCATCGCGCTGATCGGCGCCATCGCCATCGTCTGGATCGGCCTCTGCGCCGTCGGAATCCTGCAATCGGTAAGCCTGGTGGTCATCGCGGCGATGATCGGCTTGGCCGCAATCTCCTGGATTGACGATTTGCGCGGTCTCTCGCCGGGGTTGCGACTGCTCGCGCAATTCGTCGCGGTCGCCGCCGGCATCTGGGTCTTGCCGCCCGGTGCGATCTTCCAAGGCTGGCTGTCACCCAGTCTCGATGCCATCGCCGCAGCCCTGCTCTGGGTATGGTTCGCCAATCTGTTCAATTTCATGGACGGCATCGACGGCATCGCCGGCAGCGAGGCGACGGCAATCGGTCTCGGACTCGTGCTGGTCGCTTTAGTCGGTGTTGCTGACGCAGGCCGGCCCTTGGCTCGTTATGTCGGTGTTGCCGGTGATCTGGAGGTTGCGATGCCGGCCGCGGCGATCACGGCGGCATCGGTCGGATTTCTGGTGTGGAACTGGACGCCGGCGCGCATCTTCATGGGCGATGTCGGCAGTGTGCCGCTCGGCTACGTGCTGGGCTTCCAACTCTACACTTTGGCGCTGCGCGGGCATTGGCAGGCGGCGTTGATCCTGCCAGCCTATTTTCTCGCCGATGCGACGCTGACGCTGCTGCGCCGCATGTTGCGCGGCGAGCGCGTCTGGCAGGCGCATCGCGAGCATTTCTATCAGCGCGCGGTGCAGCGTGGGCTCGGCCACGATGCGGTGGTGCTGCGCGTCATCGCCGCTGACATCGTGCTGATCGTTTGCGCTGTCGCGGCCGCGATGGGATGGGGATTCGCCGCGCTCGGCGTCGCCGCGCTGACGGTGTGTGCGCTTCTGGTGGAGCTAGGCCGCGGCTCGCGATGAGCTTGCGGCCGACCCGGTCGCCGCCCTATACCGCCGGGAGCGCGTCCCGTTGCAGGTGACCCCATGACAACCGCGCCGCGCCCGGTGCGCCGGGCGCTGCTCTCGGTGAGCGACAAGGCCGGGTTGCTGCCGTTCGCCCGGGCGCTGGCGGCGCGTGGCGTCGCCCTGGTCTCGACCGGCGGCACGGCGAAGACGCTGGCGGATGCGAGGCTTGCCGTGACCGAGGTCGCGACCGTCACCCGATTTCCCGAAATGCTCGACGGCAGGGTCAAGACGCTGCACCCGGCGATCCATGGCGGGCTGTTGGCGCGGCGCGATCGCGATGACCACCGCGCCGCGCTCGCCGAACACGGCATCGACGAGATCGACCTGCTGGTCTGCAACCTCTACCCGTTCGCCGCGACGCTCGCGTCGGGGGCCGGGCGCGCGGACTGCGTCGAGAACATCGATATCGGCGGGGTCGCGCTGATCCGCGCCGCGGCGAAGAACCACGAGTTCGTGGCGGTAGTCGCCGATCCCGGCGACTACGACGCGGTGCTCGCCGAGCTGGCGGCGCGGGACGGCGCCGTCGGCGAGGCGATGCGCCGCCGGCTCGCCGCCGAGGCGTTCGCGCTGACCGCATCGTATGACGCGGCGATCGCCGGCTGGATGGCGCGCGAGGAGGGGACCGCATTCCCCGAGCGGCTCGCGCTCGCCGGCCGCTTGGTCGAGGTAACGCGCTACGGCGAGAACCCGCACCAGGCGGGCGCCTTCTATCGCGGCGACGGCGGCCGGCTTGGCGTCGCCACCGCGCGGCTGCTGCAGGGCAAGGAGATGTCCTACAACAACTACGCCGACATCGACGCCGCCTTCGAGCTGGCGGCCGAGTTCGCCGAGCCGGCGGTGGTCGTCGTCAAGCACGCCAACCCGTGCGGCGTCGCCAAGGGCGCGAGCCTCGCCGCCGCCTGGGAGCGCGCGCTCGCTTGCGACCGGGTCAGCGCGTTCGGCGGGATCGTCGCGGTCAACCGGCGCCTCGACGCCGCTTCCGCCGAAGCGATCGCCAGGATTTTTGTCGAGGCGGTCATCGCGCCGGAGATCGACGAAGCCGCCGCGGCAGTATTTGCCGGCAAAGGCAATCTGCGCTTGCTGGTCGCCGGCGGCATGCCGGACCCGGCGGCGCCCGGCATGATGTTTCGCTCGCTCGCCGGCGGCATCCTCGTGCAAGGCCGCGACAATTTAGCCGCGACGCCCGGCGATCTGAAGATCGTCACCCGGCGCGCCCCCAGCGCCGCCGAGATCGCCGACCTGATTTTCGCCGACATCGTCGCCAAGCACGTCAAGTCGAACGCGATCGTCTTCGCCAAGGGCGGCGCGACGGTCGGCATCGGCGCCGGCCAGCCGAGCCGGGTCGACAGCGCCAGGATCGCGGTCGCCAAAGCCGCAGACATGCAAAAGGCGGCGAGCCTCGCCGAATCTCCGGCGATGGGCGCGGTGATGGCGTCCGACGCGTTCTTCCCGTTCGCCGACGGGCTCGAAACCGGCATCGCCGCCGGGATCACCGCGGCGATCCAGCCCGGCGGCTCGCGCCGCGACGGGGAAGTGATCGCCGCCGCCGACAAGGCCGGCATCGCGATGGTCTTCACCGGCGTGCGGCATTTCCGGCATTAACCGCGCCGTCGTCCCGGCGACAGCCGGGCCCCATGGGGTTGCGCGGCGCTTCGTCTCTCAAGCCATGTCGTCGATCGGCCACACCGGACGCGGCACCCGGTCGTAGAGTTCGGGCGTGTAGTTGTCCGCGCAGAGCGCGCCGGTATCGACCAGGATCACCTCGCGCGCGATCGGCTCGAACGCGGCGCGGAAATGCTGCATCGACTTGACCGCGACGGTCGGATAGCGGGCCGGGTCGATGCCGAGCGAGGTGAACTGGCCGAGATCGGTCGCCTGGCCGTTATTCGAGATCAGGACGATGTCGATGCCGCCGACCCGGAACACCAGCGACGGCCCGTAATTGCGCTCGACGCCGCCGCCCATCGGGCCGTAGGCGGTGAACCTGCCGTTGGTGAGGCAGGTGACCTCGCCGGTGAGGGTCAGCGGGCCGCCGCCGCGGGAGGGGTCGGTCTTGCCGCCGAGGGTCAGGGTCGCGGGGCCGATGCCGGCCCGCATTCCCGCCTCGACGGCCTCGGAATCGTAGATCGCGTGGAAGGCGACGCCCTCTATCTGCGCCTCGACGAGACCCTTCAGAAACGCGGTCGCATCGCCGTACCCGCCGCCGCCGGGGTTGTCGGTGTAGTCGGCGACGACGAGCGGTTTGTCGCCGCTTTTGCCTTGGCGCGCGCGGGCAACCGCTTCGGCGACGCTCAGCAGGCGGACCGAGTTGTAGTCGCGCGTCTCCCAGGCGTGGTCCATAAAGGCTTCGGCGATCTCCTGCGCCGGCGGCCCGGTGCCGACCCCACCGATCTCATCGAAGGTCACCGTCACCGACGGGCCGACATCGCGGATATTGGCGAGCGCGAACCCGGCGCAGACGCTGACCGCCAGCACGTCGCCGGATTTCTCCAACGCCCCGCCGCGATGGATCAGCTCGGCCATCGGGCCTTTCTGGGTGCGGCCCCAGTCAAGGCCGTGGATCATCCTGCGGCGGGCGATGACGGTGCGCGGGCTGATCTTGCCGCGCATCGCTTGTTCCAACAGTTCGGCGCCCTGCCAGGCGCGCTCGTACATGTCGATATGCGGGTAGGTGCGAAACGCGATCAGCGCGTTCGCATTGTCGGCCATCGCCTGCGTGACGTTGGCGTGCAGGTCGAGCGTCGCGACGATCGGCACGTCGGGACCCAGCACCGCGCGCAGGCGCGACAGCAGTTCGCCTTCGCCGTCCTCGTAGCTCTCGGTGACCATCGCGCCGTGCAGGTGGAACAGCACGCCGTCGATCGGGCCCTGCCGCTCGGCGGCCCCAAGGATCATCCCGCCGATGGTTTCGAACGCGTCGTCGGTAACCGTGCCGGACGGGTTGGCGTTGGCCGACACCGGGTGCACCAGGGTCCAGCCGTATTTGTCCGCCGCCTCGAAGGTCGCGCCAAGCGCCGAGCGGGTGCCGCGAAAGACCGAGGGGATCTCGTTCCCGGTGTGGAAGTCGCGCCGGCGCCACAGCGCCATGTCGGTCTTGACGATTGAGAAGGTATTGGTCTCGTGCATGAACCGGCCGGTCAGGACGCGCTTCATCGGCGATGGCTCCCCTCGGTGCCCCGTCATTATGGCGAGATTTCGCGGCAGGCGGCACCGTCGATCGCGTAGGGCGGAAAACCCCGGCGGAAGCCGGGGGCCTTCCGCCGAGACCGCGCAAAACTGGCGGATGACGCTTCGCTTATCCGCGCTACCTCCGACCGGGTGCATCCTTCCGTACGCTTGAATAGAAAAATCCGCCTCGCTTATGCGGTGAGCGTCAGGCCGGGTCGCCAGAAGCGCTAATGATCCCCCTTATCTCCAGATACCTTAAAAGGCCATGAAAAGAAGCCGCTGTGTGGGCTACGCTGCCAACCATTTATTTCGACGGGGTTGCCATCCGAGTTTACGCAAGTCCTCGAAACTCCATTTTTAGGATACTGAACTTGGGAGCAATATTTTCCATCGACCAATCCTGTAAAGGTTCTCGTGACCGTATAAGGTATGCCATTGAACGGCACAGTCTGTAATACACACTTCTCGCCAACGGGCGGAATCGGCCAATTGGTTGCATTTGGGGCTTCGGCTTGCGCAGAGCCCAGCAAAGTCGGAAACAATAAGCCGTACAGCATTGCCAGAATTAGCCGCTTCGCCAAAACCAGCGCGCTCATACGACGCTCCTTCCCTTTGTTGGAAATATATCGTTCTGGCGCACAACTAACAACAGCGGCGGGTGCACCACGAAACCGCCGATAGGGATACGCGGCGCCAAAATCCATCGGGTATTGAAAAATCAATGCGCGCAATGCTCAAGGAGCGCCTAACAAACGATCGATCAGCGGGTCGAGCTTGGGGGCAAGACGCTTGTAGCCGGCTCCTGTGAAATGCAGCAGGTCGGGCGACAGCTTGGTGCTGAGCACGCCCTTCTTGTCGAGCAGCACGCCGCCGATATCGGCGTAGACGATCGACGAGCCGTCGGCGCAGGTTTTGATGAGATTATTTACGGTGCCGACTTCCTGGCGCAGCGGATCGTCCTTCGTTGCGCCGCGGGGCCATAGCCCCAGCAACAGGATGCGGGTATCGGGGAGCTTCTGGCGCAGGCGGATCAGCACCGCGCGGACGCCTTCCGCCGCGAGCTCGGGCGGGCGGCCATGCGCCAGGTCGTTGGTGCCGATCAGCACAATCGCGACCTTCGGTGGTGGGCCGCCGAGATTGCCGTGGTCGAGCCGCCACAACAGGTGCTCGGTGCGGTCGCCGGCGACGCCGGCATTGAGCACGCCGCGCGGCGCTATCTTGGTATCCCACACCGGCTTGGCGTCCCACCGCGGCAAATCCCAGCGCTCGGTGATCGAATCGCCGAGGAACAGCACGCGATAGGGCTGGGTTTTGACCGCGGCGTTGATGTGCTTGAAAGTCGCAATCGCCCAGCCATTCGTCCGCGGCGTTGGCGGATCGAGCGCGGTGACGGTGAATGGGCCACATCCCACCTGAGTAGCCGGCTCGGATTGACTGAGTGCGAGAACCGGCGCTGAGACGGAAGCGGCCAGAACCGCTCCAATGATCGTGGCAGAGAAGTAGCGACGCGACTTGTGATCCGCGAACATACCGGCTGTCCCTGGCTGCCTGCGCCTTGGAAAGTTGTTGGCGTTTAGCGGGCGTTTTCGAGCTGGTCGATGAGCGGATCGAGCTTTGCCGCGAGCAGCTTGTACCCGGCGCCCGTGAAATGCAGCAGATCGGGGGAGAGCTTGGTGCTGAGCACCCCGTTGCTGTCGAGCAGCACGCCACCGATATCGGCGTAGACGATCATTTTGCCATCCGCGCAGCTCTGGATCAGCTGATTGACAGCGCCAACCCCCTCACGCATTGGGTCGTCCTTGGTGGCGCCGCGCGGCCACAATCCCAACAACAAAATGCGGGTGTTCGGAAGCTTCTGCCGCAAGCGGATGAGCACCGCGCGAACTCCCTGTGCCGTGACCTCGGGCGTGCGGCCGGCTGGCAAATCGTCAGTGCCGATCAGAACGACGACGACCTCTGGCACCGGCCCTGCGAGAGTGCCGTGGTCGAGCCTCCACAACAATTGGTCGGTGCGGTCGCCGGCGACCCCGGCGCTGAGCACGCCGCGCGGTGCGAGGTTGGTGTCCCATATCGGCTTGGCGTCCCACAAATCCAAATCCCAACGCTGGACAAGGGAATCGCCGAGGAACAGCACCCGGTAGGGCTGGGTTTTGACCGCGGCGTTGACCTGCTCGACAATCGGAATAGCCCAGGATTCGGTGCGTGGCGCGGGCGGATCGAGCGCGGTCGGGGTAAACGGGCCGCATTTGACCTGCGCCTGGGCGGCGCCGGTGAGCGCGATGATCAGAACGGCGGCGGCACGCGCGGCAAACCTCATCCGAAAAACTCCCAATTGACCGCGAGACCGGGGTCCCGCATGGCGATAAGATATCGCCAAAGCCTGGAAAGACGAACGATGCCTCTGGAATTTCGGCCGTTGCAGGGCGAGTTTGCCGCCGAGGTGATCGGCGCTCCGGCGGACCTCCGGGTCGACGACGCGGCCCTCGCCGCAATCGAGGCGGCGTGGTTCCGCCACGGGATCCTGGTGTTCCGCGACCTCGCCATGAGGCCCGAGGACCACGTCGCGTTCACCCGGCGGCTGGGGCAGCCGCACATCATGGCGCCGGGCGACTTCAACCTCCCCGACCACCCCGAGGTTTGGGTCGTCGGCAATGCCGAGGAAAACGGCAAGCCGCTGGGCTTGCGCGGGGCCGGCATGGGGTTCCACACCGATGGCGAGGACAAGACAATCCCCAACGCCGGCTCGTTTCTTTACGCGCGAATGGTGCCGCCGGAAGGCGGCGACACGCTCTTCGCCGACATGGTCGCGGCCTATGCGGCGCTGCCCGACGATGTCCGCGCGAAGATCGCCGGCAAACGGGCGCGCTTCAGCCGGGCCGAGATGCACCGCGTCAACTATCCCGACATGCGGCCCTATACGGCCGAGGAGCTGGCGGCGCGGCCGGATGTGTTCCACCCGCTCGCCCGGCGGCACGACCGCAGCGGGCGGGTCTCGCTCTATGTCGGCCGCTGGGCCTGCGACATCGAGGGGATGCCGGCCGAGGAGGGCCGCGCGCTCGTCCAATATCTCCAGGAATTCGCGCGGCAGGAGCGCTTCGTCTATCGCCATTGCTGGCGCGACGGCGACGCGGTGCTGTGGGACAACCGCTGCACCCAGCACTGCGCGACCCCGTTCGACGAGGCGCGCCACACCCGCCTCATGCACCGCACCACGCTCGAAGGCGCCGCTCCGATCATGGCGTGACCGCTGTTATCGTCATTCCCGCGCAGGCGGGAATCCAGGACTGGCGACGGAATGGGCGCCCCTGGGCCACCGCTTGCGTGGGGGTGACGAACATCAAATGGGAGAACCGCCGATGACCGCCGCAAAATGGCCGAACTACCGGGAAGCCGATTTCATCCTCAAGGATTACCGCTTCGCCAGCGGCGAGGTCTTGCCCGAGCTGAAGCTGCATTACCGCACGATGGGCGTGCCGCGGCGCGATGCGGCGGGCAAGATCGTCAACGGCGTGCTGCTGCTGCAGGGCAATACCGGGACCGGCGAGAACTGGCTGCGCCCGAGCCTCGCCGACGAGCTGTTCGGGCCGGGCCAGCCGCTCGACGCGCGCGACTATTTCATCATCATGCAGGACGCGCTGGGGCGCGGCGGGTCGGCGAAGCCGTCGGACGGGCTCATGGGCAACTTCCCGCATTACCGCTACCGCGACATGGTCGACAGCGGTTATCGCCTCATTACCGAGGGGCTCGGCGTCAGCCATTTGCGCCTGGTGATCGGCAGCTCGATGGGCGGGATGCACGCCTGGATGTGGGCAGAGATGTACCCCGATCTGATGGATGGGGTGGTGCCGATCTCGTGCCAGCCGGTGCAGATCAGCGGCCGCAACTGGCTCGGCCGCCGCGCCGCCGCCGAGGCGATCCGCAACGATCCCGACTGGAAGGGCGGCTTCTACGACACCAATCCGCGCCACTACATCTACAGCGCGGCCGGGAATTTCGGGGTCGAGAGCCCGACCCGCATCCAGGAGATGGCGCCGACCCTTGCCGCCGCCGACGCGCTCTACGAGCGCCGGCTCGCCGAGGCCGCCAAGGGCGACGCCAACAACCAGCTCTGGGCGATCGAGGCGATCCGGGATTACGACCCGGAGCCCGGCCTCGACAAGATCGCCGCCCGGGTGCTGCTGATCAACGATGCCGAGGACCACGCCAACCCGCCCGAGCTCGGCACCGTCGAGCGCGCGATGCAGCGGGTGAAGCACGGCCGCTACGTGCTGATCCCGGCCGGCCCCGACACGCACGGGCATTTCAGCCATTTCTACGCGACATTGTGGAAGCCGTATTTGATCGAGTTCATGGCGACGCTGGGGCCGGCCAGGGCCGAGGCGGCGGAGTGAACGCGCGGCGAAGCCGCTTTGATTTTCACAATGAGACAGTGAGGCGGTGAGATTCTGAGTGACGGCAATCTCACTGCCTCGCTGCCTTATTGTGACTCTTTGACGCTACGCCCGGGTTTAGGGAAAGGAACGCTCGCGATGTCGATCCGCGTATTGTTGGCTGTTGTGTGGGTAGCCTTCGCGGCGCCAGCGCTCGCCGCCGAGGTCAACACCGACTGGCCCGGCTATCGCGAGGGCGATTACGTCGTCAAGGACTACAAATTCGTCAGCGGCGAGAGCCTGCCCGAGCTGAAGCTGCATTACCGGACGATCGGCACCGCCAAGAAGAACGCCGGCGGCGAGATCGTCAACGGCGTGCTGCTGCTGCAGGGCAACACCGGCACCGGCGCCAACTGGTTCCGGCCGAGCTTGGCCGACGAGTTGTTCAAGGCCGGGCAGCCGCTCGACCCGGCCAAGTATTACATCATCATGCCGGACGCGCCCGGCCGCGGCGGGTCGTCGAAGCCGTCGGACGGGCTCAAGGGCAATTTCCCGCATTATCGCTACCACGACATGGTCGATGCGACGCACCGGCTGGTGACGGACGGGCTCAAGGTCGCGCATCTGCGCCTCGTCATCGGCAGCTCGCTCGGCTGCATGCAGCAATTTCTGTGGGCCGAGATGTATCCCGACCTGATGGACGGCACCGTCGGCATGTCGTGCCAGCCGGTCGAGATCAGCGGCCGCAACTACATGCTGCGCCACGGCGCGGCCGAGGCGATCCGCCACGACCCCGACTGGAACAACGGCAATTACGACAAGAACCCGAGCCACTACGAATATGCGGCGGCGGGCAACGATTTGACCGAAAGCCCGGTGCGCATCCAGGAAGAGGCGCCGACCATGGAGGCGGCCAAGGCGCTCTACGACAAGCGCCTAGCGCAGATCCAAAAGGGCGACGCCAACAACACGCTCTACGAGCTCGAGTCGATCTACGACTACAGCCCGGAAGCCGATTTGCCGAAGATCAAGGCCCATGTGCTGCTGATCAACAATGTCGAGGATTTCGCCGATCCGCCAACGCTCGGCACAGTGGAGCGGGCGATGAAGAAGATCGCCCACGGCACCTACGTGCTGACCCCGTACGGCAAGGACACGCACGGCCATTTCACCCATTATTACGCGGCGGTGTGGAAGCCCTATCTGGTGAAGTTCATGGCCTCGCTGCCGCCGGCGCCGGCTGGGAGGTAAGGGTGGACCAGCGCCGTGTGCGTCCTTCGAGACGCCCGCCGCGCGGGCTGCTCATCAGGAGCGCCTGAGGGGCGCGTCTCGAAGGGCGCATTGTGAACAATCCAACTGCCCGGCAAGCCAGATGAGCTACGCGGTCAAGGAGATCTTCTACACCTTGCAGGGCGAGGGCGCGCTGACCGGCCGCCCTGCCGTCTTCTGCCGGTTTGCCGGCTGCAATCTGTGGTCGGGCCGCGAGGAGGACCGCGCCGCCGCGGCCTGCACGTTCTGTGACACCGACTTTGTCGGCACCGGCGGCACCGAAGGCGGCCGCTACGCCGACGCCGACGCGCTCGCCGATAAGATCGCCGCGCTGTGGCCGGGCGGACGGCGCGCGAAATTCGTCGTCTGCACCGGCGGCGAGCCGCTGCTGCAGCTTGATTCGCCGCTGATCGAGGCGCTGCACCGGCGCGGCTTCGAGATCGCGGTCGAGACCAATGGCACAATCCCGCTACCGCCCGACCTCGACTGGGTCTGCGTCAGTCCGAAGGGCGATAACGCGCTCGCCGTCACGGCCGGCGACGAGCTGAAGGTGGTCGTGCCGCAGCAGGGGCTGGACCCGCTCGCCTTCGCTGAGCTCGCCTTCCGCCGCTTTTCGGTGCAGCCGATGGACGGGCCCGAGAGCGCCCGCAACACCGAGCTGGCGATCCGCTTCTGCCTCGATCACCCGCAATGGCGGCTCAGCCTGCAGACCCACAAGGTGACCGGCATCCGGTAACCCTCTCCGTTCCTCAATCCGGCCAGCGCCGGTGCAGCCAGAACCATTGTTCGGGCCGCTCGCGGATCCACGCTTCGAGCGTCCGGTTGACGTTCGTCATCAGCGCCAGCGTACCGGCCTCGCGGTCGCCGCTGTCGGGCAGCTCCAGCTTCGGATAGACGGTGAGCTGGAAGCGCGCGCCGCGCAGGCGCTCGACGCGCACCGGCAGCACGTCGCAGTCGAAGCGCAGCGCCAGCACCGCCAGCGCCGGCGCGGTCATCGCCTGGCGCCCGAAAAACGGCACCGCGATGCCGTCGTTCAATTTCTGGTCGACGAGCAGGCTCAGATGGCCGCCGCGCCGCAGCGCCGCGACGGCGCGGCGCGACGCTACCGCGCCTTTCGGGATCAGCTCGCCCAAATCGCCGCGCAGCCGCGCCAGCATCCGGTCGACCAGCGGGTTGTTGGCGGCGCGGTAGATCTGCGCGATGTCGAGGCCGAATTGACCGCCGGCGAGCGCGGCGATCTCCCAATTGCCGAGATGCCCCGAGAACATGATGACTTGCCGCTTCGCGGCGAGCGCGCGCTCCAGATTGTCGAGGCCCGCCACCTCGACGCGGCCGTCCCCGGCGAACACCTTGATTCGGTGCAAATGCGGATATTCGAAGGCGACCCGGCCGAGATTGTCCCACATGCCGCGCAGGATCGCATCGATCCGGGCGGCCCCGAGCTCGGGCAGCGCGGTTTCGAGGTTGCTCCGCGCGCGCTTGCCGATGCCGAGACGCGGCCCGATTCGGCGCGCCACCGCGCCGCCCAGCGCGGACGACCAGTCGACCGGCAGCATGCCGAGGATCCTGATCCCGACCGCGGCGACCCAGGCCTCGACGCGGTAGGTCCAGGGTACCGCTTCCGGCGGGGTCTCAGGCGCGGACGGCGCGTCCGCCATCGCCGATCCGGTCAATGAGCGGCGCCAGCAGGGCGTCGAGCGCGCTCTCGTCGCGCCAGCGCAACTCGACCGCGAGCACCGCGATGCCGGCGCGCTCACTCGGCGGCAGCCGCACCCAATCCTTGGCCGTCGTGACCAGCGGCGCGCCCGTGCGCTCCGCGTCGCGGCGCAAGGCGGCAAGTTCGTCGGCGCGGAAGAAATGGTGGTCGGGAAACGCCCGTGTCGCGGCGAGCTTGGCGCCGAGCCGGCGCAGCGTGGCGAAAAATTTCTCCGGCCGACCGATGCCGGCGAAGGCGACCACCGGCTGGCCGGCGAAGCGCTCGCCGTCCACCGGCTCCAGCGCGGCCCGCAGCACCGGGCGGTCGATTGGCGCGAGGCCCAAGAGCTGAACGACGCTGGGCGGCACGGCGCTGGGCTCGATGCCGCCGCCGCCGTCGATCAACACGATCGCGTCGGCGCGGGCCAGCCCGGACGGGATGCGCTCGCGCAACGGCCCCGCCGGGATCAGCCGGCGATTGCCGAAGCCATAGGCGGCATCGACCACGACCAGCGACAGGTCTTTCGCGACATGCGGGTTCTGAAAGCCGTCGTCGAGCAGGATCGCCTGCGCCCCCGCGTCAACCGCCGCGCGCACGCCGGCGGCGCGGTCGCGCGCCACCCAGCACCGCGCCCGGCCGGCGGCGAGCAGCGCCTCGTCGCCGACCGCTGCCGCATCGTGGATTGCCGGATCGGCTCGCGCCGGCCCGCCCAGCCGTCCGCCATAGCCGCGCGTCACGATATGCGCGTCGATCCCCCGCCGTGCGAGGATCGCGACAAGCGACAGCACCACCGGCGTCTTGCCCGAGCCGCCCGCGACAAGATTGCCGACGCAGATGACCGGCACCGGGGCGCGATACGGGCGCGCGACGGCACGGCGCAGTCTTCCGGCGGCGTCGAACGCGGCGCCGACGGGCGCGAGCAATCCCGCGACCAAACCGGGCGGCTCGCTCCAGAAATCAGGCGTGCGCATCGGCCGGCGCTCGCGGCGCCACCAGGTCGAGCCAGGGCGCTAGCTGATCCAGCACCGCATCGAGCGTGCCCAACCCCTCGGCGGCGATCCGCGCCGCGCATCGGGCGCGCTTGCCGCGCAATGCCGCGTCGTCGAGCAGTCGCGCCACCGCCTCCGCGAGTTCCGCCGCGTCACCCACGGTCTCGGCGGCGCCGGTTTCGGTCAGCGCATCGGCCATCGCCGTGCAATTGGCGGTATGCGGCCCGAGCAGCACAGCGCAGTCGAGCCGCGCCGCCTCGAACGGGTTGTGGCCGCCTTTGTCGACCAGCGACCCGCCGACAAAGGCGATGCCGGCGAGGCTGTAGAAAACGCCCAGCTCGCCGAACGTGTCGGCGAGATAGATATCGGTATCGCCGGCGATCGCCTGGCCCCGCGAGCGGCGCGCGATCCGCAGCCCCCGGTTCTCGGCCAGCGCGGCGATGTCGTCGCCGCGCACCGGGTGCCGCGGCGCGATGATCGTCAACAGGCCGGGGTGGCCGCCGGCGAGCCGACGGTGAACCGCCATCGCGATCTCGTCCTCGCCCTCATGGGTGCTGGCGGCGAGCCAGCGCGGCCGGCCGGCGATCCGCCGGCGCAGCTCGTCGAGCGCAGCGGCGTCGGCGGGCAGCGTCTTGGCGGCGGCTTTGAGGTCGCCGACGCTAGACACCCGTGTCGCGCCCAAGTCGCGGAACCGGGCGCCCTGCACGGCATCCTGCGCCAGGCACAGCGAAAACGACGCCAGCATCGGCCGCGCCAGCCCGGCCCAGGCCCGCCACCGCGCATGCGAGCGCGCCGACAGCCGGGCGTTGAGCAGCAGCATCGGAATGTTGCGCCGCTGCGTCATCAGCACCAGGTTGGGCCACAGCTCGGATTCGACCCAGAGCGCGAGGTCGGGCCGCCAATGGTCGAGGAACCGCGCCACCGCGCTCGGCAGGTCGGCCGGCACGAACTGGTGCCGCGCGCCGCGCGGCAGCCGCGGCTCGAGCAGCCGCGCCGCGGCGACCGTGCCGGTGGTCAGCAGGATATGCAGTCCCGGCCGCTCGTCCACCATCCGCTCGATCAGCGCCAGCACCGAGGTTGCCTCGCCGATGCTCGCGGCATGGACCCAGATGAGCGGCCCGTCCGGTCGGCACCTTCCCGCGACGCCGAGTCGCTCGCTGAACCGCGAATCGTCTTCCTTGCCGCGCCGCCGCCGCGCCTTCAGGTAAACCACGACGAACGGCGCGGCCGCAGCGGTAAGGCCGCGATAAAGCGCGGGCAGGATCACCGGCGCTTCCCGGCCGCGAATTGGGGTGCGCCATCGACGGCGGGGAGGGGCGCGGCCGGCCCATGACCGACGCGGCTGTCGGCGAGCGCGACCATCTCGATCATGCGGGCTTCGACACACTGCCGCGCCCGCTCGACGCCGGCCTCGTCGAGGTCGGGTTCGATCTCGATCGGCTCGCCCCAGATGAAGATGCCGCGGCCGAAGGGCAGCGCGGCGTGCATCCGGTCCCAGGTCGGCAGCATCCACCGCCGGCTCGTCGCGAACACGATGGGCACGATCGGCGCGCGTCCGAGGCGCGCGACGTTGACGATCCCGGCGCTGGCGACCATCGCCGGGCCGGACGGGCCGTCCGGCGTGATGCCGACGCAATCGCCGGCGGCAAGCGCCTTCACCATCGCCCGCAGCGCCGCGCTGCCGCCGCGCCGGCTCGAGCCGGCGACCGACTGCACCCCGAAATGCGCCACCGCGTCGGCGATGATGCGGCCGTCGCGGTGCGGCGAAATCAGCATGTGGATCGGCGCGAGGCGTTGCCAGGCCATCGGGATCATCTGCAGCCGGCCGTGCCAGAAGGCGAGGATGAACGGGCGGCCTTCCGCGCGCAACCGGCGCGGATGCTCGGCGCCCTCGACGGTCCAGCGGTTGCTCCAATAGACCAGGCGGATATAGAGGTGGATCGAATAGCACAGCACCCGGCGCAGCCGCTCGCTGCGCAAGAATTGCCGCAATTTCCGGCGCAGCGCGTTCATGCCGGCGGCGCCGCGGCGGCGACCAGCGCCGGCGCCTCACCCGGCGCAAACTCGGTCTCGTAGAGCCGCGCGTAAAGCCCCGCGCGCGCCAGAAGCTGGGCGTGCCTGCCGCTTTCGACGATGCGTCCGCGCTCCATCACGCAAATGAGGTCGGCGCCGACAATGGTCGAGAGCCGATGCGCGATGACCAGCGTCGTGCGGCCCTGCATCAGCCGGCGCAGCGCTGTCTGGACCTGGCGCTCGCTCTCGTTGTCGAGCGCCGACGTCGCCTCGTCGAGCAGCAGGATCGGCGCGTCTTTCAACATCGCGCGGGCGATCGCCAGGCGCTGGCGCTGCCCGCCCGAGAGCCGCATGCCGTGCTCGCCGACCAGCGTGTCGTAGCCCTCCGGCAGCTCGGCGATAAAGCGGTCGGCGCCCGCCGCCGCGGCGGCGGCCTCGATCTCGGCGCCGGATGCGCTCAGCCTGCCGTAGGCGATGTTGGCACGCACCGTGTCGTCGAAGAGGCTCGCCTCCTGCGCCACCAGCGCCAGAGCCGCGCGCAGCGAGGTCAGGGTCACGCCGCGCACATCCTGGCCGTCGATCGCGATGCGTCCGGCCGACACGTCGTAGAAGCGCGGGATCAGGTTGAGCACCGTCGATTTGCCGGCGCCTGAGGGCCCGACCAGCGCCACGGTGCTGCCGGCTGGCACGGTCAGCGAGATGTCGTCGAGCGCGACGGCATGCGGCTGGTAGCCGAAGCGCACGTCGTCGAAGCGGATTTCGCCGCCGGCGACGCGCAGCGGCCGCGCACTGGGGCGGTCCTGGATGTCGGGCTCGGTATCGAGCACCTCGAACACGCGCTGCGCCGCGGCCAGCCCCTCCTGCAGCGAGGCGTTGAGGTTGGCGAGGTTCTTGAGCGGCTGGTAGGCGAGCAGCAGCGCGGTGATGAACGAAAAGAACGCCCCCGGCGTGCGCGCGTCGTTGATCACCTGATAGCCGCCGTAGAGGATCACCACCGCGACCGCGGCGCCGCCCAGCGCCTCCATCAGCGGCGAGGCGCGCGAGCGGGTGCGGTTGGCGCGGTCGACGAGGCGAAAGATGCGTTCGAACAAGGCGGCGGCGCGGCCCTCCTCGTAGCCTTCCATACTGTAGGCCTTGACGTGGCGGGCGCCCTGGAAGGTCTGGCTCAACAGCGTCGTCAGCTGGCCGAATTCGAACTGGGTGTTGGCCGAGACCCGCCGCATCCGCCGGCCGATGCCGACGATCGGCCGGATCGCCAGCGGGAAGGCGAAGCACGAGGCGAGGGCGAGCACCCAGTCCTGGTAGAACATCAGCGCCGTCAGGAACAGCACGGTGACGGCGTCCTTGCCGATCGCCGCCAGTACATTGGCGGCGGCGTTGCGCAGCAGCGCCACGTCGTTAGTGAAGCGCGAGATCAGCGTGCCGCTCGCATTGGCGTTGAAATAGGCAAGGTCGGCGCGAATCAGCCGGGCATACAGCGCGCCCTGGACATCGGTGATGACGCGCTGGCCGACTCGGCCCATCAAGACTGCATCGCCATAATCGGCAAGCCCCTTGACGATCGCCAGGACGAGCGCGGCCCCCGCGATCACTAGCAGCAAATTCGCCTGGTGTCCGACAAAGATGCGATCGAGCATCGGCTGCGTCAGCCAGGCGCGCAGCGCCGTGCTGCTCGCCCCGACGCCCATGCAGACAAAGGCGAGGGCGATCATCCCGGCGCGCGGCCGGATGAAGTCTTTCGTCAGCCGCCGCACCAGCGCGATCGTCGGCGCGCCGCCGTCCACGGTAACCGGTTTGCCCCGCATAAATCTCTGGCCGCCCTTGTTGAGGCCCTCAATAGGTCGAAGGCCGGCCTCTCGTTCGACGGCTCTGGCCCGCCTGCCAGAGCGCCGTCAACGCCGCTCCCCGCAGTTTATGCGATATCGCGGCGTCGTGGCATCCCCGGCGACGACGTAGCGTTCCGAGGCGGCTACGGCGTTCGCCACGGATTCGTCAAGCCAGCAAGCTCTGTCTCGGATGAGACTACGACTGAGGTGCAATATGCAGTTCGGCCGTCAACGGCAGTTCGAACAGATCATTGCGCAGCAACCTCGTCGAAAAGAACAACACCTCTAGGTTCTCCACCTCGCCCGTTTTCGGATTGAGCCGGGCGATGACCTCGTCGCCGAGCTCCTCGGATTCCTGTTCTTCGTAAGGGGGACATTTGTCGATATGCAGGATATCCGCCGCGCGATCGTATTTGAAACTCAACTTCGCGCCCATTCGATCACTCCTTCGGCGAGTGCTCGCGTTATGTAGGCCGTAATGATCCAGTATCGAGAAGGCACCGCCTCGCTGATTACCACGACGACGATGTGCTTGCCGTCTTTCAAGTCAGGATGCCATTGAGAAACCACCTTGCCTCGCCGAACCGACAGCTGCGCCGCACTTGGTCGGGATCGGCAAGCGTAGCGGCGATCCGGTCGCGATGCCGCGGATGCAGGTCCGGATGGCGCTCGGCAATATGCCGTTCCCGCTCGTCGCCGAGTTCAACCAGCACATGAAGGTAGGGGCAAGGGAAATTGTCCGCCACCCGCTAGGCGCCCGCCACGGTAAGGTCGTCGATGCGCAGCGTCGGCGAGTCGGCGCCGGTGCGGAATTCTAGGTCGTTGGCCGCGACCATGCGCGCGAACATGTCCTTCAAATTGCCGGCCACGGTCAGCTCGCTGACCGGGAAGGCGAGGGCGCCGTTCTCGATCCAGAACCCGGCGGCGCCCCGGCTGTAATCGCCGGTGACGCCGTTGACCCCCATCCCCATCAACTCGGTGACGTAGAAGCCGCTCTTGACGTCGGCATAAAGCTCTTGCGGGGTTTGCGCGCCAGGCTCGATCCAGACATTGGTCGCGGCCGGCGAAGGCGGTGAGGCGGTGCCGCGGGCGGCGTGGCCGGTCGATTTCATTCCCAGCTGACGGGCCGAGCGCAAATCGAGCAGCCACGTCGTCAGCACGCCCTGGTCGATCAGCGCCCGGCGCTGATTGGCCATGCCCTCGCCGTCGCAGGGCCGCGAGCGCAGGCCGCGCTGGCGGTGCGGGTCCTCGGTGATGGTGATGGCGTCGGGAAAGATGCGCTGGCCGAGCCTGTCTTTCAAAAAGCTGGTGCCGCGCGCGATCGACGGGCCCGAGATCGAACCCAAAAGATGCGAGATGAAGCTGCGCGCCACGCGCGGGTCGAAGATCACCGTCACCTTGCCGGTCGGCATCTTGCGCGCGCCGAGGCGCTTGATCGCGCGCTCGCCGGCTTCGCGGCCGATCTCCTCTGGCCGACGCAAATCCGCGCCATAGACCGCGCTGGCGAAATCGTAGTCGCGCTCCATGCCGGTGCCCGAACCGGCGATGACCGAGGCGCTGACCCCGTGGTGCGACCCGGCATAGGAGCCGGCGAACCCGTTGGAGGCGACGAGCGCGACGCGCGAGCGGCCCCAGCCGGCGTCGGCGCCCTCGGAATTGGTGATGCCTGGGACCGCGAGCGCGGCCTCCTCGGCGGCGCGAGCGCGCTCGATCAGCGTTTCGGCCGACGGCTCCTCGGGGTCGAGCATGTCGAGCGCCGGCAATGTCCGGGTGATCTCGGCCGGATCGGCGAGGCCGCAAAACGGGTCCTCGGGGATCGCCCGCGCCATCGCCACCGCGCGTTCGACGAGCGCGTCGAGGGTCGCCGGCGCACGGTCGCTCGACGACACCATCGCCTGCTGCTTGCCGACAAAGACCCGCAGGCCGAGATCCTGGCTTTCCGAACGTTCAAGCTTTTCGGTCTTGCCGAGCCGGCGGGTGTGCGCCAGCGAGGTGCCGGCGACCGCGACCGCATCGGCCGCGTCGGCCCCGGCCTTCTTCGCCTTGGCGACGAGGTCGTTGAGCAGGTTGATGATTTCTTGTCCGTCGGTATCGGGCATCGGAACTCCAAACATTTATTCACAACGAGGCGATGAGGCCGTGAGAAAATCTTTCGACGCGAAGGCCGCGGAGGATCGCGCGGAGGACGCGGAGGTGTCGTCAATCGCGCGAGGCGCCGGAATTCCCTCCGCTACGAAACATCGGGAATATATGGGCGCTGCGCGCCCGCAAATCTTCCTCCGCGTTCTTTGCGTGTCCTCCGCGCCCTCTGCGTCAAAGCGTTGCTTCTCGCCGCCTCGCTGCCTTGGGGGCGAACACCATCATTTCCAGATTGGCTTGCCGCTGCCCGGCAGGCCGTAGCTCGGCCATTTCCGGGTCACTTCCTCGATCACCGCGTCAGCCATGCGGATCGGCGTGCCCCAAACCCGCGCCGTCTCGGGCGGCAGCTTGGTCGTCGCGTCGAGGCCGATCTTGCCGCCGAGCCCGGAGTGGGGCGAGGCAAAGTCGAGATAGTCGATCGGCGTGTTCTCCACCAGGGTCACGTCGCGCACCGGGTCCATGCGGGTCGAGATCGCCCACATCACATCCTTCCAGTCGCGCACCGCGATGTCCTCGTCCACGACGATGACGAACTTGGTGTACATGAATTGTCGCAGGAACGACCAGATGCCGAACATTATCCGCTTCGCCTGGCCGGGATAGGTCTTGCGGATCGAGACCACGGCGATGCGGTACGAGCAGCCCTCGGGCGGCAGCCAGAAATCGACGATATCGGGGAATTGCTGCTGGAGCAGCGGCACGAACACTTCATTCAGCGCCTCGCCGAGGATGGACGGCTCGTCGGGCGGACGGCCGGTGAAGGTCGAGAGGTAGATCGGGTCGCGCCGCATCGTGATCGCGCTGATCCGGAACACCGGGAACTGCTCGACCGCGTTGTAGAAGCCGGTGTGGTCGCCATAGGGGCCTTCGTCGCCGTACTCATCGAGCGAGACATGGCCTTCGAGCACGATCTCGGCCTCGGCCGGCACCTTTAGCGGCACCGTCTTGCAGTCGACGAGGTCGACCCGCTTGCCGCGCAGGAGGCCGGCGAACTGGTATTCCGACAAGGTGTCCGGCACCGGCGTCACCGCGGCGAGGATCGTCCCCGGATCGGCCCCGATCACCGCCGCCGCCGGCAGCGGCTCGGTCTTTTCCTTGGCCCAGCGCTGGTGGTGCTGGGCGCCGCCGCGATGCCGCAGCCAGCGCATCAGCGTCGTGTCGCGGCCGGTCACCTGCAGCCGGTAGATGCCGAGGTTGAACCCGTCCTCGCGCCGCGCGCCGGGGCCTTTGGTCACGATCAGCGGCCAGGTGACGAGCGGCGCCGGCTCGCCCGGCCAGCAGGTCTGGATCGGCAGTCTGCCCAGGTCGATGTCGCCGCCAGTCAGCACGATCTCCTGGCACGGCGCGCCGCCCAGGGTGCGCGGGCGCATCGCCATCGCGGTCTTCAACAGCGGCAGCATCTCCAGCGCCTCGCGCCACCCGCCCGGCGGCTCGGGCTGCTTGAGGAAGGCCAGCGTCTCGCCAACCTCGCGCAGCTGATGCGGCTCGCGGTCCATGCCCCAGGCGACCCGCTCGACGGTGCCGAACAGATTGACCAGCACCGGCATGGCGTATTTGCCGCCGTTTTTGCCATTTGGCGGTCCGACGACATTTTCGAACAGCACCGCCGGCCCGCCTTCGGCCAAGAGCCGTGTCTGGATCTCGGTCATTTCGAGCATCGGCGACACCGGCTCGCTCACCCGGACGAGCCGGCCGCCGGTTTCGAGCCGGGCGATAAAGTCGCGCAAGCTGGCGTAAGGCATGCGGCTATATAGGCGCAGCCACGGCCCTGCGCGAGCGCAGCGCGAAGAGCGAGGCGAAGGCGGCCAGCATCAGCCCGGCCGACAGGGTCACGGCGCCGACGCCAACGCTGTCGAGCAGCAATCCGAACAGGAACGGCGCGGCCGACTGGGTGATCCGCGCCGGCGCCGACAACACGCCGCTCCTGAGCCCGAACCCGTGCGGGCCGAAGATCGCCAGCGGCAGGGTGCCCTTGGCGATGGTGATCATGCCGTTGCCGGCGCCGTGCAGCAGCGCGAAGGCGACGATCCCGAACGGGCCGAGCATCCCCAAGGCCAGCGCGGCCAGCGGGTGCATCACCGCCGCGATCCGCGCCGAGATCAGCGGGTGCATCCGCCGCATCAGCCCGAACTCGACCAGCCGTGCGGCGACCTGGGCCGGCCCGACCAGCGCTGCGGCGGCGACGGCTTCGGTCGAGGTCGCGCCGGCGGTTTCGAGCAGACGCGGCAGGTGCGCCGCCATCGCGCCGGTAACAAACCATGCCGCCGAGAAGAAGAACGCCAGCACCGGCATCGCGCCGCGCGGCGGCTCGGTCTCGACATCGTCGTGGCCATCCTGCCGGCGCGGGATTTCGGCCGACGCCTTGGGGATCAGCAGCCAGTTGACCGGCACGCAGACAAAGAGGTTGAGCGCCGCCCACACCAGGCAGGCCTCGCGCCAACCGTATTGGTGCAGCATGAAGGCGCTAAGCGGCCAGCCGATCGTGCTGGCGAAGCCGGCGATGAGGGTGATCCCGGTGATCGGGTTGCGCGCCGCGTGGCCGTAGAGCCGGGTGAGGGTGGCGAAGGCCGGGTCGTAGAGGCCCATGGTGATTCCGGCGCCGATCGGAACCCAGGCGATAACGAGTCCGGCGACGCCGTCGGCCCGCGCCAGCAGCGCCAAGCCCAGTGCCAGCACCAGGTTCGAGGCGACCAGCACGCCGCGCCCGCCGTGCTTGTCGATCACGCGGCCGACCGCCGGCCCCAGCGCCGCCGACATCAGGAGCGCAATCGAGAAGATGCCGAAGAAGATGCTCGGCGAGAGGCCGAGCGCCTTGGCGATCGGCGCGCCGAGGATCGCCGGCAGGTAATAGCTCGATGCCCAGGCGAGGGTCTGGGTCGTGCCGAGCGCGGCGACGACGGTGGTTCTGCGGTCCTTTGCGGTCACGCCGGCTCAACCTCCCACACCATCCCCTCGCGCGCCTCGCGGTCCTCCAGCTCGCGGCTCACCGGCACGATATAGCGCGCGCGCTCGACCAAGCCCTCCCGCGGCAGGTAGGCCCGGCCCGGATCGCCGAGCAGCGCCAGCCGGCCGCGTGCCGCCGTCCGGCGCAGCAGCGCGATCACCCGCGACGCCATCGGTTCCTCATAGCAGACGTCGCCTGCCAGCACGACGCCCCAACCGGCGGCGGCGCGGTCGAGCAGGTCGCGGGTTTCGATCGCGACCGCGACATCGTTGAGCGGCGCGTTGAGGGCGATCGCGGCGGCGGCGAAAGGATCGATGTCGGCGGCGACGACGCGCGCCGCGCCGGCTTTCGCCGCGGCGATCGCGACGATCCCCGAGCCGGAACAGAGGTCGAGCACCTCGCGGCCGGCGACGCTCTCGGGATTGTCGAGCAGATAGCGCGCGAGCGCCTGGCCGCCGGCCCAGGCGAAAGCCCAGAACGGCGGCGGCGTCGGGCCGCGGGCGAGGCTTTCTTCGGTCGCCTGCCAGATCGGCGTCACCTCGGTGGCGAGATGGAGGCGGATTTCCGGAACCAGCGGCGGCGCGCCGATCGCCGTGTTGCCGCGCACGAACGCCGCCGGGTCCACGGTCACAAGGCGTGGCCGGCGACGATGCCGGCGAGCACGAGCCAACCGGCGAGCCGGTTCGAGCGGAATTTCCCGAGGCAATCGAGCGGGTCGTCGATGGCGACGCGGGCGCCCTGCCAGCAAAGCTGTCCGGCGGCGAGGGCGAGGCCGATGAAAAACGCCCAATTCAGCCTATCGGCGAACCCCGCCATGGCCCACAGCAGCACGGCGGCGCCGTAGAACAGGAAGAGGAATGGCCGTGTCCTGTCGCCAAGCGCCAGCGCCGAGGATTTGACGCCGATCCGCGCGTCATCCTCCTTGTCCTGGTGCGCGTAGATCGTGTCGTAGCCGAGCGTCCAGCAGACGCCGCCGAGATAGAGCAGCACCGGCGGCCAGGCAAGACTGCCGGTCACCGCGGCCCAGCCGATGAGGGCGCCCCAGTTGAAGTTGAGGCCGAGGAAAAGCTGCGGCCAATAGGTGATCCGCTTCATGTAGGGGTAGGTGCCGATCAGCCCGAGGACCGCGACGCCGAGCGCGATGCTCACCCAATTGAGACTCAACAGGATCGCCGCGCCGAGCGCCAGCTGCGCCGCCATGAACGCGATTGCTTGCCCGACCGACACCCGGCCGCTGGGGATCGGCCGCAGGCGGGTGCGCGCGACCTGACCGTCATAGTCGCGGTCGGCGATGTCGTTGAGCGTGCAGCCGGCGCCGCGCATCGCCGCCGCACCGATGGCGAACAGCAGAAGCAACACCGGGTCGGGCCAGCGCGGCCCGGCGAGCGCGATCCCCCACCAGCCGGGGAACAGCAGCAGCCAGGTGCCGATCGGCCGGTCGAGCCGCGCCAGCCTCGCATAGGGCTCGGCCCAGCGCGGCAGCCAACGATCAACCCAATCGCCGATGTGGATGTCGGTGGGGTCGGCTAAACCCCCATCCCGACCTTTCCCCGCTTGCGGGGAAAGGAGTCGCCGCTCGCCACTGCGCAGACGCGCTCCCTCCCCCGCAAGCGGGGTCGGGCCGGGGTGGGGGTTGAGGTCCGCTTTCCCGGACAGGTCGCTCATCGGCTAATCTTGGGCCTGCGGCGACTGGTTCTCAAGCCGACGGAGGCGTCATTGCGAGCGCAGCGAAGCAATCGCGTGCCAAGTGCGCACTCTCATCGAGATTTTTTCATCGCCTTTGGCTCCACGCAATGACGGGTTTCCTGGAGCGGGTCGCAACGCGCCTCTACCTTCCGGCCGCGCTCGCCAAGGACGGCGTGGTTGAGATCGACGCGGCGCAAACCCATCGTTTGCGTCATGTGCTGCGGCTGACCACCGGAGCGGCGGTGGCGGGGTTCAACGCGCGCGACGGCGAGTTCCTGTGCCGGCTCGCCGAACTGGGCCGCAACCACGGCTCGCTCGCGGTTGAACGCCTGTTGCGAGCGCCCGAAGCGGGGCCCGATCTATGGCTGCTGTTCGCGGCGGTCAAGCGGCTGCGGCTCGATTGGCTGGTCGAGAAGGCGACCGAGCTCGGCGTCGCCGCGTTTGTGCCGGTGTTCACCGAGCGCACCCAACCCGAGCGGCTCAACCGCGAGCGGCTTCTCGCTCATGCCGTCGCCGCCGCCGAGCAGAGCGAGCGGCTGTCGATCCCCGAACTCCGGCCGCCGGTGCGGCTCTCTGCCGTGCTCGCCGCATGGCCCGCCGAGCGCCGCCTGATCCTCTGCGACGAAACCGGCGCCGGCGCCCCGATCGCCGAGGCGCTGGCCGGTCTGCCGGGGGATGCGCCGGCTGCGGTCCTTGTCGGACCCGAAGGCGGCTTCACCCAAACGGAACTTGACGCTCTGGCCGATCTCCCTTTTGTTACGCGCGCCGGGCTTGGGCCCCGGGTGCTGCGTGCCGAGACGGCCGCGCTCGCGGCCTTGGCGGCGTTTCAGGCGATCGCCGGAGATTGGCGCCACCAGCGCCGCCGTTGACGACCTCGTGGGGTTGTCTCCGGCCGCACGCGGCCGATCTATTGTCACGCATCTTGGAGAAGGCTCGCCGCATGTCCGTCCCGCCGAAATCGCCCGGACCGCCGATCACCGACAAGCGGCAGCTCGTCGAATACCACGAGGCCGGCAACAAGCCGCCCGCGGCGTGGCGCGTCGGCACCGAGCACGAAAAGTTCGTGTTCCGCCGCAGCGACCTCTCCCGCGTCCCCTATGAGGGTTCGGACGGCATCGGCGCCCTCCTCCAGGGCATGACGCGGTTCGGCTGGAAGCCGGTGATCGAGGCCGGCAACATCATCGCCCTCGAAAACGACGCGCGATGTTCGATCACCCTCGAACCGGGCGGCCAATTCGAGCTGTCGGGCGCGCCGCTCGAAACCGTCCACCAGACCTGCGACGAGGTGCACGAGCATCTGCGCCAGGTGCGCGAGGTCTGCGACGAGCTGGGCCTCGGCATGCTCGGCCTCGGCTTCGATCCCAAATCGCGGCGTGAGGATGTCGGCTGGATGCCCAAGGGGCGCTACCGGATAATGCGCGACTACATGCCGAAAAAGGGTTTGCTCGGCCTCGACATGATGCTGCGGACCTGCACCGTGCAGGCCAATCTCGACTACCAATCCGAAGCCGACATGGTGAGGAAGTTCCGCATGTCGCTGGCCTTGCAGCCGATGGCGGTGGCGCTCTTCGCCAATTCGCCGTTCCTCGAAGGCAAACCCAACGGCTTCCAGAGCTACCGCAGCCACATCTGGACCGATACCGACCCCGACCGCTGCGGCACCCTGCCGTTCGTCTTCGAGGACGGATTCGGGTTCGAGCGCTATGTCGACTATATGCTCGACGTGCCGATGTACTTCGTCTACCGCGACGGCAAGTACATCGACGCGAGCGGCCAGTCGTTCCGCGACTTCATCGCCGGCAAGCTGCCGGCCTTGCCGGGCGAACTCCCCGGCATGAGCGACTGGATCGACCATTCGACGACCGCGTTCCCCGAGGTTCGGCTCAAGAGCTTCCTCGAGATGCGGGGCGCCGACGGCGGGCCGTGGCGGCGGCTCTGCGCTCTGCCGGCGCTGTGGGTCGGGCTGTTCTACGACGCCGCCGCGCTCGACGCGGCGCACGACCTCGTCGCCGATTGGACCGAGGCCGAGCGCGACGCGATGCGCGCCGAGGTGCCGAGATTGGGTCTCGACACGCGCATCCGCAGCCGCACCTTGCGCGACGTCGCCCTCGAAGTCCTCGACTTCGCGCGCGAAGGGCTGCACCGCCGCGCCCGCCGCGACCACGCCGGCGAGGACGAAACCCACTTCCTCGACGCGCTGTTCTCGATCGCCGGCTCGGGCCGCACCCCGGCCGCCGAGCTGCTCGAAGACTTCACGACGCGTTGGAACGGCGACCTTGCCCCGCTCTATACCGAGCACGCGTATTAAGCGCCTTGTCATTGCGAGGAGCCCAAAGAGCGACGCGGCAATCTCGTGCGGAGGAATCTCCCACTGCACGTCATCGCTGCGCTGCGCTCGCGATGACGATGAGCGTCAGCCGGCTTTTCCCGATCCAGCCGCCGGCTTGATGCCGCCGGTATTCGGTCCGGCGGCGCCGTCGCCGAGCTTGAAGACGTGCCATGACCCCGGCTCGGCCATCGCCTTCTCGGGCGGCTGGCCGGAGAGCGACATCCAGCGCTCGTTGTGCCAGCTGGTCATCGCGACCTCGGCGCGCAGGCTGGCGCCGGCGACCGGCGGGGCAACGCCCAGATAAGACCAGGGGATTGTCATCTCGGCGGTGACGCGCGGCTGGTCGGCGCCGAAATACACCGCCTCGGTGGCTCCCGGCGGCTTGCAGCCGTCGCGGATCGTGGCGTCGGCGTCGCCGGCGCAGACCGTCCACTTCATCTCCAGGTAATCCTTGACCCGGGTGCGCGGCGGGATGAAGAACAGGGTCACCCGCTTGGCTCCGGCTCCGGCGTCGACGCCGATCTCGACGCGGTAGGATTCGCCGAGCGGGAACGCGTTCTCGTACGACATCAGGTCGACATCGAAATAATCCTGGCCGGCCGTCGCCAGGTTGAGCCCCTGGTCGCTCCAGGACAGGTAGATTTCGCCGAAATCGACCGCGCCCGGCGACGGTTTCAGCGGCGGCAAGAGGCTCGCCGGCTTCGGCCAGTCGGCGATCGAATGGTCGGCGAGCGAGATCGCGGCCTGCGGCAGCGTGAAATCGCGCATCGCCGGCGGCGCGGCCGGCGCGGCCGCGTGGATTTGCGGCGCGCGCCGGTTGGCCTCCGCGAGCGCCCCAGTCAGCCGCTCGTAGGGGCGGTCGTTGATGTCGACGAGGCCGAAATCATAGTCCTCGCCGTCCGGCCGGCCGCCTTTGGGGTGGTCGTAATACTGGAACCAGTGGGTGCCGATCAGCTCGGGGATCGCCGCGAAGTTCTCGGCCGTCGCGGCGGCGCCGCGGGCGCGCTCGTCCTGGGTCTCGACCGTCATCAGATGGCCGTTGTTCTTGTTGCCGGTGCGGTTCTGGTTGGCGGCGAAAAACCATTCCGCCACCAGCACCGGCTTGCCGCCCGACAATTTCTCCAGCCCGTCCCAGAAATAATGCGCGATCCAGCCGTCGCTGGCATCGGGGTTGTAGTTGGTGGCGATCGCGTCGACGTGGCGGCCCATCGCCTTGACCGCGGCTGGGTCGTAATAGATCGGCAAGCGGTCGCCGAAATAGAGCGCGTCCGGGTCGGCGGCGTGGATCGCCTTCTCGGCGAGCGCGTAATAGTGCTCGGAGACGATCCCGGTCCACTCGCGCACCACGGCGATGCCGTTCCCGTCCGGCCGCATATGCGTGAAGCCCATGCTCTTCAGCAACGCGTCCCAGGAGGCGACCCCGCCCGGCGGGATGAAATCCTGCGTGAAGCGTCCCCAATCGCCGCCATAGTCGCGGCGCAGCATTTCGACCCAGCGCTGCTTGGTGAAATTGTCGGCCGGCTTCGCCGAGTAGAACAGGAATAGCGCGCCGGCCCACCAGCCGACCTCGTTGTCGGAGAAATAGCCGATCCGGTACGGCGAATCCTTGTAGGGCGCGACGAGTTCGCGGGCCAGCGCCATCATCCGCTCGCCGGTCGCCGGGTCGAACGGGTCGAACCAGTGGAACTTGGCGCGCCGGCCAAGCTCCAGGTTGACGATCATCGGCAGGTGCAGTCTGTCCGGCGTCAGCGACCAGCCGCCGGCGGTGTTGAACCCCCACTGGGCGAGGCGCTGCTGCGTCCGGCCGACCCAGCTGTCGATCGTCGGGTCGAACGCCCTCCAGCTATACCAAGTCTTGTTGTCCTTCTCGCGCCAGTCGTAGCCGCCGTCGAGCGTGTTGACGCCGAGGCTGTAGAAGCGCTCGCCACACGGCGTCTTGAGCCAGCGGACGCCGTGGTCGTTCTCGATCGCCCAGCGGCTGCTCGGCGCGCTCGCGAGGTCGCAGCCATCGGCGGCGGCAGCGGCCGCCGCGCAAATGACGAGAGCGGCGCAGAGCCGAGCGCAGATCAGTCGAACGGTCTTGCACAAAAGACGGTGCATCCTTCGAGACGCGCCTAGCGGCGCTCCTCAGAGTCTGACTCGAAATGGTTCATTTGCGCTCAATCTTTTGCGAGACGGCGGGAGAGGAGCCGTAGATTGGCGAGGAGGAGCCAGGCGGTGGCGCTCTGGGTGGTTGCTTCGAAGTCCTTGGCCAGGCGCCGGCT
>DASRLO010000035.1:0-69765 GCA_035648415.1 Allostellaceae bacterium
CCCCCGCGAAAACCAAATCCCTGCAACCTCAAACCCAAAGAAATCGCGCCACCGGCGCCATCCCGCAGTACACCCTATGCGCGAGTGGGAGCCGCCGGACGCGATACCCGCATTCACGCGCTGAATTGATCAGGCTAGGTAAACTCGCTCTACCAAGGCAGCCAGAGGCTCTCCGAGGGAATGCTCGCGCGCCTCGTGGCAGCCTGCCTCGATCATCTTCTCGGTAATCTCTATAGCGCCGGTCTGTCGGCTGCTGTCTGCCAATGGCGACGCCATCGCAAGCTCCTATATGATGGGTCTGATTAGTTGGAGACGCTGATGCCAGCCCGCAAACCCAAACCCGACAATCCGGAGCAGTTCAAGCGGTTCCAACAGACCGCGCGCGAGGCCGGAGCCGATCAGCCGGGCGAGGCATTTGACCGAGTACTAGACCGTGTGGCGTCGAAGCCGCCGGAGAAGCCGAAGCGCGACCAAAAAGGCTGAGCCTTAACGCCAATGACACAAGCGCCCGAGCCAAGGAAACGATGGTTTGCGGTCAAAGGGCTATTTCGTTGGTATCGGAAGAAAACGCGCGAAACGATCAATATCGAAGAACGAATCGTTTTAATAGAAGCAGCTGATTTTGACGACGCGATCCAGTTGGCGGAGCAAAATGCGGCGATCTATTGCGCAAAAGATAAAGGTGCCAATTTCCAAATCGAAGCGATGCCGTGGTGGAACGCCTATCTAATCGGCGATGACCCACCAACGGAGGGCATAGAGATTTACTCTCGCCTTATCGATACTTCATTGTCAGCCGACGCCTATGTCCGAAGGTATTATCCAAAATCTCAGGATCGGGGAAACCCCAACAAATAGTGTCATCTATGTCAAGTGTAACACTGCCCGTTGACCGATACTGTATCCGTTGACTGATTTAAAGTAAATAGTATGCCAATCGTCGCTAAAAACGGTGTGCCCCAGGTAAACAAGATAGATGCCGAGGGAGAATGATAGGGCGGTCCGTATTTTTCGCCGAGTGTCGTCGTCGGGCGCTCCGACATATATGATGCACCCTGGCTTGATCCCTCTCCCTGAGGAACCCTGCCAGGAGGCACAGGCGTAAAGTTTAACGCCAGAGACCGAAAATCCGACGCAGTTCCGGCTAAATGAATGGTCCTCGTCATCACTGGTTAGTGTGATCCCATCATCACCGACAATTAGAGTCTCAGTAGTATCTTTTTTTCTCCTTACCAATTCCGGCCATACAAAACTCCTTGCCTCAAAATTTTCGAGCCAATCAATCGTGTATCTCGGCTCAAGGTCGTCACGAATAATGGCTTCTATATGTTGTAATACGCGAGCGTATTCCCGCAGGCCACGTTCTCCAGTCTGATGATTGAAAGATGTCGATACGTTGAGAGCCTCTACGCCCACCGCGCGAGCTACAATTCCTCCAATATTGGTTAGTACCGTAGTATCGGTGCTGATGCGAACTGTGCCGGCCGGATGCTCAATCGCAGTTGATGTGGCATCTGTATCGCAATGTGTCTCCAAAATCAGGTGGAGCTTTTCATCCCGTCGAACGGAGAAACTCCGTATAGGTGCGTGCAATGGGCCTGGCTCAGTTATGCTGAAGTGGCCGTGATTGATTATTTCGCCAAAGGCCTCAGAAGCCCAACTGCTCATTGATCGCGTCCGATGAAACTACCCCTTCGCCAGTATGTCGGCGCCCTGGATGCGCTGGGCCAAGGCCGCCGATAAGAAGCGGTCGATATCGCCGTCGAGCACCGCCGGGGCGTTGCCGATTTCGACGCCGGTGCGCAGGTCTTTGACCATCTGGTAGGGCTGCAGCACGTAGGAGCGGATCTGGTGGCCCCAGCCGATATCGGTCTTCGACGCGTTCATCGCGTCGGTCGCGGCTTCGCGCTTGGCCAATTCGGCTTCGTAAAGCCGGGCGCGCAGCATGGCGAAGGCCTGGGCGCGGTTCTGGTGCTGCGAGCGCTCGCTCTGGCACTGCACGACGATGTTGGTCGGCAGATGGGTGATGCGGATCGCGCTGTCGGTCTTGTTGACGTGCTGCCCGCCGGCGCCCGAGGCGCGGTAGGTGTCGATCCGCAGATCCTTGTCGAGGATCTCGATCTCGATCTTGTCGTCAATGACCGGGTAGATCCACGCCGAGGCGAAGCTGGTGTGGCGGCGCGCCGCCGAATCGAACGGCGAGATGCGCACCAGGCGATGGACGCCGCTCTCGGTCTTGAGCCAGCCATAGGCGTTGATGCCGCTGATCTTGACCGTCGCCGATTTGATGCCGGCGCCTTCGCCGGCGCTCTCCTCGACCCATTCGACCTTGTAGCCGTGCGCCTCGGCCCAGCGCACATACATGCGCAACAGCATCTCGGCCCAGTCCTGCGCCTCGGTCCCGCCGCTGCCGGCATGGGTTTCGAGGTAGCAATCGTTGGCGTCGGCCTCGCCCGACAGCAGGCTTTCGAGCTCGCGCTTGGCTGCTTCGGCGCGCAGCTTTTCCAGCGTCCTCTCGGCTTCGGTGACGACGCCGTCGTCGCCCTCCGCCTCGCCCAGTTCGATCAGTTCGACCGCGTCGCGATAGTCCTGCTCGATGCGCTTGTAGCCGCCGACCAGATGGTCGAGCCGGTTGCGCTCGCGGATCAGCTTCTGCGCCGCTTCGGGGTTGTCCCAGAGCTTCGGGTCTTCGGCCTTCCCGTTCAGCTCACCGAGGCGACGGCTCGCGGTATCCCAGTCAAAGATGCCTCCGCAGCAGCGAGAGCGATTTCTGGATGTCGTCGACCAGCGATTGGGTCTCCGCGCGCATGGTTTTGTCCTTCCTAATACAACCCGCCGGTGCCGCTCGACGGCTGGCGCGGCCCTGCCGCGTCACTGCCGCTCATCAGCCCGCCGTCCGACATATCCCCCGACGCCGCTTCGCCCGGCAGGCCTCGCAGTCCGAGGTCGCGATCCTTGTCGGGCGCGGTGCCGGGCTTGTAGGCCATGTAGATCGCCCCCTCGCCGCTGGCCGGCAGGCCGGTGTCGGGGCTGATCCGGACAATCTGCAATCCCGGCGGAATGCGGAACTCGGTCGCCGGCGCGTCCTTGAGCGCGGCGATCATGTAGTCGCGGAACAGCGGCGCCGCAACCACCGCCGCCTGTTGGCCGCGGCCGAGGCTGTCGTGGTTGTCGTAGCCGACATAGACCCCCGCGGCGAGGTTGGGGGTGAAACCGACAAACCAGGCGTCGCGCCAGTCGCTGGTGGTGCCGGTCTTGCCGGCGATCGGCTTGCCGACCGCGGCGACCCGGGCGCCGGTGCCGCGCTGCACCACGCCCTGCATCATCTGGACGAGCTGATAGGTCGATTGCGGGTCGGCGATTTGCTCGCGGGTATCGGGAATGACCGGCGGCGGCTGGTTCTTCCACTCGACATTGGCGCAGCCGTCGCAGGGCCGCTGGTCGGCGCGGAAGATCGTGGCGCCGTTTCTGTCCTGGACGCTGTCGATCAGCGTCGGGGTGAGGCGCTTGCCGCCGTCGACCAGCATCGCGTAGGCCGCGGTGAGGCGCAGCGGCGTCGTCTCGCCGGCGCCCAGGGTCATCGAATATTCGCGCGGCATGTGATCCATGATGCCGAACGCCTCGACGTTCTCGCCGATCGCCTCCATGCCGAGGATGGCGCCGAGCCGGGCGGAAACGGTGTTGAGCGAGTGGGCGAGCGCGACGAGCAGCGGGGTCGGGCCGCGATAATTGTCCGATTCGTAGTTGCCCGGCGTCCACGGCGGCAGACCGGGCCCCTGATCGAGCGACAGCGGTCCGTCCTCCACCAGGGTCGAGGGGGTGAAGCCGTGTTCGAGTGCGGTCAGCCAGACGAACGGCTTGATCGCCGAGCCGGGCTGGCGGTGCGCCTGGGTGGCGCGGTTGAACTGACTGATCTCGTAGCTGAACCCGCCGCTCATCGCCAGCACCCGTCCGGTATGCGGGTCGATCGAGACGAGCGCGCCCGAGACGTCGGGTATCTGGCACAGATTGTAGAGCGCGACCGGCTTCGCCGGAGCTGCCGCCGCCACCGCCGCGAGCTTACCGGCCGGCGCAGGCTTCTTCGGCTCGGGCGCCGCGGCGGCGGCCAGCGGCTCGACCAGCACCAGGTCGCCCGGCTTCACGACATCGGCGGCGCCCCGCGGAAAGGCGCCGAGGGTGCCGTCGTCGCGCAGCGGCTGCGCCCAGCGCATCTGCGCGAAGGGGATGTGACCGGTCGCGCCGTCCTTGAAGCCGACCGCGGCGCCGCCACTTTCGGTGTGCGTCACCATCGCGAGCTGCCAGTTCTCGGCGTCGGCGCCCGGCGGCAGCGGCTGCGCCGCCAGCGCGGCGGTCCAGCCGCCGCTGGGATCGATGTGGCCGACCGCGCCGCGCCAGCCGCCATGCGCGCGGTCATAGGCGATGAGACCGTCGCGCAGCGCCTTGTCGGCCTCGATCTGCAAGCGGCCGTCGAGACTGGTGCGCACGGTCAGCCCGCCTTCATAGACCGTCTTCTCGCCAAACCGGGCGATCAGTTGGCGCCGCACTTCCTCGGCGAAATAGGCGGCGTTGACGATTTCCGTATCCTCGCGATGGCGCAATACGACCGGGCCGGATTTGGCGTCGGCGATTTCGGCGGCAGTGGCGAAGCCCGCCTCCTGCATCTGGTCAAGCACGGTGTCGCGGCGAAAGCGCGCCTGCTGGGGAAAACGCACCGGGTTGTAGTTGTTGGGCGCTTTTGGCAGGCCGGCGAGGAACGCCGCCTCGGCCAGGGTCAGCCGGTCGAGCGGTTTGTCGAAATAGGTGAGCGCCGCCGACGCGACGCCATAGGAGCCGGCGCCGAGATAGATCTCGTTCAGGTAGAGTTCGAGGATGCGGTCCTTGGGCAGCGCGTCGTCGATCCGAGTCGCGAGCAGGACTTCCTTGATCTTGCGCTCGACCGACAGTTCGTTCGACAGCAGCATGTTCTTGGCGACCTGCTGAGTGATCGTCGAGGCGCCGATCGGGCGTCGGCTGCTGCGCCAGCGGCCGATATCGGTGACCGCCGCGCGCAGCATCGAGATCGGGTCGACGCCGTGGTGCGTGTAGAAATTCTTGTCCTCGGCGGCGAGGAAGGCGGCGATCACCCGCTTCGGAATCGCGCCGATCGGCACGAAGACGCGCTTCTCGGTGGCATATTCGGCGAGGAGCCGCCCGTCGCCAGCCAGCACGCGCGTGGTGATCGGCGGCTGATACTTCGAAAGCTGCTGGTAATCCGGCAGGTCGCGCCCGAAATACCAGATCGTCAGACCGATGAACCCGCCGCCGACCATCGCCAGCAGCACGGCGCAAACAAACAGGAAGCGGACGAGCTTGATCAAGGTGCCCAAGCGGCGCGTTCTCCTTGCGATCGGCGACGACCCGAATCGCCGCCGATCCGCGGTGCCGCGGTCGCCTTATGCGCCAACGCCTTCGCCATTCCAAGGCCGATTTGCCGGGAATTTGGTTGAGCGGCGGCGCGAATCGGCAACTACAGCGATGTAAAAGCCCCGCCGCCGGCCTTAGCAACCGCCGCGTCGGACGAAATCATTGTGGAGCGGGGGCGCGCCGCGTACATTGATGATACGAATTTCGCCGACCGGGCGGCGCCCGGCGGCGTTGGGTCGCTCGCCCGCCTCGACGGCCATCCTGCCGCGACATCGGACGATGCGAATTGGCTAACCCGAGGCTGGGTGCAGATTTCGACCGCGACGCCGATGACACATTTCCGCGACGCCCCGATAGGCTCCCACGGCCTCCCTCTACAATGGACCGCGCCGCCGCTCGCCTTTGCCGCGAGCCTCGCCGTGTGTCCCGGAGTTCGCCCGAATGGGAAAACGCATGCTTATCGACGCCGCCCATCCCGAAGAGACGCGGGTGGTGGTCCTCAGCGGCACCCGGCTTGAAGAGTTCGACTTCGAGTCGTCGACCAAAAAACAGGTCAAAGGTAACATCTACCTCGCCAAGGTCACCCGGGTAGAGCCTTCGCTCCAGGCCGCCTTTGTCGATTACGGCGGCAACCGGCACGGCTTCCTCGCGTTCAGCGAAATCCATCCAGATTACTACCGGATCCCGGTCAGCGACCGGGCAAGCGACGAACCCGACGCGCCCTCCACCGAGATACCGGTCGATCTGCCCGATAGCGTGAGCGGCAACGCTCCCGCCAACGGTTCGCTCGTCTCGGATGACATTCCCGAGGAAATTCCATGCGAATTTCCCGAATTGGAGGAGGCGGACGAGCCAAACGCAATCGCCGCCGCGCTGCCGGAGGCGGTTTCGGTGCCGGATGAAGACAACACTCCGCCTGAAGCGGAGGATGAGGTTCCCGCGACTGACGAGCCGACCGCCGGCGCGGCGTCGGGCGAGGTCAACGACGTCGAGATGGCCGCGCCGATCGAGTCGGTGGTGTCGACCGACCGTTTCTTCGAATCGACCGAGCCCGCTCCCACCGAGGAGGTCGAGACGCTCGACGACGAGGAGGCCGAGGAGGCCGACGAGGCCGGCGAACGGCGCCGTCGCTCGCATTCGATGCGCCACTACAAGATCCAGGAGGTGGTGAAGCGGCGCCAGATCATGCTGGTGCAGGTCGCCAAGGAGGAGCGCGGCAACAAGGGCGCCGCGCTGACGACCTATCTGTCGCTGGCCGGCCGCTACTGCGTGCTGATGCCGAACACCGGTCGCGGCGGCGGGGTGTCGCGCAAGATCACCAGCATCAGCGATCGCCGGCGGCTCAAGGAAATCCTCGAAGACCTCGGCATTCCCGAGGGCATGGGCGTCATCGTCCGCACCGCCGGCTCGGAGCGCTCCAAGGCCGAGATCAAGCGCGACTACGAGTATTTGATGCGGTTGTGGAGCGAAATTCGCGACCTGACGCTCAAATCGACCGCGCCGGCGCTGATCTACGAGGAAGGCAACCTCATCAAACGGTCGATCCGCGACCTCTATGCCCGCGACATCGACGAGGTCGTGGTTGAGGGCGACGAGGGCTACCGCACCGCCAAGACCTTCATGCGCATGCTGATGCCGAGCCACGCCAAGCGCGTGCAGCATTACCGCGACCCGCAGATTGGTCTTTTCCATCGCAATCAGGTCGAAAGCCAGATCGACGCGGTGCATTCGCCGGTGGCGCAGCTCCGTTCCGGCGGCTACATCGTGATCAACCAGACCGAGGCGCTGGTCTCGATCGACGTAAATTCCGGCCGTGCCACGCGCGAGCGCAATATCGAAGAGACGGCGCTTAAGACCAACCTCGAAGCGTCCGACGAGATCGCCCGCCAATTGCGCCTGCGCGACCTCGCCGGGCTGATCGTCATCGACTTTATCGACATGGAGGAGTACCGCCACAATTCGGCGGTGGAGCGGCGGCTCAAGGAAGCGCTTAAGAACGACCGCGCGCGCATCCAGGTCGGCCGGATCAGCGCGTTCGGCCTGATGGAAATGTCGCGCCAACGGATGCGCCCGTCGCTCGCCGAGGCCTCGACGCAGCCGTGTCCGCATTGCGGCGGCGCGGGCTTTATTCGCTCGACGGAATCGACCGCGCTGCATGTCTTGCGGGCGATCGAGGAGGAAGGCGCGCGCGGCCGCTCCGCCGAAATCTGCGTCTACGTACCGACCGGCGTCGCGCTCTACATCCTCAACCAGAAGCGCGAATCGCTGGCGCAGATCGAGGCGCGCTACGGTCTTCGCGTCACGCTCGGCCGCGACGATACGCTGATTCCGCCCAATTTCCGGCTCGAGCGGCTGCGCGCCTATGCCGCCGGCGAGGCGCCGGCGCCGCGGCTGGTGACGCCGCCGCCGATCGAAGACATCGAGGAGGACGACGACCAGGACGAGGACGTCGCCGACGCGCTGAACGAGGCAGCGGAGAGCGACGAGCCGCGTTCGCAAGAACGTGGCGGCGACGACGACGAGGAGCGCGGTCCGCGCCGACCGCGGCGGCGCCGCCGCGGTCGGCGCGGCGAGGAACGCCGCGAGCCTCGTCAGACCGATCGGGCCGCACCTGCCGCGGCCGAAGAGGGCGAACCGCCAAAAGCGGCTGCCGAAGCGCCGGAACGCGAGGGCGATGCCGAACGCCGGCGGCGCCGCCGCGGTCGTCGCGGCGGACGTTGGCGCAACCGCGAGAACGGCGTCGGCGAGGGCGGGCCGGAATCGCCCGGCGAGGTCGGCGAGGAAGCTGTCGCCGAATTGGTCGAGGCGGCGATCGAGAGCGGCGAAATTCCGCCGGTAGAAGCCGGGTACGAGGAACCTGTGGCGGAGATGGCGGCTGAAGCCGTTGCCTACATCCCGCCCGCCGCAGCCGGGTATGCAGAGTCGGCGCCGGCCAGAATTGAGACTAAGGCCGACGCCGCCGAGGAGCTGGTCGAGGCGGCGATCGAAAGCGCCGAGATCCCGCCGGTGGAGGAATTGGCCGCCAAGCCGGAGCGCGTCCTTGAGACGGCGAGCGCGGGCAACGCGCCCAATGCCGAGCCCGAGCCGGCATTGCAGGGAGGGCATGGGACGCATCAGGCCCCGGAAGGCGTCGACGTTCATGCCGTGACCGAGAAGCCGGAAGCGCCGCGCCGCGGCTGGTGGAACCGGCTGATCCAGTGAGCCGGCCGATACAGTGAAACAGGGGCCGGACGGACGAAGCCCGCTCAGTTTCCGCTTTCGACGCGCCGCGATGATCCTGCTCATCATTGCGTCGCTGTGGCCGGGTCCGGCGCGGTGCGACGTGAGCGGCCGCGGCGACGAGATCCTGCGCGACAGCGAGATCGAGAACGACATCCGCACGCTGGCGACGCCGATCTGGCGCGTCGCCGGGCTCGAACCGAGCACGATGGGCATCTACATCGTCAGCGATCCCCAGCTCAATTCGTTCGTCGCCGGCGGGCAGGCGATCTTTCTCAATAGCGGACTCATCCTGCGCGCGCAAACCCCGAACATGCTGATCGGCGTGATCGCGCACGAGACCGGCCATATCGTCGGCGGCCATGTGCTGCGCTCGCTGGAGGCGCTGAAAAACGCCAGCATCGAAACGATCATCGCCACCGTCGTGGCGATCGGCGCGTCGGTCGTCGGCGGCAACTCGGCGGCGATGATCGCCGCGGCCGGCGTCGGCCAGCGCGCCTTTATGCAGTTCTCGGTCGCACAGGAGGCGACCGCCGATCATGCCGCGCTTAATTTCCTCGACCGCAGCGGGCAATCGGCGCGCGGGCTGCTCAAATTCTTCGAGATTCTGCAGGCCGACGAGCCGCTGACCGGCGAGCCGACCGATCCCTGGGCGCGCACTCACCCGCTGACCGCCGAGCGCATCGATTATGTGCGCCACCACGTCGATACCGCGCGCTCGTCGAACGCGCCCGATCCGCCGGGTTTCGCCGATCTGCTGAAGGTGATCCAGGTCAAGCTGCACGCGTTCATCGACGACCCGTCGGTGACGTTGCGCGCCTATCCGGTGAGCGACCATTCGGTTATCGCCCGCTATGCCCGGGCCATCGCGCTTTACCGCATCCCGCGACTCGACGCGGCGCTGGCCGAAGTCGACGGGTTGATCCGCGACTTTCCATCCAACCCCTATTACCAAGAGCTGAAAGGTCAGATGCTGTTCGAGAACGGCCGCGTTCGCGACGCCATCGGCCCTTACGAGCAGGCGGTGAAGCTGGCGCCGCAGGCGGCGTTGATCCGCATCGCACTGTCGCAGGTCTATATCGAGAGCGGCGACGCGGCGCTCGACAAGCGGGCGATCGCCTACCTCAACGACGCCGCGCGCGAAGAGGGTCGCGAAGGCACGGTGTGGCGCCTTCTGGCGACCGCCTACGGCCGCGACAACCAGCTCGGCATGGCGGCTCTGTCGCTCGCCGAGGAGGCGCTCGCCGACAGCAAGAAGAAGGACGCGCAGCAACAGGCGCAGCGCGCGAAGCAGAATTTGCCGCGCAACACGGTGGCCTATCAGCGCGCCGAGGAAATCCAGCGCGAGGCCGAACACCTCGACGACTGACCGTTTCACACTCCCCTTTAGGAAAGCCTCTCCATGCCCCCACGGTTCCTGTCTTTTGCGTTCCTCGCGCTCGCCGCTTTTATCGCGGTGTCGTCCATCGCGTCGGCCTCCGACTTTACGCCGGAGCAGCGCAAAGAGATCGAGGCGATCATCGGCGATTACCTGAAGAACCACCCCGATGTGCTGATCGACGCGGTCCAGGGCGCCGACGACAAGATGAAAGCCGACGAGAAGGACAAGTCGGCGCAGGCGCTGGCGGAGCACCGCCAAGCGGTGTTCGACGACCCGCAATCGCCGGTCGCCGGCAATCCGCAGGGCGATGTGACGCTGGTCGAGTTCTTCGACTACCGCTGCCCCTACTGCAAGCAGGTCGAGCCGTCGCTCGAGAAGATCATCGGCGACGACCATGGACTGCGCTTTGTCTACAAGGAGTTTCCGGTGCTCGGGCCCGAGTCCGAGACCGCGGCGCATGCCGCCCTGGCGGCCCGCCAGCAGGGCAAGTACGACGCCTTTCATCGCGCGATGATGAACACCCCCGGCCATTTCGACGAAGCGGTGATCTACAAGGTCGCGGCCTCGGTCGGGCTCGATGTCGACCGGCTGAAACAGGACATGAAATCGCCCGGTGTCGACAAGGAGCTGAAGGCCAATCTCGATCTCGGGACCCAGCTCGATCTCAGCGGCACGCCGTCTTTCATCGTCGGGGATACGATCATCCCCGGCGCGATCAGCGGCGACGCGCTGAAACAGCTGATCGCCACCGCCCGCGGCAAGCCCTGACCCGGGAGCTCTGTTTAGGCGCGCGCCAATCGTTCGAGGTCGGCGGCGTCGAACTCGTATCGCGTGTTGCAGAATTCGCAGGTCACGGTGGTGACCGCCTCCTTGCGCATGTCGTCGATCTCGTCGGCCGGAAAAGCGCGCAGGATGCCGGCGATGCGCTCGCGCGAGCAGCGGCAGCGCGCCTCGACGGGGTGAGTTTCGTAGACCCGCACGCCCTCGTCGTGGAACAGCCGCCACAAGAGGCGCCGCGGCGGCAGGTCGGGCGCCACCAGCTCGTCCGCGGTCGTCGAGCTCATCAGCACCATCACCCGGCGCCAGGCGTCCTCGACATCGTCGCCGATCGGCGCATGCCCGCCCTCGGGCGGCACGCGCTGCACCATGAGGCCGCCGGCGCGCCACGCCTGGCCGTCGCCGGCGCGGCCGACCGCCAGCTTCAGCCCGGCCTGCAATTGCTCCGACTGACGGAAATAATGCTGCGCGCATTCCGCCAGGGTGTCGCCGACGATATCGACAATCCCCTGGTAGCGCTCGGTATCGTCGCCCTGGTCGACGGTGAAGGCGAGATAGCCCGAGCCGAGCAGGTCGGGCACCGGGGCGTTGCCGCCGCCGGGGCCGCTGCCGGGCGCGATCTCGCCCAGGCGCTGCGCGTCGTATTGCGCGTAGCCGCGCACCGCGCCGTCGGTCTTGACGTCGGCGACCAGCAGGCGCACCGGGCCGTCGCCCTTGGTCTGCAAGGTGAAGACGCCGTCGTATTTGAGCGCCCCGGCTAACAGCACCGCGAGGGTGATCGCCTCGCCGAGCAGCGTCGCCACCGGCGCGGGATAGTCGTGCTGCGCCAGGATGCGATCGACCGTCGGCCCCAGCCGCACCAGCCGGCCGCGCAGCGCAAAGGGATCGAGCTGAAAGGGCTGGATGACGTCGTCGGTCCTTGGGCCGGTCGTGGGGTCGGTTCCTGGGTCGGTTCGTAGGTCGCTTGCCAAAACAGGGTCTCCGCTGAAGGCAGAAGGCGGCCAACAGACCGCTTCGTCCTTATGTAGTCAACCCGCCGCCGCGCGTCAGGGCTCGGCAAAATGGTCGTCGAGCCACTCGCGGAAGCCGATCTCCCGGCGCGGATTGGCCGCCTCCCGGGCCGAGCGCGCGGCGCGCTCCCGGCGCGCCGCCGCGTCGTCGCGCGCCGCGATGATCTTGAGGAAGCTGTCGGCGACCCGCGCCAGGTCGAACGCCTCGGCCGGGGTTAGCTCGCCGGCAGCGGCGGCGCGGGCGAGCGCGGCCATCGCCTCGGCGAGGTCGGCGGCGCTCCCGATCGCCGGCAGCGCCAAGCTCACCGCCGGGTCGCGGCGCGGCGCCGAGAGCCGGTCGAGGCACAGCTTCAACGCCAGCGCATTGCCGCCGAGCGCCAGTTCGACCGCCTTGCGCGCCAGCGCCTCGGCCTCGCCGTCGAGCAGCGCCGCGATCGCCAAACTCGCCCGGTTCCTGCTGCCGAGCGGCCGCCCCGCCGGATTGCCGGACTGCCCTTTCCTGAACGACCGCCCGCGCGACCGCCCCTTCGGTTTTGCTGTTTTTGCTGATATTTGCAGGGAATCTACAGCAGACAACCGCCCCCTCCTTCGTGATCCACGACGCTCAAGAACGCCGAAACCGCAACGTATAACATGTGATTATGGCAATAAGACGGTTTATGTGTGAAAATATTCATGTTATGTTCTTGTGTCTCCGTGTTAATCTGCGACGGAAATGATCCTGCCCGTCCAATCGCGCATGCGGCCACCAGACGAGACGCACCAGCGTCAGTGGAAGCCAGCCACCGATCATATGATCGCGCGGTCGCTGTCGAGTCAGCTTGCGGAAGGCAATCGAGCCGCTTTCGCCCGCGGCTTTACGTACAGCGTCGTTTCCGCGCTATCTAACGCGAGGGGTGTGTCTCTTCGAACGCCGGACGCGGCAATCGCTCACGCATCGTTATCCGCTGATGCTTCCGCTGCTGCCCTCAACCTTGGCCGCAACGCGGCCGCGCTCGCCGACGCAGATGCGGCGTATGTCATCGGAACAATCTACGCCGCTGCCTTGCCGGAGGCTCACCGCGGAGCCTACGGCATCTTTTATACCCCGCCGGAACTGGTCGAGCGCTTGCTCGTCATGGCGGAAGATGCGGGCGTTCTATGGAGCCGCTGCCGCGCACTGGATCCCTCTTGCGGAGGCGGCGCCTTTATTATCCCGATGGCGTTACGGATGGCAGCCGAGCTCGATGGCGCCGATCCCGCTTTTATCCTGCAGCAGATTGGCACGCGCTTGCGGGGCTATGACATCGATGCCTTTGGTGCGTGGCTTGCCCAAGCGCTGCTCGAGATCGCCTTGCATAACCTGGCCGGGCGCGCCGGGCGGCAGGTTCCGGTGATTGTAGAAGTACGGGACGCGCTAATTTTGCGAGAGAGTGACGCAGCCAAATATGATTTGGTGATCGGCAATCCTCCCTATGGGCGGATTTCACTAGAGCCGAATCGAAGAACTGAATTTAGTCGAAGCGTCTATGGTCACGCCAATCTGTATGGTCTTTTCACGGATGCGGCGATCCGGTGGGCAAAGCCGGGTGGAATAATTGCATATGTCACTCCAACTTCAATGTTATCCGGTCTCTATTACAAGGCGCTCCGCGAGTTATTAGCTGCGGAGGCCCCACCGCTCGCAATAAATTTTGTGACGGAACGCGATGGCGTGTTCACTGATGTCCTTCAAGAAACCATGCTGGCGGCATATCGCAAAGGCGGCATGGCGGTGTCCGGTCAGGTCGGTTTCATCGACTTCGATGACGAACATTGCGCCCGGCAGAAAAAAGCGGGGCGCTTCGCGCTGCCGCAGCGTGCGGAGAGACCCTGGCTGCTGCCGCGCACTCCTGCACAAGCGGTTCTGACGCGGCGGCTTCGTTCAATGCCCTACCGGCTTGCCGATTATGGCTACGGCGTCTCGACCGGTCCTCTGGTCTGGAATCGATATAAAGGTCAATTGCAGGCCGCGCCGACTGCGGATGGGTTTCCCGTCATATGGGCAGAATCCGTAGCGAGCGATGGCCGATTTGAGTTGCGAAGCGAACGGCGGAACCATTCTCCTTGGTTTGCCGCTAAGCGTCCGAAGGATGATTGGTTGATTGTCACGCAGTCATGCGTTCTGCTGCAGCGAACCACGGCGAAAGAGCAGCCTCGGCGGCTTATCGCGGCGGAGTTGCCTCAAAGCCTGATCCGCCGACATGGAGGGGTTGTGGTCGAAAACCATCTCAATATGGTTCGGCCAATCTGTGCTGATCCACTTGTGTCTGTGGCTGTCATTGCCGGCCTGCTGAAGACCTCGACGCTTGACGCCGCATTCCGTTGTATCAACGGCTCCGTTGCCGTTTCAGCGTATGAATTAGAGCAGTTGCCGCTTCCTGGGCCTGTGGTCATGGCAAAGCTTGCCAAGCTGGTCGCTTCAGGGGCTGCGCGGCAAGAGATCGAGATGCTAATTACCGCAGCCTACGACAGAACAGATGCTGCTTCCGCTCTGCGACGTTCCTGAAATTCACCGTCGTTTGCTCCAGGTCTTTCCCGAGGGAACGCCGCAGCGGACTTACTGTACTCGCGAGATGGCGGCGCGCGCAGTCTTCGTCATGCTTTACATCGGCGCGGTGGAAGGCAGCGGCACGTGGATGACGCCAAAGCATGTTTATCGGATGGGAGTTGCTCAGTCCCTTCGGGCGCGCCGATGCCGACCGCCGTGCTTATATTGCCGCGGTCGAAAGGCGCGGCTCGCAGACGCCGGCCGATCGCTGGTTTCAAGACAACACGCGCGAACCGATTCGGGATGAAACGTTGCGGGACGGTCTCGTGCAGATGGGAGCCGTCGTCACGCGCGCCGGCGTCGCGACGACCTCTTCAAAGGGTCGCTACGCCTTGCAGACCGCGTTTGCTTCGCTATTCGACCCAATGCTGGAAGGCGAAACGCTGAATGCGGCCATCCAGTCATGGCAGGAGCGGTTTCTCTCGGCAGGTGCGCTCGCGCGGGTTCGACTCCAGCAACGATCGGCCACAGCTGCGCAGACGCGCGTTTTGGTCACGCTGCCCAACGGCGAGACGCGGCAGATGGAGGCCGGACCTTCGTCGGTCATCACCAAGGCGGTTGTCGAGATTTTCGCACCTCGGTTCCTGCGCGACGCCGCCGTGCTGTGGGTTTCCGAGAGCGGCAACAAGATCATCCAACGCGACGATGAACTCGCTCAGGCTCTCGGTCTCAAGATCGAAGCCGACAGGCTGCTGCCGGACACTATCCTTGTCGACCTGGGTCCGGCCGAGCCACTTGTTGTCTTTGTTGAGGCGGTCGCGACGGCTGGTGAGATGACCGAGGCGCGGCGCTCGTCCTTTCTCGGACTGATGACCTCGGCGGGCTTCAAGCCAACTCAGGTCGCGTTCGTTACCGCCTTCACCGACCGTAACGCGGCGGCTTTCAAGCGCGCTGTTTCCAACCTCGCCTGGGGTTCCTTCGCCTGGTGTCTCAGTGAGCTGAGCATCTGATGGCGTTTGACGGCACCACGGCCGGCGGCACGCGGCTGCTCAGCGACTTCACCAGCTGACGGCGGCGGTCTGCCTGCTCATCCCAAACACCAGGCGAGGATGCCCTTCTGCACGTGGAGGCGGTTTTCCGCTTCGTCCCAGACGACCGATTGCGGGCCGTCGATGACCGCGGCGGTGACCTCCTCGCCGCGATGCACCGGCAGGCAGTGCATGAAGATCGCGTCGGGCTTGGCTTCGGCCATCAGGCGGTCGTTGACCTGATACGGCATCAGCAGGTTGTGCCGGTTGACGCTGGCCTCGGCCCCCATCGACACCCAGGTGTCGGTGACGACGCAATCGGCGCCGGCGACCGCGTCCTCCGGCCGCGTCGTCAGGGTGACGCGGCCGCCTTCGCGGCGCGCCCAGTCGAGGACCGCCGGGTCGGGCGGCAGCTGTTCGGGGCAGGCGAGGCGGAGTTCGAAGCCGAAGCGCACCGCGCCGTGAATCCAGCTGGCGGCGACATTGTTGCCGTCGCCGCTCCACGCTACGACCGCGTCGGCGAGCGGCCCCTTTTTTTCCTGCAGGGTCATGACGTCGGCCATGATCTGGCACGGGTGCGAGGAGTCGGTGAGGCCGTTGATCACCGGCACGGTCGCATAGCGCGCGAGGTCCGCGAGCTTCTGCGCGTGATTGGTGCGGATCATGATCGCGTCGACATAGCGCGACAGCACGCGGGCGGTGTCGGCGACCGTCTCGCCGCGCCCGAGCTGGCTGTCGGCGGTGCCGAGGATGATGGTGTCGCCGCCCAATTGGCGCATCGCAACCTCGAACGACACGCGGGTGCGGGTCGACGGCTTCTCGAAGATCATCGCCAGGGTCTTGCCTGCGAGCGGCCGGTCGGCGCGGCCGTTCTTGTAGGCGATCCCAAGGTCGAGGATGCCCTTGAGCTCCGGCGTCGCGAACCGGTCGAGGTCGAGAAAGTGGCGCGGCGGCGAGGTTTCCTCGCCGCCAACCAGTGTCGCTCCCGCGAGCGCAGCCCGCGGTGCGACGGCTCTCATGGCGCGGGCCATTCGCTCGCCACCTTGCCGAGAATGCCGACGGCCTCGTCGATCTCCCGCTCGCCGGCGATCAGCGGCGGCAGGATGCGCAGCACGTTGTCGCCCGCGGTCAGCACCAGGAGGCCCTTCTCGCGCGCCTTGGCGACGATGTCGCCGGCGGTGACGACGCATTTGATCCCGAGCAGCATCCCCGAGCCGCGGACGCTCTCGAACAGTTTCGGGTATTGCCGGGCCAGCGCTTCGAGTTTGCCCCGAAGGTACTTCGCCGCGTCGTTGACCTTGTCGAAGAACCCGGGCGCCAGCATCACGTCGAGCACCGCGTTGCCGGCCGCGACCGACATCGGGTTGCCGCCGAAGGTCGAGCCGTGCGACCCCGGCACCATGCCGACCGCCGCCTTCTCGGTCGCCAGGCAGGCGCCGATCGGCAGGCCGTTCCCCAGCGCCTTGGCGATCGCCATGATGTCGGGCGCGACGCCGGTCCATTGATGGGCGAAGAGCTTGCCAGTGCGGCCCATGCCGCATTGCACCTCGTCATAGATCAGCAGCAGGCCGTATTCGTCGCAGACCTCGCGCAGCCCCTTCAGGTAATCGGCCGAGGGCGCGCGCACCCCGCCTTCACCCTGCACCGGCTCGACGATGATAGCCGCGGTCTCGGGCGTTACCGCGGCGCGCATCTCGTTGAGGTTGTTCCAGGCGACGTGGTCGAAGCCGTCCATCACTGGGCCGAACCCCTTGAGGTAGGCCTCGGCGCCGGCGGCGGCGAGGGTCGCGAAGCTGCGGCCGTGAAACGAGCCGTTGCAGCCGATGATCCGGTACTTCTCGGGGTGGCCGGTCTCGCTCTGGTATTTGCGCGCGACTTTCAGCGACAATTCGCACGCCTCGGCGCCCGAATTGTTGAAGAACACGGTGTCGGCGAAGCTGTTGGCGACCAGCCGCTCGGCGAGACGCTCCTGGCCCGGAATGCGGAACAGGTTCGAGGAATGCCACAGCTGCCCCGCCTGCTTGTTGATCGCCTCGATCACATGCGGGTGGCAATGCCCGAGCGAGGTGACGGCGATGCCGCTGGTGAAGTCGAGAAACCTGCGCCCGTCGGTGGCGTAAAGGTAGCAGCCTTCGCCCCGTTCAACGGCGACGTCCCACCGACCGTAGGTCGGCATCACGGGTGTAATCACGGAAAGTCTCCTGTGCGATGGAGTGGCGGAAAGGATCGGCGACAGACGAGGTTATCGTCGTCGTCGCCTGTCCGCGGGCGCGATCCGCCGCATCGATTGAGGCCCGTCCGGATCGCGCATCATCGCCGCTCTCCTCGCCTTGGCCGGCCGGCTAGCGCAGCCCGGCCGCCGAGCAGGAAAGCGGCGGAGTATGAGGACGGTGGATAACTCTGTCAATTGAGTGGGAAGCCGCCGACCGTGGGCGGCAGAGCGTCGATGACGAGCCTACGCCGGTTTGTTGGCGTCTTACTTGACTGCGCCCCCCGTAATGCCGGCGATGAAGCGGTCGAGAAACAGATTGTAGGCGACCGCCACCGGGATCGCCGCTATCAGCGCGCCGGCCATCAACTCGCCCCAGAAATAGATGTCGCCGCGCACCAGATCGGTCGCGACACCGAGGGTGATCGTCTTTTGCGACGACGACGAGATGAAGGTCAGCGCGTAGACGAATTCCTGCAAGGTCAGGGTAAAGGTGAAAATCACCACGGTCAGCAGCGCCGGTATCGACACCGGGATCACCATCTTGATAAAGGCGCCGAAGATGCTGCACCCGTCGACGATCGCCGCCTCCTCGATCTCGCGCGGCACCGCCTTGAAGAACCCCATCAGCAGCCAGGTGCAGAACGGAATCGTAAAGGTCGGGTAGACCAATACCAGCGACCACAGCGAATCCTGCAACCCGATCACGCTGATCACTCGCGACAGCGGCAGGAACAACAGGGTCGGCGGCACCAGATAGGTCAGGAAGATGCCGATCCCGACCGTCTCACCCTTGCGCCCGCTCATTCGCGCCAGCGCGTATCCGGTCGGCACCGCGGTGACCATGGTGATGGCGACGACGCAGACCCCGATCAAGAACGAGTTCCACAGCCAGCGCGCGAACAGCGTCTGCTGGAACAGATACTTGATGTGTTCGAGCGTGGGCGCGTCGTTGAACCAGAACGGGACGTTGCTGAGGTCGTAGAGGTCGCTGTTGGTCTTGAACGCGGTGATAGCCATCCAATAAAACGGAAACGCCGCCAGGATCACGAAGAACGCGACGGCGGCATAAAACCCGCCCGTACGGACGGCGTTGGCGAGCGGGCGCGGCATCTCAGATCTCCCGCCGCCGGATAAAGCGCAGCATCAGAACCACCATGACGAACAGCACTGGCAGCATCACGAGCGAGATCGCCGCGCCGTGCGAAACGTCGCCGGACAGGATGCCGACCTGGAAACCCTCGAAACCCAATACCGAGGTAGCGTTGACCGGCCCGCCCATGGTCAATAGGTAGACGATTGACAGATCGGTGAAGGTGAAAACCGTCCCGAAAATCAAGCCGACCACGACGATCGGCGCAATCATCGGCACGATAATCTGATAATTGCGACGCCAGAAGCCGGCGCCGTCGACGGTCGCCGCGTCGATCACGTCCTGCGGCACCGAGGTGATCCCGGCGAGGAAAATGACGATCGCGAACGGAAAGAACCGCCAGGCGTTGACGACGACCACGCAAAGCATCGCCAAATGCGGATCGCCAAGCCAATTCGGCGCCTCCGAGCGGGTAATAAAGCCGAGCGCGATCAGCGTCCAGTTGATCACGCTGTAGAGCGAATCGAACATCCACTCCCAGGCGACGGTGGCGATCGCGATCGGCACCGCCCACGGCAGGATGATCAGCGCCCGTACGATCTTGCGCCCCGGGAACGGGCGCAGCAGCACCAGCGCGCCGAACTTGCCGAGCACGAGGCCGAGAATCTGCGACCCGAAGGTAAAGATGAACGTGTTGACCAGCGTCTGACGGAATACGTCATCGTGAAATATCTGGATGAAATTCCGCAGCCCGACGAAACTATAGTCCTGGCTATAGATCGTGTAGTTGCTGACCGAATAATAGACCGCCAGACACAGCGGCACCCCGACCAGCGCGAGGACATACAGGACCGCGGGCGACACGAAAAGCGGGCCGAGCACCTTGGGCCGATCGAGGATGAACTCGAACGGGGAGCGTCGCTTGGTGAATCGTTCGGCGATGGCAACCATGGGATCGGCTCGCTCTAATGGCGGCTGGCGCGCTTGCCGTCCTTGTCGAAATAACGAAGCGCGGCATTGCGGACAGCGTAGGGGTGGTATTCGCCGGGCCGGATGTTTCCCGACGCCACATGCGCCGGCGGCAATTTGGCGGTGATTTCGGTGGCCGATTCGAGGCCGTCGAGCGTGCCGTAGACGATGCGCTCGGAACCGAGGTATTCGGAGCGGTCGACGCGGAACGAGAAATCGGTGACGTCGTCGCCCTCGACCATCTCCTTGGGCAGGAAGTTCTCCGGGCGGAAGCCGAGATGCCCGCCGTCACAGGTGACGAGGTTCATCGGCGGGGTGCCGACAAAGGTGGCGACAAAGCGGTCGGCGGGATCGTCATAGATCGCGGTGGGGGTGCCAACCTGACGCACCTGGCCGTGATCGATCACCGCGATGCGATCGCCCATGCCCATCGCCTCGACCTGATCGTGCGTCACGTAGATCGTCGTGATCCCGACCCGCTGCTGGAACTGCTTGATCTCGTTGCGTGCGGAAGCGCGCAATTTGGCGTCCAGGTTGGACAGCGGTTCGTCGAGCAAGAGTACCGTCGGCTCGCGCACCAGCGCGCGGGCCAGGGCGACGCGCTGACGTTCGCCGCCCGAAAGCTGGCGCGGCCGGCGGTCCAGCAGATGCTCGATGCCGAGCAGCTCCGACGCCCACGCGACCTTGGTGTTGATGTCGGCGGAAGGGACGCGCTGCGTGCGCAGCGGAAAGGCAATGTTCTTGCGCACCGTGTAATGCGGATAGAGCCCGTAACTCTGGAACATCATCGCGACGCCACGGGCGCGCGGCGGCAAGTCGTTGACAACGGTATTGCCGATCACGACGTCGCCGCCGGTCTGCTGTTCAAGTCCGCAGATGATCCGCAGGAATGTCGTCTTGCCGCAGCCCGACGGTCCCAGCAGCACCATGAACTCGCCATCGGGGACCGACAGGCTGATGCCGTTGACGGCGGTGACGCCATCAAATTTTTTGACGATATCGCTGGTAAGCACCGCAGCCATCAAAATTCCTCGCTCTTGAAGCGCAACCGACCCCCACCCTGGAGCGGGCGGGGCTAATATCGTGCGAACGGCCTCGGCGTGGATCTTCCGCCTACCTGCCGCGCTAGGTGGCTCCGGGCCGCGGCAAAGCCGCGGCCCGGCCGGGCTTTACTCAGGCGGTCTGCCACTTCTTGAAGATCGCCTCGCACTGTCCCGCGGCCCACTTCACCGAGTCCTCGGCGCTCATCGCGCCGGTGGCGGCCTTGGTCATCATGTCGTTGATAACAAACTGATTGTAGATCTCGTCGGTCGCCGGCCAAGCGGGGCCGGGATAGCCGGCGACCGCCGTCCACTTGTCCGAATCTTGCAGGACCGCAAGTTTGTCGGACGGGTGCGAGGTCGGGTCGTTCGACAGGATCGGCATCGGCTTTGGCACGATCTTCGAGAAGATCGGCATGTTGTACCCGGTACTGGCCTTGAACGCATCGCCCCAGTTGGCGGCGTAGTAGCGCAGGAACTCCTTGGCCGTATCGGCGCTTTTGGAGAAGTTCCAGATGCCGTAACAGTTCGAGGCGCCGCCGGAAATGCTGCGGACCGATCCCTTCGGCGGCGGCAAAAACGCTATGTTGTCGGCCAGCTTTGGGTTGATTTGCTGCGCCGTGCGGTACGCCGAGATCGGGTTCAGAATGTAGCAGGCGACACCCGAGTCGATGTACTTGTTATTGCTCGAATCGTCCCACGACAACACGTCGCCGGTCATCGCTTCTTTGTAGAGCGCGGCGACGTATTTGACGGATTCCACCGTCTCCTTGCTGTCCAGCACGATTTTCTTGCCGGTTTCGTCCTGGATCGAGGCACCGTTCGACCACAGCAGCCCCCGCCACGACAGGCTCGGGTCGTTGCTGTGAGCGAGCGATATGCCGACCGGGTGCCCCTTGGCCTTCAATTTGGCGCCGCCGACGCGCAAATTGTCCCAAGTGTCCGGCTTCATCCCGATTTCGTCCCACAAATCCTTGCGGTACTGACCGGGGAGATTGATATAGTAATCCGGAAACGCAGACCAGGTTTTGTCGTCCTGATTGAAGGCGATCTGGCGCCCAATCGTGCTGACCTCGCCGTATTTCTTTTCGAGTTCTCCGACCAGATCGGTCAGGTTGAGCAGGAATTTGCGGTAGAGATGCGCACCGCCGGCGCCGTTCCACATGAAGAGGTCGTGCCCAGACTTCGCGGAAGCCTCCGCAGCGGCGCGGGCAGCGATGTTCTGCTCGGGGATGTGGTCAACGGTAACCGCGATGTTGTTCTTCTTTCCCCAATCCTGGGCGAACTGGTCGAACCATTTGTCGAACGCGGGAACGAAATGGCTCCACTGCAGGATCGACAGCGCCTTGTCGGCGGCCAGCGCACGGGAGATAAACGGACGCGACAGTCCCGGTACGACGCTGGCCGACAATCCGGCCCCGGCGCTCGTCAATAGCCGCCGTCTCGTCAATGGATTAAAAATGCGTGGCGCTCCCGATGACATGTGTACCTCCCTTTGATTTATTCGCTCGCGCAGCGTCTTTTCGGCGCCGCTACCGCACCGTCGCTTCGAATGCACGATGCACCGCTAATATGCGTACCTGACTGAGACAGAGCAACGGGCCACGGGTCCCGAATAAGGGACAGTACCGCTTGCCGATCGGGAATCCCGCCTCCCGATCAGACGGGCGATTGTTCCCTTGTGTTGGAGGACATCTTCCCGAGGGACGTGAACTATAGACGGAGAAATGCCCGTGGTGGGTTTATTTATGGTTTATTTACAAGCATGTAGCGGCGAGCATGCCGCTTCGGAAGGGGCGTCTCCGGCGCGCCCCGCCAACATGCTGTACTTCCTCGGGTTGTCGGCCAAAGATGACGCGGCAAATGGACGCATAAACCAGACCCCGGGGCCCGGGGCCGGTGTGGCGCTATAGGTCGCCTGCCAGGCTGCGCTGGCGGGCCGTGTCGGGAACGTTGCCGAGCCGGCGATTGTTCTTCTAAGCCGTTAGAGTAGCGAGGGCGCGGGCATGATCGTCAATCTGGCGCGGCGCGACGGGGACAATGTTGTGCTGGAACGCATCGAAGGCAATTTCCTGTTCGAGGGCGGCGAGGCGCAAGAGGGCGTGCTGGTGACTTTCGAGCATGCGGGAAGCGAGGTCACCGGACGGGTGATCAATGTCGCCCCGGCATCTTTCGTCGAAGGGCCCGACCCAGGGCCCGACGCGGGACCCGTCGTCGAGATCGAGCTGGTCGACGACTGCATGCAGGACAGGGGCGGCGAGATCGCGCGCGCCAACCTGCCGCCGGGCGACGATACCGACACCAATATCTGAAGCCGGCCTCATTCCGCCCCCTGCTTTGCCTTGCCCTCGGCGTCGGGGGCGTGCGCGGGGTGGCCGCTGACCTCGGCGCCGTCCGCCTCGCCGAGCTGCAGGAAGCCCGCCGCCGAGATCAGCGGGATCGCCGCGATCAACAGGAACACGATACGGAAATTGCCGGCCGACACGCGGTCGCCGCCGGCGACGATCGCCAGCAGCGCCGCGCCGAGCGCCACCCCGAACCCGCGCGCCAATTGCTGAAACACGCCGCTGACGCTGGTGCTGCGGCTGAGCAGCGCCGAGGGCACGTCGGCGAAGCTGATCGTGTTCAACGCCAGGTACTGGATGCTGCGCACGCAACCCGACGCCAGGATGCAGGCGACGACGATCCAGGTCGGGGTGTCGGCGTCGAGCAGGGCGAAGGTCGCGGTCACCACGGCGCCGCCGAGCGCGCCCCACACCAGCGCCCGGCGAAAGCCGAGCCAGCGCAACAGCCACTTCGACCCGGAGCGCACCAGCATCGCGCCCAAGGTCGACGAAAAGGTCAGCGAGCCGGCCTGCATCGGGCTGAACCCGAACCCGACCTGGAACAGCAGCGGCAGCATGAAGGGCGTCGCGTCGAGCCCCATGCGGCAGACCCCGCCGACCAGGGTGCCGATGCGGAACGTCTTGATCCGCAGCAGCGTGAGGTCGAGCACCGGCGCGGCCGCGCGCCGCGCATGGCGGACATAGAGGTAGAAAATCGCCAGCGAGATCGGGAAGAACAGCTCGCCGGCCCACGGCGCGATCATCGGCCGACCGAGGTTCTCGATGGCGAACTCGAACAGGAAGAGGCCGAGCGCGGCGATCAGGAAGCCGCCGATGTCGAACCGCGTCGGCGCCGGCGCGCGGTAGTTCTCGAACAGCAGGAAGCCGAGCACCGCGCCGAGCACGCCCATCGGGATGTTGAGATAGAATACCCAGCGCCACGAGGCGTAGGTGGTCAGCACGCCGCCGACGATCGGTCCCACCGTCGGTCCGATCATCGCCGGGATCGTCATCCAGTTCATCGCCGAGACGAGGCCCGCGCGCGGAAAGCTGCGCAGCAGGATGAGCCGCCCGACCGGCGTCATCATCGCCCCGCCGAACCCCTGGACGACGCGGAACCCGACCAGCATCGGCAGGCTCGTCGAGATGCCGCAGAGCGCCGAACCCGCGGCGAAGATCAACACCGCGACGCAGAATACGATGCGGGTGCCGAGCCGGTCGGCGATCCAGCCGCTGACCGGGATGAACACCGCGAGGCTCAAGAGATAGCTGGCGATCACCAGGTTGAGGCGCAGCGGGCTCTCGCCGAGGCTTTTCGCCATCGCCGGGATCGACACCGCGATCATCGTCGAATCGAGCCCCTCCATGAAAAAGGCGCAGCCGACGACGAGCGGGATGACCACGCGCATCCGCGGCGCCAGGTTCGGTTGGGAGAGGGCCGCGTCGCTCACCGCGATCTCGGGATGGTTTGGCGGGATGGTTTGACTGCCGGCGATGGTAGAGGACAATACCGCCGCATGAGGCAAGAAACGGTCGGCAAAACGATCGACAGGGCGCTGATCGAGCGCTGGGCGCTTGCCTATCTCGGCCGGTTCGCGAGCTCGGCGGAGAATCTGCGGCGCGTGCTCTTGCGCCGGGCGCGCCGGCGGCTGGGCGAAGACCGCGCGGCGGCGGCGCGCGCCGCCGGGGTGATCGACGCGCTCGTCGCGCGCTACCGCGAGACCGGTCTGGTCGACGACACTTCCTATGCAACCGCCCGCGCGCGGGCGCGGCTGCGCCGCGGCCAGTCGGTGCGCACGATCCGCGCCGGCCTCGCGGCGAAAGGCGTCGCGGCGGACGAGGCCGGAGCGGCGATCGACGCGCTCAAGGGCGAGGCCGGCGACCCCGACCTTGCCGCCGCATGCGTCTTCGCCCGCCGCCGCCGGCTTGGTCCCTATCGCCGCATCGCCGAAGCCGACCCCAGCAAGGAGCTCGCCGCCTTCGCCCGCGCCGGTTTTTCGCGCGCCGTCGCCGACGCGGTGCTCGCCTGCGCCGATGCGGAGGAGGTTGAGGGGCTATTGCGGGGGGAAACGAAGTGAAGACAGCGCCAGCCCATTGCACACCATCCCGGCGAGCGCCGAGACCCACGGCGGGAATGGGCCCCGGCCTCCGCCGGGGTGCACCAATTTTCGTCTACCGGCCTTCGCGTTCGCGCATCAGCCGGGCGACGCCGTGGGAATCGGCGTCGTCGCGCGCTTCGAGCGCGGCGACGATGCGCGGGGCGTCTACCGCCGGCCGGTTCTGGCTCAGCTTGAACTTGCCCTCGAGCCGGCTGACCGCGATCTCGAACCCGACGATGCCGCCGAGCATCCCGTCGAGGAACGCGGCCGGCTGATCCTGCATCCGCCACGGCGCCGCCTCGCGCGCCTCTTGCCGCTCGGAGAGCCGGCGCAGGAATTGGCTCAGCCAGTCTTTGTCGGCGATCGCGCGGACCGCGCCGTAGCAATGGACGCTGGCGTAGTTCCAGGTCGGCACCGCCGGGCCGGCGGCGTACCAGCTCGGCGAGATATAAGCGTGCGGGCCCTGAAAGATCGCCAGCGCCTCGCCGCCGTCGAGCGCGGCCGCCTGCGGGTTGGGACGCGCCAGATGACCCAGCAAATAGAGCCCGCCGTCGCGGCGCTCGGCGAGAAACGGCACCTGGCTGGCGATGAGGTCCCCAGGGCCATTGGTCCCGGGGCCATTGGTCCCGGGGCCATTGGCGCTCTGCGTCACGAGCAGGCCGAAATCGTGCCGCTCGATATGGGCGAGCAGCACCGCCTCGTCGGTTTCGCTGAAGTGCGGCGGGAGGTAGACCAAGTCTCAGATCCAGCCGTGCTCGAACAACAGGCTGCCGAGCAGCATCACCCCGGCGAACACCAGGATGCCGCCGGAGCCGCGGTTGATCCACACCAGATGCTGGCGCTGGAAGGTCATGCGCAGCACGCCGGTCGCGCCGATGAGACCGATCCACCACAGAAAGGAGCCGCACCAGACGCCGGCGACCAGGATGCCGGCATGGGTCAGGGTCGCCTGCTCGCCGGTAAAGCCGATCGCCCCGAAGATCGCGAGAAACGACAGAATGGTCACCGGGTTGGTGACGGTCAGCACGAAAGTCGAGGCGAAATCGCCAAACAGCCCTTCGGGGTCGCTGTCGGAGCGGCGGCGCGCCGTCGGATCCGCCATCAGCGAGGTGACGCCGACATAGAGCAGGAAAAAAGCCGCGCCGATGCGCAGGAAATCCTGGTAGTTGAACAGCCAGTCGGAAACCACGGTCAGCCCGAACCCGGCGACGATGCCGAACAGCGAATCCGCCGTCGCCGCGCCGAGGCCGGAAAACAGGCCGGCGAGCCTGCCGTCGAGGATGGTGCGGCGAATGCACAGGATGCCGACGGGGCCGACCGGCACGGCGATCACGATACCGACCAGCATCCCCTTGAGAAAAAAGCTAATCAGCATCCCCGCTCTGTCCCCGCCGGATTTGCGGCAGTCTCCGTGAAGCGTCGGTGCGGCGCAATGTCAAATGCCAAACCCAGCCGCCGCCCCCTGTATATGGCGGCGATTCACGCTAATGTATCGACCATGACCGGGAATCGCCGCCGCTTCGCGTCCCGTGCCGCCGCCGCGGCGCTGTGCCTGGTCGCCGCAACGATGCCGGGCGCCCGCGGGCGCCCTTGCCGCCGAGAGGTCGTCGATGTCTCAATCCGCGCCCGACAACGCCTATCGTTTCGACTTCACCTCGATCGACGGCGCCGCGCTGCCGCTGTCCGCCTGGGCGGGGCATCCGGTGCTGGTGGTCAACACCGCCTCGTTCTGCGGCTACACCCCGCAATACCGCGACCTCGAAGCGCTGTGGAAGCAATACCGCGGCCGGGGCTTGGTCGTGCTGGGGGTGCCGTCGAACGATTTCGGCGCGCAGGAGCCGGGCTCGGCCAGCGAGATCAAACAGTTCTGCGAGACCACTTACGACATCGACTTTCCGCTGACCGAGAAGTACCGGGTGATCGGCGGCGACGCCCACCCGTTCTACCGCTGGGTCGCCGCGACGCTCGGCGAGGACGCGGCGCCGCGGTGGAATTTCCACAAATACCTGATCGGCCCCGACGGCGAGCTGGCCGGCGCCTGGCCGTCATCGGTCCGCCCCGGCGACGCCGCGATCACCGGCGAGATCGACAAGATGGTAGCGAAATAAATCAGACCGTCTTCCCCGCGAAAGCGGGGACCCAGGGCGAGCGACGAACTGTTGCCCTGGGCCCCTCCCCGGACGGCCGGCCCTTGCGGGCCGTTCCGGGGATCGCGGGGGTGACGGCTACTCACGCCGGCGCCTCCGCCGTAGCCGGCTCGATTTCGAGCTCGGGCAGGTCGCGCGCTCTCGGGAAAACGGCGACGGAAAGCTTCCCCTGCTTGCCGCGGATCGGGATCAGAAAGCCGAGCACCAGCTGGAGGCATTCGCCGGCCCGCAGCCGCAGCGTCTGGCGCTGCCACAACGCCCATAGCGCCAGCGTATAATGCACGGCGAAGGCGCCGTAGAGCGCGAACCGCATCGGCGGCAGCGACCATACCGGGTAGACGATTTCAGTCAGCGCCCATCCCATCGCCGGGATCGAGACGAGACCGAGCGCATGGTTGAGAAGGTGCATCGCGACATAGGCGAGCATCACCAACCCGGATAGAAGGCGGATGCGGCGGATCATCGCCGCCCCCGGTCTAGGGCGGGGCCTCGGTATCGGCGGGCGTAGGCGCTTGCTATCATGCCGCGAATGACGCCTCGGATGATGGCTTGGATGATGCCCTTGGGGGCGCGCGAGAGTGGGGAATGCTCGAAATCCGCAACCTCTACAAACATTTCGGCCCTTTGGTGGCGGTCGACGATGTTTCGTTCACGGTTTCGCGAGGCGAGGTGCTGGGTTTCCTCGGCCCCAACGGCGCCGGCAAATCGACGACGATGAAGATGATCACCGGCTTTCTCGCGCCGACCGCCGGCACCGCGCTGATCTGCGGCCACGACATCCAGCAGCGGCCGCTCGCGGCGAAGCGCCAGTTCGGCTACCTGCCCGAGGGCGCGCCCGCCTACCCCGACATGAATGTCGCCGACTTCCTGCGCTTTATCGCCCATATCCGCGGCTTCCGCGGCGCCGAGGCGACCGCGCGGATCGACCATATCGTCGAGCTGGTGCATCTGAACGAGGTCTACGGGCAGCGTATCGAGACCCTCTCCAAGGGGTTCCGCCGCCGCGTCGGCGTGGCGCAGGCGCTCATTCACGATCCGCCGGTGGTGATCCTCGACGAGCCGACCGACGGGCTCGACCCCAACCAGAAATATGAGATGCGCGGCATTCTCGGCGCCATGCAGCAGGAAAAGGCGATCATCATCTCGACCCACCTCCTCGAGGAGGTCGAGGCGGTGTGCAGCCGGGCGATCATCATCGCGCGGGGCCGCGTGCTGGCCGACGCGACGCCGGCCGAGCTGGCGGCGCGCTCGCGCTTCCACAACGCGGTGCGGCTCGACATCGCGGCCGAGAACGCGGCGCGCATCCGCGCCGACCTCGCCGATATTCCGGGCATCGCCGCGATCGAGGAGGCGGGCGAGGGCGAACGGCGTGTCTTGACGATCGTGCCGCGCGACAACAAGCCGATCGCCGGCGACCTCGCCGAACTCGCGGAAGGGCGCAACTGGAACATCGGCGGCTTCGCGGTCGAACGCGGCCGCCTCGACGACGTCTTTCGCGCGATCACCGCGCCGCCCAACGAAGCCGGCCGGGCATGAGCCGCCGATCTGCTCCGGCGCTTTAAGCACCTCAGATGAAATCATTGATCGGCAACACCCTCTACATCTGCCGCCGCGAGCTCGCCGGGTATTTCGCGACCCCGCTCGCCTATGTGTTCATCGTCATCTTTCTCGTGCTCGCCGGGGTATTGACCTTTTTCGTCGGCGATTTCTTCGAGCGCGGCCAGGCCGATCTGCAATCGTTCTTCACTTTCCACCCCTGGCTCTACCTCGTGCTGATCCCGGCGGTATCGATGCGGCTGTGGGCCGAAGAGCGCAAAAGCGGCACGATCGAATTGTTTCTCACCCTGCCGATCCGGTTGTCGGAGGCGGTGGTCGGCAAGTTTCTCGCGGCCTGGGTCTTTGTCGGGATCGCGCTGGCGCTGACCTTTCCGTTCTGGCTGACCGTGCTGTTCCTCGGCAACCCGGACAATGGCGTCATCTTCGCCAGCTATCTCGGCAGCTGGCTGATGGCGGGCGCGATCCTGGCGATCGGCGCGGCGGTGTCGGCCGCGACCAAAAACCAGGTGACCGCCTTCGTCGTTACCGCGGCGCTGGTCTTCGTGCTGGTCGCCGCCGGGACGCAGACCGTGATCGGGCTGTTCCAGGGCTGGGCGCCGCAAGGCCTGGTCCATGCCGTCGCCGGGGCGAGCCTTTTCGGCCATTTCACCGCGATCACCCGCGGCGTCGTCGATCTGCGCGACCTCCTTTATTTCGTCTCGATCATGGTGGCGTTTCTCGCCGCCAACGCCGTGCTCGTCGACCTGACCAAGGCCGAATGAGATGCGACTCTTCCGACTGAGCGGGCAGGGGTTCAGGTCGCGCGGCGGGCGCGCGCTGCTGGCGCTTGTCGCGATCGCGCTGATCCTCGTCGCGGGCAATTTCATCGCGGCGCGCTATGCCGCGGTGCGGCTCGACCTGACGGGCGAGCGCCTCTACACGCTGGCGCGGGGCACGCGGCAGACCCTCGCCAAGATCGAGGAGCCGATCACGCTGCGGCTCTATTACTCGAACCGGCTGGGCACGACCGCGCCGACTTACGGCGTCTACGCCCAGCGGGTGCGCGAGCTGCTCGATCAGTACGTCGCCGCGGCGCACGGCAAACTCCGCCTGGAAGTCTACGATCCGCAGCCGTTTTCCGACGCCGAGGACCGCGCCGTCGCCTACGGGCTGCAAGCGGCGCCGCTCAACGACCAGGGCGAGGCGGTCTATTTCGGCCTCGCCGGCACCAACTCGACCGACGACCAGCAGGTCATCGCCTTCTTCAATCCCGAGCGCGAGCGCTTTCTCGAATACGATCTGACGCGCCTCGTCCACACCCTCGCTCTGCCGAAGCGCACCGTCGTCGGGCTGCTGACCGATCTGCCGCTCGAAAACGACCCGGCGGCGGCGATGCAGGGCAAGCCCGCCCAGCCGATGGCGATCATCGGCCAGCTTCGCCAAGTCGACGACGTCGAGAAACTGCCGACCGACATCGAGGCGATCCCGCCGAAGATCGATGTGCTGATGCTGGCGCACCCGCAGAAATTGTCCGACGCGACGCTGTTCGCGATCGACCAGTTCGTGCTGAAGGGCGGCAAGGCGGTGGTTTTTGTCGATCCCTATTCGGAGCTGCAGGCCGGGCTGCCGTCGCCGCATGCCGACCCGTCGGCGGCGCCGCCCGCGAGCGAGCTCGAACCCCTGTTCAAGGCGTGGGGGCTGACGATGCTCCCCGGGGTCGTCGCCGGCGACCGGCTCGACGCGCGGCGCGTCGCGGTGCCGGTGGAAGGGCGCGGCCCGCAGACCATGGATTACGTCGGCTGGCTCAACCTTCCGGCGGCGAATTTGAACCGCGACGACCCGATCACCGCCGACCTCAACGAAATCACCATGGCCACCGCCGGCATCCTCGAACCGGTCGCGGGCGCCACGACCAAGTTCGAGCCGCTGATCCAGACCTCGACCGATTCCGAGAAAATCCCGGTCGACAAGGTCAAGGGGCTGCCCGATGTCGCCGATCTGCTCGCCCATTTCCGCCCCGAGCAGCGCCAGTTCGTGCTGGCGGCGCGGGTGACGGGCGATGCCAAGACGGCGTTCCCGGACGGCAAGCCGGAGCCGCCGCCGCCATCGCCGCACGATCCCAACCCGCCGCCCGCGCCGCCGAAGGAGCCGGGGCCGCCGGTCGAAGCGCTAAAGCAATCGGCCCAGCCGGTCAATATCGTCGTCGTCGCCGATACCGATATGCTCGACGACCGCTTCTGGGCGCAGAGCGGCAATTTCTTCGGCCAGCGGGTGGTCCAGCCGGTGTCGAACAACAGCGATTTCCTCGCCAACGCGGTCGAGGTGCTGGCCGGCGGCGACGACCTCATCGGCCTGCGCAGCCGCGGCACGACGGCGCGGCCGTTCGTGGTCGTCGAGCGCATCCAGCGCTCGGCCGACGACCGCTACGCCGCCGAGCAGCGGACCCTCCAGGAAAAGCTGAAACAGGCGCAGGCCAAGCTGCACAACCTGACCAACGGCGACAGCGGGTCGCAAACCGCGCCCACGGTCACCGCCGAGCAGACCAAGGAGATCGACAAGTTCCGCGCCGACATGCTGGCGACGCGACAGCAGCTGCGCCAGGTGCAGGCGGCGGAGCGCCAGGATATCGGGCACCTCAAGGTAATCCTCGAATTCTTCGACATCGCGCTGGTGCCGATCGTCGTCGTCGTCGCGGCGATCGTGCTGGCGGCGCTGCGCCCGCGGCGACGACGCGCGGCGCGGGCCTGAGGCAAGCCATGCAGCGGCGCGGCTTCCGGCTGCTCGTGCTCGCCGCGGTGGCGATCGCCGGGCTCGCGGTCTTTATCGCCTCGCGCGGCGACCGCGACGTGAGCCACGCGCCGGCTGGGCGGCGCGCGCTCCCCGCCCTGGCCGACAGGCTCGGCGACCTCGCCTGGCTGCGCCTCACGCGCGGCGCGATGACGGCGAATTTCTCGCTGATCAACAAGCAATGGACGGTGGTCGAAAAGGGCAATTACCCGGCCGACCAGGAGCGGGTGCGCAAGCTCCTGGTGCAGCTCGCCGAATGCGAGCTCATCGAGGCCAAGACCGACAAGCCCGAGTTGTTGGCGCGGCTCGATCTCGACGATCCGGCCAACGGCAAATCGACGCTGGTGACCGCCCAGGACCGCACCGGCGGCCTCGTCGCGCAGCTCATTGTCGGCGCCAAGCGGCCGAGCGAGATCGGCGGCGGCGATGCGGGCGTCTATGTGAGAAAGCCCGGCAGCGACCAGGCCTGGCTGGCGCGCGGCTCGTTCGACCTCGCCGGCGACGCGCTGTCCTGGCTCGACCGCCGCATCATCGACATCCGGCCCGCCCGAATCGCTTCGGTCGTGCTGACGACGGCGGACGGCAAGACGGTGACGGTCGCCCGCGGCTCCGCCGATCTGCCGCTCGCGATCGATACGCCGCCGGAAAATGTCCAGCCCAAGGACGATGCCGCGCTCGCCGCCCCGGCGGGCGCGCTCGAATCGCTGACGCTCGACGACGTCAGGCCGGCGGCCGAGCATCCGATCGCGGAGGATGGCGCCGCCACCGCCGCCTTCACCACCTTCGACGGGCTGATCGTCGGGCTGCGCCTGTCGCCCAATGCCGACCCATCGGGCGCCGGCAATTGGGTCGCGATCGACGTCACCGGCTCCGGCAAGGCCGAGGCGGAAGGCAAGGCGCTCAGCGCCAAGCTGTCGCGCTGGAGCTTCGCGATCTCAGCGGAGCGCGCCAAGCTGTTGCGCACGACCCTGACCGACCTGCTGCAGCCGCACGGGTCGTGACATGGAGGAGCGATCGCCGGTCTCGCCGTGCCTCGGCATCTGCCTGATGGACCCGGCGAGCAGGCAATGCCGCGGCTGCCTGCGCACGGTCGAGGAGATCGCCCGCTGGTACGAGGCAACCCCGGCCGAGAAGCGCGAGATGCTCGCGGCACTCGCGTGCCGCCGGGTGGCGGCGGGGACGGGCGATGAATAAGCGGCTGTTTTTATCGTCTTTCCCGCGCAAGCGGGAACCCAGGGGCTACCGTCCTACCGTTCGCTCCTGGGCCCCCGCTTGCGCGGGGGTGACGGCAAGGGGAATGGCGCTTGCGGTTTTTGTCCTCGCCGGTTGCGCCGGCGCGGGTGGCGGCTGGGTCAAGCCCGGCGCGGACGCGGCGCAGACCGCGCGCGCCTATCGGGATTGCGCCGCGCTCACCGACACCGCGACCCGCACCGATGCCGACATCGACCAGGACATCGCCGCCAGCCGGGCGAGCGACCTGCAGCATTCGAGCATCCTGCGCGAGCAGGCCCGGTCGACGCACGACGACAACCACGCCCGCGCCGACGCGATCCTCACCTCCTGCATGCAGGCGAAAGGCTTCATAAAAAATGCGAAATAAGCCTGCGCCGGGAGGCCGGCGATGAGCGCGCTCCACGCGCTCGCCCTCGCCATCCTCCAGGGCGTCGCCGAGCTGTTCCCGATCAGCAGCCTGGGCCACGCGGTGATCGTCCCGCCGCTGCTCGGCTGGTCGACGATCGACCAGCATTCGTCCGAATTCCTGCCGTTTATCGTGGTGCTGCATGTCGGCACGGCGGTGGCGCTGCTGCTCTATTTCTGGCGCGATTGGGCGGCGATCGCTTCCGGGATCCTCGGCGGCCGCGGCAGCCCGAAATCGGCCGATGCGTGGAACGCGCTCGGGCTGATCGTCGTCGCGACCCTGCCGGCGGTGGCGATCGGTTTTCTGTTCGAGAAGCTGGTGCGCGGCCTCTTCGCCTCGCCGCTGATCGCCGCGCTGTTCCTGATCGTCAACGGGTTCCTGCTGCTGCTCGGCGAGTGGCTGCGCCAGCACGATTCGTCGCCGCGCCCCGGCGCCGAGCGGCCGATCGCCGCGTTCGGCTGGCGCGGCGCGCTGGCGGTGGGCATCTGGCAATGCGCCGCGTTTATTCCCGGCATCTCGCGCTCCGGCGCGGCGATGGTCGGCGGCCTCGTCAGCGGGCTGCACCATACCGAGGCGGCGCATTTCTCGTTCCTGATCGCGACCCCGATCATCGCCGGCGCCGCGGTGCTCGAAGTGCCGAAGCTGATCGCGCTGCCCGGCCACGGCCTCAGCGGTCTGGTGATCGCCGCCGGCGTTGTCGCCGGCATCACCGCCTATCTCAGCACCGCGTTCCTGATGCGCTACTTCCGGCGCCACGATTTCGACAACGCGCTGGTGCCTTTCGCGGTCTATTGCTGGGTCGCCGGCGCCGCCGCGGCCACCATCTTCATCCTCTAGAAGGGCTGGCTTCATCCTCTAGAAGGGCTGGCTTCATCTCTAAAAGGGCCGCCTTCATCCATTTGACTAGAAGGGCCGGCTCTGCACGTGCTCCGGCGCCATCGCGCGCTGCCGGAGGTATTGCGCAAAGCAATGCATCATCGATTGGTGGATGTCCTCGACGACGCCATAATTTTCGGCCGCGACATGCAGCACGACGTCGGCGAGGGTGGCGCTGCGCCCGCCCGAGAACCCGGTCATCGCGATCGATGTGACGCCGTTGCCGCGCGCCCACTCGACCGCCCGGACGATGTTCTCCGAATTGCCCGAGCTGCTGATCGTCATCAAGACATCGCCCGGCTCGGCGAGGGTGCGCAGCTGGTAGGCGAAGATTTCCGCATAGGAGATGTCGTTGGCGATCGCGGTGATGAGTTCGAGATGCGAGACGAGGCTGATGATTTTGGGCCGCAGCGCCGTGTCGGTCTGGATGCCCTTCAGGAAATCGCACAACAGATGACCGGAGATCGCCGCCGAGCCGCCATTGCCGCAGGCGTAGATCACATGGCCCGAGCGGATCGCCGCATCGAGCAGCACCGCGGCGCGGTCGATCGCGGCGAGGTCGACGCTGGCCCAGGCGCGCGCGATCTCGTCGCGGTAGGCGGCGATGTAGTCGCCGGCGCTCGGATAGGTCCTGTCGGGAAAGCTCATGGTTCGCGCCGACGCCTCGGTTGACACTTCCGGCTTGCCTCTATCATGGTTGCTCTCCTCTTTTCAGCCAATTTGCGGATCGACGCATGACCCAGTCGGACCTCGCCCGGACCATCGATGCCGCCTGGGACGCGCGCGACAGCATTTCGACGGCGACAAGAGGCGAATATCGCGACGCGGTCGAGGCCGCGCTCGACGGCATGGATTCGGGCGAATTGCGCGTCGCCGAGCGGAGCGGCGGACGCTGGCAGGTGCATCAATGGCTGAAGAAGGCGGTGCTGCTGTCGTTCCGCCTCAACGACATGGCGGAGATCGCCGGCGGCCCTGACGCGGCAAAATGGTGGGACAAGGTGCCCTCCAAATTCGCCGGCTGGTCGTCGAACCGCTTCCGCGACGCCGGGTTCCGCGCGGTGCCGGGGGCGATCGTCCGCCGCTCGGCCTATATCGCGCCCAATGTCGTCTTGATGCCGAGCTTTGTGAATGTCGGCGCCCATGTCGGGGCCAACACGATGGTCGACACCTGGGCGACGGTCGGCTCCTGCGCGCAGATCGGCAAGAACTGTCATCTGTCGGGCGGTGTCGGCATCGGCGGCGTGCTCGAACCCTTGCAGGCCGAGCCGGTGATCATCGAGGACGATTGCTTTATCGGCGCGCGCAGCGAGGTGGTCGAGGGGGTCATCGTCGAGCAGGGCGCCGTCTTGGCGATGGGCACCTTCATCAGCTCGACGACCAAGATCGTCAACCGCGATACCGGCGAAATCCACCTGGGCCGGGTGCCGTCCTATTCGGTGGTGGTGCCGGGGTCGCTGCCCGGCAAGAACCTGCCCAACGGCAACCCCGGCCCGAGCCTTTATTGCGCGGTCATCGTCAAGCAGGTCGACGCGCAGACCAGGGCTAAAACCTCGATCAACGAGCTGCTGCGCGACTAGGGGATGATCGTTCGAAGCAAAAAAAATCGTCTTCCCCGCGAAAGCGGGGACCCAGGGGCGAGCGTCATGGCGGCTGCCCTGGGTTCCCGCTTTCGCGGGAAAGACGAGCTTTAATCCATGGCAAGCGCCATCGATCCCGGCCTCCTCGCGGCGGAGCTGATCCGCCGGCCGAGCGTCACGCCCAAGGACGAGGGCGCGCTCGAAATCGTCGCCCGCACGCTGGAGGGCATGGGCTTTATCTGCCACCGCCTCACTTTCGAGGAAGACGGCACCGACCCGATCGCCAATCTCTACGCCCGCAAAGGCAGCGGTGCTCCGAACCTGTGTTTCGCCGGCCACACCGACGTGGTGCCGGTCGGCGCGGCCGACCAATGGTCGTTCGACCCGTTCGCCGCCATGCTGAAGGACGGCGTGCTCTGCGGGCGCGGCGCGGTCGACATGAAAAGCGCGATCGCCGCCTTCGTCGCCGCGGCCGAAGCCTTTCTCGACAGGCGCGGGCCGGGTTTCACCGGGTCGATCAGCCTCCTCCTCACCGGCGACGAAGAAGGCGTCGCGATCAACGGCACCAAGAAGGTGCTGCGCTGGCTCGCCGAGCGCGGCGAGACCATCGATTCGTGCGTCGTCGGCGAGCCGACCTCGGCGACCCGGCTCGGCGACATGATCAAGATCGGCCGCCGCGGCAGCATGACCGGGCGGCTCACGGTCGAGGGCGTGCAGGGCCATGTCGCCTACCCGCACCTCGCCGACAATGCCGCGCACCGCCTCGTCGCGCTGCTCGCCGGGCTCACCGCCCGCCCGCTCGACGAGGGCACCGAGCATTTCCAGCAATCGGGGCTGCAGGTCACGACAATCGACATCGGCAACCCGGCGACCAACGTGATCCCCGGCGCGGCGAAGGCGATCTTCAACATCCGCTTCAACGATCTGTGGTCGAGCGCCACGCTCAAAGACTGGGTCAAGGACGCGCTCGACCGCATCGACCCGGCCTACAAGCTCGCCTGGGAGGTCAGCGGCGAATCGTTTCTGGCGCCGCCCGGCAAGGTCAGCGATTGCTTGGCCGGTGCGATCGGCGAGGTGACCGGCCTCACGCCCGAACTCAGCACCACCGGCGGGACCTCGGACGCGCGTTTTATCCACGTGCATTGCCCGGTGGCCGAGTTCGGCCTGGTCGGGCAGACCATGCACAAGGTCGACGAGCGGGTCGAGCTCGCCGATATCGTGCGGCTCGCCGCGATCTACGGCGGCTTTCTCGACCGTTTCTTCGGCAACGCCTGAGGCGCGGGTGAATCCGGCATGGGCCGAGGCGCGACTGGCTCTCACCGGCGCGCTGAAACTGGCGCGCGGCGATCCAGGCGGTTTGGCCTGTTTCACACCGACGGAAGAGGGCTTCTGGCATTCGTTCCGCGCCGGCGCGCTGTGCTACCCGCTCTACCTGATCCTGCTGAGCTTCCCGATCCAGCTGGGTAATCCGGTCGAGGTCGATACCGGGCGCCTCCTCGCGGTCGAGACCATCCATTACGTCATCTCCTGGGTCGCCTTCCCGCTGTTGATGCTGCCGCTGGTCGATTGGCTCCGGCGCGGCGAACGCTATTTCCGGTTTATGACCGCGTATAATTGGTGCCAGGTGCCGCAGACACTGGTGTTCGCCACCGTGGCGCTGCTCGGCGGCATCGGAATCCTTTCGGCCGATGGGATGCTGATCGCCGACCTCATCGCCGGCTCCGCCGCGCTGGTCTACGAATGGTACGTGTCGCGCGTCGCGCTCGCGGTGAGCGGCGGCCGTGCGACGCTCGTCATCCTCGCCGACGTCATCCTCGCCACCGTGCTGAGCCACGTATCGGCCGCACTTTATTGAGCGTAGCGAATCTCGACCAAATACAACCCTGCGGCCGGGGCGGTCGGGCCGCCGGCGCGGCGGTCGCGGGCGGCGAGCGCGGTCGCGACATCGTCGGGCGTCCATTGCCCGAGACCCACCAGCTTCAAGGTGCCGGCGATGTTGCGCACCTGATGGTGCAGGAACGAGCGGGCCCGCGCCTCGATGCGGATTTCCTCGCCGGCACGGGTGATTTCGAGCGCGTCCAGCGTCTTGACCGGCGTTTTCGCCTGGCACAGCGAGTCGCGGAAGGTCGAGAAATCATGGCGGCCGATCAGATGCCGCGCGCCCGCCTGCATCGCCGCGAGGTCGAGCGGCGGCGCGACGTGCCACACCCGGTTGCGGTCGAGCATCGCCGGCGGGCGGCGGTTGAGGATGCGGTAGCGATAGACCCGCCCGATCGCCGACCTTCGCGCATCGAAATCAAACGCCGCCGCTGCGACCGCCAGCACGCTGACCGGCGCCGGCCGCAAATGATGGTTGAGCGCGCCGCGGATCGTATCGGGCGGATGCTCGCGCGTCAGGTCGACATGCGCGACCTGGGCCAGCGCATGCACGCCGGCGTCGGTGCGGCCGGCGCCGTGCACCGTGACCTGGTCGCCGCAGAATTTCGCGATCGCGGTTTCGAGCGCGCCCTGCACCGACACGCCGACCGGCTGCCGCTGCCAGCCGACAAGGCCGGTGCCGGCGTATTCGATGGTCAGTCTGTAGCGGGGCACGGCAGCACCGTTCCGGGCGGGACCCTAAAGCCGCGCAGCAGCGCGGGGACATCCAGCGCCCCGCGCCCGGCGCGCTGCACCCGGGTCGGGCGCAGCACCCCCTCGCCGCAGGCGATCCCAAGACGGTCGTCGAGCACCATGCCGGGCGGCGCGCCGGAGCCGCTCTCGACCTTGGCGGCAAGCACCCGGATACGCTCGGCGCCGGCGAGGAAAAAGGCCCCCGGCCACGGGTCGAACGCGCGTACCTGGCGTTCGAGCCGCGCCGCCGCCAGCCGCCAGTCGAGCCGGGCTTCGTCGCGGCTGATTTTCCCGGCGTAAGTGAAGCCGGTCGCCGGTTGGGGCTTCGGCCGAAGCTCGCCGCGCGCCAGCCGGTCCAGTGCGGCGATTGCCAGCCTGCCTCCCAGCGCCGCCAGCGTCTCGGTCAGGCCGCCGCCGGAAGTCTCAGGTCCGATCGGCACCGCCTCTTGCAGCAGCATGGGGCCGGTATCGAGCCCCGCATCCATCTGCATGATGGTGACGCCGGTCTCGGCGTCGCCGTCGAGGATCGCGCGCTGGATCGGCGCGGCGCCGCGCCAGCGCGGCAGCAGCGAGGCATGGACATTGAGGCATCCCAGGCGGGGCGCAGCGAGGATCGCCGGCGGCAGGATCAGTCCGTACGCCGCGACGATGGCCGCGTCGGCCTTGAGCGCGGCGAACGCGGCCTGTGTCGCCGGGGCGCGGAAATTTGTCGGGCAGCGCACGACGATCCCGCAGCGCTCGGCCAGCGCCTGCACCGGCGACGGCTGTAAACGATGCCCACGCCCCGCCGGCCGCGGCGGCTGCGAATAGACCGCAATCACGCGGTGCCCGGCGGCGATCAGCGCATCGAGGATCACCGCCGCGAAATCCGGCGTCCCCATGAACACGAGATGAAGCGGCTGGGTCAGACCCGTTCCGGCACGCGGCTGCGCTTCGCCTTCGCCAGCTTGCGCAGGATCATCCCGCGCTTCAGCGCCGAGATGTGGTCGACGAACAGCACGCCGTCGAGATGGTCGATCTCGTGCTGGATACAGGTCGCGAGCAGGCCCGTGGCGTCGATCTCGCGGATTTCGTTCTCGTGATCGAGATAGCGCAGCTTGATTTCGGCCGGGCGGCTGACCTCGGCGTAGTGCTCGGGCAGCGACAGGCACCCTTCGTTGGCGACGGTCTCTTCTTTCGAGCGCCACAGAATCTCGGGGTTGGCGAGGCGGAGCGGGTTCGGCTTCTCGCCTTCGCGCGCGACATCGAGGACGATGATTCGCCGCGCGACGCCGACCTGCGGCGCCGCGAGCCCGATGCCGATCGACTGGTACATCGTCTCGACCATGTCGTCCATCAGCCGGCGCACCGCGGCGTCGACCTTGGCGACCGGCTTCGCGGTCAGCTTGAGGCGCGGGTCGGGCGCGATGATGACGGGTAGAACGGTCATGAGGGGCTAGGTAAGGCGCGGCCGGGCGGGCGTCAATATCTACTCCTGCTTCGCCCCGGGGGGCGGAGAAGGCCGGGTTTCAGAGCTGGTCGCGCAGCCGGGCGAGATCGTCGAGCCCTTCGGAGCGGACCATGCAGAGCACGTCGTCGAACCCGACGGCGCGGATGCGCTTCAGCCGGTCGAGCGCCTCCGCCTCGCTGGTGATCTGCATCGTTGCTCGTCCGGCGAGGGGCATATCCGCGACGTTGCCGTGCAACTCGACGATCACGTTCGACAGCACCGCCCGCTTGCCGCCGGCGTCGCGGTAGAACTGGACGCCCTTTTCCAGCTCCTCGGGCTGGCTGTAGAGACCCGAGGCGATCCAGCCGGCGCAGCGCTCGGCCGAGTAGACGATCCAGCGCTTGTTGCGCCAGGCGCCAAGCATCAGGTGCGGGCCGCCTTCGGTGCCCGGCCACGGGGTCAGGGCGCCGCCCGCCAGCTGCTCGCCCGCCCAGGCCTGCCGCATGATTTCGAGCGAATTCATCAGCGTCTTGAAGCGCGAATCGTAATCCTCGCCGACCAGGTCGAAATCGGCCTTGGTCGAACCGCAGCCGAGGCCGAGCATCAGCCGGTCGCCGGTCAGCGCGTGCAGCGATTCGATGCGGTGCGCCAATTCGACCGGATGGCGCACCGGCACCTGCAGCACGCAGGTGCCGATCTCGATCTTCTTGGTGACGGCGGCGGCCACGCTCATCAGGACGATCGGGTCGAGCGTCGCGCGGCCGCGGCCGAACGAGTCGGTCATCCACAAGCCATGAAAGCCCTTTGCCTCGACATCGCGGGCGAAATCGGCGAAGCGGTCGAGCGTCTGCCCGGCGATGTCGGGCGTCCCGCGCATAACATTGACGACATGCACCCTCATCCCGCCGTTCTCCTTGCTATTCGGTCTTTTCGAGAAAGCGCTCGGCCAGGCGCACGAAAAAGCTGACGCCGTAGGGCAGCGCGGTGTCGTTGAAATCATAGCGCGCGTTGTGCAGAAAGCAGCCGCCTTCGCCCGAACCGTTGCCGAGCCACAGCATGGCGCCGGGCACCGCCTGCAGCATGTAGGAGAAATCCTCGCCGCCCAGCGACGGCGAGACGTTGCGATTGACCGCATCGTCGCCGCAGATTTCGGCCGCGACGTCGGCCGCGAATTCGGCCTCGGCGGCATGGTTGATGGTGGGCGGATAGCCGCGCCGGTAGTCGAAAACGGCGGTGGCGCCGGCGGCGGCGGCGGTGCCGCGGACGACCGCGTCCATGCGGCGCTCGATGAGCTCCTGGGTCTGCGGCCGGAAGCTCCGGACCGTGCCGCCGATGTGCATCTCGTCGGGGATCACGTTATATGCCGTGCCGCCCTTCATAAAGCCGATGGTGATCACCGCCGAATCGATCGGATCGATATTGCGCGAGACGATCGCCTGCAAGGCGGTGACGATCTGCGCGCCGGCGATGAACGGGTCGACGCCGCCGTGCGGATAGGCGGCGTGCGTGCCGTGGCCCTTGACGTGGATGTCGAAGCGGTCGGTCGCGGCGAGCAGCGGCCCGGCCTTGGTCGCCATGTTGCCGACCGGGATGCCGGGCTTGTTGTGCATCGCAAAGACCGCGTCGCAGGGAAATTTCTCGAAGAGGCCCTGCTCGACCATGACCCTTCCGCCACCATGGCCTTCCTCTCCGGGCTGGAAGATGAAATGCACCGTGCCGTCGAAATTCCTGGTTTTGGCGAGATATTTCGCGGCGCCGAGCAGCATCGTCGTGTGCCCGTCATGACCGCAGGCGTGCATCTTGCCGTCATGCGTCGAGCGGTGGCCGAACTCGTTCAACTCCTGCATCGGCAGGCAATCCATATCGGCCCTGAGCCCGATCGCGCGCAGCGAGTTGCCGCGGCGGATCGTGCCGACGACCCCGGTGGTCGCCAGGCCGCGATGCACCTCGCAGCCGAATTCCTTGAGCCTGGTGGCGACGATTTCGGCCGTTCGTTCTTCCTCGAAGCCGAGCTCGGGGTGGGCGTGGATGTCGCGGCGGATCTGGGTCAATTCGTCGAAATTGTCCATCACCTCTGAAATGATCGGCATGAGGACTCCCGCAGGTCGTCGTTGCGCCGCACCATAACGGCTTCCACCGCGCGCGGCCAAGGGCCGCCGCACATCGATCGCGCGCAAAAACGCGGGACTCCGCGCGGCGTTAATTGCCTATTCGCAAAATTGGACGAAGATTTCGTGAATGGTGGCAGTCGATATGGTTGCAGTGACATCCGACGGCGGCGGCGAACTCGCCGCCCGCGCCCGCGGCGGGGATCGTCTTGCGGTCATCAACGGCCTGCGCGGCATGGCGATCACCCTGGTGATCTTTTTCCATTTGCTGCTCGGCACGCTGCCTCAACATGGGCTTTCGGTGGAGATTTTCGGCGCCGCGGTCTCGCTGTCGCCGCTGCTGACCAACGGTTGGACCGGGGTCAACCTGTTCTTCATCCTGTCGGGTTTCGTGCTGTTTCTGCCCTATGCCGCGGATGCGGGCAGGATGTCCGAACTCTCCGAGCGAATGCGGTTCTATCGCCGCCGCTTCCTGCGTCTGGCGCCGCTTTTTTTTATCGCGAGCGTGGTTGCGTGGTTGCTGACGGCGGCGCGGCACGGCAATGCCCGCGTCGAGGATCTGCTGAGCGTGCTCAGCCTCGAGTTCACCCTCGACCCGCACCGATTTTCGCCGCCGTTCAACCCCGCCTTGTGGTCGATCGGGGTCGAATGCGTGTTCAGCGCGCTGTTTCCCCTCCTGGTCATCGCGGCGCGGCGGGTCGGCATGGCGCGCCTGGTCGCCGGCATTCTGGTGCTGGCGCTGGCGGCACGCCTAATCGGCATCCACCGCTTTCCGGCGCTGCAAGGGGCGACCTTGAACAGCGACGCCTTCGTGTGCCGGCTCGACGAGTTCGTCCTGGGCATGATGCTGGCCCGGCTCTATGTGGAGGGCAGGCTGCCTGCGCGGGCCGGGCGCTGGGCGCTCGCCGGGGTCGCGTTGATCGCGCTCGCCTGGATCGGGTTCGACCTCGTCCTGCGCGGGCGCCTGCCGCCGCTGATGCGAGCCGGGCTCAACGATGTGCTCGATGCCGGGCTGTGCGCGCTGGTTTACGCCGCGCTCAAGCCGGGGACCCGCCTTGCCGCGGCGCTTTCATGGTCGCCGCTCCAGCGCCTCGGCATCATGTGCTACAGCCTTTATGTCTGGCATTGGCCGCTGCTTCAGCTGATCGCGCCGAATCGGGCAGCGATGACCCCCGCCGCGCTCGCCCTCGCGGTCCCGCTGTTCCTCGCGGCGACAATCGCCGTCGCCGCGCTCAGCTACCGCCTTATCGAGTTTCCCGCTGGCCGGTACGGGTTGTGGCGGTTCCCAGCCGTGCGGCGGCGGCCGGCCTGAACCGCTCGCGACAAAAGGGGCCCTCTTCCTCCCAAATCGCCGCCGATCTATCCGCCAGAGCCTCGCCGCATTGGCGAGGATGCACGCATAGTCTCGCGGCCGGGCACGAATGCATCAAAAACTGAGCCGGGTGCGGAACACCAGCTCCGAATAGAAATACAATTCGGCATCGAGCGCGCGCTTGATGTTCTCGGCGCGGCGGAAGCCGTGCTGCTCGCCGGCGAACGACAGGTAGCCGCAGGGAATGCCGCGCCGGCGCAGCGCCTCCACCATCATCTCGGTCTGGTTCGGCGGCACCACCCGGTCCTCGGCGCCCTGGAAGAAGATGACCGGGCAACTGAGCCTGTCGGCGTGGGTCAGCGGCGAGCGCTCGCGGTAAAGCTCGGCCTCTTGCGGATAAGGTCCGATCAGCCAGTCGAGATAGCGGCTCTCGAATTTGTGCGTGTCGCGGGCGAGCGCGGCGACATCGCTGACCCCGTAATGACTGGCGCCGCCCTTGAAGAAATCGCGGCCGGCGAGCGCCGCCAGCACCGTGTAGCCGCCGGCGCTGCCGCCGGTGATGACCGCGCGCTCGGAATCGGCGAGGCCCTCGGCGCAGACATGGCGCGCGGCGTTGACGCAATCGTCGACATCGACGACGCCCCAGGCGCCCTTCAGCCGCTCGCGATAGGCGCGGCCATAGCCGGTGCTGCCGCCGTAATCGACATCGAGCACCGCGATGCCGCGGCTCGTCCAATACTGGATGCCGAGGCTGAGGCTCGACGAGGCCGACGAGGTCGGCCCGCCATGGCATTTGACGACGAGCGGCGGCCTGTCGCCGGCCGGCGCGGTGAAGTCCGGGTTTGACGGCGCATAGTAATTGGCGAAGGCGGTGAGGCCGCTTCCGGTCGGGAATTCGAGGTGCCGGGCGGCGGTGAAGCAGCGCTGCAGTTCAGGGTCGGACGCCGCGGCGGAGGATTGACGCAGCACTTCGGTAGCGCCGGTGTCGGGGTCGATGGCGACGATCGCGCCCGGGCCGGTCGGCGAGCCGGCGCCGCAGACAATCCCGCCGCGCGACACTTTCACCGAGCCGAACTCGCTGAAGGGCAGGGTGAGCGGCGCGAGTTTTCCGGACGAAATTTCGAGGTGCGCCAGCCTGGTGCGGCCCGCCTCGCCATAGGTGCAGACGATATGGTCGGCCCCGAGGAACGCGTAGCTCGATTGCCCGAACACCCATTGCGCCGGCGCGAACTCGGCGTCGCGCGGGCAGAGCGGCCGGACCGCACCGTCCGCGCCGCAGCGATAGAGGTTCCACCAACCACTGCGGTCGGAGATGAAATGCAGCACCCCGTCGGGCGACCAGCCCGGCTGGGCGATCGACTCGTCCTCGCCGCCCGCGACGCGGCGCGGGTTGGCGAGCCCGCCATCCGCCGCGAATTCCGCCAGCCACAATTCGCTGCCGACCCACGGCATGTTCGGATGGTTCCAGCTGAGCCAGGCGAGTTGGCCGCCGCCGGGCGAGACGCGCGGCGCCGCGTAGAAATCGCTGCCCTCAACCAGCGCGCGGCCCGGCCCGGGCTGTGCCGGATCGACCGCCACGATGGCGTTATCGACCCTTCCGTCGGCATGCGCTTCGCGCACGCCGATCCAGCGCCGGCTGGCCGCGCCGATCGCGCCATCGGCATAGCGAAAGCTCATCCCCGCCGCCGGCTCTGGCGTCAGCGGCTCCGGCGCGCCGCCAGCGGTGAGGCGATAGAGCCGCTGGTCGGCGAAATTGCTGAAATACGCGGTACCCTGGTGCACGACCGCCGCGCCGCCGCCGTATTCATGGACGCGGGTGCGCACGTTGTAGGGCGCCGGCGTCACATCCTCGCGCCCGCCATCCTTGCCGTGCCGTACCAGCACATTGCGCCCGCCGTCGCCCGGCCGGCTCTCGGTCCAGTAGATGTCGCCGCCATCGACCAGCACGGCGCCGAGCCCGATCGTCTCGGCGACGATCAAATCGGAGGTAATCGGCGAACGCCACGCGCCGTAGGGCAGGGTTTCCGGCACGCTACACCTCCTGCGTCACGACGCCCGTTCTCACCGCGTCGGCGATCGCGACAAAAGCGTTGGTGACGGCGGCGATCTCGTCGGGTGAAACAGGGTAGGGCGCGACGCCGGCGACCGCGTCGGCGAAAGCCTCGAGGTTGATCCGCACCGAGTCGTTGGCCGGGAACTTGATCCGGATCGGCTCGGCGCCGCTCTTGCGGATGATGATGTCGCAGCGGCTCACCGCCTCGGCCGAGCCGTTGCGGCCGAACGCGTGGAGGCGCAGGAACATCGGCGTCGAGCGCACCGCCGCCAACGTCCCGCCGATGCCCGAAGCGAAATCGAGCAGGATGGCGATGCCGTCCCACGGGTCGGGTCCGGGCTTTTGCGACAAGAGACGCGCATGCAGCCGCTGCACCGGGCCGGCAATGCGGACCATCGCGTCGAGCACATGGATGCCGGTGCCGGTCATCCCGCCGGCCGGGGTCTCCTCGAACGCCTCGCGCCACCCGGCGAACCCGGCCGCGACCTCGTTCGAGAAATTGCCCTCGACATGCAGCAGCGGTCCCAGTTCGCCACTCTCGGCGAGGCGGATCACCTCCGCGATCGCCGGGAAATAGCGCTTGTCGGTGCCGATGCCGAGCACCACCCCGGCGTCGCGGCAGGCGCCGATCGCGCGCGCCGTATCCGCACGGGTGAGCGCGAGCGGCTTCTCGCAGAACACCGCCTTGCCCGCCGCCGCCGCGGCCACCACCTCGGCGGCATGCTGCGTATGCGGCGTCGCCAGAACCACCGCCCGGATCGATCTGTCGGCCAGCATTTCGGCGTAATCGCTGCCCGCGAGCAGGTGATGCTGCTCCAGGAAGACGCGGTGCTGCGCCGGATCGCGGCTCACCGAGCGGGTGAAGCGCAGCTTGTCGCTGGCGCCCTGCACCGCCTCCACCAGCGTCTTGCCCCAGCGCCCCAGCCCGACGATTGCCGCATCGATCATCAATTCGTCCCTCGCCGAAGCGACTTGACCGCCGTCAGGCTGGCACGGTGGCCGGTAACATGCCACCCTCTAACTCATCGACGGCGATGCGCATCGGGAGGCGCTACATGAGCTACCGCACGATCTCGGTGAACCCGATTTCCGGGGCGCTCGGCGCGGAAATTTCGGGTGTCGACGTGGCGCAAAAGCTCGACGACGCGGTGATCGGCGAAATCCGCCGGGCGCTCGTCGACAATTGCGTGATCTTCTTCCGCGACCAGCATCTGACCCCCGACCAGCACCTCGCCTTCGGCCGCCGTTTCGGCGAGCTGCAGATTCACGATTTTGTCGAGGGCATGGAGGCGAACGAGCAGATCCTCGAAGTCCGCAAGGAGGAATACGAGACGCGCAATTTCGGCGGCGGCTGGCACACCGATGTCAGCTACCTCGAACAGCCGGCGCTGGGTTCGGTGCTCTACGCCCGCGAAGTGCCGGCCTATGGCGGCGACACCATGTTCGCCAACCAGTACCTGGCCTACGAGACCCTGTCGGACGGCCTGAAGGCGATGCTGGGCGAAATGCGCGCAATGCACAGCGCGCGCAAATCCTATGGGCTTTATTCGCCGCGCGCGGTCGCCAACGCAAAGTCGTCGATGAAGATCCGCGCGACCGACGAGGCGCACGGCGAGGTCGATCATCCGGTGGTGCGCACCCATGTCGAAAGCGGCCGCAAGTCGCTCTATGTCCATGGCGGCTTCACCACCCGCTTCCAGGACATGACCGAGGAGGAAAGCGCGCCGCTGCTCAACTACCTCTACCAGCACGCGGTGCGCCCGGAATTCACCTGCCGCTTCCGCTGGGAGAAAGGCTCGATCGCGTTCTGGGACAATCGCTGCGTCCAGCACAACGCGATCAACGACTACAACGGCCAGCGCCGCGTGATGCACCGCGTCACCATCGAGGGCGAACGGCCGGTGTAAGGATCTGGCGCTATCAACCGTCTATTCGTCTTTCCCGCGAAAGCTCGTCTTTCCCGCGAAAGCGGGAACCCAGGGAGTGCGACGGAACGGTTGCCCCTGGGCCCCCGCTTTCGCGGGGGTGGCGACTACAGAAAATGACTCTCTCCTTTCGCGCGGCGGTGTTGCACGCGCCGCGGACGGCGCTCACGGTCGAGACGATCGCGGCCGGACCGCTCAAGCCCGGCGACGTGCTGGTGCGAATGCGGGCCGCCGGCCTCTGCCACACCGATCTCGAGGTCATCGAGGGTTCGCTGCGCTATCCGATGCCGATCGTGCTCGGCCACGAGGCGGCCGGCATCGTCGAGGAGGTCGGGCCAGAGGCGACGGGCGTTGCGCCAAATGGCCCCAAGACCGGCGATCACGTCATCCTGTCGTGGAACCCGCATTGCGGGCATTGCTTCTATTGCGACCGCGACCTGCCGATCCTCTGCGAGACCTATCTCGCCAACGGGCCGAAGGCGGTCGCCTTCGACGGCGAGAGCCGCATCCGGCTCGCCCAGGGGACTCATAACAACGGCGGCGATCTCAGGCAGCTGATGTTTCTCGGCGCCTTCGCCGAATACTGCGTCGTCCCGGCGAGCCAGGCGATCGTCGTGCCCCGGGAATTGCCGTTCGACCGTGCCTGCCTGATCGGCTGCGGGGTGATGACCGGGGTCGGCGGCGCGCTCAACGTCGCCTCGATCGCATACGGCGATACCGCGATGGTGATTGGCTGCGGCGCGGTCGGCCTGTCGGCGGTGCAGGGCGCGCGGCTCGCCGGCGCCGGCGAGATCATCGCCGTCGACCTCGACGATGCGAAGCTGGCGCTCGCCGCGAAACTGGGTGCGACGACCCTCGTCAATGCGCGACGCGAGGACACCGCCGCGATCGCCAAGGCCAAGACCGGCGGGCGCGGCGCCGATGTCGTGCTGGAGGCGGCCGGCAGCCCGGCCGGGTTCGGCCTCAGCGTCGAGGCGGTGCGGCCGGGCGGCGGGGTGGTCTGGCTCGGCAAGGCCGATGTCGCCGCCGAGGTCGCGTTCCGCTGGGGTGCGCTGATGGGCGAGAAGCGCATCCGCCGGTCGAGCTACGGCGGCGCCCGGCCGGCGCGCGATTTCCCGCTGCTGGCGCGCGCCTATCTCGACGGCAAATTGTTCCTCGACGAGCTGATCACCCGCCACATCAAGCTCGACGAGATCAACGCCGGCTTCGCCGCGCTCAAAGCCGGCGAGGCGATCCGCAGCGTGGTGATGTTCTGAGAATTTACGTCATTGCGAGAAGCGCAGCGACGAAGCAATCTCGCCCCGGCTGGCAAAAAACGGGCGAAATTGCGTCGCTTCGCTCGCAATGACGATGGGTTGAGGGAGGAAGCGATGGCGAAAGGGCTGTTGATCGCGGCGATGGAGTTCTCGGACGTCGCCGAGGACGAGTTCCACGATTGGTACGACACCGAGCACATTCCGGAGCGGCTCGCCGTGCCGGGGTTTATCAACGCCGACCGCTGGATCGGCATCGACAACCCGAAGGTCTCGGTCGCGACCTATGACCTCGACGCGGTCGGCGTGCTGCACAGCGCGCCGTACCGGGCGGTCGGCGGCGCCAACGGCAGTCCATGGACCAAGCGGGTCACCGGCCGGGTCAACCACATCATCCGCCTCGAAGGCGACCAGCTCCTGCCCGGCGACGGACTCGCGCCGCGCGCTGCGGCGGCGCTGCTCGTCATCTCGATGAACCCGGTGCCCGAGGCCGAAGCCGAGTTCAACGCCTGGTACAACGAGGAGCATCTGCCGGCGCTGGGCTCGGTGCCGGGGGTGCTGATGGCGCGGCGCTTTCGCGGCCAGGGCGCGACCCAGCGCTATTTGGCGATGTACCACTTCGCGGCCCCCGACATCCGCGACGGCGACGCCTGGAAGAAAGCCGCCAACACGCCGTGGACCGAGAAGATGCGGCCGCATTTCCGCGATTATCTGCGCCTCGAGTGCCGGCCCTATAAACCCGCCCGGTAGGGAAATGGCCGCCCCGGGTTTTTCGACCGGGTCGCCGCTGCCGGCGGCACTGCTGCACCGGCGCTGCACTCCCGAGGAACTGCCGTTCGGGCTGTCGAGCGAGCTCGCCGACGCCCCGGCGCAGGTCGGCCAGGAACGCGCGGCCGAGGCGGTCGAGTTCGCGCTCAAGATGCGGCACAAGGGCTACAACGTCTATGCGCTCGGCCCCACCGGCAGCGGCCGCCACCGGCTGGTCGAGGAGTTGCTGAAGCAGCGCGCGGTGGCGGAATCGACCCCATCCGACTGGTGCTACGTCAACAATTTCGCCGATCCGCAAAAACCGCGATGCCTCAATTTACCGGCTGGGCAGGGCAGCGGCCTCGCCGCGGCGGTAAAGACCCTGATCGACGAGTTGCGCGTTGCCCTGCCGGCGGCGTTCGAGCGCGACGAGTACCGCGCGCGCCGCGAGGTCATCGAGCAGCAATTCAAGAGCCACAACGAGGAAGGCTTCGGCGGACTGCAACAGCGTGCCGAGGCCAAGGCCATCGCCCTCATTCGCACCCCGATGGGGTTGGCGCTGGCGCCAAAGCACGACGGCAAGGTCATGCAGCGCGAGGATTTCGAAGCTTTGCCGGAGGAGGAGCGCAAGCGCATCGAAGCCGATCTCGCCGCCGCCCAAGCCGAACTCGAAACGGTCATGCGGCAGGTGCCGCAATGGGAGCGCGAGCATCGCGACGCGTTGCGCGAGCTGAACCGCGGCACCACCGGCTTCGCCGTCGCCAGCCTGATCGGCGAGTTGCGCGCCGGCTTCGCCGACCTGCCCGACGTGCTCGCGTATTTCGACGCCATCGAGCAGGACATCAAGGAGAACGCCGAGGATTTTCTGCCGCAACCGCAGCAGACCCCCGAGGCCGGCGGGCCGGCGGTCACCACGGCGGCGCAGGCGGCGATGGAGGACATGCGGTTCCGTCGCTACCAGGTCAACGTCCTCGTCGACAATGGCGGGCGACAGGGTGCGCCGGTCATCTACGAGGACAACCCGACCTATCAGAACCTGATCGGCCGCACCGAGCATCTCGCCCGCTTCGGCGCGCTGATCACCGATTTCAACCTGATCCAAGCCGGCGCGCTGCACCGCGCCAATGGCGGCTATCTGATCCTCGACGCCGAGCGGCTGATCGCCGGCGGCTATGGCTGGGCGGGGCTGAAGCGCGCGCTGCAATCGGGCGAGATCCGCATCGAATCGATCGAGCAGGCGCTGAGCCTCGCCTCGACGGTGTCGCTGCAACCCGAGCCGATCCCGCTCGACGTCAAGCTGGTGCTGGTCGGCTCGCCGATGCTCTATTACCTGCTGTCGAGCCGAGACGAAGATTTCCCCGAGCTGTTCAAGATCGCCGCCGATTTCGACGATCGGGTGACGCGCACCGGCGATGCGACCCTGCTCTATGCCCGCGTCATCGCGACCATTGTACGCCGCGAGCATCTGCGCGCCTTCGACCGCGACGCCGTCGCCCGGGTGATCGAGCAGGCGGCGCGGCTCGCCGGCGATTCCGAGCGGCTTTCGACCAGCCTGCGCTCGATCGTCGAATTGCTGCAAGAGGCCGACCAGATTGCCGCCGATGCCGGGAAGGAGATCGTCGGCGCGGCCGAGGTGCAAGGCGCCCTCGACGCGCAGATCCGCCGCGGCGACCGCATCTACCGCCGCATGCAGGAGGAAATCGGCCGCAGGACGATCCGCATCGAGACCGACGGCGAAGCGGTCGGCCAGATCAACGGGCTTTCGGTGATCAGCCTCGGCGCGCTCGCCTTCGGCAACCCGACCCGGATTACCGCGCAGGTGCGGATGGGGCGCGGCGAGGTCGTCGATATCGAGCGGGAGGTGCAGCTCGGCGGCCCGTTGCATTCGAAGGGCGTGCTGATCCTCTCCGGGTTTTTGGGCGGCCGGTTTGGCGCCCAGCGGCCGCTGTCGCTGCACGCAAGCCTCGTCTTCGAGCAATCCTACGGCGGGGTCGACGGCGACAGCGCCTCGGCGGCGGAGCTTTTCGCGCTGCTCTCGGCCTTGGCCGAGGCGCCGATCCGGCAATGCTTCGCGGTGACCGGCTCGGTCGACCAGCACGGCGTCATCCAAGCGATCGGCGGGGTCAACGAGAAGATCGAGGGGTTTTTCGACATCTGCCGCGCCGCCGGGCTGACCGGCAAGCAGGGCTGCATCATTCCGGCGAGCAATGTGAAGCACCTGATGCTGCGCGCCGATGTCGTCGAGGCGGCGGTGCAGGGACGGTTCCGCGTCGTCCCGATGGAGACGATCGATCAGGGGCTCGAGCTGTTGACCGGGGTTCCGCCCGACACCATCAACCGTAAGGTCGCCGACCGGCTCGATGATTTCGCGGCGAAGGCGGCGGCGCTGGCGCGCGGTTTCCAGGAGCCGGCGCCGTGAATGGGAAGGTCGAGCGCGTTGTCGTCGCGCTTGACGCGATCTCCGAGCACCGCACCGCGATCGACACCGCCGCGCGGTTGGCGCAACGCTGGAAGACCCGTCTCCACGGCGTGTTTGTCGAGGATGACGATCTGATCCGCCTGGCGCATCTGCCCTTTGCCCGGCAGGTGACGCTGGGCGTTGGGGTCGAGGCGCTTGATTTGCGGCAGGCCGAGCGGCAGATGCGGGTCTACGCCGCGCGGGCGCGACGCGAGCTGGCGGCATCGGCGGCCCGTCATGGCGTGGAATGGTCGTTCGAAACCGTGCGCGACGGCGAGACCGGCGGCGCTGTCGCGTCGATGGCCGGCGACTTCCTTGTCGCCGGCACGACAACGCGCCCCGTCGGCGGCCATTTTCGCGTCGAAGGCCGCTGGTGGGCGGTGCGCGAGCCGGGACCGGCGGTCTTGCTGCTGGCGCAACGCGAGCACGGGCCGCGCGGCGTGATCGCCGTGCTGCTGCACGACCGCGACCCCGCGTCGGAGCGTCTCCTGGCTGTCGCCGCCCGGCTCGCTGAAGCCCATGAAGGGCGGCTCGTGGTGCTCTGTGCCGCCGAGTTGGCCGCGACGGCCGGGTTCAAGGACTGGTTCGACAACTGTCTCGTCCAGTACCAGGTCACCGCCGAACTCGACCTCGCATCCCTCGAACCCGCGCCGCTGGTTCGCCGCATCGTCGAGATGGAATGCCGGCTCGTCGCGCTGGGCGCTCAGGCGCAGCCCGAGCGGCTGCGCGAACTGGTCGCGCAGCTCGCCTGCGATGTTCTGGTCGTGCGCTGAACTAGCCGCGCGGCGCTACCGGCCGCCAAGCCACCGCGCATTGCTGCACATAGGGGTAATACCCCGCCGGGCTCTGGCAATAGTACCACGAAGGGCCGGCCGCCGCGTATGGCGTGGCGGCCGGGTAGTAAGGCGCGCCGTAATAGGAGGGGTACGGATTGTCATAGGCGTCGTACCAGTCGTCATAATAGGGGTAGCCCGAAAAGCCGAAGCCAACACCGCCCCAGCCGCCCCGCCAACCGCGCCCGCCGGCGAAATGGCGATGAAAGCCGCCGCCGTGGAACCCGTCTCCGCGGAACCCGCTGCCGTGAAAGCCGCCGCCGAAATGGCCGCCGCCGGCACGACCGCCACCGCCACCGCCGCCGCCATGGCCGCCGCCGGCATGACCACCGCCGCCACCGCCGCCGGCGCCAGGGCCGCCGCGTCCGATCTGGGCGTGCGCCGGGCTCAAGGCAAGGAGCGCGGCAACAGCGATAACCGGCCCGAAAAGACGATCTTGGCGTCGCGTCGACGATCGAAAAAAGCGAGACATCGCCTGCATCCTGTGTGCGTTTGTTTGTCTTATTAGAACGAAAGGCTATCGGCGCGGTTCCGCGCCGCAACGTCACGTGCAGTTTGTCAAATTACTTTGGTCTGGCCCGCGCTATCGGAAGCTTTTCAATCTCCGGAGCGCATATCAGCCCGGCGCTGGGATGGGCCGCCACGGGGTGGGGCACTGCTGAACATAAGGATAATACCCGGCCGGACTTTGACAGTAGTACCAGTAATAGGACGACACCGGCGCGTCCGGGTATTCCGGGTTCGGATAAGCTGGAGACGGGTAGACCGGTACGTCATAGGCGTACCAATCGTAGCCCGGCACCACCCACCACCAGCCGTAACGATCGCCTTGCCGGCCCAGATACCACCTGCCGCCGCGCCACTCTCCGACGCCGCCGCGCCAGGTTCCGCCGGGGTGCGCGCCGCCGCCGCGCGTGACTTGCGCGAGCGAGACCCGCGGGCTCGCCAGGCCGATGACCAGGCCCGCCATCAGCATGAGGGCCCATGGCATGGCGCGGCGGGACCGTTGCTCGATGACCGCTTTCATCGCTGGATGCTCCGCTGCTGGCGATTTGGAACGGCTGCATACCGATATAATTCCAGCATCGTTGTCCGGGACGCGCGATCGGCGGTCAATGCCGGCCGCTAAAGACCGGCCTGGCGCAGATCGTCGATCAGCCGCTCGACGATCGCGAAATGGTCATCCCAGCTCGGCGGCTGCCAATTCGCAAGACGCGCCAGCTGAGCCTGGCGGCGCGGCGTCTCGGTCGAATAGTCGAGGATTGCCTGGCGCCAGGCCGCGGCGTCGATGGGGTCGAGATAATCCGCGATGCCGCCGCCGCTTTCCCGCAGAGCGGGCAGATCGCTGCAGATGACTGGCACGCCGAGCGCCAGCGCTTCGACAACCGGCAGGCCGAAGCCTTCGGCGAGCGACGGAAGCAGCAAGGCACGCGCGCCGCGCAGCAAGACCGCCATCGCGGCGTCCGGCAGCTCGGTATCCTCGGTCACCGCAGCGGTCCGCGTGAACGGCTTGTCGACAATCTGCTCGCTGCCGAAGCCGGGCTGGCCGATCAGCCGCAATTGCGGCGCCCGATCACCCAGCTCCTGCGCCAGGCGCCGCCAAAGATCGAGCAGCAGACGATGGTTTTTTCGCGCCTCGATGGTGGCGACGCAGACGAAATACGGTCGCCCGTAGGCTGCCGGCATCGCCAAATCGGGCAGCTCGCTGCCAAGCGGAGCGACGACGATGGGCAAATCGCGCGCGCCCGGCCCGAGACGAACGGCCAGGGCGTCGCGGGTCGAGACCGAATTGACGATCGCCGCGTCGGCGAGCGCGGCGCTCGTCGCGATGCGGCGGCGGTGACGGCGCTCCTGGCCGGGCCGCGTCAGATGCGGCAGGTCGAGCGGGATCAGGTCGTGGATCAGGCACACGAACCGCGCGCCCGTCATGGCCTTCAGCCGGGCGATCGGCCTTCCCCGATCGAGGTTTTGGTGCGAGACCAGCAGATAGACGGGGCCGGCGCCGCCGCGGCGCATACTGCGGCGCAGCGGCCCCGCGCCAAACAGCGCGGCTCGCCGCAGCCGCCGGGCGAGCGCCGCGATGCGCCGCGGGTCTCCCGCCGCGCCGCCGTCGCGCCAACCGGCCGCCAGCGCGGTAACAAAGTGCTCGGCCTCGCCGGTCGGCAAAAGCCCGATGCCGCCGAACGCCCCGCGCGCGGCATAGCAATGCGGACGCTCGCCGGCAGCGAGGTGGCGGGCATAGGCGAGCTCGACCCGGTCGATTCCGGTCGGCGTCGGGCTTGCGGCGCGCGACAACAGGCGTGAGAGATCGAGCGCGATCACCGGCGCGCCCGACCCGGTCACTGCGTCGCGTTCCGGACGACGACGCCGGTCACGGCGGGGCCGGTCAGCCCATTGATCAGGCCGAGGAATTTCTCCAGCTCCGTTGCGCCCGCGTTGGCGACATAGAGGGTATCCTGGTCCCTGACGGGAAAGCGCTCGGCGGCGAAGTATGCCTTGGCGTCGCTGAGGTCGAGCCGATAGACCAACGGGACCCGTCCGTCCGGCCCCGGCTCGCTCGGCTTGACGCCGAGCGCCGCGGCGACGGCGGGCGCCTCCCAGCGAAACAGAAAGACCCCGGCCGGGTCGGAACGAAAATCCTGGAGCCCGCCGGCCTTGGCCAGCGCCTCGACCAGCGTCACGGCCGCGGCCGGGAAAGTGATCTCGTTGTTCTGCCCGGTCGCCCCGAGGACGGTAAAGGTCCGCGGAGTGCGCACCACGGTGAGCACGTCGCCGGGTTCGGCATAGATGTTCTCCGCCGGCTCCGACACCAGCTCTTCCATCGGGATCGTCCCGGTGACGCGACCGCGCGACAATCGGATCGAGGTCTCGTAGACCGGCGAGCGCGCCCCGCCCGCCGCGGCGATCAGGTCGAGCAGCCTGTCGCCCTTGAGCGACAAGGGCACCCTCTCGCCCTTGACCACCTCGCCGGTGACGGTCGCGACGTTGTTGACGCTCTTCGACACCGAAACGATCGCCTGGGGCTCGATCGCTTTGCCCGCGAGGCGGCGCTCGATCATGTGTTGCACGTCGAGCGGCAGACGTCCGGCGACCGCGATGCGCCCGGCGAACGGCACGCTGATCGCGCCGTCGCGTCCCACCATCTGTTCCGGCAACACGATGCTGTGCGAGCCGGGCGCGATCCCGTCGATCGACGCCGACGTGAACAGCCCGCCCGACGCCGCCTCCCAGATCGAAACCACGACGCTGTCGCCGACGCCGATCTTCGGCTCGGGCGGCGCGCCCCGGTGGGGAAAGCGGCGGCGGAGGCTGGTCCGCGGCGCCGCGAGCACCGCCGCGACGACGCGCTGATCGACGTTGACGACGGTAAAGCGCGCCTCGTTATTGCGCGCTTGCTGATCGATGACCTGGCTCGCGGTAGGACCGGCGGCCGGGAGTACGCCGCAGCCGACGACAAGGAGCCCGACGGCTACCGCAAGCCCGTCGAGCGTTCGCGGGGGGAGGCGCGAACGCGGAAACATCCCGCATAGGTTACATGACGGGGACGCTCAGACAACCTGCATTTCGGTCGCAATCATGCGCGACGCGTAGATCCCCATCCATCCGGTCGGGTCGAGCCAGCCGTCCTCGTTGCGCGGCGGCTCGATCGCGCGGATGTGAGCATCGGTGATCTCGCAGAGGTCGTCGATGGCGCGCGGCGAATCGACTTCGGTCGACCAGAAGAACCGTGCGCTGCCGCCGATTTCGTGTTTGGCGACGAGGCAATTGGGCGCGCCACGCGCCGGATGATAGAGCCCGACCGCGGAATACCCGTGCTGGTGGCTCACCACCATCACCCCTTCGGTGCCGGGAAACGCGTATTTCATCGCCGAGAACCACCGGCACAGCGCGGCAAGTTCGCCCTCGGTGAATTCGTAGCCGCCGCGCTCGCGGTTGTTCGCCGCCGCATCCGGCGTCGATGCCCGGCGCATCCTCAATGGGAAGCGCACGACATTCGTAGTTTCGAACCCGTTGCCCACTGTGCCCCCAATGATCGGTTCCCGCGACGCCGCAGGAGCAATCCCCTCAGATTTTCCGCGGGAGCCCGCGGCTTTGCCGCGACGGTGCTGTCGACCGATAGGGGGAAGAGCGAGTTTTATCCCACTACTTTCCGCCGCCCAGCCGATACAGCCACGATGCAGCCTTCGTGCTGAAGAATACAGTCAACGCCCGATTCCAAGTCAATCGGGCCTGTGGGCGGTGAGAGTTTTTCCGCGCGACCGTCACCTTTTAGTCACAGTTGCAAAAAGGCGACATGCTGCGAAACCAGTGGTTTTGTCGGGGCCTGGCGAACGCAGTGCGACATCGAAGCCGCACAAAAGTGCGGGTTCGGATAAATCCAGCCGAATTTTTGATTACTTTGCGGCCGGCGCGACTTCGACGACCTGCTCGACCTTGACCGGGACGACGCCCGCATCCTTCATCGCGAGCTGCTCGGCCGCGCGCGGCGACATGTCGATCAGCAGCGACGGACTGACCGGGCCGCGATCGGTGACCTTGACGATGACCGAGCGCCCATTCTGCAGGTTTGTCACCCGAGCCAGCGAATTGAGCGGCAGGGTGCGATGCGCGGCCGTCGGCCGGATGGTGTCGAGGCGATCGCCGCTGCTGGTGCGCTGCCCGATGTAATGACCGCCATACCAGGCCGCCCGGCCCGTCTCGATCCGGCCGACGCAGCGAACGAGCATGGGGTTCGGATCGGCGGCGGCGAGGCGTTCGGGACGCGGGGCTTTGCCGTCGGTCTTGTCACGCGGTTTGGCGACGAGTTTGCCGGCGTCCGCAGGTTTCTTTGCCGCTTTCGCCGATACCCCGGCGCGGCGCTCTTCCGTTTGGTTGACCGGGGGACCGGTGATCGCGGCGATCGATGCGAATTGGGCGACTTGCTGGGTGACGGCGGCGATCTGCACGATCGTATCGCCCATCGGCTTCTCGCCGGAACCGCCTTGCGGGGTGGGAATGAATTTATCGCCGGCGGCGATGCGCTTCGGCGTTTGATCGGCCATTGCGGCGCCCAACACAGCCAGCACGGCGACCGCGGAAACGACAATGAATCGCAACTTCATCCCCACTCGACCCCTCATTGTTATCGCTTGACGCAGCTGCGCAGACCCACAGCGGCGCTATTCGGGCCCCAAACCGTTCAGAAAAAAAAGCGGGCACGCGTCGTCCCGGATCGTTGCAGGAAATCGCCCAGGTAGGACGGGAGGAAATGAATGCCGCACCCTAGGCGGCGCCGAAGCCCCTTGTCAACCCGAAAGCGAATGAAATGCGCCGGCCCGGCAAGTCCGATCCAGGCATCGAAACCACTTGCGGAATTTGCGCCACAATTATCCTAGCAAAGAACAGCGCAATTTGTATTTACACGTCCATTTTAAGGATGAAGAGCTGTGGAAGATCGACTCAGACATTCATATATTATTCACCGCAGGTTCTCTTTGTTCGATACATGCCTTCTCTGTCCTTAAAGCATTCGGCAAGGAACGTCGCCCGATCAGGGAATCGGTTCATGGACCGCGCGGAGAAAATGGCGGTCAAGCAAGTGCTGCCAACAGCCTCGCGGGTCACGCGGGAGGTGTGCCGCTGTCTTTTCGCACAGTAAGATAAGGCGGACGGGTGCCGGCGGGGCACGATCGCGGGCAGCGAAAAGAAAGGATCGGCCATGGCAGCAGCGGAACGCGTCTTGATCGTGGGCGCGGGGGCGGGGTTGAGCGCGGCGCTCGCGCGAAAATGCGCCGCGGCAGGGATGGAAGTTTTCCTCGCGGCGCGCGACACGGCGAAGCTCGCCGGGCTGGTGACGGAAACCGGCGCGACGGCGGTCGCCTGCGACGCGACCAGCGTCGCGGATGTCGAGAAGCTGTTCACCGCGGTCGATGCCGGCGGCGGCGTCGACCTCGTCGTCTACAACGCCAGCGGCCGGGCGCGCGGCCCGATCGTCGATCTCGACCCGGCGGCGGTCGAGCAGGCGATCAAGGTGACCGCCTTCGGCGGGTTCCTCGTCGCCCAGCAGGCGGCGAAGCGCATGGCGAAGCAGGGCCACGGCACGATCCTTTTCACCGGCGCCAGCGCCGCGGTGAAGGGCTATCCGCGCTCGTCGTCGTTCGCGATGGGCAAGTTCGCGCTGCGCGGGCTCGCGCAAAGCCTCGCGCGCGAATTGCAGCCGCTGAACATCCATGTCGGCCACATCGTGATCGACGGCGGCATCGCCAAGGATAGCGATCCGCGCGCCAACGAACGCGGCCCCGACGGACTCCTCGACCCTAACGCGATCGCCGACACCTATCTGAATTTGCATCGCCAGCCGCGCAGCGCCTGGGCCTGGGAAATCGAACTGCGGCCCTGGATCGAGAATTTCTGAGGAACGGGCGAGCCGCAAGTGCTCCGATAAATTGACTTTTGGGGGCGAGCTGTTATCTATTCTCGCCATGACCTTTGCGCGTGACGAGCTGCGACTTATTTCCTCGGCGCCCTAACCCGGCGCCGATCTGCTCGTCTTCGCCCTGTCTCTGGGGCTTCTGCGCAAGTGGTGACTGCCATGATTTCGGCTTCTCGGACATTTCGGGTTTTTCGCGTGGGTAATTGTCGTCGGCTGCGACTTACCGCCGGCCGGCAGGGTTGAGCCGCCGGCCCGTCTTGTCGCGGACCCGTATTCACCGCCGCCCATTTCTGCGAGACCCGGCGGCGCCCGCCAGGAGTTTCCGATGTCCCAAAAATCGACCATGCCGATCCACAAATACCGGCCCTTCGCCCCGATAAACTTGCCCGACCGCACATGGCCGTCGCGGGTCATCGCGAAGGCGCCCATCTGGTGCAGTGTCGACCTGCGCGACGGCAACCAGGCGCTCATCGAGCCGATGGGCCCCGAGCGCAAGCGGCGCATGTTCGACATGCTGGTCAAGCTCGGCTTCAAGGAGATCGAGGTCGGGTTCCCGGCCGCCTCGGAAACCGATTTCGCCTTTGTCCGCGAGCTCGTCGAAGAGGATCTGATCCCCGAGGACGTCACCATCCAGGTGCTGACGCAGGCGCGCGGCGAGCTGATCGAGCGCAGCTTCGCATCGATCCGCGGCGCAAGGCGGGCGATCATGCACCTCTACAATTCGACCTCGACCCTGCAACGCCGGGTGGTCTTCGGCCTCGACGAGGCCGGCATCACCGACATTGCGGTAGCGGGCGCGAAGCAGATCCGCGCGCTCGCCGAGGCGATGCCGGAAACCGAGGTGCTGTACCAGTATTCGCCCGAGAGCTTTACCGGCACCGAGCTGCCCTACGCGGTCGAGATCTGCGAGGCGGTGATGGATGTCTGGCAGCCGACGCCGGCGAAAAAGGTGATCCTCAACCTGCCGGCGACGGTCGAGATGGCGACCCCAAACATCTATGCCGACCAGATCGAGTGGTTCGGCCGCACCATCAAGAACCGCGACGCGATCGTCCTCAGCCTGCATCCGCACAACGACCGCGGCACCGCGGTCGCGGCGGCCGAATTGGGCGTCATGGCCGGGGCCGACCGGGTCGAGGGCACCCTCTTCGGCAACGGCGAGCGCACCGGCAATGTCGATGTGATGACCTTGGCCCTCAACCTGTTCAGCCAGGGGGTCGATCCGGGCATCGAGATCAAGGACATCGACGACATCGTCCGCACCGTCGAATACTGCAACCAGCTGCCGGTGCACCCGCGCCACCCCTATGCCGGCGAATTGGTCTACACCGCATTCTCCGGCTCGCACCAGGACGCGATCAAGAAGGGATTCGACGAACTCGCCAAACGGAACGACGAGTTGTTCGAGGTGCCCTACCTGCCGATCGACCCCAAGGATCTCGGCCGCACCTACGAGGCGGTGATCCGGGTCAACTCGCAGTCCGGCAAGGGCGGGGTCGCCTATCTGCTCAAGGAGGATCACGGGCTCGACCTGCCGCGGCCGCTGCAGATCGAATTCTCGCGGATCGTGCAGGAAGTGACCGACCGCACCGGCAAGGAGATGACCAGCGCCGATATCTGGGCGCTGTTCCAGGACACCTATCTCGGGCGCGACGGCATCGCTCTTGTCGATTACACGATGCTGCCCGAGCCGCGCGCCGGCGAGCGGCGTCTCTCGGCGACGGTGACGGTCGACGGGGCCGAGCGCCGCATCGAGGGTGTCGGCAACGGCCCGATCGCCGCCTTTGTCGATGCGCTGCAGCAGGGTTGCGGCATCGGAGTGACCTTTCTCGACTACAGCGAGCACGCGGTCGGCGGCGGCGCCGACGCGCTTGCCGCCGCCTACGTCAAGGTGCGCGGCGATGGCGACGAAGCGCTGCACGGCGTCGGAATGGACGGCAACATTATCACCGCCTCGCTGAAGGCGGTGGCCAGCGCCGCCACCCGCGCTCGAAAAGCGGCGCATTGATAGGTGCAAGACCGCACCAACCCCCACCGCAACCCTCCCTCGTCGGTGGAGGAGAGAGGGGAAGGATCAAGCGCCAGCGCCAGAGATAACCCCCTCCCCCGCTTGCGGGGGAGGGTCGGGGTGGGGGTGGTCGCGACACTGCTCGTGGCGGCCCCCGCCTTCGCCAACGATTCGACCGCCGAGCTCGGCACCGGCGGGCTTGATTTCGTGCGGAACGAAAATGTCGAAATGCGTTCCGAGCAGCTCTCCATCTCGACCGCCGAAATCCGCGTCACCTACCATTTTTTCAACAAGAGCGAGCGGCCGGTCACCAATCTGGTGGCGTTTCCGATGCCCGACATCACGATCGCCGACGAGGACGCCAACATCTCCGTGCCGACCGAGGACCCGGCCAATTTCCTCGCCTTTACGACGCAGGCCAACGGCCAGCCGGTCGATATCCAGGTCGAACAGAAGGCCTTCGCCAAGGGTCTCGACCGGACCGCGATGCTCCAGGAGATGAAGATCCCGCTGGCGCCGCATTTACGGACAACCTACGCCGCCCTCGACGCGCTGCCGCGGGACGAATGGCGGCAGCTGATCGATCTGGGCCTCGCGGAAATCGCCGAATACGCGACCGGCCCCGATTATAAGATGCACCAGCATCTCGAGCCGCGCTGGACGCTGAAGACCACCTATTACTGGCAGCAGACCTTTCCGGCCCAGCAGGAGCTGGTCATCGAGCACCGCTACAAGCCGAGCGTCGGCGGCAGCGCCGGCACCACTCTCAGCAAGCCGGACGACCCGGACGCGCGGGCCGAAGAGAAAAAATATTGCATGGAGCAGGGCGTCATCGATCGGGCGCGCGAAATGGTCGAGGCGGCGCGCAAAGCCAAGAATTCCTCTGTCGGCGAGCGGCGGATCGACTACGTCCTGAAGACGGGCGCCAACTGGGCCGGGCCGATCGCCGATTTCATGCTCACCCTCGATAAGGGCGCGCCGGACAATCTGATGAGCTTCTGCGGCAAGAACGGCTTGAAGAAACTCTCGCCAACCCAGTTCCAGTTGCACTACACCGATTTCACCCCGACCCGGGATTTGGCGATCCTGATCTTGACGCCCAAAATCATGCCGTAGACGAGGAACAGATGGCCGCAACCGTCACCGCCGTCAGCCGCAGCCCCGGCCATACGATGTCGAAGCCGAACGAGGATTGCATCCGCCTCCTCGCCGGGCTCGGGGTCGAGGACGACGCGCATATGGGACCGACGGTCAAGCACCGTTCGCGCGTCGCCAAGGACCCGACCGCGCCCAATCTGCGTCAGGTGCACCTGATCCACGCCGAGCTGCACGACGAGCTGGAAGCCGGCGGCTTCCAACTCGCGCCCGGCGAGATGGGCGAGAATTTGACGACGCGCGGGGTCGATCTCCTGGGGCTGCCGGTCGGGGCGCGGCTGCGCCTCGGCGCCGAGGCGGTGGTCGAGATCACCGGGCTGCGCAACCCCTGCTACCAGCTCGACAAGCTCAGGGCGGGGCTGATGAAGGCGACGCTCGACCGCGACGCCGACGGCAACCTCGTGCGCAAGGCCGGGGTGATGGGGGTGGTGCTCGCCGGCGGCGAGATCAGGCCGGGCGACGCGATCGAAGTGGAATTGCCTCCCGAACCGCACCGCAAGCTCGCGGCGGTATAAGCCCTCAGAACACGCCGGGCACCAGCCGGGCGGTGCGGCGGCAATAATCGGCGTATTCGGGGAAGGTCTCGCGCATGCGGGCTTCCTCGACCCGCAGCTTGACGACAAAGCCGGCGAGGATCAGCGCCGCGGCGATAAAGCCGCGCGCCGCGCCGATCGCCAGCGCCGTGCCGAGGAGCGCCAGCAGGATGCCGGTGTAGATCGGATGGCGCAGCCAGCGGTAGGGGCCGGTTCGGATCAAGGTGTGGCCTTCCTTGACCGTCACCTCGCCGCTCCAGTTGCGGCCCAAATGCCAGCGCGCCCAGACCGAAAACACCAGCCCGGCGGCAACCAGCACGACGCCGCAGAACGGCGCCGCCGGCCCGGCGGGCAGGACCGGCCGGTTGAGCGCCGCCGGCACCATCCGCGGGAAGACCAGCAGCGCGCAGCCGATCACCACTGGGGCCCGGTTCCAGATCGCGGCGATATGCCGCTCGCGCCATCGCGTCTGCTTGACGTTCCAGGCGGCGGCCAGCCAGAGCGCGATCCAGAGCGCCCACAGCGCCGGGATCAGATAGCGCGACAGCTCGGCGCCGGTTCTCATCCCGCTTACATTCTCATGCCGCTTATAGGAGCTTGCCGACGCCCTCGATCACCGTATCCCAATCGTCGATTTCGCGGTCCTGCGGGTGGACCATGACGTGCTGGACGCCGGCGGCCTCGTATGCCGCGACGCGCTCTTTCATCATCCCGACATCCTTGCCGTCCCAGTGCGAGCGCACCGAAATCGTAAAGCCCGGCTCCGGCCGGTCGCGGCGCAGCCGCTTGACCACCTCGCCGGCTTGCTCGGGCGTCACCTGGCTGCCGTGCCACCCGTCGCCGATGCGCACGGTGCGCTTGTGCGCCGCCTCGGAACGGCTGCCGTGCCACATCGGGATCGGCGATATTGGCTGCGGCAGCATCGTCATGTCCTTGATCTCGGAGGCGATGTACGTGCTGTCGAAGCTCACCGGGTCCTGCGACCACACCGCCTTCATCATTGCGATGCCTTCGTCCATCCGCCTTCCGCGCTCGTTGAACGGGACGCCGAGCGCGGCGAACTCCGGCTCCAGCCAGCCGACCCCGACCCCCATGATGAGCCGCCCGTTCGAGAGATTGTGCAGGGTCGCCAATTCCTTGGCGAGCGGCAGCGGGTGGCGCATCGGCAGCACCAGCACGCTGGTGCCGAGCCGCACCCGCTCGGTGACGGCGGCGACCCAGGTCAAGGTCAGCACCGGATCGTAGAACAGCGGCGAGCGCGGGAACTGCGCGCGCGGCACGATGATGTGCTCGCTGACCCAGACGTCGCTGAGCCCCAAATCCTCGGCCCGCCGGGCGTGGCGCTTGATCAGCGCCGGCGCCGCCTGGCTGCCGGCATGCGGCAGGTGCATCCCGATCTGCATGTCTATCCCCCATTCCTCGCGCGTTGACAGGCACGGCCCACTGGCCGCCACAATGCCCGCAACGACGGGAATTGCGAAAGGGGGGTTGCGATGCGCTTTGCCGGTAAAATCGCGCTGATCACCGCCTGCGCCAGCGGCATCGGCCGCGCCACCGCCGACATCATGGCGCGCGAGGGCGCGGTCGTCGTCGGCGTCGACAACCACCAGGAGCGGCTGGATAAGACCCTAGCGGAACTCACCGCCGCCGGCGGGCAGGCGCACGGGCGGCCGTGCAACGCGCTCGACGCGGGCGAGGTCGACCCGCTGGTCGCCGATATCGCCCGCGAATTCGGCGGCATCGACATCCTGGTCAACGCGGTCGGCGGCAGCACGATCATCCCGCGCTCGGGCGCCACGGTCGACGAGCTGACCCTCGAGGAATGGAAGAGGCTGATCGACTTCAACCTCGACGGCACGTTCCTCTTCACCCACGCCGTCGTGCCGGTGATGAAGCGGCGGCAGAGCGGCAAGATCGTCAACCTCGCCTCGATCGCCGGGCGCGGCCGCAGCGCCTCGTCGTCCGCCGCCTATGCCGCGGCCAAGGGCGGCATCATCGCCTTCACCAAGAAGCTGTCATACGAGCTCGGCCCCTACGGCATCAATATCAACGCGATCGCGCCGAGCACCACCTTGACCGAGCGCATCCGGCCGCATTGGGAGCGCCGCAGCCAGGAGGACCAGGCGCGCGCGATCGACGCGACGCCGTTGCGCCGTGTCGCCGAAGCGGTCGACCAGGCGCGCGTCATCTGCTTTCTGGCGTCGCAGGACGCCGATTTCATCACCGGCGTCACCATCGACGTCACCGGCGGGAGCTAGCTCGAACGTACTTCCCGGCGAACGCCGGGACCCATTTTTCGGGGCCCGAGACGGCGGAACAGTAGGCCCCGGCTTGCCGGGGAGCGATAAAACTAGGGAGAAATAGATGGCGACATTCGTACTCGTCCACGGCTCGTATCAGGGCGGCTGGATTTGGCAGAAGGTGGCGACGCGGTTGCGCGCCGCGGGGCATGAGGTTTACGCGCCGACGCTCGACGGCTGCGGCGAGCGCGCGAGCCAGGTCCGCGCCGGCATCGACACCGAAAGCCAGGCCGACGAGATCGCTCAGCTGCTGTTTTACGAGGACCTCGACAACGTCGTCCTGGTCGGCACCAGCTCGGGCGGGATGGTGGTGTGCCGCGTCGCCGAGCTGATCCCCGACCGCATCGGGCGACTTGTCTTTGTCGATGCGCTGGCGCTGCTTCCCGGCGAGAAGATCCGCGACATCGTCACCCGCTCGACCGCGCAGGCGACCGGAATCACCGCCGGCCCATCGCGCGAGGACGCCGCCAACCGGCTCTTCGCCGACCTCGACCCGGCGCTGCGCGAGCACGCGCTCGAGCGCTACACCCAGCACCCGATCGCGGTCTACGACCACGGCGTGAAACTCGACAAATTCTGGTCGATGCCGTGGGAAGCCAGCGTCATCTGGTGCAAGCGCGCGCAGAACCCCGGCGAGGCGCACCAGCGCCGCACCGCCGAGAAACTGCAGGCCCCCTTCATGGAGCTCGACACCGGCCACTACCCGATGCTCAGCGAGCCCGAGAAGCTGACCGCGATGCTGCTGAAGGGGTGACCACGTACAGTCGTCATTGCGAGGAGCCTGCAGGGCGACGCGGCGCTCTCGATGGGAGCGCGCACCGGCGCGAGATTGCCTCGCTGCGCTCGCAATGACGGAGCGGCGGCGCTAGGCTCGGCAATAAGCGCGAACGAAGGATCAGGCGATGCAGTACAAAGTGATTTCGGCCGATTGCCATGTCGATCTGATCTGGCTGCCGCCCGACCTCTTCACCGCCAATGCGCCGGCCGCGCTCAAGGAGCGCATGCCCTATGTCGCCGACGGGCCGCGCGGGCGCGAATGGGTGACTAAGAACGGATCGTCGTTCGGGCTCGATACCGGGATGGGCTCGGCCGGGCGCAAATACGAGCCGGGCAAAATCCACCGCTCCGACCGCATGGCTTCGACCGGGCTCTACGCCGACGAGCAGCGGCGCGTGCGCCGGCTGACCAACCCGGACCTGCGGCTGCAGGACCAGGACCGCGACGGTATCCAGGCGGAAATCCTCTACGGCATCCTCGGCGCCACCAACCGGCTCAACGACAACGAGGCGGCCGGCGCGATGCTGCGCATCTACAACGACTGGCTCGCCGATTTCTGCTCGAAGCAGCCCGAGCGCTACGGCGGCCTCGCCAACATCCCCAACCACAGCGCCGAGGAGGCGGTCGCCGAGATCGAGCGCGTCGCCAAGCGCGGCAATGTCCGCGGGCTCGAGGTCGCCCGCCGCCACGATATGACGGCGCTCTGGGACCCCTGGTGGAACCCGGTGTGGGACGCGATCGCGGCGAGCGGGCTGCCGGTGCATTTCCACACGATCGGCGGACCCGGCCGCGACTTCTCGAAGCTCACCGGCAAGACGCTGCTCGCCGCGCGCGCCGCCAGCATTTCGAGCTTCCAGATGCACATGGCCGACGTCTTGATGTCGATGATCTTCGCCGGCGTGCTGCACCACCGGCCACAGATGAAGATGGTGATCGGCGAGGCCGGCACTGGCTGGATCCCCTACATCCTCGACCGCATGGACGCGGAGTGGGAGGACCAGTTCAAGGAGCTCGACCTCACGATGAAGCCGAGCGAGTACTGGCGGCGCCAGTGCTACGCGACCTATCAGAGCGATCCGGTGGGCGTGAAGCTGATCGAGGAATTGGGCGAGGACAACATCATGTGGGGCTCGGACTTCCCGCACCCCGACGGCATCTACCCGGACTCGCAGGAATACATCGAGAAGGAACTCGGCCACCTGCCGACGGCGGTCAAGCAGAAGATCGTCTGCGACAACGCGGCGAAGCTCTATCGCTTCGTGAATTGAGCGAAAGGGCGGCCATCTCGGCCGGTGCCCTTTGGCGCCGCGGCGGACCGTTGCCGCTATTGCCCGGTGTTGATCGTGCTGGTCGATTTCGATGGAGGCCCGCCCGGCTCGTGCGCCATCGACTTGGTCCGCGACTCGATCTCGCCTGATGCACCTTGGTGTGGGTCATCGACCGGCTCCAATCGCCGCCGTCCTGGGCGCGTGCCTTGGACAAGCCGTGCCGATTGTCGGCGTTGCCGTTGACCTTGCTGCTGCTCGTGTCGCGGGTGCCGCCGGCCGCGCTGCCCCCGGCGCCGATCGCCGAATCGGTTCCCGAGGGACCGTTGGTGGCGGCGCCCAGGCCGAGCGTCGACGCCGAGATGCCGGCCGCGGCGGCGCTACCGCCGGTGCCTCCGGCGGCCGACGCGCCCGCCGGGTTCGCGGGGGACGCGGCCTGGGAGACGCCCAAAGATGCGGCGACCGCGATCACAGCGGCAAAAAAGCAAGCCGCTCGCTTTGCCCATGGGAATGCCGCTCCTTAATCAGTCCTTGCTCTTCCCCGGATCGACGTAAATCGTGCAATCGCCATTGCCGCTCGCGACCATCGTCGAGCCCTGCCCGCCGCCGGCCGTCCCCGCTGTTGCGACGCTGCCGCCGTTGTTCGAATAGACGGTGACCGAATTGCCGCCGGCCGAGGTATAGCCGGAGACGCGGCCGCCGCCGGCGGTGACGGAGGACGATAGCGACCCCGAGGGGGCCCCGCCCTTCCGCTCGACCACCTTGCAGCCATTAGGATTGTCCGCGGTCTTCTCCGCGCTGAAAGCCGATGCGGGCAACGCCACGATTGTGCAAAGGCCGAGCAATGCGAAAACGGTTGTTTCGCCGCGCATCGGGAGACCTCACTCAAAATAATGCGTTCAAAGGAAAGCGCGCGGTCCCTGGCCGGGGCCGCGCGCCGTCATCGCTTAGTATCGGCCGTGGTCGCCGCCGCCTTGGCGGTCGTGATCCTGACCGCGGTCTTTTCGCCTGCCCGGGCCCTGATCCATATCCCGGCCCATATTGCCGGCCGCCGAGCCGCTCGTGCCGATCACCGAACCGGTCGAGCCTTTGCCGGCGCTGGCCCCGCCCGTGCCCATCGTCGAAGCCGCGCCCGACCCGGCGCCGCTGCCGGCCGCCGAGCCGCCGGTGCCGAGCGCGGTGTTGCTCGAGCCATGGCCCGCACTTGCCGCGCCCGCGCCGAGCGTCGAAGCCGAACCCGACCCCGAGCCGCCGCCGGCTGCCGAGCCGCCGGTCCCTAGCGCCGCGCCGGTCGTTCCGCCGCCGGCGCTGGCCGCGCCGGTGCCGAGGGTCGAGGCTGACCCTGACCCGGAACCGCCGCCAGCCGCAGAACCGCCGGTGCCCAGCGCGGTGCTGGCCGAGCCGTTCCCGGCGGTGGCGCTGCCGAGGCCCAGTGTAGAGGCGCTGCCCGACCCGGTGCCGCCGGCGGCGGAGCCGCCGGTGCCGATCGCCGTTCCGACCGAGCCGCCGCCCGCGCTGGAGCCGCCGGCGCCGATCGTCGAGCTGGATTGCGCATAGCCTAATGCAACCGTCGCCGTGAGAAACGTCGCGGCCAGGGCTGCTGTACGAAATTGTTTTGATAACATGGGGTTTCTCTCCATCTCGCTCTAGAGGCTTATAATTCTCTGGCTTTTCTATTTCCGCTTGAGGAAATAGATCGCGTATAGATGTCGTGACTGTTGCTCGTCTACGACGTACACGGAAAAAAACAGCTTATGCATGGGACGGTTCCCGTTGATTTTGGGTGACACGGACGAATTGGGCATCGTTGCGCGTGACGCGCGCGGTTGTGCATAAGCGGGCGCCGTATGGGCGACGCGGACGCGCCGCAACGAGGCAGACGGTGGCGCGACTTGCGGAACGGCTGGCGCCGCGCACGGTGCAGACGGGCCACCAGGCCCGGCATGTCCGCGGACGGCAATGGGCTCTATCTTTTGGGTCGGCGACGGCGGCTCGAAATCCCGGATAAGCGCTACCGTGCTGGGGACTATTTCATGCCTTCCAGATGTCCTGACCTTGCCATCACTAACGCCGTGCGCCTCGTATGCCTTCGGCGAGCGCCCGGATGTCGGCGAGAACGGCGTTGACGAGGCCGGGCTTGGCGTTGCCGGCGGGGTCGAGATTTTGCGCCAGGCGGTCGACCAGCGCCGACCCGACAGCGGCGGCGTCGGCGGCGCGGGCGACCGCGGCGGCCTGCTCGGGGGTCTTGATGCCGAAGCCGACCGCCACCGGGAGGTCGGTGAACCGGCGGATGCGGGCGACCGCGTCGCGCACCGCGCCGGCATCGGCCGAGCTTGTGCCGGTGATGCCGGCGATCGCGACGTAATAGAGAAAGCCGCTGGCGCGCTCGATGACCTTGGGCAGGCGCTGGGCGTCGCTGGTCGGGGTGGCGAGCCGCACCAGGTCGAGCCCGGCCCGGCGCGCCGGGCCGGCGAATTCGCGGTCTTCCTCCGGCGGCAGATCGACCAGGATGAGGCCATCGACCCCGGCGGCGGCGGCGTCCGTGGCGAAGGCCTCCACGCCGTAGCGGTAGATTGGGTTGTAGTAGCCCATCAGCACATAGGGCGTATCGGCGTCGCGGGCGCGCAGGTGCGCCACCAGCGCCAAGGTCTTGCGCAGGGTCATGCCGGCCTGGAGCGCGCGCAGCCCGGCGGCCTGGATCAGCGGCCCGTCGGCCATCGGGTCGGAGAACGGCATGCCGATCTCTATGAGGTCGGCCCCGGCCGCGGCGACGCCCTGAAACAGCCGCTCCGAGGTTTCGAGGTCGGGGTCGCCGGCGACCAGATAGGCGACCAGCCCGGCGCGGCCTTCTTTCTTGAGCGCGGCAAACCGCTTTTCGATACGGGTCACAGCTTCACCCCGAGATGCTCGGCGACGGCGAAGATGTCCTTGTCGCCGCGCCCGCACAGATTCATCACCAAGAGG
>DASRLO010000036.1:0-26551 GCA_035648415.1 Allostellaceae bacterium
GATTGCGGCCCCTGGACAATCCAAATCATCGAGCGTCCGCCCGGCGTCAAAGGCTTCCAACTGCTGCCCCGGCGATGGGTCGTCGAACGTACCTTCGCCTGGCTCGGCCGCAGCCGGCGCCTGGCCAAGGACTTCGAAGCACCCACCCAGAGCGCCACCGCCTGGCTCCTCCTCGCCAATCTACGGCTCCTCTCCCGCCGTCTCGCAAAAGATTGAGCGCAAATGAACCATTTCGAGTCAGACTCTGAGGAGCCCCGCGCAGCGGGGCCTCGAAGGACGCTAATTAGATGGCCACGCCGCCGAAATCTCTCGCCGCCGCCGAACTGATCGCCGAGCGGCCGGACGAGCGCCTCGACACCGCGCGGCTCGAACCCTATCTGCGGGAGCGCCTGCCCGGCGCGGACGGGGCGCTGAGGGTCGCGCAATTCCACGGCGGCAAGGCCAACCTCACCTACCTCCTGCGCTTTGGCGAGGCTGAATTCGTGCTGCGCCGGCCGCCTCTGGGGCCGATCCCGCCGGGTGCGCACGACATGCGGCGCGAGCATCGCGTGCTGTCGGTGCTGCACCGGCGCTTCCCGCTGGCCCCGCAAAGCCTGCTGCTGTGCGAGGACGAAAGCGTCATCGGCGCGGTGTTCATCGTCGAGGAACGGCGCCGCGGCTTTGTGATCCGCGACAATATCCCGGCCGAATTCGCCGGCCGGCCGGAACTCTGCCGCCGCATCGGCTTCGCGCTGGTCGATGCGCTGGCCGATCTGCACCGCGTCGACCCGGCCGAGATCGGCCTCGACGGGCTCGGCCGGGTCGAAGGCTTTCTCGAACGCCAGCTATCGGGCTGGATGCGGCGCTGGGAAACCTCGCTCGGCGGGCCGGAAGAGGCGGCGTCGCGCGACGGCATGGCGCCGGTGCTGGAATGGCTCGCCCGCACCTTGCCGCAGGAACGCGCCGGGGCGCTGCTGCACAACGATTTCCGGCTCGACAACTGCCTGCTCGACATCGCCGCCCCGGGGCGCATCGCCGCCGTGCTCGACTGGGACATGTGCACCCAGGGCGACCCGCTCGCCGATCTCGGCTATTTGCTCAATTACTGGGTCGAGCCCGGCGACGACCCGGAATGGCGCGCGATCGCCGCGATGCCGACCTGGCGCGACGGCTTTCCGAGCCGCGCCGAGGCGATCGCCCGCTACGGCGAACGCACCGGCAGCGATGTCGGCGACGTCTTGTGGTATCAGGTGTTCGCCGCGTTCAAGCTGGCGGTCATCATTCAGCAGATCTACATCCGCTACGTGCGCGGGCAGACCCGCGATTCGCGCTTCGCCGGCTATGCGAAGCGCGTTCTCGGCCTCGCCGCCAAGGCGCGGGTGCTGGTTACGCCGCCAGCCGGTCGACGACGCAACTGTTGAACGCGCCGAACGCGAGATGGGTCAGCGAGTTCTCCTTGACCCCGACCGGGATGAACGCGGCGCGGTAGAGCTCGGTCTTGCCGTCCTCGCGCGGCACCTCGCCTTCCAGCCGGATCGGCGCGCGCTGGTCATGCGCATCGCCGCAGCCCTGCATGAAGACGCGCGACAGGTGGCGCGGCAACTGACGCACCATCGGCACGTGCGGCGTCCCCTTCGGCGGGAGTTCGAGGAGCTTGGCGAATTCCGCGCCGTAGAGCAGCAGCGACGAATTCTCCACCACCGGATCGACAGCGATCACAAAGCGGTGCGACCACTCCTGCGAGTTGATCTCGGCGAGGTCGAGCGCGGCGACGGTCGCGCCTTTGCCGAGCTTTTCGATCTTCTTTTCCCAATAGGAAATGGCGCGTTCGGATTCGCGGCGCTCGCGGCCGGTCAGCACCGGCGCTGCGTCGGCCTCGCCGGCTTCGCGCGCAGCGCCCAATGACACTTCCGACGCGTCGTTCGACATCTGGTCCCCCAACCTCATGCGACAGCGAGAATATGGTAAGCGCCTATGCTTAACTTTCCGTGAAGATTCTCGACCTGCTTGCCTGGCGGAGGGTCGAGCCAAGCGGTACAGGGTTAATTCAGGCGCGCGCCCCCAACGCCGCGAGGCGGCGTTGGGCGTCGAGCAAATTGGCCTGCGCCGCCGCTCCGGCCGGCTTCAGCACGAAGTCGAATTCGGCGGTGAGCATCGGTCCGATGATCCCGAGCTTCGCCGCTTCCGGCGTCGGGGTCTCGTGGCGGAAGAAGTCGCAGATCAGCGACTCCTTGACCGCGAACACCGCGTCGCTTTCGAGATACGGGTCGATGCGGTCGAAGATGTGCGTCGTCACCGCCTCGTAGCCGGCGGCCATCACGACGAAATGGATATGCGCCGGACGCCACGGGTGCCGGCCGGTGGCCTTGAGCATCGCGCCGACCGGGCCGTCCGACGGGATCGGGTAGTTGACCGGCTGCACCGTGCGCAGCAGGTAGCGGCCTTCGCCGTCGGTGGTGAACTTGCCGCGCATATGCAGCGCGTCCGGGTTCGTGTCCTGCGAATCGTAGAGTCCATTGGTCTGCGCCTGCCAGATATCGAGCACCGCGCCCACGATCGGCTTGCCGTCGAGATCGAGCACCCGGCCGCCGACCAGCGCCGGGATCCCGGCCGTGTCGCGGTGCGCGATGTTGCCGCCCGCCGGCATGTCGGGCGCGCCGAGCCGGTGGAACGGGCCGAACACGGTCGATTCGGTCGCGCCTTCCGGCTTGCGGTGACCGATCAGGTCGACCACCATCGACACGCCGAGCGTGTCCGAAAACAGGATGAACTCCTGCCGCTTGTCGCTGCACATCTTGCCGGCTTCGGTCAGGATCTCGATCGCCTGAAACCATTCGGTCTCGGTCAATTCGACCTCCTTGACGAATTCGTGGAGATGCTTGATCAGCGCCAGCATGATCCGCCGCAGCCGCGGGTCGGGCGTCGCCGCGAACCGCGCCAGCACCTCGGCGGTGATGTCGTCCTCGGTGGTGCCGCGCCGCATTTTTTCCTGACCATCCGGCATGGCAGCCTCCTTCGCCGATTGCCGCGGTAGATTGCGCCAGACCTTAGAGTAAATTGCGGCTTGGCGGAATCGCTTCCTCCGCCGGCATTTGCGAGGGGTCATGGCCGATTTGCGGGTAAAAAGCGAAATCGCCGGCTCGGTGTGGAAGATCGAGGTGGCGGTCGGCGACAGCGTCGGCGAGGAAGACCCGCTCATCATCCTCGAAGCGATGAAGATGGAGATCCCGCTGCTCGCGCCGCGCGCCGGAATCGTCAAGGAAATCCTCGTCGCCGAGGGCGAGGCGATCGCCGAGGGCGACGTCGCCGTGGTGCTCGGCTAGCCCGCGGCTCGATGCCGAACGACAGCGAAACCGGCGACGCCGCCGGGCTGCGCGCGCTTTACGATGCGCGGCGCGCCGCCGGCGCCATCCGCCCCGACCCGGCGCAGGCCCGCGCGGTCGGGCGGCTGGACGCGCTTTACCGCCGGCTGCTCGGCTATGCGCCGATGGCTCGCGGCGGCTGGCTCGGCCGGCTGATCGGCGGCCGGCAAGCCGCGCTGAAGGGCCTCTATCTGTGGGGGCCGGTCGGCCGCGGCAAGTCGATGCTGATGGATCTGTTCTTCGCCACCGCGCCCCTCGAGCGGAAACGGCGCGTGCATTTCCACGCCTTCATGCTCGAAGTCCACGACCGGATGGAACGCGAGCGCCGCGCCCGGTCGCGGCAGCCGATCCTGCGCGTCGCCGCCGCGATCGCCGAGGAAGCCGCGCTCCTCTGCTTCGACGAGTTCCAGGTCAATGACATCGCCGACGCGATGATCCTCGAACGCCTGTTCCGTGCGCTGTTCGAGGCCGGAACGGTGGTCGTCGCGACCTCGAACCGGCATCCCCAACGGCTGTACGAGAACGGGCTGCAGCGCGACCGCTTTGTGCCGTTCATCGCGCTCCTGCGGCAACGGCTCGAAATCGTCGAGCTCGACAGCGGCCGCGATTACCGGCTGGCGCGGATGATCGGCAAGCCTGTCTATTTCCACCCGCTCGACGCGGCGGCGCACCAGGCCGTCGCCGATGCTTTCACCGATCTGACAGAGGGCATGCCGGTCGGCAGCGAGACGCTGACCGTGATGGCGCGGCCGCTCGAAGCGCCGCGCGTCGCCGGCAACGTCGCCTGGTTCACTTTCGACGAATTGTGCGCTCGGCCGCATTCCGCGGTCGATTTCCTCGCGCTCGCCGACCGCTTTGGGGCGGTTCTCATCGAAGGCATCCCGCGCCTCCCGCCGGCGCGGCGCAACGAGGCGCAGCGCTTTCACATCCTCGTCGACACGCTCTACGAGGCGCGCACCCTGCTGATCGCCTCGGCCGAGACGGCGCCGCAGGATATCTATCCCGTGGGCGACGGCAGCTTCGAATTCCAGCGCACCGTCTCGCGCCTGATGGAGATGCAGAGCGAGGACTACATCGCCAACCGCGCGCCGGTATAGGTGACAGAATCTTCCACGACTCCCCGAAATGGCATATTCTTGGAATATCGCATTGCGGAGAGCGCCATGTCGCACGTCATTGTCGGCAGATGGGGCAAGAATCTGGCGATCCGGTTTCCCGGCGACGTCGTCAAGGCCGCCGGCCTCTACGACGGCGAGCGGGTGGAAATCGAAGCCAAAGAGGGGAATATCGTCATCCGCCACGCCCTCCCCCGCTTCACTCTCGCCGAGCTTTTCCAGGGAAAATCTCCTCAGGAATGGCGGGACAGCTATTCGGGCGCATTCGATTGGGGCCCGGATGCTGGTCGCGAGATCGTCGAGGAATGAGGGCGCGGATATACATCCCCGACGCGGGCGATCTGATCTGGACAGATTTCGATCCGACGCTGGGGCGTGAGCAGTCGGGGAGGCGCCCCGCGCTGGTGATCTCGTCCGCCGGGTTCACCGAAAACACCAACCTGGCGGTCGTCTGTCCGATCACGTCGCGGGTGCGGCCGTTTCCGACGAGCGTCCTTTTGCCGCCCGATTTGCCGATCGCCGGCGAAATCCTGATCAGCCACGTTCGCAGTATTGACATCGAAGCGCGGCCGGTCCGTTACGCCGGCAGCGCGGTTTCGCCGGAAACCGCGCGGCTCGTCCGGGCGAAGCTCGACGCTTTCATTACCATTTGAGCACGCTCCTCAAGCCTTTCTGTGTTACATTGTATGACGGTGTATTTATGAGGGACCCCGATGTTCGAAGGCAACGCAGTTCGCAGTAACGCAGTTCCGATTTCCGTGCGCCTTCCCGCCGAAATTATCGAAAAACTCGACAGGGTCGCCGCGATCATGGAACGGCCGCGTTCCTGGGTGATCCTCGACGCGGTGCGCGAGTACCTGGCCGACGAAGGCCAGGAAGTGCTCGATATCCAGGCGGGCATCGAGGAAGCGGAACGCGGCGAGGGCGTGCCGTTCGAGGAGGTGCTTGCTGAATTGGAAGAAAAAGTCGCTAGAGCCGAGGCTAGGCGTGCTGCGCGCTGATGGTTTCGGTCGCCGTCACGGCGCGCGCGCAGCTCCAGATCGACGTCATTATCGACTATTTAAATGCGCGAAACCCTGCCACCGGACGAAATTTCCTGGAGCAGATCAAAACGGCCTATCGGCAGCTTTCGGAATTTCCGCTGAGCGGGATTCGCGGTAGGACGCCGAACACACGTCGGCTGGTGGTTGCATCCTTTGTCCTGACTTACCGGAACGTCCCAGCCGGCGTTGAGATTGTCGATATCCGGCACGGCCGCCAGCTGGAAGCACCTCTGCCCGAGGATGTTTGAACTGCCGCGCCCCGCCTTGCCGGGCCTGGAAAATCGCGCTAAACCCGGCCCATCCAGCCACGAGGACTTACATGGCACGCAAGAAGATCGCGCTGATCGGCGCCGGGCAGATCGGCGGCACGCTCGCCCTGTTGGCCGGGATCAAGCAATTGGGCGATGTCGTGCTGTTCGACATCGTCGACGGGGTGCCGCAGGGCAAGGCGCTCGACATCATCCAGGGGTCGTCGATCGAGGGCTATGACGCCAACATCACCGGCGCCAACGACTATGCCGCGATCAAGGGCGCCGATGTCGTGATCGTCACCGCCGGCGTGCCGAGGAAACCGGGGATGAGCCGCGACGATCTGATCGGCATCAACACCAAGGTCGTGTCCCAGGTCGGCGCGGCGATCAAGGAATATTGCCCAGGCGCTTTCGTCATCACCATCACCAACCCGCTCGACGTGATGGTGTGGATCATGCGCCAGGCTTGTGGGCTGCCGGCGAACCGGGTCGTCGGCATGGCCGGCGTGCTCGACAGCGCGCGCTTCCGCTATTTCATCGCCGAGGAACTCGGCGTCTCGGTCGAGGACGTCACCGCCTTTGTGCTTGGCGGCCATGGCGATACGATGGTGCCGTCGATCCGCTACACGACCGTCGCCGGCATCCCGTTGCCGGACATCATCAAGATGGGCTGGACGACGCAGGAAAAGGTCGACCAGATCGTCCAGCGCACCCGCGACGGCGGCGCCGAGATCGTCAACTTCCTCAAGACCGGCTCGGCGTTCTACGCCCCGGCGAGCGCGGCGATCTCGATGGCCGAGGCCTATCTGCTCGACAAGAAGCGGGTGCTGCCCTGCGCGGCGCTGCTCGAGGGCCAATACGGCATCAAGGACCTCTATGTCGGGGTGCCGGTGGTGATCGGCGCCGGCGGCGTCGAGAAGATCGTCGAGATCAGCCTTGATCCGACGGAGAAGGCGGCCTTCGACAAATCCTGCGCCGCGGTGCGCGAGCTGATCGAGGTCGCGAAGAAATTGCAGGCCTAGCCGGCCATGAACATCCACGAGTATCAGGCAAAGGAGCTGCTGGCTCGCTACGGCGTGCCGGTGCAGCCCGGCGGCATCGCCTATACCGCGGCGGAGAGCGAGGAAGCGGCGCGCCGGCTCGGCGGCAAGCTCTGGGCGGTAAAGGCGCAGATCCATGCCGGCGGCCGCGGCAAGGCCGGCGGGGTCAAGCTGGTGCATTCGCCCGAGGAAGCCGGCGCGGCGGCAGCCGCGATGCTCGGCAAGCGCCTGGTGACGCACCAGACCGGGCCGCAGGGCCGCGACGTCAAGCGCGTCTATGTCGAGGCCGCCTCCGACATCGCGCGCGAGCTTTATTTGGCGCTGTCGATCGACCGCGCCAACGGCCGCACGACCCTGATCGCCGCGGCGGAAGGCGGCGTCGAGATTGAGGAGCTGGCGGCGCGCGCGCCCGGCAAGATTCTGCGGCTCGCGGTCGATCCGGCGACCGGGATCGAGCCCTTCCACGGCCGCCGCCTGGCGTTCGAGCTCGGCCTCGGCGCGGCAGGGGAAGTCAAGGCGATGGTCGGTCTCGTCAACGCGCTCTACCGCGCCTTCAGCGAACTCGACGCCTCCTTGATCGAGGTGAACCCGCTGGTCGTCACCGGCGGGGGCAGCCTGGTTGCGCTCGACGCCAAAATCGGCTTCGACGACAATGCCCTCTTCCGCCATCCGGAAATCGAGGCGCTGCGCGACGAGGACGAGGAAGACCCGACCGAGCGGGAGGGCGCCAGGCACTCGCTGAGCTACGTCAAGCTCGACGGCAATATCGGCTGCATGGTCAACGGCGCCGGTCTGGCGATGGCGACCATGGACATCATCAAGCTCTACGGCGGCAGCCCGGCGAATTTCCTCGATGTCGGCGGCGGCGCGACGCGCGAGCGGGTCACCGCCGCGTTCAAGCTGATCCTCTCCGACCCCAACGTCGAGGCGATGCTGGTCAATATCTTCGGCGGGATCGCGCGCTGCGACGTGATCGCCGAGGGGGTCGTCGCGGCGGCGCGGGAAGTAAACCTGCACGTGCCGCTGGTGGTGCGATTGGAAGGCACCAACGTCGAATTGGGCCGCAAGATACTGAGCCAGTCCGGGCTGCCGATCATCGCCGCCGAGGATTTCGCCGACGCCGCCCAAAAGGTCGTCAAATCGATCGCCGAGGCCCCAGGGGCATGAGGCAGGGCATGAGCCGGAGCATGAGCTGATGGCGATCCTCGTCGACGCCGCGACCACCGTCATCTGCCAGGGCTTTACCGGCGCGCAGGGCACCTTCCACTCGGAGCAGGCGATCGCCTACGGCACGAGGATGGTCGGCGGGGTGACGCCAGGCAAAGGCGGCAGTCGGCACCTCGACCTGCCGGTTTGGGATACGGTGCACGAGGCCCGCACCGCGACCGGGTGCACCGCCAGCGTCATCTACGTGCCGCCGCCTTCGGCCGCCGACGCGATCCTCGAGGCGATCGACGCCGAGATCCCGCTCGTCATCTGCATCACCGACGGCATCCCGGTGCAGGACATGGTGCACGTCAAGCGCGCGCTCAGCGGCTCGAAGACGCGGCTGATCGGACCAAACTGCCCGGGCGTCATCACGCCCGGCGAATGCAAGATCGGCATCATGCCGGGCCACATCCACCGGCGCGGCCGGGTCGGCATCGTCTCGCGTTCGGGCACCCTGACCTATGAGGCCGTCGCGCAGACGACGGCGGCGGGCCTCGGCCAATCGAGCTGCGTCGGGATCGGCGGCGATCCGGTGCATGGGCTCGACTTCACCGACATCATCGAGATGTTCCTCGCCGACAAGGAAACCGACGGCATCGTGATGATCGGCGAGATCGGCGGACATGGCGAGGAAGACGCCGCGGCGCTGATCAAATCATCAAAGCGCAAGAAGCCGGTGGTCGGCTTCATCGCCGGCATCGCGGCGCCGCCCGGCCGCCGCATGGGTCATGCCGGCGCGATCATTTCCGGCGGCAAAGGCAGCGCCGCCGACAAGATCGAGGCGCTGCGCAGCGCCGGCATCACCGTTGCCGATTCCCCCGCGGCGATCGGCACGACCGCGAAGGCGATGCTGGGCGGCTAACCTCGCGCCCGCGGATGCGCTGCTTCATAGACCGCCAGCAAATGCTCCGGCTCGACCTTGGTGTAGCGCTGCGTGGTCGACAGGCTGGCATGGCCGAGCAATTCCTGGATCGCCCTGAGGTCGCCGCCGCCGCTTAGCAGGTGCGTCGCGAAACTGTGCCGGAGCGCATGCGGGGTCGCGGTCTCGGGCAGGCCGAGCATGCCGCGCAGCATCTGCATCTGACGCTGCACCAGGCGCGGGTTGAGCGGTCCGCCGCGCGCGCCGACAAAGAGCGGCCCGTCCCGCGAAAGCGGATAGGGGCAGGCGGCGAGGTAGTGGGCGACCGCCTCGGCGACCGCCGGCAATACCGGGACGTAGCGTTGCTTGCGCCCCTTGCCGGTGACGACCAGCGCATTGCCCTTCGGCGCTTCGGCGAGCGAGAGGCCGAGCGCCTCGGAGATACGCAGCCCGCAGCCGTAGAGCAGAGTCATGATCGCGACGTCGCGTTTTTGCTGCCAGACGCTGAGCGCGACGCCGCCGGCCGCTTCGATCACCGCGCCGGCGTCCTCGACGGTCAGCGGCTTTGGCACGCTTTGCGGCAATTTGGGTGCGCGCAGCACGGCCAGACCCGGCGCCGATGCCAGCTTGCGACGCTCCAAGAACCGCACAAAACCGCGCAGCACCGAGAGGCCCCGGGCGATCGTCGTGCGGGTGCGTCCGTCGCCGGCGCGATGCGCCAGGAAGGCGCGGAAATCGGCGGGGCTGAGCTTGGACATGCCGGCAAGATCCGGCGCCTCGCCGCGATGAGCGCTCAGAAAGTCGAAAAACGCCGCGAGGTCGCGGCCATAGGCCGCGACGGTATGCGCCGAGGCGCGCCGCTCGGCGGCGAGCCAATCGAGCCAGGCGCCGATCGCGCCGCGCAAATCGTCCGCCACCGGGAAGCGCGCCAGCGGCAAGGGTTCGGGGAGTGTGGGGAAAGGCCTGTGGGGGGCTGCCCGCGCCGGTTTCAGCGCACCGGGTTCAGCCATAACCCGATGGAAAAGCCGACGATGCGGCCGAGAAAGCCCAACAGCTCGGTGCCGAGACCGGGATGGAACCGCCCCATTTTGCGGGTGCCGATGCACAAGAGGCCGGTCGGCGTCTCGCGCCCGAAGCGGAGCCGCACCAGGGCTTGCGAGCGCACCAGCCCGGCGGCGGCGCCGAACAGCACGGCATCGCCGGCCGTGTCGGCTTGGTAGACCACGGCCTTGTCCTCGCCGAGCACCTCTTCGACCGTGCCGGCCGGCAGCAGGTGGATGCCCTGGACATTGAGGCGAGGCGATACCCCGGCGATGTTCTCGACCGCGATGGTGACGACATCGACATCGAGCAGCACCGCGAGGTCGGTGGTGACGATCTGCAGGAGCTGCCCGAAGCTCGGCGCCGCGAGGACCGTGAGCGCCGCCTTGTGCACCCGGTTCTGGCTCGCCAGATTGCCGCGGCTGACGGCGATCAGATGGCGGTATTCGGTGTTGAGCCGCGCCAATTCACCGCGCTGGCGCTCGTAGAGGAAACGCTGGAAATCGACAACGCCGTCGCCGATCTCGCGGCCGGGTGGCCGCAACAGCCGCACCGCCTCGGGGTGCGACTCGAGAAAGTCGGGATGCCGGCGAAGATAGGCGAGGACATCGCGCCCCTCAATTTCGCGCCCCTCGATGTCGCGCCCCTCGATGTCGCGCCCCGGGATCTCGGGCGCGACCTCGTCGGGCGCCGCGGCGCCGCGCGCTGGTCTGGTCTGATCGCGAGGACGGTCAACCATTCGCCGAAACCAACTCCCTGGGGGCAATTCCCCACTCGCCCGCGCTTGCGAGCCAGGGGCGCGCGGGCGAGTGTAGCCGATGGCCGATTGCCCTGCCAGCCTCGCCAGCCCGGAGACGCTACAAGCCGTGGTCAACCGCCTGCGCGTATTGCTGCCATTGCCGTTGCCGGCGGCGCTCGATTATCGCGTGGCCGCAGGCGAGGCGAGGCCGGAGCCAGGCCGCTTCGTGCGCGTGAACCTCGGGCCGCGCAGACTGACCGGCGTCGTCTGGGACGGCGAGGGCGACGATATCGCCGACGAAAAGTTGCGCCCGCTCGCCGCGGTGCTGCCGACCCCGCCGCTGCCGGCCGAACTGCGCCGCTTTGTCGATCGCGTCGCGTCTTACACGCTGGCGCCGCCGGGGATGGTGCTGCGCATGACGATGAGCGTCGAGGCGGCGCTGGCGCCGCCGGCGCCCCGCCGGGTCTGCGCGATCAGCGAAGCGGGTCTGGCGGCACTCGCCGAGCCGTCCTCAAAGACAATGACGCCGGCGCGGCGGCGCGTGCTCGACACGCTGCGCGACATGCCGGCCGAGACGGTGGCTGAGACGGCGCGGCGCGCCGGGGTAGGCGCCCCGGTCGTGCGCGGGCTGCTCGCCGCCGGGCTGGTTGCCGAATATCTCACGCCGGCCGTGCCGCCGCGGGTGGAAGAACCCGATTGGCGCGCCGCCGGGCCCCCTCTGTCGCCGGCGCAATCCCGCGCCGCGATGCGCCTCGTCGAGCGCGTCGAGACCGGCGGGTTCCATGTCACCGTGCTCGACGGCGTCACCGGCTCGGGCAAGACCGAAACTTATTTTGCCGCGATCGCGGCGGCTCTGGCCAAAGGCAAGCAGGCGCTGGTGCTGTTGCCCGAGATCGCGCTGTCGGCGCAATGGCTCGAGCGCTTCCGCCGCCGCTTTGGCGCGAACCCGGCCGAATGGCATTCGGATATCGGCCAGACCCAGCGCCGCGATACCTGGCGCGCGGTCGCCGACGGGCGGGCGCGGGTCGTCGTCGGCGCGCGTTCGGCGCTGTTCCTGCCCTTGGCGGAATTGGGCCTCATCATCGTCGACGAGGAACACGACCCGTCCTTCAAGCAGGAAGACGGCGTCTGCTACCAGGCGCGCGACATGGCGGTGCTGCGCGCCTCGCTGGCGGAGATCCCGATCGTGCTGGTCTCGGCGACGCCGTCGCTCGAAACCGTCGTCAACGTGGCGCGCGACCGCTATCAGCGCGTCCATCTGCCGGAGCGCCACGCGGCCGCCAGCCTGCCGGCGGTGACGCTGATCGACATGCGCAAGGAACCGCTGCCGCGGGGTAAATTCCTCGCCGCCCCGCTGATCGCGGCAATGACCGAAACGCTGGCGGACGGCGAGCAGGCGCTGCTGTTTCTCAATCGCCGCGGCTACGCGCCGCTCACGCTGTGCCGCGCCTGCGGCCACCGCTTCCAATGCCCGAATTGCACCGCCTGGCTGGTCGAGCACCGCTTCACCAAGCGGCTGCAATGCCATCATTGCGGGTATTCGACGAGCTTGCCGGCGTTCTGTCCGGAATGTCTCGCGGCCGGCACCCTGGTGCCGTGCGGGCCGGGGGTCGAGCGGCTCAGCGAGGAGGTCGCCGAACGCTTTCCCCAAGCGCGCGTCGCGCTGATGGTCAGCGACATGCTGTCCGGCCCGCGCGCCGCCGCCGACCTCGCCGACGCGATGGCGGCGCACCGCTACGACGTGCTGATCGGGACCCAGATCGTCGCCAAGGGCCATCATTTCCCGATGCTGACCCTGGTCGGGGTGGTCGATGCCGATCTCGGCCTCGGCGGCGGCGACCTGCGCGCCGGCGAGCGGACCTACCAGCTGCTGCACCAGGTCGGCGGCCGCGCCGGGCGGGCCGAGCGGCCGGGCCGCGTGCTGATGCAGACCTACATGCCCGAGCAGCCGGTGATGCGGGCGCTCGCCGCCAACGACCGCGACCGCTTCCTCGAAGCCGAGGCGGCGCAGCGGCGCGAGGCGCACCTGCCGCCTTTCGCCCGGCTCGCGGCTCTGATCGTCAGCGCGGTCGACGCCGACAGCGCCGATTTCGCCGCCCGCGCGCTCGCCCGCGCCGCCCCCCATATGCCGGGTGTGACGGTGCTCGGACCGGCGCCGGCGCCGCTGGCGATCCTGCGCAGCCGGCACCGCCGCCGCCTCTTGGTCCAGGCCGAGCGATCGGTCAATTTGCAGGCCCTGCTGCGCGAATGGCTCGCCAAGGTGCGCTTCGCCGGATCGACCCGGCTGCAGGTCGATATCGACCCCTACAGCTTTCTCTAGCCCTCGTTCTCCTGCTCCTGCAGCGGCCGCAGCCGGCGATAGGCGTAGCCGATGCCGACCAGCACGCCGCCGAGGCCGATAAAGGACAGCGCGCGCAGCACGCCTTCGAGCTCGGCCATGTCGGAGAGGAACACCTTGGCGACGACCAGGCCGACCCCGGCCAGCGATACGCGGCGCAACCACTCGTCGCGCCGGATCAGGCCGGCGGTGAGACCGATCCCGGCAAAGACCAGCCACGCCGCCGAATAGGCGTACCACTCGGCGTCGCCGGTCTCGAACATGCCGAGAATGTTGCCGTGGAAGGCGTGCCGCACCTCCAGGCTGAGCCAGACAAAGGCCAGCCCGGCGGCGAGGATGCGCGCCGCGAGCCGCAGCCAAGCCGGCCCCAGCCGCAGCACCACGAGCGCCGCGTACAGCAGCGCCGGGAGGCCATAGGCGAGGCTCAGCGCGTCGAAGACCATGGTGCGGCCGACCGGGGCGCCGGTGATCATCGGGTTCGCCGCGAGCACCTGCCAGACCACGATCTGCGCGCTCGCCAGCGTGGCGAGGATGATCCCGCTCCACAGCAGCACCGGCCGCCGCCGGCGCTCGGCGAGCCACAGGGCGAACCCGCCGAGCAGCAGCCAAAGCAGCGGCGACAGCGCGTCGCCGCCGAAATCCGAGAGCGGGGCGTCGATCCGGCCGTAGAGCGCATGGCGCAGCTCGAAGGTCAGCAGCAGTGTCGTAAACACGGCGCTGCCCGCTTCGAGCACGCAGACCAGCAGATCGTCTACGCGGCTACCGAACTCCCGCGTCGCGACGATAAAGGCCAGCGCCGGCACGCCGTAGCCGTACAGCAGCCAGTTGAAGACCGGGGTCGGCGCTATCGGGTAGCCGAGCAGATAGGGGTTGAGGGCGAGCCGCGCCAGCACGATGCCGGCGACCACGAGGGCGGCATGGCGCAGCACCTTGAGATCGAATCGCCCTTCGACCCAGCCGAGCGCCGGCAGATGCAGCGCGATCGCGACGGTAAGCCAAGCCGTGCTGAGCGCGAAGCTCGCGGCGAGGATCGTGCCGCCGAGCACGCCGACCGCATAGGCGGCGAGTGCGATCTCGAGCTCGATCGTCCCATCGCGACGGCGCGCGACGCTCGCCGCGGCGGCGAGGCTTAGCCCCGCCAGCAGCAGCGCCAGGCTGGCCCAGGCGATGTCGAAGCCGTAATCGTGCAGCCGCCAATAGGCGATGACGAGCACCAGCATTGTCGCCACGACCGACAGCGCCGCCCAGCGCCCCGGCCGCGCCGCGCGCATCTGCGCGACGAACCCGCCGCCGCCCAGCAGCACCGCGCCGGCGACGCAGGCAACGGTGAAATCCTGGATCGCGACGGGCAGGCGCAATTGCCCGAGAAACACCTGCTGGTCGGTAAAAAACGGCAGGTTCCACATCGCCAGCACCGCGAGGATGAGGATCGCCGCGGTGACAATCACATCGTCCAAGGTGCGGTCGCGATAGGCGAAACCGAGCAGGAACGCCGCCGCGGCGTAGCTTGAGATAAGGCTCGGATTGTCGAACCCCGCGACGTGCACCAGCACGAACGCGGCAAGCGCGAAGAGCCCGAACGCCACGCGCACCAGCGGCCCGACCAGCGGCGTTTCGGTGATGCCCGTGAGGAAGCGCACCCGCTTCACGCCGCGGCGGAACGCGGCGAACAGCGCGAGCTGCGCCAGGATGTAGCCGCCGACCACCGGGCTTTCCGGGTGCGCCGGCGCCAGCGCGAGCCACACCATCGTCCAGATGAACGCGCCGAACAGCGCCGGAAAAGCCAGCCACCACCACGCCCGGTGGCGCAGCACCGCCAGCAGGCCGGCGGTCACCACGGCCAGATAAACAAAGAGCGGCAGCGCATGGGGCGCGTCGCTCGCGACCAGCGCCGGCACGATATAGGCGCCGACCAGCCCCAGCGCCGCGACCAGCACACCCTGCCGCAGCGACAGCGCCACCGTGGCGCCGGCGGTGGCGGCGAGCAGCGCGAACGCCGCCGGGCCGGGGATCAGGCCGTACAGCTGGTACGCCGCGTAAAGCGCGGCGAACACCGTCGCCGCTCCGCCCGCGGCGAGCGCCTGCGGCACGTAGGACGGGCCGGATGCTGCGTCGCCGGCCGCAATCTCGCGCCGCTTCAGCCACTCCGAGCCGGCGCAGAGAGCGATCCCGAGCAGCACCGCGAGCACAACCCGCACCGGCGGGGTCAACAAGCCATGGTCGATCGATAATTTGACGAGAAACGCGCCGCCGAGCGCCAACGCCACGGCGCCCAGCCAGACCAGCCAATTCTCGGCCAGCCGCTGCTCGAACCGCCGGCCGGCTTCGCGGGGCGCGGCAGCCGGCGGCGGCGCCGGTTGGTACGGCTCGAATGTTGCGGCTGCTAGGTCAGGGGGTGCAGCGGCAGGCGTCGCTTCGATCGGTTCGGCAAGCGGTTCGGACGGCGAAATCGCCGCCGGCGGCGGTGCGGACGGCGCGCCGGCCAGCCGTTCGTCGAGCCGGAAGATGCGGTGATCGAGCATCCCGATCCGGTCGACCAGCGCCTCAACCCGCAGCCTCAGCCGGCGGCTGACCACCATCGCCCGCGCCGCCAAGACGAACGGGGCGACATAGAAAAGGAAGAACCAGGGAAGCGCATCGTCCCAGTCCATGGCGCCAAACCTTTCGCGGCCGTTGACCGCCGGGCAATGGATGCGGCGCAAAGCCGCTTGTCCGGCCAATGCCGAAATCATATAATGAGTGAACATTTACTCACAACAGGAATCTTGCGTGCGGGCGACCGGAGTGAAAGACAAGATCGGCCGCGCCGCCATCGAGCTGTTCGCGACGCACGGGGTCGACGGCGTCTCGATCGCCGAGATCGCCGTCGCAGCCCGCGTCTCGCAGGGCGCGCTTTACCGGCATTACCGCAGCAAGGACGAACTGGCCGAACAGCTGTTTGCCGCCGCCTATCGTCAGGCGGGCGAGGAATTGACGGCGATCGGCGCGGCCAAGCGCGGGTTCGCCGCCCGCATCGCCGCGATGGTCGCCCATTTCTGTGCGCTCTACGACCGCGACGCGCCGCTGTTTCGCTTTATGCTGCTGGCCCAGCACAAGCTGCTCCCAAGAGTGGATTTTCACGGCCCCGGCCCCGCAACGGCCGTCCAGGCGGCGGTCGCCGAGGCCGCCGGCTGCGGAGAAATCGCCGCCGTCGATAGCGCCGCCGCCACCGCGGCGATATTGGGCATCGTATTGCAGACCGCGGTTTTTCACGTCTACGGCCGCATCGGCGGACCGCTGGCGCCGCGCGCGCCGGCGCTCGCCCGCGCCGCCGTCGCCGCCGTCGCCGCATTGGCTGGCGCCTAGCTGCTCGCCAAAGAGGGTAAGCCATTGCATTGCTGCAAAGCCTCCAGCGGTTGCGCCAAGGATGCGAAACATGTTAGGAACCGCGCGGATCTCGCGGGGCCAGAGGGCCCCGAGGTCGTCTTTAGCCGAGGTCCAAAACGGGCAATGCCGCGACCCTTCGCTCCCCGGCGCGCTGATCGAGGATCGTCTCCCTGTGGTTGCTGAATCGACAGGCGTTTCCGGCCTGGCAGGTCGTTATGCGGCGGCGCTGTTCGAGCTGGCGGACGAGCGCCATGCGCTCGACGACGCGGCCGGCGATCTGCGCCAGCTCCGCACCATGCTGGCCGACAGTCCCGATCTCGGACGGATGGTGCGCAGCCCGGTGCTGTCGCGCGCCGAGCAGGGCAAGGCGATCGAGGCGCTGGCCGAACAGGCGGGCCTGGCGAAACTGACCCGCGACTTCCTGGCGATCGTCGCGCGCAACCGCCGCCTGTTCGCGGTGCCGGCGATGATCGAGGCCTATCTGGCGAAACTCGCCGAGCGGCGCGGCGAGGTGACCGCCGAGATCACCGCGGCGCAGGCGCTTTCCAAGGCGCAGCAGGAGGCGCTCGGCGAGCAATTGCGCCGCGTCGTCGGCAGCCGCGTGACGATCGACATGCGGGTCGATCCGAGCCTTCTCGGCGGCATGATCGTCAAGATCGGCTCGCGGATGATCGACGGATCGTTGAAGGGCCAGCTGCAGCGCCTGCAGCTGAGCATGAGAGGCATCGGGTAGGGGACCAAGCACATGGAAATCCGCGCGGCGGAAATCTCCGCCATCCTCAAACAGCAGATCGCGAATTTCGGCAGCGAGGCCGATGTCGCCGAGGTCGGCCAGGTGCTGTCGGTCGGCGACGGCATCGCCCGCGTCTACGGCCTCGACAAGGTCCAGGCCGGCGAGATGATCGAGTTTCCCAACGGTACGCGCGGCATGGCGCTCAACCTCGAGAGCGACAATGTCGGCGTGGTGATCTTCGGCGACGACAGCGGCATCGGCGAGGGCGACACGGTCAAGCGCACCGGCGCGATCGTCGATGTCCCGGTCGGCCGCGGCCTACTGGGCCGGGTCGTCGACGGCCTCGGCAACCCGATCGACGGCAAGGGCCCGCTCAGCGACGTGACGCGCAGCCGCGTCGAGGTCAAGGCGCCCGGCATCATTCCGCGCAAATCGGTGCACGAGCCGGTGCAGACCGGCCTCAAGGCGATCGACGCGCTGGTGCCGATCGGCCGCGGCCAGCGTGAGCTGATCATCGGCGACCGGCAGACCGGCAAGACCGCGGTCGCCATCGACACCATCCTCAACCAGAAAGAGGCGAACGCCGGCACCGACGAAGCGAAGAAGCTCTATTGCGTCTATGTCGCGATCGGGCAGAAGCGGTCGACGGTCGCCCAGATCGTCAAGACGCTGCAGGATTACGGCGCGATGGACTATTCGATCGTCGTCGCCGCGACCGCGTCCGAGCCGGCGCCGCTGCAATTCCTCGCGCCCTATACCGGCTGCACCATGGGCGAATTCTTCCGCGACAATGGGATGCACGCGCTCATCATCTACGACGATCTGTCGAAGCAGGCCGTCGCCTACCGCCAGATGTCGCTGCTGCTGCGCCGCCCGCCGGGGCGCGAAGCCTATCCCGGCGACGTGTTCTACCTGCATTCCCGGCTGCTGGAGCGCGCCGCCAAGATGAGCGACGAGCATGGCGCCGGCTCGCTGACCGCGCTGCCGGTGATCGAAACCCAGGCCGGCGACGTGTCGGCCTATATCCCGACCAACGTCATCTCGATCACCGACGGGCAGATCTTCCTCGAGACCGAGCTGTTCTATCGCGGCATCCGGCCGGCGATCAATGTCGGCCTGTCGGTGAGCCGGGTCGGTTCGGCGGCGCAGATCCGCGCGATGAAGCAGGTCGCCGGCCGCATCAAACTGGAACTCGCGCAATACCGCGAGATGGCGGCGTTCTCGCAATTCGCCTCGGACCTCGACGCCTCGACGCAGCGCCTCCTGGCGCGCGGCTCGCGCCTCACCGAATTGCTCAAGCAGCCGCAATTCTCGCCGGTCCCGGTCGAGGAGCAGGTCGTCTCGATCTTCGCCGGCACGCGCGGCTATCTCGACGGGGTCGGGATCAACGACATCGGCCGGTTCGAAGCGTCGATGCTCGGCGAATTGCGCTCCAAGCAGCCCGGGCTGCTCGCCGCAATTCGCGACTCGGGCGCGATTTCCGACGATTCGGAAAAGGCGCTGGCCGGCTTCATCGAAAATTTCGCCAAGACGTTTGCGTGATGCTTTTGAGTCAGCGGCATTCTAAATCGTCACCCCCGCGAAAGCGGGGGGCCAGGGCGGCCATACCGCCCTCGGGTCCCTGGATGCCCGCTTCCGCGGGAATGACGAAAGTGGCGGGGTAAGACATGCCCAGCCTCAAGGACCTGCGCAACCGCATCCGCAGCGTCAGGTCGACCCAGAAGATCACCTCGGCGATGAAGATGGTCGCCGCCTCCCGCCTGCGCCGCGCGCAGGAGCAGGCCGAGGCGGCGCGCCCCTATGCCGAGCGCATGGAACGGGTGCTGGCCTCGCTGGCGGCACGCATGTCGGGTCTCTCGGGCGGGCCGCCGCTGCTCACCGGCACCGGCGGGGACCAGACGCATCTGCTGGTCGTCGCGACCTCGGACCGCGGACTTGCCGGCGGCTTCAACGCGACCATCCTGCGCGAGGCGCGCCGCCAGATCCGCACGTTGACCGGCGCCGGCAAGACGGTGAAAATTTTGACCGTCGGCCGCAAGGGCCGCGATGGGCTGCGCCGCGACTATGCCCGCCTCATTCACGACAGCCTCACCGAAATCGGCCGCCGCCGCCTCTCGTTCGACGAGGCCCGCGACATCGCCCAGCGCATCCTGACGCTGTTCGAGGCGGGCGAATTCGACACCTGCTCGATCGTCTTCAACCGTTTCCGCTCGGCGATCACTCAGATTATCACGGTGCAGCAGCTGATCCCGTTCGCTCAGCCGGCCGCCGCCGCTGCTCCCGCGCCGGCGGGCGGCGCGATCTACGAGTTCGAGCCCGACGAGGAGGAAATCCTCGCCGAATTGCTGCCGCGCAACCTCGCGGTGCAGGTTTACACCGCGCTCCTCGAAAACGCGGCGAGCGAGCAGGGCGCGCGGATGACCGCGATGGACAACGCCACCCGCAACGCCGGCGACATGATCGACCGGCTGACGATGAACTATAATCGCACCCGCCAGGCGGTCATCACCAAGGAGCTGATCGAGATCATCTCCGGGGCCGAGGCGCTTTAACACCAGGGATCATCCGAACATGGCCACCAATATCGTCGGCACCATCACTCAAGTCATCGGCGCGGTCGTCGATGTGCGCTTCGAGGGCGAGCTCCCGTCGATCCTCTCGGCGCTGCATACCGACAATGACGGCCGCACCCTGGTGCTCGAGGTCGCCCAGCATCTCGGCGAGAACACGGTGCGCACGATCGCGATGGACATCACCGACGGGCTCGTGCGCGGGTCCCAAGTGGTCGCCACCGGCAGCCCGATCATGATGCCGGTCGGCCCCGAGACCTTGGGCCGCATCCTCAACGTGATCGGCGAGCCGGTCGACGAGCGCGGCCCGATCGTGACCCAGCACCGCATGCCGATCCACCGGCAGGCGCCCGAATTCATCGAGCAATCGACCGAGGCGGAAATCCTGATCACCGGGATCAAGGTCGTCGATCTCTTGGCGCCCTATGCCAAGGGCGGCAAGGTCGGATTGTTCGGCGGCGCCGGGGTCGGCAAGACCGTCATCATCATGGAGCTGATCAACAACATCGCCAAGGCGCACGGCGGCTACTCGGTGTTCGCCGGGGTCGGCGAGCGCACCCGCGAGGGCAACGACCTCTATCACGAGATGATGGAATCGGGGGTCATCGTGCCCGATGGACCGGGCTCCAAGGCGGCGCTGGTCTACGGCCAGATGAACGAGCCGCCCGGCGCCCGCGCCCGCGTCGGCCTTAGCGGCCTCACCCTCGCCGAATACTTCCGCGACGAGGAAGGCCAGGACGTGCTGTTCTTCGTCGACAACATCTTCCGCTTCACCCAGGCCGGCTCGGAAGTGTCGGCGCTGCTCGGCCGCATTCCCTCGGCGGTCGGCTATCAGCCGACCCTCGCCACCGACATGGGCGCGCTGCAGGAACGCATCACCACGACCAAGAAGGGCTCGATCACCTCGGTGCAGGCGATCTACGTGCCGGCCGACGATCTGACCGACCCGGCGCCGGCGACCTCGTTCGCGCATTTGGACGCCACCACCGTGCTGTCGCGGCAGATCGCTGAACTGGGCATCTACCCGGCGGTCGACCCACTCGATTCGACCTCGCGCATGCTCGACCCGCGCGTCGTCGGCGACGAGCACTACCAGGTCGCGCGCGACGTGCAGCGCGTGCTGCAAACCTACAAATCGCTGCAGGACATCATCGCCATCCTCGGCATGGACGAATTGTCCGAGGAGGACCGGCAGACGGTCGCGCGGGCGCGCAAGATTCAGCGCTTCCTGTCGCAGCCGTTCCATGTCGCCGAAGTGTTCACCGGCAGCCCGGGGGTCTTCGTCAACCTCGAAGACACCATCAAGGGGTTCAAGGGCATCGTCGCCGGCGAGCATGACGATATGCCGGAAAGCGCCTTCTACATGGTCGGGACGATCGAGGAAGCGGTCGAGAAGGCGCGCAAGATGGCCGGCGAGGCGGCTTAAAGAAAGATCGAACGATGGCCGACCGCGTGCAATTCGAGCTGGTGACGCCGGAGCGCCTCATCCTTTCGGCCGAGGTCGAGATGGTCGTGGTGCCCGGCACCGAGGGCAATTTCGGCGTGCTCCCCGGCCACTCGCCGCTGATCTCGACGATCCGTCCCGGCATGATCGAGATTTACCAGACCCGGCCTACAATCTCCGAACGCATTTTCGTCGTCAGCGGCATCGCCGAGGTGACGCCCGAGCGCTGCACGGTCCTCGCCGAGGAAGCGATGGCTCCCTCGACCCTCGACCGCGCCGCGACCGAAGCCGAATTGCAGGTGATCGAAGGCAACCTGCCGAGCCTGCGCGACCAGGTCGCGCGTGCCGCCGGCACCGATCGCGACCGGCTTGCGCTCGAGCTGCGCGGCCTCGAACACCGGCAGAACATCGCCCGCGCCAAACTCCAGGCGATCGCTACCCAAACCACGCATTGAGCCAGCTGCTTTCTGTTGTTTTCGCCAATCCTCCCAATCGACGGATCTGGTTTCGATAAGGGTGGGCGGTGGCGTGCGGTCTACGAAGACAATCAGATTGAGACAATCAAAACGTGCATTCGGCACGATCAGCCCATCGAGTTCCAGGAAGTACGCGGCCGCCGCTATCGCCTGCGTGGTCCCATATTCGAAGGTCCGATAGCGTGCGACATCCACACCGAAGGGCGCTAGGCTGGACACGTTAGAAAAGCGTAGAAGCCGCTCCGACTCTATTCGAATCGCGTGGATTTCGTGCTCAATACGACTCGGCCAAATCGGTTCCAGCGAGAGCCGGTAACCGATTTCAGCCAGTGCCCCGTCGCGCTCCAAACTCGTATAGAGAACTTCAAACTCGCCGCTGCCGCTCCAACGCCCATTCGCACCTGAGCCACGGAGAGGCTCTCTCCCTTTCCTCGTGATTCGCCAAACCGTGCCGTGAAACGATTCGGGGTCGAGAGCCTCGATGGCATCAAGAACAGCTCGGTCGTGAATACGTCCGTGACGGGCCATGATCAGGTGTAAGTTGCCTCGTCGAGGCTTTCAATCACGGCGAGTACCTCATCCGCTCGGCCCGCATGGATCAAGTCTATCGCCCGCTCGCCGTTGAGTAGGCGGTGCTTCGAATAAAGCCACATCCGCGTTTCATCTGGTGAATAGAAATCCGCCAACCGATCGACTACGTACCGGAGGTCGGAAATTAGAAGCTGCGTTTTGGGTTGCGGAGATGCTTTGCCCGATACCCACCGCGATACAGTTGCCTGAGATACCGCTGCAATATTTGCGACGTCGGTACCTTTTAGCGCACCCCGATCACGAAGCTCGTCGAGTAATTTTGCGACGGCGCTTGCCATGCCTACCGCCCCAACACGGCGCCGATCGCCCTGCCGCCGCCACGAAAGGCGAGGGATCGGGATCTCGTGGTGGCGACATCGTCCTGAGAATGCAAATCGCCTAGAGTCGGCACGGGCGGAGGGTGAAGGCGGTGCACCGTCGCGATCATGTCCGGGGTCCTTACTCTGTGTGGTCATTCGTATGTGCATTTCTCTTTCATAAATATCAACAATGAAATGAAAAATATAATTCCGCCTCATGATTCGAGGCAATCGGGCTGATCGTCGGAGTTTTTGGCGGGCTGGTGTATAAGCGGGCATGGGCTCGTGGACGCTTTGCGACATTCCATGGGAGCGTTTCGACCCGGCACGGGTCGACCCCGAGATTGTGCGCGTGGTCAAGGCGGCGAGCCTGGTCGAATACAACGGCGCCGCCTATGCACATCATCTGTGCCGCGTTTTCGCCGACGACACCGCGTTTCAGTCGAGCCTCCGGCACTGGGGCGAAGAGGAGGTGCAGCACGGCGCGGCGCTGGCCCGCTGGGCGACGCTTGCCGATCCGGGGTTCGATTTCGCCGCGGCTTTTGCTCGGTTCCAGGCAGGATTCCACATCGATTTCGACAGCGGCCGCTCGCGCCGCGGCTCGCGCGCCGGCGAAATGGTCGCGCGCTGCATCGTCGAGACCGGCACCAGCTCCTACTACACCGCGCTGCGCGAGGGGACGCAGGAGCCGGTGCTCCAGGTCATCTGTCGCCGCATCGCCGCCGACGAACTGCGCCATTACCGGCTGTTCTACATAAATCTTCGCGTCTGTCTGGCGCGGGAGCGGATCGGCCGCTGGGCGCGGCTGTGCATCGCGCTGCGCCGCCTCGCCGAGAGCGAGGACGACGAGCTTGCCTATGCCTATTACGCCGCGAACGGCGATTTGCTACCCTATGACCGGCGCCGCTGCGGCCGCGCCTATGCGCGGCGCGCCTTCGCGCTCTACCGGCCGCACCATGTCGAGCGCATGGCGCCGATGGTGCTGAAGGCCGCCGGGCTGACCCCGAACGGAAGGCTCGGCCGGGTGATCAGCCGGCTCGCCTGGCGAGCGCTGCGCTACCGCGCTTCACGCCTCGCCAAAGAAGCGGCCTGAACCCGCGGCAGGGTTATCTTCGACCGCGCGCCTGGCGCGCGGCGTAGCGGGAGTCGCGGGCGCTCTTCTGCTCGGCCTGCCGGAGCAATGCGTCGGCAGCGTCGCGGGCAACCTGCTCGGCGGCCGCGGCATCGCGGGCCGTCTGCTCGGCGGCGAGGGCGGCGGCGCGCGCCGCGCTTGCGGCGGCCGCTTGCGCTTCGCTTTCCAGGCGAACCGCCTTGCGCTCGGCGACGCGGATGTCGCGCGCCGTGGCGACCGCCTGCCGGGCGGACTGGCGTTCGGCAAGACCGGGAGCGTTCGCCGCGGATTTCGCGAGAAACTTCTCCAGTTGCGCCTTCCTGGCGTTCGCGGCGGCGGTCAGCCGGTCCTCAAACCCCTTCTCCTTCGACCGCTTCATCTCGTTCCGTTTTGTGTTTACTGGCTGCATGGGTCCTTGATGGGGACGAGAGCACGCCAGTTCAAGCTGGCCGCGACAACTCCACGCCTCCGACTAAGGGCGGCGCCGGGCTAGGCCGCGTCGGCGTGATGGTCGACGAGGATTTGCGCGATCGCCCGGGTGAGCTTCCTGGCGGTCGGGATGTGCAGGAACTCGTTGGGTCCGTGCGCGTTAGAATGCGGACCCAGGACCCCGGTGACGACGAACTGCGCCGCCGGAAATTTCTCGCCGAGCATCGCCATAAACGGGATGCTGCCGCCCTCGCCGATAAAAGCCGGCGACGCGCCGAACGCATGCTGTGACGCTCTCGCCAGCGACGCTTCGAGCCACGGCGCCAGCGCCGGCGCATTCCACCCCGACGAGCCGACCTGGCCGGAAAACGACACTTTGGCGCCGTAGGGCGGGTCGGCTTCGAGCAGCTTGCGGACCGTGGCGGTCGCCGTGGCTGAATCGAGCGTCGGCGGGAGGCGCAGGCTCAGTTTCGCGGTGGTGAACGGCAGCAGCACATTGCCCGCGTCGCCCGGCGGCGGCAGCCCGGCCATGCCGGTCACCGCGAGTTGCGGCCGCCAGCTGCGGTTCAGCACCAGCTCGGTCAAATCGTCGCCGACCGCGCCGGCGCCGGCGACAAACGGGAATTCACTGCGCACGACATCGCCGAGCGCCGCCGCCGCGCTCTTCGCCTGCGCCACGCGCTCGGCCGGGATCTGCGCATAGAGCGCGTCAGGCCGAATTGCGCCGGTCGTCTCGTCCTCGAGCCGCGACAGCAGCTGCCGGAAAATCCGGAAGCTTGACGGCACGATCCCCGACGCATGGCCCGAATGCACCCCCTCGCTCAGGATTTCGACGCTGAGCGTACCGGCGACGACGCCGCGCAACGACGTGGTGAGCCACAGCTGATCGTAATTGCCGCAGCCCGAATCGAGGCAGACGACCAGAGACGGGCTGCCGATGCGTTCGGCCAGGTGATCGACATAGAACGGCAAATCGTAGCTGCCGGATTCCTCGCAGGCCTCGATCAGCACGATCGCGCGGGCATGCGGCGCGCCCTGCTCGGCGAGCGCGCCGAGCGCGGTCAGCGCGGCGAACATCGCGTAGCCGTCATCGGCGCCGCCGCGGCCATAGAGCTTGTCGCCGACGATGCGCGGCAGCCACGGGCCGTAGCCGTCTTCCCAGCCGACCATCTCCGGCTGCTTGTCGAGGTGGCCGTAAAGCAACACCGGGGCGCTGGCGGAAGTGGCGTCGTCGCCGGGAATGTCGATGAGGATGACCGGCGTGCGGCCTTCGAGGCGCACGATGTCGAGCGTCGCGCCGGGAAATTGACCGAGCTTGCCGCGCGCCCAGCGCTCGAACATCGCGACCGCCGCGTCCATATGGCCGTGCGCCGCCCAGTCGGGATCGAACATCGGCGATTTGTTGGGGATCTTGATGTATTCGACGAGGGTCGGGACAATCTCGTCGCCCCAGCATTGATCGACGAACCGGCCGAGCCCGGCGTTGTCCAACATGTGAAAAACCCTCCATAATCTCGCGGCACCTTATCATCGCGGCGGAGCACCTTCATGATCGTCGTGTTCGGGTCGATCAACGTCGACGTGCTGGTGCCGGTGCCGCATCTGCCGGCCGCCAGCGAAACGGTCCTCGGCGGCGATTACGTCGTCGCGCCGGGCGGCAAGGGCGGCAACCAGGCGCTGGCGGCGGCCAAGGCCGGCGCTGCCGTCACCCTGATCGGCGCCGTCGGCCAGGATGCGTTCGCCGAAACCGCGTTGAGCCTGCTGCGCCGGAACGGCGTCTATCTGAGCCTTGTCGCTGCGATGGTCCAGCCGACCGGCTGCGCGATCATCACCGTCGACCCGGCCGGCGAGAACCAGATCGCCGTCGCCTCCTGCGCCAATTTGCGGGCGAGAGCGACGCAGGTGCCCGATAGCTTGCTCGATCTGAAGACCGTCCTGGTGCTGCAGCGCGAGGTTCCCGACGCGGAAAACGCGGCGCTGATCACCCGCGCCCGGCAGCGCGGCGGGCGGGTCGTGTTGAGCCTGGCGCCGGCCGGGCCGATCGCGCCGGCCAAATTCGAGGACATCGATTTTCTGATCGCCAATGAAGGCGAGGCGGCGACCCTGGGGGATCCGGCCGAAATGGCGCGCCAGCTGCGGCGAGGGCTGGTGATCACCCGCGGCGCCGAGGGTGCGGTGGCGATGCTGCGCGACGGCAGCACGGTCGCCGTCCCGGCCTTGGCGATCGAGCCGGTGGATACGACGGGCGCCGGCGACGCGTTTGCCGGCGTGTTCGCCGCGGGGTTCGATCGCGGCCTGCCGCTCGACCTGACGCTGCGGCGCGCCAGCGCGGCGGCGTCGCTGTCCTGCCTTGCGGTCGGAGCGCAGGCGGCGATGCCGGGCCGGGCTGAAATCGACGCCGCGGTCAGCCGCCTACCCGCCTAGGTGTCGAAGCTATGAAGGTTGTTCATCCGGGTCGGTGGTATGAGGCTGGGGTTGCGAGACCAGCCAACCCAATGCCGGAGCCCCGGATGAACATGCACAAGAATGCGCGGCTGACGCCGCAAGGTCGACTCC
>DASRLO010000037.1:0-5628 GCA_035648415.1 Allostellaceae bacterium
GGTCTTCATTCGCTCGGTGATGGCCTCGCGCAACATTGTCCCACTCCTGCGCTCGCGGCGGCGGCAACCTAGCCGGTTCCCGGCCGCAATTCAGCCGCATCTTCTAAGCTATTGAAAGCCCCATATCTTCGCTGGCGCGCCAGTTGACAAACAATGGCTTGTGTTTATGTTTCGCAAAATTGGGCGCCGCGCTCGCGAAACGGCCCCAAATCCGCCGGCAGGAACAGCTTTCGATGACCGACCAGAACGCGGCGCAGCCATTGCCGCGACCGCCCGACTGCAACGCGGCCCTGGTGCTGGCGGACGGGGCGGTGTTCTGGGGCCGCGGCGTCGGCGCGCCGGGCCGGGCGGTCGGCGAAGTCTGCTTCAACACCGCGATCACCGGCTATCAGGAGATCCTGACCGACCCCAGCTATGCCGGGCAGATCATCACCTTCACCTTCCCCCATATCGGCAATGTCGGGACCAATCCCGAGGACATCGAAGCGACGACCCCGGCGGCGCGCGGCCTGGTGATCCGCGAGAGGATTACCGACCCGGCCAATTACCGCGCCAGCCAGGGGCTGGATTCCTGGCTCAGATCGCACGGCATGACCGGGCTCTGCGGCGTCGACACAAGGCGGCTCACCCGCCGCATCCGCGACCGCGGCGCGCCGAACGGGGTCATCGCCTACGAGCCCACCGGCCGGCTCGACATCGCCGGGATGCAAGCCGAGGCGCAAGCCTGGCCCGGCCTCGAAGGCATGGACCTCGCGCTCGACGTCACCTGCCGGCAGACTTACGAATGGGACGAGACGACCTGGGAGCGCGAGCACGGCTACGGCGCGCAGCAGGCGCCGCGCTTTCATGTCGTCGCGGTCGATTACGGCGCCAAGCGCAACATTTTGCGGATGCTGGCGGCGCATCGCTGCCGGGTGACCGTGGTGCCGGCGACCGCGACGGTCGAGGACATCATGCGGCACCAGCCGGACGGCGTCTTCCTGTCGAACGGGCCGGGCGACCCGGCGGCGACCGGCGCATACGCGGTGCCGGTGCTGCGCGCCCTCATCGACACGGGCGTGCCGATGTTCGGCATCTGCCTCGGCCACCAGATGCTGGCGCTGGCGCTCGGCGGCAGGACAGCCAAGATGGACAAGGGCCATCGCGGCGCCAATCACCCGGTCAAGGATTTGGCCACCGGCAAGGTCGAAATCACCAGCCAGAATCACGGCTTCGTGGTCGATCCGGCGAGCCTGCCCGAGGGGATCGAGGCGACGCATCTGTCGCTGTTCGACCAGACCAACGAGGGCCTGTCGATCAAGGGCAAGCCGGTGTTCTCGGTGCAGCATCACCCGGAAGCCAGTCCCGGCCCGCAGGACAGCCATTACCTGTTCGTGCGGTTCGTGAAGCTGATGGCAGCGGGGAAAAAGTGAGTTTCATCGGCATCCCGGCGAAAGCCTGGACCCATTTATCCGCCTCTCGTGCGGTTGAAGCATGGACCCCGGCTTGCGCCGGGGAGCGTATCAAGCATGCCTAGGCGCACCGACATCTCTTCGATCCTCATCATCGGCGCCGGGCCGATCGTCATCGGGCAGGCCTGCGAGTTCGATTATTCGGGCGCGCAGGCGTGCAAGGCGCTGAAGGAGGAGGGCTACCGGATCGTCCTGGTCAATTCGAACCCGGCGACGATCATGACCGATCCGGAATTGGCCGACGCCACCTATATCGAGCCGATCACCCCCGAGATGGTCGAGAAGATCATCGCCCGCGAGTGCGCGGAGGGACACCCCATTGGTGCGCTGCTGCCGACGATGGGCGGACAGACCGCGCTCAACACCGCGCTGGCTCTGTCGAAATCCGGCGTGCTCAAGCGCTATGGGGTCGAATTGATCGGCGCCAACGAGGCGGCGATCGAGAAGGCCGAGGACCGGCAGCTCTTCCGCCAGGCAATGGACAGGATCGGCCTGGTCTCGCCGCAAAGCCGGCTGGCGAAATCGCTCGACGAGGCGATGGCGGCGCTCGATGTCACGGGACTACCGGCGATCATCCGGCCGTCCTTCACCCTCGGCGGCACCGGCGGCGGCATCGCCTACAACACCGAGGAGTTCGAGGAGATCGTCCGCGGGGGCTTGCGCGCCTCGCCGGCCGGCGAGGTGCTGATCGAGGAATCGGTGCTCGGCTGGAAGGAGTACGAGCTCGAAATCGTGCGCGACCGCGCCGACAACTGCATCGTCATCTGCTCGATCGAGAACATCGACCCGATGGGCGTCCATACCGGCGATTCGGTGACGGTGGCCCCGGCCCTCACCCTCACCGACAAGGAATACCAGCTCATGCGCAACGCCGCGATCGCGGTGCTGCGCGAGATCGGCGTCGATACCGGCGGGTCGAACGTGCAGTTCGCGGTCAACCCGCAGGACGGGCGCCTCGTCATCATCGAGATGAACCCGCGGGTGTCGCGCTCCTCGGCGCTGGCGTCGAAGGCGACCGGGTTCCCGATCGCCAAGATCGCCGCCAAACTCGCGGTCGGCTACACGCTCGACGAGCTCGACAACGAGATCACCGGCGTGACGCCAGCGAGCTTCGAGCCGACGATCGACTATGTCGTCACCAAGATGCCGCGCTTCACCTTCGAGAAATTCCCCGGCGCGCAACCTTTGCTCACCACCTCGATGAAATCGGTCGGCGAGGCGATGGCGATCGGCCGCAGCTTTGCCGAATCGGTGCAGAAGGCGCTGCGCTCGCTGGAGACCGGGCTCGACGGGTTCGACGAAGTGGCGATCGACGGCGTCGAGAGCGGCGGCAAGGAAGCGGTGATCGCGGCGCTCGCCCGGCCCACGCCGGATCGCCTGCTGCTGATCGCGCAGGCCTACCGCCACGGCCTGACGACCCCAGAAATCCACGTCGCCTGCCATTTCGAACCCTGGTTTCTCGACCGAATCAGAGAAATCGTCGAGGTCGAGGAGCGGGTGCGGCGGGACGGACTGCCGAAGGACGCGACCGCGTTTTTGCGCCTCAAGCAGATGGGGTTCTCCGACCGCCGGCTCGCCCGCCTCGCCGGGCTCGACGAGGCCAAGGTCGCGAAGCGGCGGCGCGGGCTTGGCCTCACGCCGGTCTATAAGCGCGTCGATACCTGCGCGGCCGAATTCGCCTCGCTGACGCCCTATCTTTATTCCACCTATGAGGGCGACGGGATCAGTCCGCCCGAATGCGAGGCCGACCCGAGCGACCGCCGCAAGGTGGTGATCCTCGGCGGCGGGCCCAACCGCATCGGCCAGGGCATCGAGTTCGATTATTGCTGCGTCCATGCCGCGTATTCGCTGCGCGATGCCGGCCCAGGGGGCGGCATCGAGACGATCATGATCAACTGCAATCCGGAGACCGTCTCGACCGATTACGACACCTCCGACCGGCTCTATTTCGAGCCGCTGACCGCCGAGGACGTGATCGAGATCGTCCGCGTCGAGCAGCGCACGGGAACGCTGCTCGGGGTCATCGTGCAGTTCGGCGGGCAGACGCCGCTCAACCTCGCCAAGGCGCTGGAGGCGGCGGAGATCCCGATCCTCGGCACCACCCCGGACGCCATCGACCTCGCCGAGGACCGCCAGCGCTTCCAGCAGCTCTTGCACGGCATCGGCCTGCGCCAGCCGGACAACGGCACCGCCTATTCGCCCGAGGAAGCCGAGGCGATCGCGCAGCGCATCGGCTATCCGGTGGTGATCCGGCCGTCCTATGTGCTGGGCGGCCGCGCGATGGAGATTGTCCACGACACCGCCGGGCTGCAGCGCTACATCCGCAACGCGGTGCGCGTCTCGGGCGCCAGCCCGGTCTTGATCGACCGCTATTTGCAGGATGCGATCGAGGTCGACGCCGACGCGGTGGCCGACGGCGAGACGGTCTACGTCGCCGGCATCATGGAGCACATCGAGGAGGCCGGCATCCATTCCGGCGACAGCGCCTGTTCGCTGCCGCCGTACAGCCTCGCCGCCGACACCGTCGCCGAGATCGAGCGGCAGACCGTCGCTTTGGCAAAGGCGCTCCACGTCGTCGGGCTGATGAACGTGCAGTTCGCGGTCAAGGACGGCGACGTTTATGTGCTAGAGGTCAACCCGCGCGCCTCGCGCACCGTGCCGTTCGTCGCCAAGGCGACCGGCGTGCCGATCGCCAAGATCGCCGCGCGCGTGATGACCGGCGAGCGCCTCGCCGACCTCGTCCAGGGCGCTCGTCCGGGCGCCGGCAAATCCCCTGGTAAATCCCCTGGTAAATCCCCTGGGCATGTCGCGGTCAAGGAAGCCGTCTTCCCGTTCGCCCGTTTTCCGGGGGTCGACCTGATCCTCGGGCCGGAGATGAAATCGACCGGCGAGGTCATGGGGCTCGACAGCGATTTCGGCCGCGCCTTCGCCAAGGCGCAGCTCGGCGCCGGCACCGATCTGCCGCTGTCCGGCAGGGTCTTCGTCTCGGTGCGCGACGGCGACAAGGCGGCCCTGGTCGAGCCGTGCCGCCGGCTCGCCGAATGGGGTTTCGAGCTGGTCGCGACGCGCGGCACCGCCGGCCGGCTCGGCGAATCGGGGCTCGCCGTGACGCTCGTCAACAAGGTGCAGGAGGGCCGGCCCGACATCGTCGACGAGATGCGCAGCGGGCGCATCCAACTGGTCTTCAACACCACCGAGGGGGCGCAGGCGATCGCCGACAGCTTCAGCTTGCGCCGCACCGCGTTAACCCACAACATCCCCTACTACACAACCGTCGCCGGCGCCCGCGCGGCGGTGCAGGCGATCGGGGCGCTGCGCCGGGGCAGCCTTGAAGTTGCCCCGCTGCAATCCTACTTCTAACCGCTTTCTTTTGTTAATCTCGGGCAAAAAGCTGGCGCTATGGACAGGCTCCCGATGACTTCCGACGGCTACATTCGGCTGCAGGAAGAGATCAAGCGGCTCAAAACGACCGAACGGCCGGCGATCATCCGCGCCATCGCCGAGGCGCGCACGCACGGCGATCTGTCGGAAAACGCCGAATACCACGCGGCGCGCGAGCGGCAGAGCTTTATCGAGGGCCGGCTCATGGAGCTGGAGGACAGGGTGGCCCGCGCCGAGGTCATCGACACCTCGAAATTGTCCGGCTCGGTGATCAAGTTCGGCGCGACGGTGACGCTCGCCGACGAGGAAACCGACGAGGAGCAGACCTTCCGCATCGTCGGCGAGGACGAGGCCGACGTAAAGGATGGGCGGCTCTCGGTTGCTTCGCCTCTGGCGCGCGCGCTGATCGGCAAGGGCAAGGGCGACAGCGTCGAGGTTTCGACCCCGCGCGGCGCCAAATCCTACGAGGTCGTCACCGTCGCGTTCGGTTGATTAGGCCGCGGGTTCGATTTCCGCCAGTTGGGCCTCATCGCCGACCGGCACGCCCGGCTCGGCCTTGGAGACGCGCAGGGTCATCGCCGATTTGACGTGGGCGACGTTGGGCGCCGAGGTCAGCCTGGCGGAGAGAAAGCGCTGGTAGCTGTCCCAGTCGGTCGCGACGATCTTCAACAGGAAATCGGTTTCGCCGGCGAGCATGTGCGCCTCGCGCACCTCGGGCCAGCCGCGCACCAGCTGCTCGAAGCCTTGCAGATCGGCCTCAGCCTGGCTGGCGAGCCCGACCTGGGCGAAGACGATG
>DASRLO010000038.1:0-18417 GCA_035648415.1 Allostellaceae bacterium
TCGAACCCATACATCGGTGAGGATCCCTTGATAAAAGTTTCGCTCGCGGCTGCCTTTGCGGCAACTCTCGCTGTGGCCGTTCCGGCCCACGCCCAGGACGCCAAGCAGGATTTCCAGCTCGTCAACAAGACCGGGTACGAACTGAAGGCGCTCTACGTCGCGCCCTCGAAATCCGAGGATTGGCAAGAGGACGTGCTCGGGCAGGACGTGCTGGGCGACGGCAGTGCCGTCAACATCCATTTCAGCCCAAAAACCAAGACCTGCAATTTCGATCTGAAAGTCACCTATAGCGAGGACGATTCCAACGCGGTCTGGGAGAAGATCGATCTCTGTACGGTCGAGAAGATCACCATCCATTACGACCGCAAGAACGACGTGACTCGGGCGACCTTCGATTGACGGGGTCTGCTAGCGGCCCGCGAGCACCCGGTCGACCATCGCCTGCGCGGCGCCGAGATAGTTGGCGGGGTCGGTCAGCGCCTTGAGCTTGTCCTGGCCGAGAGGCTCGACGACCTCTGGGTGCTCCAGCAGCACGTCGTAGAGCGGCCGGCCGCTTTCGATCGCCGCGCGGCACGCATCGTAGACCAGGTCGTGCGCCTCGTTGCGCCCGGTATGCGGCGCCAGCCCCATCATCACCGCCTCGGCGACGATGAGCCCGTGGGTGAGACCCAAATTCTTCTGCATGGCCCCGGCATCGACGATCAGCCCGCCGCTGAGGAACACGCCCTGGTGCAGCGCGCCGGCGGCGTAGCCGAACGCTTCCGGCGCCGCGATCCATTCGAGATGCCAGGCCGAGGCGGTGCGCTCGAAGCTGCTCAGCATCGCGTCCAAGGCGAGCCCCGCGTGCTGGCGCAGCGCCCGCGCCGCCGCGATGATCAGCCCGCATGAGATAGGATTGCGTTTCTGCGGCATCGTCGAGCTCGCGCCGCGCCCGCTGACGAACGGCTCGCCGGCCTCGCCGAACTCGGTCGCCGACATCAGCATCACATCGTCGGCGACCTTGGCCATGCTGCCGCCGAGCAGCGCGAGGAACTGCACGGTCTCGGCGATCGTGTCGCGCGCGACATGCCAGGTGATCGCCGGCTCGCCGAGGCCCAACTCCTTCGCCAGTTCGCCGACCGTCGCCAGCCCCTGCGTGCCGCCGCCGAGCGAGGCCAGGGTGCCGACCGCGCCGCCGAACTGCGCCTTCAGCACGCGCTTCTTGAGCTCCGCGAGCCGCTCGGCGTGGCGGTCGAACGACGACAGCCACACCGCCGCCTTATAGCCGAAGGTGATCGGCAGCGCCTGCTGCAGGAAGGTGCGCCCAGCCATCGGCGTGTCGCGGTGTTTTTTGGCGAGCGCTGCCAGATTGCCGCGCAGCGTCTCGAGATCGGCTTCGATCAGCTTGAGCCCGTCACGGATCTGCAGCACCGCCGCGCTGTCCATGATGTCCTGCGTCGTCGCGCCCCAGTGCAGCCAGCGCCCGGCCTCGCCGGCGCGGTCGGCGAGCTGGCGGACGAGCGGCAGGATCGGGAAGCCGACAGTCGCGGTCTCGCGCTTCAGCCGCGCGAAATCGAGCGATTCCGCGTCAGTGGCGATCGGCGCGATGGCTTGAGAGATCGCGTCGGCCGCTTCCTGCGGAATGATGCCGAGCCGCGCCTGCGCGCGGGCCAACGCCGCCTCGACCACCGCGCAGTTGCGGAACAGCGCGGGCTCGCCGAAGACGTCGCGCATCGCCTCGGTGCCGAACAGATCGCCGAACACGGTCGATTGCAGCATGCCGATCGTCATCAGCGCCTCCCGGACCTATCCGCTCTTGACGCCTTGGCGGGACCCGTCCCGGCCGAGCGGGTCGCGGCTCGCCTACGCCGGTGCGGCGGAAAGCGGCGCCCAGCCCGCCGCCGACAGACGCTCGATTGCCGGAAACCGCGCCTTGTAGGCCATCTTCGGGCTCTCGCCGATCCAGTAGCCGAGATAGACGTAGGGCAGGCCCTGGCGCCGGCATTCCTCGACCAGCCACAGGATGCTCCAAGTGCCGAGGCTGCGCTTTTCCAAGCCCGGCTGGTAAAAGCTGTAGACCGCCGAGACGCCGTCATCGAGGCGGTCGAGCAGCGAGGCCGCGACCAAAGCGCCGCCGGCGTCGCGAAACTCGGCGATCACCGTGCGCAGCGGGGTTTCCTCGATCATGCTCCGATAGTCGGCGTAGCTCATCGCCGCCATGTCGCTGTCGCGGTGGCGCGAGCGCTGGTAGGCGGTGAAGAGCCGGTATTGCTCGGGCGATGCGCGCGCCGCGACCAGCCGCCCGGACAGCGCGCGGTTGGCGTTGCGCACCCGGCGGGTCGAGCGGCTATGGGTGAAATCGTTGACCGCGATCCGCACCGGCACGCAGGCGGTGCATTGCGGGCAGGCCGGGCGATAGGCAAAGCCCTGGCTGCGCCGAAACCCGGCGCGCGACAGCTCGTCGTAGAAATTGGCGGCGGCGGCGCCCGCCAGTTCGACGATCAGCTTGCGCTCGGCGCGTCCGGCGACATAGGGACAGGCGACCGGGCCGACGGTGAAGAACTGCCGCAGCGGCAGCAGCCGCGAGGTGGCATGACCGACCGGGCGGTTGACAGTGTGCGGCTCGGGCCAGGACGGCACCGCGATCGGCCTGCCGCTTCCCGTCCCGATCTCCATGCCACCCCCTCGACGCGCCAGGCGTCCGTCGCAGCATGCCAGAGGCTTCCGCCGCAGACAACGCCGGCCCACTATACCTCCGACATCGCAACGGAGAGCGCCATGCCGGCTTATTTCATCGCCGAGATCGAGGTCACCAACCCGTCCGGCTACGATTCCTATCGGCCGCTCGCGGGGGCGAGCATCGCGCAATACGGCGGCAAGTTTCTCGCCCGCGGCGGCGCGACCGAGCTGCTCGAAGGCTCGCCCGACCCGGCGCGAATCGTCGTCATCGAATTCGCCGACACGGCGGCGGCGAAGCGCTGGTACGACTCGCCCGAATACCAGGAGGCGCTCAAGATTCGCCTGGCCAACTCGCGCGGCCGGGTGATGCTGGTAGAGGGTTAGGCCGGCGCGACGTCCGACCAGGAGGCTTCGGCGCTGGCCCCGGCCAGTTCCTGAACCCGCGCCTCGTCGGCGCGCAGCTCGGCGGCGCTCCCCGCATAGACCACGGCGCCGTCGTCGAGCACATAGGCGTTGTCGGCGATCTCGAGGCTCATGCGCGCGTTCTGCTCGACCAGCAGCACGGAAATCCCTTCGCTGCGCATGCGGACGACGACGTCGAACATCTCGCGCACGATCAGCGGCGCCAGGCCCTGCGACGGCTCGTCGAGGATCAGGAGGCGCGGGTTGAGGATCAGCGCGCGCGCGATCGCCAGCATCTCCTGCTCTCCGCCCGAAAGCTGGCGGCCGCGATTGCCGCGCCGTTCGTGGAGGCGGGGAAACAGCTGGTACACCCGGTCCTCGTTCCACGGGCCGCTGCGCGCCGCCGGCACCCGCAGATTCTCCGCCACGGTCAGATTGGCGAAGATGCGCCGCCCTTCCGGGACGTAGCCGACGCCGAGCTGGGCGATGCTGTAGGGCGGCCAGCGGGTGGTGTCCTCGCCGAAAATCGTTATCCGGCCGAGGCGCGCCGGGGTAAGCCCCATCAGGCTGCGCATCGTCGTTGTTTTGCCGGCGCCGTTGCGCCCCAGGAGCGCGGTGATCCGCCCTTCCTCCACCCCGAGGCTGACGCCGTGCAGGATGTGGCTCTTGCCGTAATAGGTGTGCAGCCCCTCGGCCTCCAGCGCGTTCATGCCGCCTGTCTCATGCCGCTTGGCCCAGATAGGCCGCCTGGACCGCCTCGTTGGCGCCGATCTCGGCCGGCGTCCCTTCCGCCAGCACCCGTCCGCGGTCGAGCACCATGATGCGGTCGGCGAGGTTGAAGACGACCCGCATGTCGTGCTCGATCAGCACGATCGTGAAGCGCTCTTCGCGGTGCAGCCGGCGGATGAGCGCGGTCGCCTCGTGCGTCTCCTGGTCGCCCATCCCGGCGGTCGGCTCGTCAAGCAGCAGCAGGCGCGGCTTCAATGCCAGCGCCATGCCGATTTCGTTCGCCCGCTGGTCGCCGTGCGACAGTTCGCCGACCAGCCGGTCGATCTTCGAGGTGAGGCCGACCGAGGCGACGAGTTCGTCGACCCGCTCGGCGACGCCGCGCCGCTCGGCCCGGCTGATCCACGGGCGGAAGCGGTAGCCGGTCGCGACCTCGACCGCGATCCGCACATTCTCGCGCACGCTCAATTCGGGGAAGATCTCGGTCACCTGGAAGGTGCGCGCCATGCCCAGCGCGACGCGGCGGGCGGCGGCGACACCGGTCACGTCGCGCCCCTCGAACAGGATGCGCCCGCGCGTCGGCGCCAGGAAGCCGCTGATCATGTTGAAAAATGTCGTCTTGCCGGCGCCGTTCGGGCCGATGATCGCGCGCAGCTCGCCCTCGGCGACGCTCAGCGATACCTGGTCGACCGCGACGAGGCTGCCGAAGCTTTTGCTGACGTTGTCAACCTGCAGCAGGCTCACGCTGCCCCCTGTTGCGGGCAAATCCCAGCAGGCCCCGCGGAAAGAACAGGACAACCAGCACGAACAGCAGGCCGACGAACGACATCCAGTTGGTGGTGACGCTCGACAAATAGTCCTGCAGCACGACAAAGACCGCGGCGCCGAGCAGCGGCCCCCAGAACGCGCGAATGCCGCCCAGCACCGCCATGATCACGATATTGCCCGACATCACGTAATAGAGGTTGCTCGGGTCGGCGAAATTGTTGAGCAGCGCGTAGAGCGCGCCGGCAAAGCTCATGAAAAAGCAGGAGAGGGTGAACGACACCCAGACATGGCGCTCGATCGGGATGCCGAGAAAGCGCGCCCGCTGCTCGTTCTCGCGGATCGCCAGCAGCGTGTGCCCGAATGGCGAGCGCAGCAGCAGCCCCATCACCCCGGTGACCAGCGCGAAGCACGCCAGCACGAAGAAATAGAACGCCGTCGCGTTGTTGAGGATGTCGATGGTGACCGGCCCCAAATGTAGCGGCGCGCGCGCGAAGCCGCGCAGCCCGTCATCGCCGCCGGTCAGGGTGTTCCAGCGATAGGCGATGAAATAAAACACCTGGCCGAAGGCGATCGTCACCATCGCGAAATAGACCCCACGGCGCCGCACGATCAGCAAGCCGAGAAGGCCGCCCAGCACGCCGCCGAGCAGCATCCCGAGCAGCAGCGAAAGCGGCGTGCTCGCGGCCAGCAGCTTTAGCGTGAACCCGGCGCCGTACGCTCCCAGCCCAAAAAACGCCGCATGGCCGAACGACATGTAGCCGGTGAAGCCGAGCAGGAAGTTGATCGACATCGCCGCCAGACCGAGCACGACGACCCGCGTCGCCAGCGCCATGTAGCCGCCGACGGCGCCGATCCACAGCGGCACGGTCAGCAACAGCGCCCAAACCACGACCATCGTGATCTGGTCGGCGGTGAAGCGCCGCCCGATCACGTCAACATGCCTTCTTCGCCGAACAATCCGCGGGGGCGCACCATCAGCACGACGGCCATCAGGACGTACATCACCGCCTCGCTGGCCGACGGCCAGAACACCGTCGTCACCCCGGCGGCGACCCCGATCAGCAGGCCGCCGACCAGCGTTCCCGGCAAGCTGCCGACGCCGCCGACGATGATGGCGATAAAGCTCGGCATCAACAGCGCGCTGCCCATCGTCGGGATGAGGCCGAGCTGGCCGCCGGCCAGCACGCCGCTCAACCCGGCGAGAAAGATGCCGAGCCCGAAATTGAACGACCGCAGGAACCGCACGTTGACGCCCAGCGACGACACCGTGTCGAGGTCGAGCGTCCCAGCGCGAATGCGCAGTCCGAGGCGCGTGTGCCGCAGGAAGAAGAACAGCGCGACGATCACCGACGCCGCCACGACCACCATGAACAGGCGATAGCCGGTAATGAAAAAGAGGCTCGCGCTTAGCGGCTGCGCGAGAAACGCCGGGACGGTAACCGGCAGCCCCTGCGGGCCCCAATACCAGCGCGTCCCATCCTCGAGGATAAAGGCCAGACCGAACGTCAGCAGCAGGCTGTAGAGCGGGTCGCGGCCGTAGAGTCGGCGGATCATCGTTCGCTCGATGACGATCCCGAGCGCCGCGACGATGAACGGAGCAACGATAAGCCCACCCCAGAACCCGATCCGCAGCGAGAGCGCATAGGCGACATAGCCGCCGAGCGTCAGGAACCCGCCATGGGCGAAATTGATGACGCCCGAGAGGTTGAGGATGAGCGACAGCCCGAGCGCCATCAGCACATAGAACGCACCGATGATCAGCCCGTTGGTGACGTTGAACAGGATCAGGGTGGTCATGCCGTCACGCCCGCGGAGGCCGGGCGGGCTAGGCCGGCCACACCACCTTGCAGCCGGTCGCCTCGGCCGGCCCCGCCGCCTTTTCGCCGGGCACGGCCGTTTGGATCGTGAACATGTTGTCGGCATCGCCGCCGGCCGGCGCGGGGTGCGCGTCGCCGACAAAGATCGAACTCATCAGCTCGTGGTCGCCGGCGCGATAGACGATGTCGCCGGGTTGCAGCGCCACCTCGGGCGGCAGCTTCAAGCCTTCCAGCGCGTGCGCCATCTTGACCGCGTCGAGTTCCTTCGCCGCGGCGGCGGCAAGCGCGCAGCTATGCACCGCGACATAGCCGAACCAGTGCCGCGCCGAAGGGGTCTTGCCGGTGGCTTTCTTGAGCTCGGCGACCCATTCCTTGACATGCGGCACATTGGGCTGGTCCCACCACCACTCCATCGTCCACCAGCCGGTCAGCGCCTCCTTGGGCACCGCCCGCATGCTCTCCAGCTCGTAGAGCGCGCCGCCCACCGCCATCTGCTTGTCCATGCCGAACTGGACGAACTGCTTGAGGCTGTTGACCTGGTCCGCCCCACCCATGATGTTGAGCAGCACGTTGGGCGCGAACTGCTTCGCCTTGATCAGCGAGGCGGAAAAATCCGCCGTGCCGATCGGCAGCAGATCGCCTTCGTAGGTGCCGCCGGCGGCCTGCAGCTTCTTGACGAAGCCTTCCTGCAGCGTGTGGCCGTAGGCGTAATCGGGCGTCAGGAAATACCATTTCTTGCCGAACTTGCTGATCAGCGTATCGGCGATGGCATTGGCGTCCATCGCCGTCGTGTTGCAGACGCGGAACACGTTCCACTTGCAGTCCTTGCCGGTGATCGGGTCGGTGTGGCCGCCCGGCACGATATGCAAAATCTTCTTCTCGTTGGTGACCCCGGCGACGGCGTAGGCGATCGCCGAATTGACATCGGCCAGGATGAAATTGACCTGGTCGCGATCTATCAGCTTGCGCGCCTTCTGCACCCCGGTGCCGACGTCGTTCGCCGAATCCTCGACCAGGAGCTCGACCTGCCGGCCGAGGATGCCGCCCTTCTTGTTGATCTCGGCGACGGCGTACTTGGCGCCCTCGACCTCGCTGTTCGCCGGCGCCGAATAGACGCCGGTGATCGGGTCGATCATGCCGATCTTGACGGTGTCGGCGGCGCGCGCACTGATGACGAAGGGGCGCACCAAGGGCAGCAAGCCGGCCGCGGCCCCCGCCTTGAGGAGAGTGCGCCGCCGCAACACGCGCGATAGCTTATTGTTATTCATTGTTCCCTCCAGAGGGTCTGATGCCGGCGGAAACCGCCTAGCTTCCCGTTACTGACGCGGACGCGGCAAACTAATGGCGGGAATGGGTAAGTAAAGGCACAAATTGCCGCGATTGCTGTTTTGTCCGAATTAAGCGAGTTTCGTCGACCGGATGCCGCCGCGGCGCGAAAGCGCCTGGCGGAGGGGAGGGATGGGCGCATCTGATGAACTATGTCACGCGCGTACTTCAGCCGGGCGAGAACGTCATTCATGTGACGCGGATGCACCCGATCATTTTTCTGCCGGCGATATTTTGGCTTGTGGCGGCGCTGGCAATGTTGATCGCGGGGCTGTCGCTCAATGGCGATCTGCGCATCGCCGGCGAGGCGCTCGCGGCATTCTTCGGGATTTTCGCCCTGGCCGCGGCGATCCCGGCGCTGATCCGGCGCGGCACCACGGAACTTGCCGTGACCGACCGGCGGGTGATCTACAAATCCGGCATCATCTCGCGTCACACGCTGGAGATGAACCGCAGCAAGGTTGAAAGCGTCGATGTCGACCAGTCGCTGATGGGCCGCTTTCTCGGCTTCGGCACGATCGTCGTGCGCGGCACCGGCGGCAGCCTCGAGCCGATCCGCATGATCAGCGACCCGCTGAGCTTCCGCAGCCACATCACCGCCGGGTAGACGCGCCTGTCGCCGCTCCCGCCGCGTCTCTCGACAAAGCTCGGGATCGTCACCCCTCGCATGGTAAGGTCGGGCCAAAGCGGACAAGAGAACAGGGTCGGCAAGGTAAGGATGAGCGTCGGAGCGGCCGCGATCTCGCGTAGGACAAGCGCCCGGATGCCGATTTCTCGACGCGGCGCGGCGCTGACGCCGAGGAGCCTTTCGATCGGCCTCGGCGCCGCCATTGTCGCGGCCAGCGAGCACGAGCCGCGCGTGCTGACGATCCGCCATTCAGCGTCCGGCGCCGGCTCCGCCGAGGCGTTGCCCGCGGGCCCGCTCGAGGCCGAGCATCGCACGCTCGAACTGGGCCTTAGAAGCTGGGTCGAGCGCCAGACCAGCCAACGCCTCGGCTATGTCGAGCAGCTCTACACCTTTGGCGACCGCGACCGCCTCGTTGGCGCCACCGCCGCGGCTAATCCGGCCCTGACCGTCGCCTACCTCGCGCTGGTCCGCGAGGTGCGGCCGGCGGGTTCGGCGGAGGCGGTGTGGCAAAGCTGGTACCGCTACTTCCCGTGGGAAGACTGGCGCGACGGCAAGCCCGTCACGCTGGCGCCGATCGAAAGACGGCTCGCTGCGTGGGCCGCCGCGGCGCCCACCGAGGCCGAAGCCCGGCTGCGCGAGGTGCGGGTCCAGGTCGCCTTTGGTCTGCAGGCCGCGTCGTGGAACGAGGAACTCGCCCTCGAACGCTACGAGCTGCTCTACGAAGCCGGGGCCGTTGCCGAGGCCGCGCGCGATCTCGGCAAGCCGCCGGCGGACGGGGCAGGCGCCGCCATGGCGGTCGACCATCGCCGCATCCTCGCCACCGCGGTCGGCCGGCTGCGCGGCAAGATCAAGTATCGCCCGGTCGTCTTCGAGCTGATGCCGCCCGCCTTTACGCTGTCGCAGCTCCAGCGCACGGTAGAGGCGCTGTCCGGCGTGCGTCTGCACAAGCAGAATTTCCGCCGGCTGGTGGAGCAGCAGGGCCTCGTCGAGGAGACCGGCGACATGACAGCCGCAACCGGCGGCCGGCCCGCCCGCCTCGTCCGCTTCCGCCGCGAGGTGCTGCTCGAACGCCCGGCGCCGGGCCTTCGCCTGCGCGCCGGACGGCGCATGACAATATCCTGACCTCCCTCCGCGCCCCTAGCATCGATCTGCTGCAGGCGTCGGATAGAACACTTCGGCCTTGGCCGAAATGTCTGTACGTGACAATCGTGTAGATCTAGCCAGGCTTAAAGCCATATTCGCTGGCGTGGAAGTACTGCAGTGTTGAGTGACAATCATAGTGATCGCGAGTCGACCGCCAGCCCGGAGAATTGTCCGCTGGCATGGCTCGTGGTCGTTGCAGCATTTCTGGCAAGTTTTGTCGTTTTCGGTGTGATTTATAGCTTTGGCGTGTTTCTAAGACCGATGGCGGCCGAATTCGGAACCAGCGCCGCCGCGACGTCCGCGTTCTTCTCGATAACCGCGGCCATCTTCTATTCAAGGGGAGCGCTGACGGGGGGCGTCGCTGATCGCTTTGAACCCCGAGTGATCGTGGCCGCCGGCGCGGTGGTCCTCGGAACCGGTCTCTGCGTCATCGCCTTGGCGAACCAAGTTTGGCTCTGCTCCCTGGCCGGCCTACGGCATCGGCGTTGGTATTGGCGGCGCCTGCTGTGCTCCGCTCCGCATTCCTCAGCCCGCCCCAGGCGTCGCGGCGTGACGCATCGCGCCGACCCTCGCTGACCGGGGGTGGACTTGATGGGCGCGCGCAACGGCAGGGCCGTGGCGGTATTGACCTTCGGGCTGCTCGCCAATCTGGTTCCCCTCGCGACGTTTGCCGCCGTTCTGCCCGAGATTGCCTCCGACTGGAGCCTAAGTGCGAGCGAGGCGGGCTGGATCGGAGGCATCTACTTCGCGGGCTACGCTGTAGCCGTGCCGATTTTGGTAAGCGCGACCGACAGGTTTGATGGCCGCTGGGTATTTGTCGGCTGCTCGCTATTGTCCGGGTTTGCCAGTTTCGCCTTCGCCGGGCTCGCAAATGGCTTTTGGGTGGCGCTCGGGCTGCGCTTTCTCAGCGGCGTCGCACTGGGCGGGGTTCATATGCCTGGCTTGAAGTTGCTGGCGGACCGCGTTGCCGGTCGGGCGCAAGCGCGCGGCAGTGCAATTTACAGCGCGTCGTATTCCCTTGGCGCCGCCGGCTCCTTCCTGCTTGCCGGCGTTGTCGATGCGACACTCGGCTGGCGCGCGACCTTTACAGCTAGCGGGATCGCGCCGCTGCTAGCCATCGTTGCGATCACCTTACTGCCTACCGCCGCGAAACCCGCGCCGGCTCGGGCCATCATTTTCGATTTCCGGCCGGTGCTGCGCGATAGAGCTTTGATGGCCTATGTATTGGCCTTCGCCGGCAATATCTGGGAGGTATCCGCCGTACGGGCCTGGTTTGTGGCCTACCTTGCATGGACGCTCAGCCTTCCCGGAAATTACTTGCATTTACCCGGGCTGGCGGTGATCTCCGGGCTCGCCTCTCTGGTGGGATTTCCGGCCAGCATCGGCATCGCAGAGGCAGCGTTACGCTACGGGAAGCCGGTAATTATCGTTACCTGTCTGACCTCGGTGCTCGTCTGTTTGGCGCTAGCAGCGACGGCAGGCGGATCGATCGTGCTGGTCTTGCCGCTGCTGATCCTCGTCCAGATCACCAGCATCGCCGATGCCGGGGCGCTCGCCAGCGGGGCGGTTGCGGTCTCCGATCCAACGCGACGGGGAACGGCGCTCGCCGCTTTCGCTTTTATCGGCTACACCGCAGCCTTTATCGGTCCGGTCGCGGTCGGCCTCGCGCTCGATCAGTTTGGCGGCGCGGGCAGCGCCGCGGGTTGGGCCGCGGCGTTTGCCACGATGGCTTTGGGCTCGACCGCTGCCGCGTGCGCGATGAGGAGCGCCCGTCGTTGAGCGCAACGTCAGACGGCGTCTTTAGCTACGGCCACGAGCACTACAATCCATTTTACCCTCGACTTTCCGGAAACTGCTTCCTGGGAGGGAACCGATCATCACATCACCCTCCAGGAGTGGGAGGGAACCGATCATCACATCACCCTCCAGGAGTGGCAGCGCAGATAGGCGAGCGGCGTCCCCGTCGGGCATCGTGGACAAATCCGTATGCCGGCCCGTCGCCGCTAGGGCGGCCGCAGCAAAGTCCTGCGTGGCCTAATGCCCGACACCGCGATGCGGGCGGGCGAGCACGGCCCCCGGCCACAGATTGGGGCGGCTGCGATGATATTGCGGCGGAAAGGCTATGTCGGCCCCCAGGCTATCGGCCGCGTGCCAGCTCCAGCGCGGGTCGTCGAGAAACGCACGGGCGAGCGCGACGCAATCGGCCCTCCCGTCCGCGATGATCGCCTCGGCCTGATACGGATCGGCGATCATGCCGACCGCTTGGACTGTGATCTTGCCATCGCGTCTGACGGTCTCCGCGAACGGCACCTGATAGCCTGGCTCGATCATGGGCCGCGCCTGCGGCGAGATACCGCCGCTCGTAACGCATACATAATCGAACCCGGCATACTTCAGCGCTGACGCGAACAGCGTGGCCTCCGTGCTCGTCAGGCCACCCTCGATCCAATCGAAGCCTGTGATGCGCATTCCCAGCGCTTTGGTGCTCGGCCATACCGCGCGTACGGCGGCGGCCACTTCGAGCGGGAAACGCATGCGGTTCTCGCTACTCCCGCCATAACGATCGTCTCGACAGTTTGCGGCGGGCGACAGAAAGCTGTGCAGCAGATAGCCATGAGCGCCCTGCAGCTCGACCAAATCAAAGCCGAGCCGGTCAGCGCGCTGTGCGGCGACGGCAAAGGCATCACGGATGCGGGCGAGCCCGTCCGCATCGAGCGCTTGCGGCGGCGGCCAGTCATGATCGAATGCAGTCGCCGACGCGGCAACTCCTTGCCACGCGCCTTCCGTTGCCGAGAGCGGCTTGCCGCCTTGCCACGGCACATGCACCGAGGCTTTGCGACCGGCATGGGCGAGCTGAATCCCGAGCCTCGAATTACCCCAGCGCCGACAGGTCGCGACGATGCGCTCAAGTGCCACCTCGTTGGCGTCCGAGTACAGCCCGAGACAGGCCGGCGTGATCCGGCCTTCCGGTGTGACCGCGGTCATTTCCACGACCAGCATTCCGGCTCCCGACACCGACAGCGAGCCCAGATGTTGCAGGTGCCAATCATTCGCTGACCCATCGACCGCGCTGTATTGGCACATCGGCGACACGGCGATGCGATTGGCAAGGGTCACGCCGCCGATAGTGATCGGCGAAAACAGGTGCGATGTCATTGACGATCCTAAGACAGGTTACCACCGCGTTCCCGTCGAGCGGCGGCGGGCAGTCCTTAATAGTCATATTGAAACGCGTTGTTTTGCCGTTATCAAGCCGCGCCTCGCGGTTCTTGTTGGCCGCGTCGGCGCGCAAAGTTTCTCACACCTGAGGTCGCGAAAATCGAATGCGCGTCGATCCTTGAGACCGCGGCGGATAAATTCGTGGCGCTCACCCGCCGCGCCGAAGCCGAGCTTGCCGGTCTGGTCGCCGAGCCGGACCCGACGCCCGTGCGCCATTTGCAGTTACTTGGCGCCTTTGCCTACTATCGACAACAAATCAACTTTCTTGTGAACAGGGAGATTGCCATGAGCAGCTACCAGATCGCCGTATTGGTTGGCAGCCTTCGCCGCGAGTCCTTCAACCGGAAACTTGCTGGGGCGTTGGTCAAATTGGCGCCGCCGGACTTCTCATTTCACGAGGCCAGTATCGGCGATTTGCCGCTCTATAATCAGGACGATGATGCGGATCAGGCGCCGGCCGTCAAAAGGTTAAAGGAGGAAATCGCCGGCTCTCAGGGTCTCTTGTTTGTAACGGCAGAGTACAATCGGTCGATCCCGGGTGTGCTTAAGAACGCGATCGACCATGCGTCGCGACCCTATGGGCAAAATGCCTGGGCAGGCCGGCCCGTGGGTGTTTTAGGTGTTTCGGTGGGCGCCATCGGAACCGCCATGTCTCAACAACACCTGCGGAATGTGCTCGCCTATTTGGACGTCCCCACGCTCGGTCAGCCGGAAGCCTTCATCCAGGCGAAGGAAGGGTTGTTCGACGAGGCCGGCGATATCGGAATGGCCAGCAAAGGGTTTTTGCAAAGTTGGATCGACCGCTATGTCGCTTGGGTAAAGCACCACGCTGCTTGACCAATTGCGCACGCACCGGTTCGTCCATCCTTGTGCGCGCGGGGCTCTGATCGGCGCGCAGCAACGACGGCCCTCCGGCGGCTGGGTGCTGGACACTCGCGCGCGTTCGTGCTTCGTTTCCCCGAGGAGCTCGAATGGCAATCACGGTCGCCAAAGGGTCGCGACCACACGCGACACCCAAGCCGGTAGCTCCTTCACCGTGGAGCCCGTTCCGGAGCCGTGTCTTCACGGTCATCTGGACGGCGACGGTTGTGGCCAACATCGGCTCCTGGATGTACAACGCCGCCGCCGGATGGCTGATGACCAGCCTCGACGCCGATGCCTTATCGGTATCGTTGGTCCAGGTGGCGAGCGGGCTGCCAATGTTCCTGTTCGCGATGCCGGCCGGTGCGCTAGCCGATATCATCGACAAGCGCCGATTCATGATCGCCGTCGAAACCGCCATAGCGATCTTATCCGCGATTTTCGCGGCGCTGGTCTGGCTCCATCTGGTGACGCCGGGCCTATTGTTGCTGTTCATGTTTTTGATCGGCACCGGGGGAGCGCTGACGGCTCCGGCCTGGCAGTCGATCGTGCCTTTGCTGGTTCCTAGACCGGAGCTCGCTCCTGCGGTTGCCGCCAACAGCGTCGGCGTCAATATCAGCCGTGCCGTCGGCCCCGCGCTCGGCGGGGTGATCATCGCCGGGTTTGGGCTCGCGGCTCCGTTCTGGCTCAACGCTGTCAGCAATGTCGGCACCATCGGAGCGCTGGTGTGGTGGCGCTCGCCGCAGAAGCGGGCGGGCCGGCTGCCCGCCGAGCGCTTTATGAGCGCCATTCGCACCGGATTTCGCTACGCCAGGCACAATCGGCATTTGCGCTCGACGTTGATGCGGGCGGTAGGGTTCTTCCTGTTCGCCAGCGCCTACTGGGCGCTGCTTCCACTCGTCGCGCGCAACCAGATCGCCGGCGGGCCGGAACTCTATGGAATTCTGCTCGGGGCGATTGGCGCCGGCGCCGTGGGCGGTGCGTTTGTCTTGCCCTGGGCGAAGGCCAAGATCGGCGCCGACTGGATGGTGAAAGCGGGGACCATCGGCACCGCGATCGCCTTGGCGTTATTTGGGTTTGCACGCAATCCTGTCACCGCCGTATTGGCGAGCGCCATCGCCGGCATTTCCTGGATTGCCGTGGTCGCGAGCCTCAATGTCTCGGCTCAAGTGGCCCTGCCGGAATGGGTGCGGGGGCGCGGTCTGGCGATGTTCGGCACGGTCTTTTTCGGGGCGATGACACTTGGCAGCGCGGTCTGGGGGGAAGCTGCCACCATCGCGGGCTTGCCGCTGACGCATTACGTCGCCGCGGCCGGTATCCTGCTGACGATACCCCTCAGCGCGCGCTGGAAGCTGCAGACCGGCGCCGGGGTCGACCTCACGCCGTCGATGCACTGGCCAGCGCCGGTTCTGGCGCAATCGATCGATGGCGACCGGGGGCCGGTCCTCGTAACGGTCGAATACCGGGTTCTCTCTGAACACCGCGCGGCATTCATCGCCGCGCTGGAGAGGGTGGAGCATGAGCGCCGTCGCGACGGCGCCTATGCGTGGGGCGTCTTCGAAGACACCGCGGAGCCAGGCCGGTTTGTCGAGACGTTTGTCGTCGAGTCGTGGCTGGAACACCTGCGCCAGCACGAACGAGTTACAAATGCCGATCGGGTGCTGCAGGAACGGGTTCATCGCCTGCTCGAAGGCGCGCCGGTCGTCACCCATCTGATTGCCGCCGACCGTGGGCGCGAGCCGTTGGAGGCGCCTCACTTATGAAATCGTCTTCCCCGCCATGAGCAGCATGAGCGAAGCTGGCGAGAAGGTGCTCGTGCCGCGCAGGGGATTCGGCGCGCCGACGCCCGCCGGAGCGCGGCGGTGAAAACACACTTATCGACCTGGCTGATCAGCCTAGGCGGTTCGTCCAGGATATTGACGCGTTGGCGCGATCTCAGGTTTAGCGCCGTTCGGCGGAGACGCGGTTCAGGCCGATTGCAATAGAGAGAATGCTGATGGAGCCGAGCTCTATGCCATTGGCTAGAAAGGCGATGTTGTCGCTTTCGTCCTGTTGCGCAATTGAATAGATGAGCGGCAAGTAGTGTTCGGGCGTGGGGATGCTCATGCTGGCGTCGTCGCCTTGTCGTAGGGTTTCCAGAACTTTCCGCCGATCACTTCCGCCATCTCGACGTTGTATGACTGGTAACGCTCCTCAACCGTAGCAATGCGCGGCATTGTGGGGCGGGATCAAAGAGATAGATGCGGCGTTCGCCACGCTCGCCTCCATAGAAGCGGCGAAACAACCAAGGCCACGACCGCGCAAGTTGGGGCAGATCGACCAGGCATCATCGGTCGCGCCCTCGACCGCGATCCCTGTAGTGATCGCTACCGCGGTGTTGATCGTGCTCGCGTCGAGACCTACTCCAGTGAGCGATAGGAGCGCGCCAACCGCGATAAATTGCCATGATGCGCAAGAACATGCAGAGAGCAGCCCCCAGCAACATCGGGTAGAGTGGGGGCACACTTATGACATGGTCGATCGCCACGACTGCACCGGCGGCAAGCGCCGCTATGGCGTAAAGATCGCTCCGCAGGACGGCCGGCACATCGCCGGCGAGGACATCGCGCGTCATCCCTCCGCCGATGCCCGTCAGCATGCCCATGATCGCGACCATCAGGGGATTAATACCGTAATCTATCGCCTTTTGCGCGCCGGTGACCGCGAACAGGCTGAGGCCGACCGCGTCGAGGAGCAAGATTTGATGCCGCAGAGAAGCGATCTTTGGATACGCAAAGAAGGTCACCAGACCGCCAGCGATTGCGATGAGAAAATAATGAATTTCTCCGATCGCCACCGGGGGCACCGCGCCGATCAGGACGTCGCGGAGCATGCCGCCAGCGACGGCCACGACGAACGACAAAAACAGAACGCCGAACAGATCAAACCTCTTTTGCACGCCTAGCAGCCCACCGCTTAGGGCGAACGCAAAGGTCCCCACCCAGTCCAGCCCGGCCGTAATGTTTTGCAAAAGGACGTTATGCATGCTCGTGATTGACCTGCGGCGCCGCCCGCGTCAGGGTGGACAGATCCAGGCGCCCGCTGCAGCCAGCATCGCTTCGACGCCGGTGCGCAGTGTGGGATGAAGTACGGGTGCGAAGTCGGGGGCATGATTGGCGGGAAGCTCGTCCAGCTTGCCGGCCTTCTGGGCCTTCGCATAAGTAGCTGGGTCAATACCGCCGATCACCCAGAATACGGTTGGTACATTCCAGGCTGTGCCAAACAGCCCAAAATCCTCGCTCGCCGTCGCCGGGGCTATCTCTGTCACGCGGTCGGCGCCAAACCGATCTTGCAGAGCGGCTACCGCCTTTTGTGTGGCGGCTTCATCGTTACGGGTCAGGGGAAACTCGCTGAGCACCGAAAATTCCGGTGGTTTAGGGGCGCCCGAGGCCGCTGCCTCCGCTTCTAAAATTCGCTTAATCGCCGCCAGCACACGGGTGCGCACTTCCTCCTTAAAGGTGCGCACGTTGAGGCGGAGGAGCGCATGGTCTGGAATGACGTTGTCGCTCATGCCCGCGCGCAAGGTACCGACGGTAACCACAGCGGAATCGGTCATCGCCACCTCCCGCGACACCACTGTTTGCAAACGCATTACGGCCGAGGCGGCCATTACCACCGGATCGACGCTTTTTTGCGGCATCGAGCCGTGCGCGCCACGCCCGAACAACGTAACCTCCCAGCTATCGCCTGCCGACAACATGGTGCCGGTACGCCAGCCGATTTGACCGGCGGAAAGCGGCATCACGTGCTGGGCTAAGGTGACATGCGGCTTGGGGAACCGCTTGACCATGCCGTCCTCGATCATCGCGCGGGCGCCCTGGGCGGTTTCCTCACCCGGCTGGAATACGGCCATGATCGTGCCCTGCCAATTGCTGCGGTTCTCCGCCAGGATGCGCGTCACTCCCATCAGCCAAGCGACGTGCAGATCGTGCCCGCAAGAATGCGCGATCGATGTAGCCTGCCCGAAACGATCAATGCCGGTCTTGTTGCTCGCATAAGGCAGGCCGGTGCTTTCCTTGATCGGCAGGGCGTCCATATCGGCGCGCAGAAGCACGGTCGGACCCTCGCCATTGCGGAGCGTGCCGACGACGCCGGTCCCGCCGACGCCCTCTGTCACGTCGTATCCCTGCTCATGCAACCACGCGCTGGCGATACCGGAGGTGCGATGCTCCTGCATCGACAGTTCGGGATTGGCGTGAATGTCGCGATAGATGCCCTCGAGCTTGGCCAGAAGATCGTCGGACGGACCGGGGAGAGCATGGGTGACGACAGTGTCCGTAGTCATGACCATCTCCTCTCAGGCTGCCGCCGCTACCCGGGGTTCGGCCGCGGCCGCATGGTCGCATCGGTGGCCGGGTTCATCCTGCGCGAGCCATGCGAGAAGCTCCCGGCCGATGCGCAATGCCGCATCCGGCGGAAGTGCATCTGGATGTTCGATGAGGGCCAGTAGTTGCAACACCCGGACGCGACGGGCCAGCCCATGATCTAAACCGTCAGCACAGTGTGGGCATCCCATAGGTTTCTCCACTTTGTTTACTCTCCAGCGCCGACACGGCGATCGTGCTCTGATTTCAGGCCCAGCTATACGCGGATCGGATGTAGCTGCGGACGTGATCCGCCATCGAACGCCATCTAAGCTCGACCCGACGGGCAAGCAACGCGCCTCTTAAGTCAACAACCCCATATCCCTGAAGCTGGTGTGGCGGCCGCGGCCGATGATGACGTGGTCGTGCACGGTGACGCCGAGCGGCTTGCCGGCGTTGACGATGTCCTTGGTGACGGCGATGTCGGCTTTCGACGGGGTCGGGTCGCCCGAAGGGTGGTTGTGCA